>NZ_CP150214.1:963430-1599360 GCF_037969835.1 Oceanobacillus sp. FSL W7-1281 | reverse complement strand
CCAATTAAGAAAACGACAGGGAACTCCAGTCCTTTTGCTGCATGCAATGTCATCAGGGTGATTTTTTGAAAGTGATCCGGATCCTCTTCATCGACACGGTCAATATCTGCAATCAATGCTAAATCAGTTAAAAAGGCGATGAGTGTTTTGTCTTCTTCACTTGCTTTTTCAAATTCTTGTGTAACAGTTTTAAACTCTTCTAAGTTCTCCAGTCTAGACTGCGCTTCAATGGAACGCTCATTATTCAGCATTTCTTCATAGCCGGTCCGTTCCAGCACAGCTTCTACCATATCCGTCGCTGTCAGAAACTCCTGCTGCTGTGTAAGCGAGCTGATAAGGCTACCGAATCCTGCTAAAGCATTGGCTGCTTTTTTCGAAACACCCGTGAAATCAACTTCCTTCACTGCTTCAAAGAGAGAAATATCATGCTCTGCTGCATATGCTTGCAAGCGTTCAATCGATGTTTTTCCTATTCCTCTTTTAGGTTCATTTACCACACGCTGGAAGCTGATATCATCATCGGGATTCGTAATTAACCTTAAATAAGCAATCATATCCTTGATTTCTTTACGGTCATAGAAGCGTGTACCGCCAACCATTTGATAGCTGATAGCTGATTTGACAAATGTATCCTCAATTGCACGGGATTGTGCATTGGTACGATACAATATAGCAATGTCACTTGGCTGGTATTTGCCTGACCGAGTTAACTGCTGAATGGTATCTGCAATATATAAAGCCTCTTCCTGCTCAGTTGCTCCTTTATAATAGGATATCTTTTTTCCGTCATCCTTATCCGTCCAAAGATTTTTCGGCTTTCGTCCAGAGTTATTGCCAATTACTTTATTCGCCGCCAGTAAAATCGATTTGGTAGAGCGGTAATTTTGCTCCAGCATGACAGTTTTCGCTGACGGGTAATCTTTTTCAAAGGACAGGATATTCGTAATATCTGCTCCGCGCCAACGGTAGATAGACTGGTCTGAATCGCCGACTACACACAGATTTTGATACCTTTTGGCAAGCTGTTTGACCAGAAAGTATTGTGCATGGTTTGTATCCTGATACTCATCGACATGAATATATTGGAACCGTCTCTGGTAATATTCCAAAACTTCCGGTACACGGTCAAATAAATGAATCGTCTGCATAATCAGGTCATCAAAATCTAAGGACTGATTTTTCCGCAGCATTTTCTGATAGCCTTCATAAATCTGCGCTACTTGGCGGTCATAGAAATTACCGGCATTCTTCGCAAATTCATCTTCTGTAATCAGCTCATTTTTTGCTGTACTAATCTGTCCAAGCATCGCCCGGGGATCAAATTTCTTTGGATCAATATTGAGATTTTTAAGTACTTGCTTTACAACAGATAATTGATCTGCGCTGTCTAAAATGGAAAAGTTCGAGGAATATCCAATCCGGTCAATGTCCCGGCGTAAAATCCGGACACACATCGAGTGAAATGTAGAGACCCACATATATTCACCTTGAGGACCGACTAATTTCGCTACCCGCTCCTTCATTTCTCTTGCCGCTTTATTGGTAAAGGTAATCGCTAAAATATTTCGGGGAGCTACTTCCTTCTCTCCCATTAAGTAAGCAATTCGATGTGTCAATACGCGTGTTTTCCCGCTTCCGGCCCCTGCCATAATTAAGAGCGGACCTTCTGTATACCGTACAGCCCTCTGCTGCTCCGGATTTAATGTATTTATCATCGCTTCCAGCGTTTGCTCCATCTTATCTCTTCCTTCCTTGGTTATTCTCCTTTTTACATATCCTCTTTAACAGCAGCTACTGTCTTGAGTGCTTGTTTTATATCCGTATAAATACTGTTTCCAACAATAATTGCATCAGCATACTCTTTCATCTCTTTGGCCTGCTCCGCTGTCTCAATACCGCCGCCATAGAAAAGCTTGGTGTCATTAAGTTCTGCCTTCACCTCGCGAACGACTTCTGCATCACCATAGGTACCGCTGTATTCCACATAAAAAATGGGCAGATGAAAAACATGCTCTGCCATATATGCATATGCCTTTACATCTTCTATATCGGGCAATTCACAATTCGTATGCCGGAAAGCTTTTGCTTCTGGATTTAAAATGCAATAACCTTCAAAGTATACCTCACTGTACTCCATCATGTCGATATATTCCTTGATTGCTTTTTGCTGTATATCCATCACATATTTTTTCTCTTTTGAATTCAATACCATCGGAACAAAATAAGTATCAAAGCCTGGAGTCAATGCTTCTTCATTCGAGATTTCCAAAACCACCGGTACCATATGTGCTCTGCGAATTCTTGATAATAAATCTAAAACCCCGTCTAATGTGACATCATCAGTGCCGCCGACTATAATCGCATCGGTCCCTGATTCACAAATTTTATCTAAATCTTCATCAGATATTTCCTTTGCTGGATCTAATTTAAACAGATGCTTCCATTCATTTATATTCATAATCAGTACAAATCCTCCATTATTACATTCATCTCTTTATTATAACAAAAATCGGCAAATGAATAGAACGGATAAGGTAAAGATTTTCAATATCTTAAGCAAAAACTTATTTACAAAATAGTGTTTATAAAGTGAAACTTCCTTCAGTGGGGATTTTTCAACGCACAACGCTTTATGATAGGCGAGTAATCACAACGCCAGCCAGTTACACTGCGATAAAATAAAAAAAGAGAAATCGAAACTATTTGCCTTACTTCAATAGTTTCGATTTCTCTTTTAGGCATTATTCTTCTGATTCTTCTTTTTCTTCTTCTCCTTTGATATGCAGCCTTTTCAAAACCAAATTATAGCCGTCACTGCCATAGTTAATGCAGCGTCTCACTCGGGAGATGGTTGCAGTGGAAGCTTTTGTTTCCTGCTCGATGGCACTGTATGTTTTTTCTTCTGTCAGCATTTTCGCAACCCGTAAACGTTGTGCCAGGGATTGGATTTCTGACATAGTAGCAATATCATCAAAAAACTGATAACACTCCTCACGCGTTTTTAATGATAATATAGCATCAAACAATTGATCGAGCTGCTCCCCTCGTAGCTTATCTATTTGCACTTCAATTCCCCCTTATTTTTCCTGTCCTTCTCTGTACCATTCTGAAAAGAAGAATAGGAAATAGTATTTTATTCATCCAACGAAGCTTCCTTCTCTAAACAAGAGCTTATTTTCGTCCATCAGGACAACTTTATTATACTAACGCATCGTAGCCGGAATTACAATTTCCCTTTTTTTCACATCCAGCAATCCCTGCTGTGTAATACGGAAGAAAGGCAGGTGGAAGGCAGAAAGAAATAACAGGCTGTAAATCGGATCTTCATATGCGTATCCGTGTGCTTTCAACACCTTTTTTATTTCCTTGTTCATCGGAATCAATTCTTCCATCGCGTTCTTCGGCATCACTCCTCCAAGGGGAAGCGGCATTTCTGCTAAAATCTCTCCCTGGTCCACCAATACAATTGCTCCGCCCAGCTCTCTCATCCGTTTCGCGGCAATACGGATATCTTTCTTAGAATTACCAATATGAATAATATCTCCCGTAGCTGAAAAACTGCTGACCAGCGCACCGAGCTTCGGAGCAAATCCGCGAATAATTGTATTTACCCGCCACTTGCCATGCTTATCAATTAATGCAATAAATTGCTCGCTTTTACTGGAGGGAATCTGATCAGCACTGACATCTGATACAATCGTATATGGCTGGATAATCACATCATTGACCATATCCATCCCGATTGGACTCGAAAACTGTAAATCCTCGTCCGTCAGCTCCCAGTCAAATTCAACTGATGTAATATCAAATTCTTCCCAATTAATGACGGATGGATAAGGAATTGCTTCGCCGTCCTTTTTGATCCATTTCCCTTTGCTTATCACGCTCTCCGGGTGCGGATTTTGTTTATCTAAAAGGATATTTATATTAGCAACTCTTCCCGGCGCAATACTGCCGAATTCTTCCTCCATATTAAAATGTCTGGCAGGATGGTAGCTCGCCATGCGATAAGCCGTTTCTGCAGGCAGTCCATTCTCTATTGCTTTCTCAATACAAACATTGATTATGCCATCTTCCATAAAGGCTGGTGTTGGTCCATCCATTGTAAAACTCATATTATCAAATTGCGATAACCCTTTATCGAGAAGGCCTTTAATTATTTCCGGCAAATCTGGACGGATTGGTGAGTAACGAAGACTGACACGATAACCAAGCTCCAGCCGTTTTAACACATCCTCCGCCGTCATTGATTCATGATCACTCGAAATGCCGAAAAGCTTCATTTTTGTCAGAGTGCGGGATGACGCGCCCGGCAAGTGGCCTTCTATCGGCTTGCCCAGCTTCTTCATCTCCTGAATCCAGTACAGCAGACGATCACCGCCTGTCAGCAGGCTCGGCCAGTCCGTCAGCTCTCCTCCCTGAATAACCAGCGGATGCTCTGCCCAATCTAATACATCTCTCGTATTAAACACATGATCATCCTTCAGTATGGTCTGGCTGTCAAAACGATTCCACCAAAACATATTTACCGGCAATTTAGAAAAAGCATTTATCATAGAGAACGTTTTCTTTTTATTTAACAGCAAATACCAGGTTAAATTATCATTTACAAAGGTCGTCGTTCCCGTTTTCGCAGCATACATCACCGTTTCTTCCGGATTAGCAGCCTGAAAAGGATGCGCATGCGGTTCGATGTAGCCTGGCACTACAAATTTCCCCTGACAATCATAAAAATTTGTTCCTGTTGTCTCTTCCGGCAGGTTCTCACCTACATATACAATCCTGTTCTCATCAATCCAAATATTCGCTTCAAGCCATTGATTTGTATATACATTTAAATAGGTTGCATTGGTTAAGACAATACTAGGGGCAACCGTCCCGTCGATTACATTGATATGCTGTCGTAATTCCCTATTTCTCCATAATGTCATTAAGCAACTCTCCACTATTTGTCATTTGTTTTTATTTTATCATAATGTCACGCTTTAATATAGTAAAGTTGATTATTTCTCTTATATTCATATATGGATACTATGTTTATATTTTTGTGTTGATCCTATACTTTTCAGTTTTAGGTCTGGCAAAATTCTACTGGGAGGCTAGATGAATAATCCTATTAAAAAAATTCGCGTTGATTCAACGAGTGCTATGGGTATCCCGATTTTTAAACAGTGATTTTACTGTTAATATTCCATTTCCACAAAAAAACAGCGTAGTTTCTACACATTATGTAAAAACTACGCTTTGTTAATTTACTATCTGACAGAACGATTAAATGCAAGTCCAAAGCATCTTTAAAACTCCCTCTCTAAAGAGTTTTAATTACTGTACATTCTCTACAAGATACGTTGCAATTTGCGGGAAGAAGCACAGCAGGATGATAAATAAAATCATAATAAGGGCATACGGAATCACGCCTTTTACAATTTCAGCAATGGAATTCTTTCTATCCAGTCCTTTTAAAACAAAGAGATTTAATCCTACAGGAGGCGTAATTAATGCCAATTCCATATTAACAACCATGATAATAGCAAACCATATCGGATCAAACCCTAAAGCAGTAATAATTGGATACAGGATTGGCACCGTAATAACCAGAATGGATACAGTTTCTAAAAACATTCCTAATACCAGTAATAGTATGTTAATAAAAATAAAGATTACCCACGGAGAGACATCTGCCGAGGTAGCTGCCTCTGTAATTTGCTGCGGAATCTGTAAAATAGTTAAGATAAAACCGAGCATTTTAGCGCCAATGATAATAAATAGAATCATTGCGCTCGTATTAACTGTAGAAAGGATCATCTTTTTCAAACTAGCAACTGTCAGGTTTCGATATACAAAAATAGCAACGAGAAAGGCTAATACCACGCCGACGGCAGCTGCTTCTGTCGGTGTAAATATCCCTGAATAGATTCCGCCGATAATCACAATCGGCAGCAATAATCCCCAAATTGCTTTTTTAGACGCTTCCCAGCGTTCTGCCCATGTAGCAGGCTCTTCTTTTATATGGCGCATCTGAATAGAAGAAAAAATCATAAAACTTAACGTTAAGATAATCCCCGGCACGACACCGGCAATAAATAATTTCCCGACGGATTCACCAGTAAGTGAACCGTATAAAATCATTGGCACGCTCGGAGGAATAAGAATTCCCAGTGTACCGCCGGCTGCCAATAGTCCAAGCACATATTTCTTTTTATACCCACGGCGAACCATTTCCGGCAGGGCCACAGCACCTACTGTCACAGCTGTTGCAACACTGGATCCGGAAATAGCTGAAAAAATCGCACAGCAGAAAACGGTCGCTATACCTAATCCTCCCGGAAAATGTCTGAACCATCTGCTCGCCATTTCATATAAATCCCGGCCTACACCGCTCACAACAAGGATTTGGCTCATCAATATATACATCGGCAAAGCTGTTAAGGTAAAGTCATCCAAAGCAGAATACGCTATAATCGGGATCTGTGCAAAAGCAAAACTCCCGCCATTAAATAAATACATTCCCAGTACAGCCAGCATCCCTAAAGAAAATGCGACAGGGAGACCGATAAGTAAGAATGTTGCTAAGCCTCCTACAAAAAATAGATTCATAGATGATCTCCCCCTTTATGTACGCCGCCATCGATCAGCTGTAAGATAAATGCGATAACGAGTAAAACGCCGCCTATCGGAATAAATAACTCTGGTAAATACATCGGTATGCGCAGCAAGGAGGTAGAAATAACTCCTAATTCAAATGTCATGAAAACATGAGTGAATCCGTACCATGTTAATAGAACACTAAAAAGTAATCCTATTACATTGCAAATATATCCGAATACCTTACGAGTTGTTTCGTTCACCCGATTAACTAATAAATCTACCGTAATATGCGAGTACGTTCTTACGGCATATGCCGTTCCTAAAAAACAGCTCCCTATAATCGCATAAGTAGATAATTCCGTTGCCCATGCAGTCGGCGTATCAAAGAATGATCTGGATATTACTTCATAAAACGTCATCAGCGTTGTCGCAATTATTAGAATTCCAGCCAAATATCCTGCATACTTAATTAATAAATCAGAAAATTCATATACTTTATTCATGCTATAACTCCCTTCCAAGTGATGAGCAACTTTTATTCGTCATCTACCATATCTAATAATTCTATGACTGCTTCTCCCGCTTCTTCCTCAAATATTTTCCGTACCGGCATTGCCGCTTCTTTCCATATGTCGAGTTCTTCAGCAGGTACTTCATATACTTCCATTCCCCGGTCCTTCAACACTTGGAGTGTCTTTTCATCTTCTAATTTTGTCTGCTCGCGAATCCATTCCTCCGTTTCGCTGGCAGTATCTTCAATCAATGTTTGTGTATTTTCAGGCAATTCATCCCAAAAATCTTGGTTCACGCCTAGAATAAACTCAAAATAAGTATAATTATTTATCGTCAAATAATCTGTCACTTCATCATAACTGCGCTGAACCATTGCTGTTGTTCCAGATGTTGCTCCATCTACGGTTTGTCTTTGCAATCCCATATATACTTCTCCGCCTCCCATAAACACAGGAGATGCGTCATAAGCTTGAATTAACTCAGAAGGGAGTGTTCCTACACTGCGGATTTTCAAGCCTCTAAAATCTTCTGGTGATTCCAGCGGGCGTTTATTATTCGCAAATTGTCCAAAACCATAATCACCAAACATTAACACTTTCACGCCTACATCTTCCATTTCTGATCGAAGTATATCTCCAAATTCACCATTCAACGCTTCCCCTACTTCCTCATATGTCTCAAATACATAAGGGACATCAAATACACCCATAGCAGGCACCGTGGAAGACCAGATTGTAGACGAGTTCATTCCCATTTCCACACCGCCTGTTAAAAGAGATTGGTTCATATCTGTATCAGACAGCAGCTGTCCATTCGCAAAAACCTGCATGTCTATCTGACCGTTTGATTCCTCTTCTATTTTTTTGGCAAATTCTTCTATTCCTTCTGAAATATGATGACCTGATGGCAGGTTATAAGCTAATCGGATGGTCGCCGGTTCATATTCCTCTTCGCTTGCTCCTGCTCCTTTCGAGACCTCGTCATCGTTGCTGCAGGCTGCTAAAATAATTCCTGTAAGAACTAACAGAAAAGAAAGGTGACGTAACCTCTTCATTTTATCATCTCCTTTATCGTGCGCTCTCTGTCTAAATGGCGAATTCTTCCCAGAGGTGTTTTGGAAGAAAGACTTGCTGCAAAATCAGCAGCCTCGAACAGCTTGTTGACATCCACTCCTGTTCTAACTCCCATCCGCTCAAATAGATATACTAAATCTTCCGTTGCCAGGTTCCCCGCTGATCCTGGAGCAAATGGACATCCGCCAATTCCGCTTACAGCTGTTTCAAACATTCGTACTCCTGCTGAATACGCGGCATACGCATTCGCTGCTCCCAAACCTCTGGTATCATGAATATGGAAAGAAACCTTCGTATCTCCTGTCAACTCTAATACTTTTTTGAACAAACGATCCACAGCATCTGGTGTTGCAATGCCAATTGTATCCGCAATTCCAATTCTGTCTGCTCCGGCCTGTACCGCTTTTTTTACCAATTCAAGCACTTTTTCTTCCTCTACATGCCCTTCATAGGGACATCCAAAACTGACCGCAATCGAGAAGCAAATCTCCATTCCTTTTGATTTTGCTTCCCCCGCCACTTCTTTAAACATTTCGAAATTTCTCTCGATCGTCATTCCTAAATTTTTATCGCTGAAGGTTTCTGTTGCAGAAGCTGCCCAATTCAGTTCTAAATGCGGAAACTCACTTGCTCGCATAAATCCCCTTTGATTAGGAATCAATGCAATGGGCAGCACATTCTTATTGGAACGGAGCTGCTCTAATAACGCTTCTGCGTCGGCCATCTGCGGAACCTTTTTCGGGTGAACAAAAGAGGCAGCCTCAATTTTTTTAATTCCTGCTTCTGTCAGCTTATGGATAAGCTTTGCTTTCTCTTCTGTAGAAATATTTTTCGGTTCTATTTGCAGCCCGTCACGCGGACTTACATCAATAATAGTGACCTGAGCCATCAGATAATTCCTCCCTCTTTTAACCTTTTAAAATCCTCATAGGAGAAGTTTAGAAATTCCTTGTAGATTTCCTCATTATGCTGGCCGAGTACCGGTCCATTTGCTTCAATTTCACCCGGCGTTTCCGAAAGTTTTGGAACAATACCTGGAGTCTTTATTTTTTGGCCGTCATCCAGCTCAATTTCCTGAATCATGTCTCTGGATTGGTAATGTACGTCCTCGATAATATCCTTGATACTATAAATCGGGCTGACTGGAACAGAAGCTTCATCTAAAATCCGCTGCACCTCTTTGATTGTATGCTGTTTCGTCCACGATTCAATAACGTTATCAATATATTCCACATTATTCACTCTGTCTTGGTTCGTAGCATAGTTTGAATCTGCTGCCATATCCTCTCTTCCGATGGTTGTCATCAGACGCTGGAAGATCCGGTCTCCGTTTCCGCCGATAATGACATAAGAGCCATCCGCACACAGGTAGGAATTAGACGGAGCAACTCCCGGCAGCGTACTTCCTGTTCTCTCGCGAATCTCCCCTGTTAAATCAAACTCCGGAAGCATCCCTTCCAATAGGCTGAATACAGATTCATAAAGAGCCACATCCACTTCCTGTCCCTTTCTTTCCTCGTCCCGGTCCCGAACCCGCAGCGCCATCAATGTACCAATAACAGCATATAGTCCGGCAACCATATCTCCAATAGCAATCCCGACCCGAACTGGCGGTAAATCCGGGTATCCAGTTAAATACCTCAGACCCCCAACCGCTTCTGCGACGCTTCCAAACCCGGCTTTTTCCCGATAAGGTCCTGTCTGACCATAGCCGGATATTCGCGTTAATACGATAGAAGGATTTACTTTCTTAAGGGTCTCATAGCCTAGCCCCCATCTCTCCAGCGTACCTGGTTTAAAATTCTCCAAAACGACATCCGCGTTTTTTGTCAGATTTTTAATGATTTCCTGTCCTTCCGCCTCACGAAGATTGACAGTAATCGACTTTTTATTTCGTGATTGAACATGCCACCAAACGGATGTATCCTTGTACATGACTCTCCAGTTTCTGAGCGGATCACCATTTTTCGGTTCTTCTACTTTAATCACTTCTGCTCCAAATTCAGAGAATAATTTCCCCGCAAAAGGAGCAGCTACAATATTTCCTAATTCTAATACCCTAATTCCCTCAAGAGGCTTTTTCTTACTCACTCTAATCCCTCCAACTCGTCTCTATTCAAATTCAGAAAGTGTGTAAAATCTCTTTCAATATGCTGTTTCATTAATTCTTTTGCAGCATCTGCATCCTTCCTGGCAATGGCCTCCCATATTTGCTCATGATCAGTAAATGCGGTTTCTCTATGTGTCGGGTCTTTATCCACAATGACTTCCCGATAAAAACTATTCACCCCGCGCAGTGTCCCAAGCATGGATATGAGAAAAGGATTCGCGCTGGCTTCAATAATAATATCGTGAAAAGCTACCGTAACATGTTTTTCATTGTCATCCTGCTTTTCTTTATGGTGGGCAGTATTTTCCACTTCCTGCCTCATCAAGCGCAGCTGTTCATCTGTCCGTCTGACAGCAGCATAATAAGCAGCAAGCGACTCCATCTCTATCCGGCATTCGTATAAATACCTAAAATCTGTAAGAGAAGGCTCTACAACTGTAACACCGCCGGTTTTTGATAAATTCAGAAATCCCTCTTTTTCCAGCATCCGTATCGATTCACGGATGGGACTCCTGCTAACATTTAATGCTTCTCCTATCTTTTCTTCTATTAATCTTTCTCCAGGTTTGAATTTTCCGACAATAATTTGCTCTCTCAAGTAATCGTATACTTGGCTTTTTAAGGTTTTCTTTACAATTTCTACGATAACGATCACCTCTTGTATACAGTATGCAAGTTCATTCGTTCATATTATTACAATAAAAATAAAAAGTCAAACTATTTCAAAGATAAAAATGCAGATTTTTCTTCATTCAGAGAAAATAAGAAAACTCTGCATCCATAACTGGGTGCAGAGCTTCTTTAAACTAATTCAATTATTGTAAACATACAGTTACTTTTTACTTAACTGATCCACCGCTAAAATAGCTTGGGCAACATCATCGGCAGTGATTTCTTCAGACAGGTTGCCCATGGTTTCGCCTTCTTGTGTTGCTGCAGCTCCAACCTTTTGTAAATCTTCATAGGATACTTCGTCCAAATGCATTTCTTCCAAGGTCGTCGGCAGGCCTAATGACTGATAAAAATCGATGTATTTTTGGATTTCCTGTTCTGGATGCAACTCCAGTACAAGCTGTGTCAGCGTACCATAAGCAACCTTCTCACCATGAGTCAGATGATGAATATCTCCATCCAGTACGGTAAAACCATTATGGATAGCATGTGCAGCAGCTAATCCGCCGCTCTCAAATCCAAGTCCGGATAAGAGAGTATTTGCTTCCACGACCGCTTCCACTTGCTTTGTCACCAGATTTTTTTCCACTGCCTTATATGCTGCTTTTCCGTAAGCAAATAATGTTTTCTCACAGGCTTCTGCAATAGCACGTGCAGCAATGCTCGTCTTTCCTCCTGCCATTGCTTCTCCATTACTTTTAATCGTCGCTCTTGCTTCCACCCATGTTGCCATGGCATCAGCTATTCCAGAAGCAAACAGACGGGCTGGTGCACCAGCTACTACTTTCGTATCTACCAGCACTAATTCCGGGTTTTTATTGTAAAACTTATAGGATTCAAATACACCCTCATCGTTATAAATAACAGATAATGCACTTGTCGGTGCGTCTGTTGATGCAGTCGAAGGAACAATAACAACACTTACTTCCAGCTCATCCGCAACGGCTTTTGCTGTATCTAGTGTTTTTCCTCCTCCGACACCGATGATAAAGTCGGCCTCTGCTTTATTACCTTCTTCTGCTATGCGGCTGATTTCTGTTAAAGAGGCTTCGCCATTAAATGGAACAAAATGAAAATCGATATTTACATCTTTCAGACTGCTCTCGACCGTTTCCTCCGTTATCTCCCAAACTACGTCATCAGATATAATTAACGGCTTTTTCCCAACTGCTTCAACATATTTGCCAAGCTCGTTTAAAGCTCCTTTTCCTTGTACGTATTTGCTAGGTGAAGTAAAAATAACGTTAGACATCTAATCTCTCCAATACTTATATTTCCCTTTATTATACCCATCATTTGGATTACCAAAACAACAGAATATCCTTGCATCTCATATTCAGAAAATAGCAATATTTTGTCGTCACACCTTTTAAAAGGCAAAATAAAAAATGCAAAGGAGGTTTCCGTCCTTTGCATTTTTATATCTTTATTTAGCAATATCGCTCCGGTAAAAAAAGTTACCATTCAGTTCTGCTTTATCCAGCTGCTGATATACTTTGTCTGCAGCCTGTGAAAGTGTGTCTGCACGTCCGCCGATCAGGAGCACTCTGCCTCCGTCATTGACAAGCTTTCCATCTGTCTTTTTTGTTCCGGCATGAATAATATAGGTGTCTTCGGTATCTTCAAAACGCGGAAGCTCATTTCCTTTATTGTACGCTCCAGGATATCCTTCCGATGCAAGCACAACACCGACGCATGCTTCCTTATGCCATTCTAAATTTGGATTTTTTTTCGCTATTACATCCTGCAGGACCTGAACTAGATCATTCTTCAATAAAGGAAGAACGACCTGCGTTTCCGGATCGCCAAAACGTGTATTGAACTCAATTACTTTGGGGCCGTTTTCCGTCATCATTAGGCCCGCATATAGAATCCCCGTGAATGGTCTGCCCTCTTCCAGCATTCCTGCTGCTGTTTTCTCTAAAATCTGTTCAACAGCGAACTGATAATCTTCTGCCTTCAAATCCGGAATCGGCGCAAAAGCTCCCATACCGCCTGTATTCGGACCTTCATCATGATCAAAAGCCCGTTTATGGTCTCTTGCTGCCATCATTGGATAGACCTTATCCTCATGGACAAATGCCATTAAAGAGAATTCAGCGCCCTCTAAATATTCTTCAATAACTACGGTGGAACCGGCCTGATCAAATGCTTTGTCCACAAGCATATCATCGATTGCCTGAACAGCTTCCTCCTCTGTCATCGCCACAATAACACCTTTTCCTGCTGCTAAACCATCTGCTTTGATTACAATAGGAGCGCCAGTTTCCACAATTCTCTTTTTCGCCTCTTCAGCATCCTGATAAACGCCGTAAGAAGCAGTAGGGATCTCATATTTTTTCATAAAATCCTTTGCAAAGCTTTTACTGCCTTCCAGCCATGCAGCTTCTTGTGTGGGTGCAAAAACAGCGAGGTTTTCCTGTTGAAACCGGTTGGTAATTCCGGCATTTAACGGATTCTCAGGCCCAACAACCGTTAAATCAATTGCCGCTTCTTTTGCAAAAGCTGCCAGTTCTTCGATGTTCATTTCATCAATGGGAACACATTCGGCTTCTTCTTCCATGCCGGCATTTCCAGGAGCAACATAAATCTTGTCTAACTGCGGGTTTTCCTTTAACTTTTTGATGATACTATGCTCTCTGCCGCCGCGTCCTACAACTAATATTTTCATAGCTTCCCCTCCGTTTTCAGCTTCTTACCTGCTAAAAAGCTCCTGCATAAACGAATTAAGAAGAAATACAGGAGCTCTATATTAATGTTTAAAATGACGAACAGCTGTAGTCACCATCGCAATCCCATATTGATTACATACATCAATCGAATCTTGATCGCGTTTGGAACCGCCCGGCTGAATAATCGCTGTGACACCGGCTTTAGCTGCTGCTTCTACGGTATCCGGCATCGGGAAGAAGGCATCTGATGCAAGCACAGCTCCTTTCGCTTTATCTCCAGCCTGTTTAATGGCAATCTCTGCTGCTCCGATCCGGTTCATCTGACCGGCGCCCACACCAATGGTCTGTGCATCCTTTGCAAGCACGATTGCATTTGATTTCACATGTTTCACAGCTTTCCAAGCGAATAGTAAATCAGCTATTTCTGCTTCAGTCGGCTGCTTTTCCGTTACCACTTCTAAGTCCTCGTTCGTCACTTCTTTGACATCTAAATCCTGGATAAGAACTCCACCGTCAACGGTGGTCATCCGTTTTTGGTCAGCCTGCTGATTCGAAACATCCAATTCTAAGAGACGGATATTTTTCTTCTCTGTTAGTAAAGCAAGTGCATCCGCCTCAAAAGAAGGTGCAACGACGATTTCTAAGAAGATTGAAGAAAGCTGCTCTGCTGTCTGTACATCAACCGGACGATTGCAGGCTACAATCCCTCCAAAAATAGAAACAGGATCCGCTTCATACGTACGTCCAAATGCTTCTGCCAATGTTTCCCCAATACCGATGCCGCATGGATTCATATGCTTGACCGCCACGGCAGCAGGGTCATTATAGTCTCGCAAAATTTCTAATGCTGCATTGGTATCCTGAATATTATTATAAGAAAGCTCCTTGCCATGCAGCTGGTTGGCAGTTGCCAAGGTTGCTGCATTTTGAATAGGTGCTTTGTAAAAAGCTGCCTGCTGATGCGGATTCTCTCCATAACGTAAATCCTGCACCTTTTCATAAGTTACGGTATATGTTTCTGGAAATACTTCTTCTGTCTGTGTTTGGAAATAAGCTGCAATCATCGCATCATAATGTGCTGTATGACGGAATACTTTCGCTGCTAATTGCTGCCGAAAAGCATAACTGTCCGCTTCCGTTTCTAATGCTGCCAGAACAGATGGATAGTCAGACGGGTCGGCAACAACGAAGACATCTGCAAAGTTTTTCGCTGCAGAACGAAGCATAGAGGGTCCGCCGATATCTATGTTTTCAATAATTTCATCATGGGTTACCCCTGATTTTTGAACTGTTTCTTTAAACGGATAAAGGTTAACAGCTACAAGATCGATTGGAGCAATATGATGCTCCTCCATTTGCGCACGATGATCTTCATTGGTTCGTTTTCCTAAAAGCCCGCCATGAATCATCGGATGCAGTGTTTTTACTCTTCCATCAAGCATTTCCGGAAAGTTTGTTACTTCCTCTACCGGAATCGCCTGGACGCCAGACTCTTTCAATAAACGGATGGTTCCTCCGGTTGATAAGATTTCAAATCCTTTTGCTTCGAGTCCTTTTGCAAATTCTGCGACCCCTGTTTTATCAGATACACTAATAAGCGCACGTTTTTTCATTATAATTCCTCCGTTACATTCTGCATAAGTTGATTGATTACATTTGGATATAAGCGATGCTCCACGGCTTGGATTCTCGTTTTCAGCTGCTCTTCCGTTTCTTCAGGCAGCCTTTCTATTTCTTCCTGTGCAATGATTGGGCCGGTGTCCATGCCCTCATCTACATAATGAATCGTTACTCCTGTCTTGGAAACACCGGCTCTATAGGCTTGGCCAATCGCGTCTTTCCCAGGAAAGTCCGGTAAAAGGGAGGGATGTATATTAACAATCCTGCCTTCATATTGTGAAAGTAAGGTCTCTCCGATAAGCCGCATATAGCCTGCTAAGAAAATCCATTCAACTTCTAAATCCTGCAGTTTTTCAGCAATCACTTTTTCATACTCCTGTTTAGAAGCATACCTTTTTGGCTCTGCTACAAGCGTCTCGACACCATAACCTTGAGCCTTTTTGATAACCGCTGCTCCCGGCTTATCACAAACAAGCAGCACGATCGAACTCGCAATTTTTTCATCCAGCATCATGGCATCAAAATTACTTCCTGTGCCTGATGCAAACACACTAACCCGCTGTTTCATGAAGAAATCTGCACCCCTTCACCTGCAATGACCTCTCCGATAACTGCTGCTTCGACCTTGTTCTCCTGCAATATATCACAGGCTTTCTGCGCTTCTTCATTAGATACAGCTACGACCATGCCGATGCCCATATTGAAAACGCGATACATCTCACGTGCATCGATTTCTCCTCGTTTTTGCAGGAATGGAAAAATCTCAGGAACATTCCATGCCCCTTCCTGTACTGCTGCTCCAAGGCCATTTGGCAGCATCCGCGGAATATTTTCATCAAACCCGCCGCCGGTAATATGTGCAATTCCTTTAATATGTACCTCTTCTTTTATAGCTTGAACCGCTTTTGCATAAATCTTCGTCGGTTCCATCACGGCTTCACTTAGAGGTTTTGATAATCCATCAGGAGTTTCTTCAAAATCCAAACCTTCAATTAGCTTGCGGACAAGCGAGTAGCCATTGGAATGAATTCCGCTCGAAGCGAAGCCAATCAGCGTATCTCCCTCTGCAATGGTTTTTCCTGTAATAATCTCTGCTTTCTCGACGATACCTACCACAAAACCAGCTAAATCATATTCATCTGCATCATACATCCCCGGCATCTCTGCTGTCTCACCGCCGATTAATGCAGCTCCTGCCTCCTGGCACCCTGCTGCAACACCAGAAACAATCGCTTCGATCCGTGCCGGGTCATTTTCCCCGCAAGCAATATAATCTAAAAAGAAAAGCGGGTCGCCCCCTTGGGCAACAATATCATTGACACACATCGCTACTAAATCAATTCCTACCGTATCATGCTTATCCAGTTCGATTGCTAGCTTTAATTTGGTGCCGACGCCATCTGTCCCGGAAAGCAAGACAGGCTCTTGATAGGAAAAGGAGGATAAATCAAATGCTCCTGCAAAGGAACCTAAAGAGCCCAGCACCTCTTTACGATGTGTTTTTTGAATATGTTTTTTCATTCGCTTTACTGCTTCATAGCCTTTTTCAACATCTACACCAGCTTGTTTATAAACATCTGACATCTTTTCGCCCTCCAACATGGTTTTGATTCTAGTGTGGCTTCAAATGGAACACCCACTTCTAGCAGTTTGATATGTCCATTTCTTTCTCATCAGCCGGAGCAACTGGGTACAAGCCTGTCATACAAGCCATGCAGACACCTTGATTGATCGTTTTATCTTTGACGATGGCATTCTCTAAGCCTTCTTCAGACAGATAAGCGATACTGTCTGCCCCAATGATTTCTCCAATTTCTTCAATACTGTTGTTTGCTCCAATCAGTTCTTCCTTCGTAGACATATCGATTCCATAATAACAAGGGTCTGTTATCGCTGGAGAAGCAATCCGTACATGAACTTCCTTTGCACCAGCATCCTTTAACATTTTTACAATTCGTCTGCTTGTTGTTCCACGAACAATCGAATCATCAATCATAATGACACGTTTTCCCTCTACAATTCCGCGGACTGGAGACAGCTTCATCTTTACACCAAGCTCTCTCAGCTCCTGGGAGGGCTGGATAAACGTTCTTCCAACGTAACGATTTTTGATAATTCCCATTTCATAAGGCAGCTTGCTTTCCTCTGCGTAGCCAATGGCAGCTGAAATACTGGAATCCGGTACTCCTATCACTAAATCTGCATCAACCGGCGCTTCCTTAGCCAGCTCTTTTCCCATCCGTTTCCGGGATGCATGGACATTGACATAATTTAAATCACTATCCGGTCTGGAAAGATAGACATATTCCATCGCACACATTTGTCTCTTGCCGCGCGGAGCAAACCGGAAGGAAGTAAGACCGTCTTGGTTAATTTTTATTAATTCACCCGGCAATACCTCCCGCTCAAAGGTTGCACCGATTTGATCGAAAGCACATGTTTCCGAGGCAACGACATACGCTTCTCCTATTCTTCCAATAGAAAGTGGTCTGATTCCAGCCGGGTCCAGCGCAGCGTATAAGGTATCATCCTCTAAAATAAGGTAGGCGTAAGCACCTTTGACACGGTTGAGCGCTTCCGATATGGTTGCTTCCGTGACCTCTCCGCTTCGTTTCATTAAATGAGCTAACACTTCTGTATCGGAGGTCGTTTGAAAAATGCTTCCCTCTTTTTCAAGCTCCTCACGCAATGCGGTAGCATTCATTAAATTTCCATTATGTGCTAAAGCCATCCCGCTGGTAAGTGACTGGAAAAGAAGGGGCTGTACATTTTCCAGCCCTTTTCCGCCCTGGGTAGCATACCTTACATGCCCTAAAGCAATTTTTCCGTTTAAATCATCAAATTTTACTTGCTTAAAAACATCATTAACCAGTCCAAGCTGTTTATAGCCGGTTAATTCCTTATCTTTGCTGACAACAATCCCGGCACCTTCCTGCCCGCGATGCTGCATCGAATGCAGCCCATAATAGGTTAATTCTGCTGCTTTCTCATGTCCCCAAATTCCGAATACACCGCATTCCTCGTTTATGCCTTTGATTTCAGCAAGCATGGAATAGCTCCCTTCCAAAGTGCTTTTAACGCTGCTGCATCTTCCTGTAGAATCATCTCGTTATTTGCCATGATAGTTAGCTGATTATCTGCTGTTACTTCACCAAGTTTAACTGCATCCGCAAATACATCTTCCAAAGCGGCCTGATGCTCCGGCTTTACGGTAACAAGAAAACGTGATTGGGTTTCACTGAATAACGCAACCGTTGCATCTCCTGAAAGTGTCACTTCTGCACCCAGCTCTTCACTGGAGAATAATGATTCCGCTAATGCAACTCCTAGCCCGCCCTCTGCAAGGTCATGCGCAGATTGGATTTTACCCTGCCTGATTAAAGAGAGCAGTTTTTCCTGACGTTCCGCTTCAATCGTTAAATCCAGATGCGGTGCTTTTCCTTCATATTTTCCATCCTGGATAAATTGCAATTCACTGCCGCCAAATTCATTTTTCGTTTCCCCGATAAGATAAATACTGTCGCCGGCTTTTTGGAAAAAGCTTGGCGTAATATGCGCCGTAGATTCATGCAAGCCAACCATGCCGACAACCGGTGTCGGATAAATCGATTTCCCTTTGGACTGATTATATAAGGAAACATTTCCGCTGATAACCGGCGTTTGTAATGCTTTACAGGCCGCACTCATTCCATCAACGCTTTTTTCCATTTGCCAGAAGATTTCCGGATTTGTCGGATTACCGAAATTCAATCCATCTGTAAGACCTAATGGCTTCGCTCCGGAGCAGACAATATTGCGGGCTGCTTCCGCAACAGCAATCTTTCCGCCTTCTTCCGGGTCTAAATAAATATAGCGGGAATTACAATCCGTTGTGATAGCCAAGGCTTTGTCTGTCCCCTTGATACGAACGACTGCTGCATCAGAACCAGGTGTAACAACGGTATTGGTCTGCACCATGGAATCGTATTGGTCATAGACCCACTCTTTACTGGCAATCGTCGGACGCTGCAGTAATTGTTTCAACGTTTCTCCATGATGACCCACAGCTGGTGTTTGGACATCAATCTGCTGGAAATCCTGATAGTACTGGGCTTCCTTCGATGGCATATGATACACGGGTGCATCATCCGCCAAAGAATCCACCGGAATATCTGCCACGATTTCATCGTGATGCTTGATACGGAATACTTTTTCCTCGATAACCTTTCCGACTGGAACAGATTTCAAACCGTACTTTTCAAAAATAGCTATGATTTCTTGTTCACGGCCAGCTTTCACGCAAAGAAGCATCCGTTCCTGTGACTCAGACAGCATCATTTCATAAGCAGTCATATTTTGCTCGCGCTGCGGTACAAGATCTAAGTTCATTTCCAGTCCGGTTCCTGCTTTACTCGCCATTTCACTGGCAGAAGAGGTTAAGCCGGCAGCTCCCATATCCTGCATGCCGACAAGTGCGTCAGAATGAATGACCTCCATACATGCTTCAATCAGCAATTTTTCCATAAACGGATCGCCGACTTGTACAGCAGGGCGGTCTTTGTTGGAATCCTCTGCTAAATCATCCGAGGCAAAGGTCGCGCCATGAATGCCGTCTCTCCCTGTTGGCGGTCCTGCATACAAAATCGTATTGCCGATCCCCGCAGCAATTCCTTTTTGTACTTCATCATGATTGATCAGTCCCACACACATGGCATTGACAAGCGGATTATCTTCATAGCTGTCATCAAATTGTACCTCTCCGCCGACAGTTGGAACACCGACACAGTTTCCATAACCGGCAATCCCGGCAACAACCTCGGAAAATAGATACTTGGTACGGTTCGTGGTTAACGGACCAAAGCGCAAAGAGTTCATTAACGCAATCGGACGTGCTCCCATGGAGAATACATCACGGATAATGCCGCCGACGCCGGTTGCTGCTCCCTGATACGGCTCAACAGCGGAGGGATGATTATGACTTTCCACCTTGAAAACAACTGCCTGCTCGTCGCCAATATCAATGACTCCTGCACCTTCTCCAGGTCCCTGCAAAACATTTGGACCTTCTGTCGGGAACTTTCTTAAGAGAGGCTTGGATGTTTTATAGCTGCAATGCTCTGACCACATAACAGAAAAGATGCCTGTCTCCGTAAAATTCGGACGACGTCCAAGGATCGTTTTGATTTTCTCAAACTCTTCATCACTTAAACCCATATCCTGATACAATCGGTCTTGTTCAATTTTCTCTGAATCTATATTATGCGTTAACTGCATTGCTGCTCCTCCAATTCGCGATCATAGATTGAAATAGCCTTAAGCCGTCTTCACTTCCTAATAATGCCTCCACTGCCCGTTCCGGATGCGGCATCATACCCAGCACATTACCTGCTTTATTGCGAATACCGGCAATATCCTCGACAGAGCCATTTGGATTGTTTTTATAAGTGAATACGATTTGATTATTGTCCTTTAATTTCTGTAACGTTTCCTCATCACAGAAATAGTTGCCTTCTCCATGAGCGATTGGAAAACTAACAACCTCGTTCTTATCATATAACGTTGTAAAAACCGTCTCATTATCCTCGACAACCAATTCCTCCTGATGACACATAAACGAAAGATTTTTATTGCGCATTAATGCTCCCGGCAGGAGGCCTGCTTCCGTCAATATCTGAAATCCATTGCAAATCCCCAGTACAGGCTTGCCTTTTTCCGCATGCTCTCGAATCTTGTTCATAATATCTGATGTAGATGCCATCGAACCAGACCGTAAATAATCTCCATAAGAAAAACCGCCCGGAATCAGAATGCCATCCACTTCATCTAACAAATGCGTATCTGTATACCAGACAAGGCTGGCTTCAGCACCTGCAACCTCTCCAGCTGCATGGTACATGTCCCTGTCACAATTAGAACCCGGAAAAACAATCACAGCTACCTTCACAATTATCGTGCCTCCTCTAGCTCGATCCGATAATCTTCAATGACCGGATTCGCCAATAATTGCTCACACATCTGCGTTACTCTTCCCTCTAATCCAGGTCCGTCCTCTACTTGAAGTTCAATATATTTTCCGACACGAACATCTTCCACCTCTGGATAATCCAAAGAATGAAGCGACGTTTGAATTGCCTTTCCCTGTGGGTCTAACACACCTTGTTTTAACGTAATATATACCTGTACTTTTCTCATAGCTGCGCCTCCAAACGATTTAGTATTTCTTCATATACGGTAATCAAATCTCCTGTTCCTTGCCGAAAAACATCTTTATCTAATTTTTCATTGGTTTCGATATCCCATAATCTGCACGTATCCGGGGACACCTCATCAGAGAGCAGAATGTCACCTTCCTTGTTTCGGCCAAATTCCAATTTAAAATCGACCAGACGGACACCGATTGCAGCAAAAATTTCTGTTAATGCCTGATTCACTTTTCTTGCCTTCTCTTTGATGCCGGCTAATTCTTCCGCTGTAATATCTGTTAGATAAAGCGCATGCTCATCATTAATCAACGGGTCTCCTAAACTATCATCCTTATAAAACAGTTCTGCCAGCGCAGGCTCAAAAGACGTTTTTTCCTCGATGCCGAGACGCTTGGTAATACTACCTGTCGCAATATTCCGAATTACCACTTCTAGCGGAATAATATCTGTTTTCTGAACTATTTGGGTAGTGGAATCCAGCCGCTCGATAAAATGCGACGGAATTCCTTTGTTTTCTAATGCTTGGAACAGGAGGGAAGAGATCTCGTTATTGAGTCTCCCCTTCCCGGTAAACTGAGCTTTCTTCTCTCCATTAAAAGCTGTTGCATCATTCTTATACGAGAGAATCAAGTGATTTTCATC
This sequence comes from Oceanobacillus sp. FSL W7-1281, assembly GCF_037969835.1. Lineage (GTDB taxonomy): Bacteria > Bacillota > Bacilli > Bacillales > Amphibacillaceae > Oceanobacillus > Oceanobacillus oncorhynchi. The sequence continues at coordinate 1,577,288 of NZ_CP150214.1, read as the reverse complement.
CGTGTCTGATTGATAAACCTTCTTTGCTTTTCCTTCATACAAAAGCTCGAGTTCCATATGGGAATTCCTCCTAGGCAAGTCCAATTTTTGTAAAGATTTGATCGACATTCTTCAAATGGTAGGTATAATCAAAGCAGCCATCGATTTCTTCCTGTGTTAATTTACTTGTAATCCGCTCATCCTGTTCTACCAATTCCTTAAAGGAAGTCGCTGTTTCCCAGGCTTCCATTGCTTTTGGCTGCACGATATCATAAGCTTCCTCACGCGCCAATCCTTTATCAATCAGCGTTAACAATACGCGCTGTGAGAAAATAACCCCGTGAGTACGGTCAATGTTGCGCTTCATATTTTCAGGGAATACTGTTAAATTCTCTACAATATTGCCGAAGCGGTGCAGCATATAGTCCAGTGCAATCGTCGCATCCGGTAAAATGACACGCTCTGCAGAGGAATGCGAGATATCACGTTCATGCCACAATGCTACATTCTCATAAGCCGTTACCATATAACCGCGGATAACGCGTGCCATCCCTGTCATATTTTCAGAACCAATCGGGTTACGTTTATGCGGCATCGCGGAAGACCCTTTCTGGCCTTTGGCAAAGCGTTCTTCTACTTCTCTTGTTTCTGTTTTTTGCAAGCCGCGGATTTCGGTTGCAAACTTTTCAATCGATGTAGCAATCAATGCTAACGTAGATAAATAAGCTGCATGACGGTCACGCTGCAAGGTTTGTGTGGAAACCGGCGCTGGCGATGTGCCCAGCTTTTCGCAGACATATTGTTCTACAAATGGATCGATATTGGCATAGGTTCCAACCGCTCCAGACATCTTTCCAAACTCTACATTGTTCGCTGCAAGCTCAAAACGCTCGACATTACGCTTCATTTCCTCATACCATAAGGCCATTTTCAAACCAAAGGTTGTCGGCTCTGCATGCACGCCATGGGTGCGCCCCATCATCACCGTATGTTTATGTTCTTTCGCTTTTTCTTCTAAAATACAGACAAAGCGATTCAATCCATTTCTTAAAATGTCATTTGCCTGTTTCAATATATAAGAAAGAGCTGTATCCACCACATCGGTTGAAGTCAAACCATAATGGACCCATTTTCTTTCCTCGCCTAATGTTTCCGATACAGCGCGGGTAAATGCAACCACATCATGGCGTGTTTCCTGCTCGATTTCATAGATACGGTTGATATCGAAAGAAGCATTCTCACGCAATTTTTTAACGTCCGCTTCTGGAATAAACCCAAGCTCACTCCATGCTTCACAAGCCAAAATTTCCACTTCCAGCCAAGCCTTGAATTTATTTTCCTCTGTCCAGATATTGCCCATTTCTTCTCTTGTATAACGTTCGATCATTGATTTGCTGCCTCCTCAAAAATATCCAATTGTTTCCGTAAAGCTTCTGCTGTTTCTGCTGTAAATGTGATATGTCCCATTTTACGTTTTTCTTTCGGTTCTTCTTTTCCATACAGATGAAGAAAACCAAAATCATGATTCGCAGTAAATTCGATTGCTTTTGGCAGCGATTCGCCTAAGACATTGACCATTGCGGTCGGCTGATGGAAGCTGACTGGGATAAGCGGCAGTCCGCAAATTGCCCGGATATGCTGTGTGAATTGCGATACATTACACCCTTCGATCGTATAATGTCCGGAATTATGCGGTCTTGGTGCCATTTCATTCATATAAATCGTGCCCTCGCCGACAAACATCTCAATCGCAAAAGTCCCGACAATCTCCATGCGTTCCGCAATTTTCGCCGTCATCGCATACGCTTTTTCTCCAAGCACCGCCTCTATTTCTGCCGGTACCGTTGTTTTGTACAGAATATGGTCACGGTGTTCGTTCTCGGCGATAGGGAAGAAGGTGATATCTCCTTGCTGCGACCTTGTAAAGACAACCGAAATTTCCTTATCAAAAGGAACCCATCGCTCTATTATACAATAGCCATGCTCTTGGAAAAACGCTAAAGCTTCCTTTTTATCTTCTTCTGTTGTGAGTTTCAGCTGTCCTTTTCCATCATACCCTCCCCGGCAGGTTTTAATGACTGCCGGAAGCGGAATAATGGACAGCGCTTCTTTACAGGCTTCCTCTGTTTTCACGATGCGAAATGCCGGCACGGAGAGCTCTAACTCATCCATCAGCAGCTTCTCTTTTTCCCGGTTCTGGGTAACCTCTAATGCCAGCGCACCCTGCGGAAGCTTTCCTGCGTTCTGGATCAGCTCTGCAGCATCTAAATCGACATTTTCAAATTCATATGTAATCACATCGGTTTTTTCAATCAATTCTTTTACAGCTGTGATTTCTGCATAGTCTGCTACAATCTGCTCATCAGCAACCTGTGCAGTCGGGCAGTTCGGTGTCGGGTCTAAAACAACAATGCGGTACCCCATGTATCTGGCAGCAATCGCCATCATTCTGCCAAGCTGACCGCCGCCAATAATTCCAATCGTCTGAGGTGGCAAGATTTGTTTAATAGGTTGCAAGCTGATCCCTCATTTCCTGAACAGCGTCTTTCATTGCTGCACGGTATTCTTCTAATGCTTTTTCTGCATCTTTATCAAACGTGCTGATAATCTGCGTTGCTAAAATAGCGGCATTTTTTGCCCCCGCTTTGCCAATGGCAACTGTTGCAGTCGGGACACCGCCGGGCATTTGAACAATCGATAAGAGTGAATCGACTCCTTGCAGAGCTTTGCTTTCAACAGGAACGCCAATAACCGGCAGCGTTGTCTGTGAAGCAACCATTCCTGGCAGATGTGCTGCCCCGCCTGCACCGGCAATAATAACCTTCAGCCCTTTTTCCCGCGCGCCTTGAGCGTAGGTAAACATATCATCCGGCGTACGGTGGGCGGAAATAACTTCTTTTTCATAGCTGATATTTAGCGTTTCAAGTTCTTTGCAGGTATGCTGCATGGTTTCCCAATCGGAGATACTTCCCATAATGACACCAACTTGAGCCATCGAATCCCTCTTTCTGAATTTTTATTGTTTTTACGGATTTTAAAAGATAGTTTTTAATATAATGTTCGGATTTTGATTGAAACAATGAAATAATAAGTTACAGCTTACCTATTCAGAAATACATTACTTTTCCAACAGGAGTTTGTATGTGTTTTTTCTAGGACTGGCATTGCGATTACTCGCTCCACCAAAAACCTTCGATAGCTACTTTTACAACTTAAACCTCTTATTACATCAAGAGAATAAGTATATAAACCATTAAAAAAGTCCATTCACCTTCCATAAGGGAAGATGAATAGACTTGGTTAAAAGTTGTTCAAAGCGTAGTTAACTGGACTTTTGAACATCCTTATTATAAGCATCATTCAACATCCGCTGTTCTTCAAACAACGGCTCATCCTCCCTCATAGTCCGGTCATTTACGGTGCCGGGTAGAAACTTTTGAGCCATATTCTCAAGTATATATGAGGCATTTTTCAATTGTTGGCTTTAGCATACCAAAAAAAAATGAAAAATGCAAGATAATGTCGAACATTTTTAGCTTTACATGAAATTAATGTTCGGTTTTTGAAGACTATTCTTTTGAATGGCCTTCATTTTGTGTCTGTTCTTTATTTTTATTATTATTCTCTTTACGCATCAATTTTCCTTTACGAACCTGTTTTACCCAGAACCCGCCGTGGATTCGTTTTGGTTCGTAAGAAATAATAAATGCTTTCGGATCAATTTCGTGAATGGTTTCATATAATCTCAATTCATACTTTCTCGGTGTTAAAATTTGAACGGAAAGTCTGTCTCCATCCATTCCATAGGAGGACCAGCTTGTTACGCCATATCCCTTTTCACGAAGACGCTGTGTGAAATTTAAATCTGGATTAGCAGAGACAACATTTACGGTAATGTAGCCGAGGGCAAGCTTTTCTTCAATTTTGGAACCAATAATCAACCCTGTTGCGAAACCTACTGCATAAGCAATCACATTTTGAAATTGGTTGAGGTTATCTAATACGAGCATTAGCCCAACAACATACATAACCATTTCAAATATACTCACAAATGCGGCAATATAGGTTCTTCCCTTTAGTGTTAAAATCATACGAACCGTCATAATTGATACGTATAGCACATTCACTATAAATATAATGGCCACCATAACAAGCACATTCTCTAACATATTGATTCCCCCTCTTTACCTCATATTAAGTGAAAATTTATTCAGTGAAGGTTGTGTATATCCCTCCTAAATAAGGAACAAAGATTACGATCATAACTTTCTTGTCGTCGTCATCTCTTTGTGACTTACAGCCAGTTACACTGTGGTAGAATATCCTTACAAACAGAAGAAAATAAATTCAAACAAATTACAGACCTTGTGAATATTTCCCTTTATTTCCTAAAATAAAACACATTGATTTTAAGTGAAACAGGGTTACTTTAATTTACCATAATTATAAATCATTACGCTACAGATTTTTGATAAAATAAAACTTTGATCAACGGGAAGTTTATGAGCGCTTCTCCGTGATAAAAGTTCTTACTCATATTATGATATTTTATTAACACGTAGACCAAGTTCATCCTTTCTTTCAAAAGTTTCTTTTTGTATATTAACTCAACTTTCGCACCTAAGAATAAGCATATATATCTTGTTATTCTAGGATGAACATGTTCTCGATTACCATACTTGCTTTTTGGTTAAATATCCGGCCATTTTGGAATTGGTGATGGTGCATAGCACCGCTCCGGCCAACCACTCCGCTTTCTATGGGGACGGCTTCAGCTAACTTGAAAAGAAACCCGCTTTTCAAGTGGATCTTCAGCTCGCCCTGCGATGCACAAATGTTTTCGATGGGGCGAGTAATCGCAGTCCCAGGACGTGCAAGTGCAGGCGTTGTGACAGGAGTCACGGGTTTAGCCTGCAAACCACTTAGGAGTCTACGTGGTTGGCCTGCGCTCTGATAAGATTCTACAGCGAATGAAAGAAATAGCAGCTTTCGCCTGAACAACCCAATCATAACAGCATAGATATGAAATACAGAGAAGAGCTTCGATGTACAGAAAGGAATCTTGGTCGAACATTTTACCATACAGCATGAAAAATATGTTCTATCTGAATTAAACATCTATTTGGTGAGGTGTTTTCCATGTATAGAATATCCTACTAGCGGAGGAAAAACACGGAGACTCCTATGGGAAAGCGCAATGGTCTTCGGTGGGGCGAGTAATCGCAAAAGCTCTTCGATGGGACGAGTAATCGCAGTCCCAGTCCCAGTGGGAAGACCCCGCAGAAAAAAGCGAACTTCTTTTTTTGAGGAGGCTGAGCGCAAGCCCATGGAAAGCGTAGTGTTTTTCCGCAGCGGTGCTTTACACTTCACCTTCTATTCTTTGTCAAGGGAGTTATCCAAGGAACGATCAACTCCTGTTTCTATGGAAATAAAGTTACTTTTTAACGTGTGAAAGTTTAGTATATTTAGAAATAGCTTATCCCACAATCTCCATACAAGGGAAGTGAGTATTTTGTTAAAAAATATAGCGTACCTGAAATCTGGAAACGAAAAATAGAGCAGAGCGTATAACGTGATTCATCAATTAAATATAATGAAAGATTTAAAATCATACTCTCCAATATTATGCGGAACTATACCGCTGGGAATCGACACAGCAAGCTCGGATTTAGATATGATTATGGAAGTGCATAATCTGCAAGACTTTGCAAAGATTATACATAATTATTATGGCTCTTACTCAGGTTTCCGATTAAAAAATAAAACGATCCGGGGAAAACCAATCGTAAAAGCAAATTTCACTTATCAGAAATTTGAATTTGAACTATTTGGTCAACCCCAACCTGTCGCAGAGCAGTATGCTTATCTGCATATGGTTATTGAAAAATATCTGCTGGATGAACATCCATTGTGGAAAAGTAAGATTATTGCGTTAAAAGAAGATGGCCTTAAAACGGAGCAAGCATTTTGCGCTATGCTTGGGTTAACTGGAGATCCTTATGAAGCCTTAATAGATTACGGGCGTAAAAGACAGATAATCTGAAGTATTTTGATTTGCCCTTCTCAATAAGCATGAAAAAAAAGGAGTTTTTCCTCCTTTTTTCATTACATAGCTATTCTTTTAAGCAATAATCTTGTAAGACCAAAAGTAACTACCAATGATGTTACAGTAATAATGAATGGGGAAGCAGCACTTGCTTTTATAAGTGCCGTCTCTGAAGATAAAGCACCTGTCTGTTGCCAAGCCGCACTGATATCAGGAGTATAAAGCAGCGTCCATATCATCCCTGCAGCAACTTGAAGTACTAAAAAAGAAACACAGAAAATCCCTGCAAAAACCAGATATTTTTTCATGAATATTTTCCTCCCTTTATCTGCCTTACGATTTAACAAGGCTTAAAGATTCAAATTTTCATTAGAAATCTATCTTCCTAGAATCCTCTCAATCTCTTTCGCAATGTCTTCCTCCAAATAATCCCTAAATCTGTACAATGAAACAGTTTATCCGCACTCCATAAATTTTCTCGATCTAAATACATGACTTCATTACAAGCTGCAATCGACCACTGGGGGTTGGGACGTTCTATCAGTTGTAAATCTTTCTTCGGCTGGATTTTACCTGCTTCCAGCACGCGAAAATACCATCCTGTTTTTAAGCCGTTTTCCATTTCCTTCTGCGATACGATGCCAGGCTGAGATACTTGAATCGTTGCTTCCCCTAACTGATAAATATCGCCAATAAAAACAGTATGCTCATCCATTTCCAGCACAGAGAAATTTTCTTTCTTCTCGCCTGCACGTTCTGTAAATAACTTCTTTACACCCGGTTCATTATAATGCTTCACTGGAAAAGCAAAAATACTTTTATCAAAAATAGCTTTCTTTTTTTCCGGATTCTCTTTGGCAAATCCTAATCTAGATAAATACATAATATTTATTATCTCTTTCTGTTTACTAGTAAGAATCCTATGTACAAATGGTTCTTCCATGATGTCACCTTATTTCTAAAAATACTTAAATTATGTTATATTAATTCCATTCTACAAATTATCGTGACTTTTGAAAAGCCTCAAGGAGGAAGTGAACATGACAATGCAAAAAGCAACATTTGCCGGCGGCTGCTTCTGGTGTATGGTGAAGCCCTTCGACCAATGGGACGGCGTACACCAAGTGATATCCGGTTACACAGGAGGACATATCGATAATCCTGCTTATGAGCAAGTCAAGCAGGGAAATACGGGACATTATGAAGCGGTGGAGATTACGTATGATGATTCCTTCATCGATTATCAAACAATCCTCGATCTATACTGGCCGCAAATCGACCCAACTGATCCGGACGGGCAATTTCAGGATAGAGGCGAGCAATATCGAACAGCAATCTTTTATCATAATGAAGTCCAAAAAGAATTGGCTGAAAAATCAAAGCAGCAGCTTGCTGAGAGCGGCAGGTTTTCCAAGCCGATTGTAACAGAAATCAAAGCAGCAGCACCCTTTTATCCTGCAGAAGATTATCATCAGGATTTTTATAAAAAAAGTAAAGAAGAATATGAAGAAGACCGCGCTAAATCAGGCAGGGATGAATTTATCGCTGAAAATTGGCAGCCATCATCCTAAACAAACTTATTTGGAGGAATTTCAGTGAAAAAACAACTTATTGTTACCGAAGAAATAACCATTCATGCATCCTTAGAGAAGGTTTGGGAAGTATTAACACTTCCGAAATGTGTAGCACAATGGGATGAGCTGCCGGAGGACTACCCTTCTGAACCAATGACGGAGGGCAGCAAAGTAGTTTGGGACCTGCCAAACGGAGAACAGTCTATTACTACGATTATAAAAGCAGAAAAAGAAAGAGAGCTTATCATCGATTTACACGGAACTGGCTGGAAATTCAAGCCCGAACCAGGAGAGGTTGCTTACCGTTATTTATTAGAACCTGCAGGCAGCCATACAAAATTAGTTATCGAAATTGGTGACTTCTCTCTTTTGGATCAAGGGAAGGATTATTATGACGCTTCCGTTGATTTTGCAAAAGAATCCTCTAACGTGATAAAAGCTTTAGCTGAAAATGAATCGAAATAGCTTGGATAAAGAGACTTGATAACGAATAGGTTAGATGGTCTCTTTTTGCATGTAATCCATTAACCTACCTTTCTTTACACGCTTCAATAAACCCCTTATAAATTGCCAAAGACGGGTCATTTTCGAGATGAATCATGCCTTCCGGATGCCACTGTATCCCTAAAACAAAACGATGCATTTTACTTTCAAAGGCTTCCATCACACCATCTCCTGCCACAGCCGAAATCATAAAATCCTTCCCTAGAGAGCGGTTTGCCTGATGATGGTAGCTGTTCACCTTGATTTCCGATGCCTGCACCAGCTTTTCCAATAAAGAAGAAGGTGTTATCTTGACAGCATGCGACCGGTGATGAAAAGCTGCTTTTTGAGTATGCTGTATCAACGGTTTTGGATACTGCGAATCTAAATCCTGATACATGGTTCCACCAGTAACAACATTTAAAATTTGGCATCCTCTGCAAACGCCCAATACCGGCTTACCCTTCTCTAAAAAATAAGGAATAATCTCCTTTTCCAAGCGGTCTCTTTCAGGAATGATCGTACCTAAATTCGGATTCGGCCCCTCTTGAAACAGGGAAGGATCAATATCATAGCCTCCAGGAAGATAGAGACCGTCCAATTTATCAAGCAATGCAGCAATCTCCTGATAGTCACTATAATAAGGCAGTATGACAGGGATGCCGCCGGCTTTTTCGATAGCTCTTACATTTCGCAGGTTCATTTTATATTCCATGCCGTCTATTTCCATCGAAGCGGTTAGCCCAATGATTGGTTTCATTTGTATATTACCTCCGAATCTATTAAATAATCTGCTGCTTACCTAAAAAATATTTTTAAAATATTCTAATGTGCTAAAATTACATACTACTATATAGAAGCAGCCACCTCGTCTTTTCATAAAAACAGATGTCATTGCTTCTTTAGTGTTGTCGGTTAAATATAAACCAGCTATGGTATTGATTATATGAATTGGAGATGCTTATCGTTCAAAATTCTCTCCTTATTTTATATCAAAATCAATATTACTTGCAGCTTCAGCCTTGAAATAAATTCATTTATTATAATTGGTAATCGCAGTCCCAGTCAGTTACACTGCGATAACATGTAGAAAAATACTATAATCAACATTTCAATGCAGGAATTTCTCCCTTGATGTAGAATATATTTAAAAGGGTAAAGTATTCTAACCATTATCTTCAAGTATATAATTATTTTAACCTGCCAACACTTAAAACATATTAATAAAGTGTCGGGTGGTGAGTATTGTGTACAATAATAATAATAATAAAGATTCCAAAGGGAGGGAACCTAAAATGCTAAGAGAGATGCTTAGAAATAATTTCCCAAATAAAGAAGAAGGAGGAAAATCTCCAGTAGAAGAAGCGCTTCAAGAATTTAGAAAAGAAAACGGTTATGATTTTTTAGAAATAATCAATGATCCAAAAATAAGAACCGAGCATTCACTCAAACAAATTCAAAAATCGACTTATAATGATAATGATTTTCTTGAAAAGTTTCAAGATGATCAAGGTGAGTAGATTCAGAAAGGAGTAAATAGGATTTGCCGCATGAATTTTCGCTTCGGAGATATTGTTTGGTTTAAGTTTCCAAGAGATCCTAATCGGCCTCAGTTTACTATGGAAGGAAACCATCCAGCGCTAATACTCCATGATTATAATCACCCAAACCAAACAATCGTATTATCTCCTCTTTCTTCTCTTCGTGATAAGAATGGCAGTGAAAAAACACTGCAATCATATCATTTAAAGTTATTGAAGAAAGATTACCCAGACTTATCAAACGATTCATTTGTTAAATTAGATCAAATAATGACTTTCTCAAGACACAGAATTAGAGGTTCCACATTGATTTGCGGTTTAAGCAAAAAAGATAAAGCATCAACTCATTTAAAATTAATAGAAACATTACAAATGCAAGACACTATCAAAGAGCTTTCTCGCCAACAACTTGATTCTGCTGTCGAGAGATTACTTGATGAATATATCGATAGTGTATTACAACAAAGTACAGAAAAAGCAAAAAAGCCTCCACAACCATGAGACTATTTTTATACTTTGATATTTATTCTATTAATCCCCTTATAAACTTAACCCACATTAATTTATGCTCCAAATATAAAAAATCCGAACAAAAATGTTCGGATTTTTTAATTACGTCAAAAAGATAAAATACAATGCAAAAATAACAAACAAGACATACATAATCGGATGAATTTCTTTCGCCCGTCCTTTAACAAGCATCGTAATCGGATAGAATATAAATCCAATCGCAATCCCCGATGCGATGCTGGCAGTTACCGGCATCATCAGTACAGTAAAGAAGGCTGGTACAGCAATCTCGAATTTATCCCAAGGAATGTCCTTCAAGCTGCTTGCCATTAACACACCGACAATAATCAATGCCGGAGCAGTCACTTCATTCGTTACCACACTTAATAATGGAGAGAAAAATAAAGCTAACAGGAAGAACAAGCCTGTGACAACCGCTGTAAAACCGGAACGTCCGCCTACGCTTACGCCGGATGTAGACTCTACAAAAGAAGTAGTTGTAGATGTACCGACAGCAGCCCCGACAACACTTGCAGATGCATCTGCAAAAAGTGCTTTCCCTGCTCTTGGCAGCTTATTGTCCTTCATCAATCCTGCTTTTGTTGCAACGGCAACAAGTGTCCCTGCCGTATCAAAGAAATTAACAAACAAAAACGTTAAAATAACAATCAGCATTTGCATGGTAAAAATCTGATCAAAATGAATGAATGCCTGTCCAAATGTCGGCGCTAGGCTTGGCGCACTGCTGACGATTCCGCTGAGGCCAGATGGCACTGGAATCAAGCCAAAAATCATTCCAACAATCGAGCTGATAATCATCCCGTAAAAAATACCTGCTTTAACACCTACTGTAATTAAAATAACTGAAACAGCAATCCCAAAAATAGCTAATAATACTGTCGGCGAGGATAAATCACCAAGTGCAATAATGGTTGATGGATCAGCCTGAACAATTTCTGCGTTCTTTAAGCCGATAAATGCAATAAACAAGCCAATCCCAGCTCCTACCGCCTGTTTCAAACTTGGCGGGATAGCATTAATAATAATTTCACGAATTCCGGTTAAGGTTAAACCAATAAATATAATTCCTGAAGCTAACACACCTGCAAGTGCTGTTTCCCAAGGAACACCAAAGCCGATTACGACGGTATACGTAAAAAATGCGTTCAGTCCCATCCCAGGCGCAAGTGCTACTGGATATTTAGCGAGAACTCCCATAACAATGGAACCAAATGCAGCCGCGATTGCTGTTGCAGCAAATACCGCTTCATGGTCCATTCCCGCTTCTCCTAAAATACTCGGATTAACAAATAAAATATAAGCCATTGCTAAAAAGGTCGTTAAACCAGCGATAAACTCTGTTCGAAAATTCGTACCCAGTTTTTCAAACTCAAAAAATTTACTCATGAACTTTTTTCCTCCATTTTTTATCGGAATTTTTGTATATTCCCTTAGATAGAAAAGTTCCACAAACGCTATGTATTCAGCACGATTATTTTTTTCTAAACAGTGCTTATAAAAAAAACTCTTAATCAAATTAAGAGTTTCCATAGGAACAGCAGATAATAATCTAGAATAAAATTATTTCCGCTGCGTAGTCAGACCATTTACGGCAGTCTGGTAGAAACTCTGGGCCATATCCCCGAAATTATACGCATTTCTATTAAGTTCACATCATTATATTACTAATGCACCTCCTATTTGTCAATAAAACACGAACAAAAACATTCTTTTTCATCTTAACATTCGTCGATAGACTTTCCCACGTAACATAAAGCCTCTATTTCCAGGCAAAAAACATAGAAAAAGCCGTAAATACAGCATTTCTATGTTTTTATTTTATCGCACGATACATTTTACGTATATTGTCGTATTTCGGGCGGCACATAACTGGAAATAAACGCTTCAATCTCTTCCAGGGAATCGGAAAATAAAATACGTTCTCTATCCTGGATGGATAAAAAGCCGTTTTCTACCATCTCATCGTAAACCCTTGCTAAGCTGTCATAATATCCATTTTGGTTAAAAAGAATGCATGGATTATCATTTTGCCCGACTCTTGACCAGGATATCACTTCTGCTATTTCCTCTAACGTTCCCGGTCCGCCTGGAAGTGCTATGTAGCAATCACCCAATGATATCATTTTATTCTTTCGTACAGTCATTGAATCAACAATTTCTAATGTCGTTAACTTGGGATGACTTAGCTCTCTTTCCACTAAGAAGTCAGGAATAACTCCAATCGCTTCTCCTTTGTTTGCCAATACCTCATCCGCAACGGCACCCATTAATCCAGCTTTTCCGCCACCGTAAACCAACGTGTGCTTCTTTTCAGCAATCCACTTTCCAACCCGCTTAGCCGCTTCCTTATAGGCTGGATCTGTACCAAGACTTGCCCCGCAATACACAGCAATATGCATATAAATCCCCCTTCTAAATCCATCTCTTTTTTTATAGTAAACATAACTTATTTTACAATGTAACCCGGACCTGATTCAATATGCTGTATACTAATAATAACAATCATTAGAAGGGTGATAAAAACATGAACTGTATATTCGTCCATGGTCTTGGTCAAAATGCTGCCAGCTGGCAAAGGGTTATTGATTATATAGAAACAAGCTCTCACCAAATAACTTCTCCTAACCTATTCCCACCTCTTGAAGAAGGCAAAGTCAATTATCATCATCTATACCAGTGTTTTTACGATTATTGTGAACGTCTTGAGGGTCCGATTCACCTGTGCGGTCTTTCCTTAGGGGCCATCCTTTCTTTAAATTATGCGCTCGATCGCCCGGAGAAAGTCCAATCTCTTATTTTAATAGGCGCACAGTATAAAATGCCCCGGTTTCTTCTCTCATTTCAAAATGTCGTTTTTCGGGTGCTTCCCAGCCCGGTCTTTCAAAAAATGGGACTGCCGAAGAAGGATGTGATTCAATTAACTACATCCATGAAGCAATTAGATTTCAGCAGAAAATTAGCAGATATTTCATGTCCAACGCTTATTCTGTGCGGGGAAAAAGATAAGCCTAATAAAAAAGCAGCGGAACAGCTAAGCAGCCTGATAGCTGATGCAAGCTTAAAAATAATCAGGAAAGCCGGACATGAAGCAAATGTAGATAATCCTCAAGAGCTTGCAGAAATAATAAATGGTTTCTGGAATGAGTCTGTATTATCTCCGTCTCAACATAAAAATGTATAAAAAAGCTGCATACAGCAGAAACGATTAAGCTTCCCGTTGTATGCAGCCTTTTGTTATGAAACATGTTATTAACGCAATGCCTGCTTCACCTGTCGAATGTAATAAAAACGAACAATAAAGAAATACACAATTTGAATAGCTAAAAACATTCCGAGTACCATTGCCGATTCCTTTACCAGACTGTAGAAAAACATATTGGAAAGCGCCGTTAATGCGACAGCTCCATGAACCAGCGCAACAGCAATCGGTGCAAAGAAAAGAAGCGCGGTTTGTCTGTTCAATACTTTTTTCAATTCCTTCTCGGTTAATCCCATTTTCGTGATTGCCTGAAATTTCTTTTTATCTTCATCTAAATCAGAGTAGAGTCGGAAATAGAGAAAGCTTCCAGCTGATACGAAAAAGACAATTCCGATAAATAAGCCGACGAACAGGATGGGTCCATACATTTTATTGATAACATATTCTTCATACTCACCAATCCGGATTCCTTCTGTAGATAATTCATCATCTAATTTTTCTGCTATCCCTAAAGGAATCTCCTTGTCCTCTGCCTCCTGCCATGCATAGTAGTTTTCCTCCATAGCAGGCTCAGGCAGGCTCTCGAAATCATGATCAGAAACAACATAATATTTTTGGGTAGCAGGCAGTATACTAGATTCTACCAGCTGTACTGGCTCTAAAACAGTGTTTCCCAGCTCAAGCTCCGCATCCTTTAATATATCCGCTTCCTCTTTATTCGAATTATCCCCGCCGATATTAAGAAAAATAACTTCAGGTCCCATCAAAGCCGGAGCACCGTCTTCTATCTGAACCGTTTCATTATCACTTAATTCCGCAATCCGGTTATAATCGGACTCCTTTGTAACCATAACCTGCGATTCATCAGGCAGCTCATAATAATGGAGCGTTACCTGCTCTTTATCCACGTCAACATTTGCTTCCCGCAGCGTTTCATCAATATACGACACATTCGCTTCCTCATTTCCTGTATCATAGTCCTGATAAGAAATCGTAGTTTGGTTCATCTGCTTGATTCCTGCAGTGATATACGATTGAAACCCATACAGTGAGCCAATGGCGCTAAATGCAACGGTTGAAATAATCGCTACTAAGAAAAATGATCTTGCATTATCCTTCATTCTAAAAGATAGATCGGATAAAAGAATCATATTTGTTTTATACCAGAATACATTCTCTTTCTTTTTTAACCGACGGATGATAAATACACTTAATTGGGTAAACAGAAGATACGTGCCAATAATCACGACAATAACAACCGGAATCAGTGCAAAAAACACTTGTAAACCTTCCACTGTCAAAGCAACCGCATATCCCGTTCCAAGCAAAAGCACTGCCAGAATGGTTAAAAATAAGTTTGCTTTCGGCTCCCCTTTTGACTTTTTATCGCCCTTGATTAAATCAATCAATTTCCGGCTCCGTAAAATATATGATACAAATAAAGAAATCAGGAAAAATAGCACCATAAAGCAGCCAAAGGTAAGCAAGATAGGCTGTGTTGGAAAATAAAATGGCAGTTCATTATCAATAATGAGCACATTTTCAGCAATCAATAAAATACCTTTAGAAAAAACCAGTCCTAATCCAATACCGCCGATGGTAGCCAGCAAGCCGATAAACATATTTTCCAAAAAAACCATCGAGCGGATTTGCTTCATGCTCATTCCCTGCATCATCAATAAACCGAATTCTCTTTTCCGTGATTGCAGGAAAGAACTCATCGAGTAAAGCACAAAGAAAAAAGAAAACACATAAATAATCCCGGCAGCCACATTCATCCCAAAGCTGACATACGAATCCATATTATCTCCCGTCAGCTGCGGATGAGAAGCAAAAATAGAAAAGGTAAAGAAAACCATCACAGTAAAAAGGCTGGTTAGAAAATAAGCTGCATATAACCGTTTATTCCGGATGACATTATTAAACGCGAACTGACGAAAAGTCATTGGAATCCCCTCCCATTAATGAGAGTGTGTCGATAATCTTTTGGAAAAAGGCCTGCCGGTTATCGCCCCGGTGAATTTCCGAATAAAACTTCCCGTCGCGGATAAATACGACACGATTACAATAACTTGCAGCCTGCGGATCGTGTGTTACCAAAAGCATCGTTGTCTTTTCCTTTTCATTAATGGACTCCAGCATCTCCATCACATCTTTGGAGGACTTGGAATCCAGATTTCCTGTCGGTTCATCTGCCAAGAGCAGCTTCGGCGTATGAATCATTGCCCGGGCAACGGCTGCTCTCTGCGCCTGCCCGCCGGAAATTTCATAGGTTCGTTTATTCATAATTTCCGTTATCCCCAGCTTCTCGGCAATTTCCTTTGCTTTTTTCTTCATTTCACTTACCTTTTTGCCATCAAGAGTTAACGGCAGCACCATATTCTCTTCCACGGTCAGTGTATGGAGCAGGTTAAAATCCTGAAAGACAAATCCTAACTCCCGTCTGCGGAATTGAGCAAGCTTTTCTTTCTTAAGACGATGCGGGTCCTTCCCGTTAATTAAAATTTCCCCTGTCGTCGGTTCATCAATCGTAGCAATCATATTTAATAACGTTGTCTTACCGCTTCCCGACGGCCCCATAATTCCTACAAATTCATTATCCTCTACAGTCAAATCAATATCTGACAAGGCACGATAGGAGACTTTGCCTTCATATACTTTGCTGACTTGTCTTACTTTCAACATATAAATCCTTCCTTCCTCATCATTATCATTTAACCATAGTATATCGCTGCTCTTAAGGAAGAAACTATCGAAATTCCTTTCAATTACCTTACAGCATTGTAAGATAAGTATCTATTGTTTTAAAGGGATTTTCCAGCGTGCATCATCTTGATTCGTCTTTTCACTTACCAAAATCTATTTTGTACCTTTTAATTTCCCAATCTCCTGATTATTTTTTACTAATAAGGCATATTGAAACAAGCATTATTCATAACATTATTAAGGTAGATTATATTTTCACAAGGAGGAACTAATGAGCGATAACAATCATAATCCGCAACAAGGAAAACGTCATCCTGTTCCAAAAGCAGAAGCAGCAGAAAACAAGCACGCTGCTCGCCAACATGACCTATCCAACACTTCCGGCCCGATGCACTCCCAAACGGTTGGTAAAGATGGTCCGATATTGGAACAGGATAACATTTTGCATGAAACACTGGAAACGTTCATTCACGAGAAGATTATCGAACGTCCTTTACATGTGAAAGGATACGGCGCCTTCGGGTATTTCGAAACACTGAACAGCATGAGCAAATACACAAAGCTTCCTTTTCTTCAGCAGGCTGGTCAATCCGTTCCTGTCGCGGTCCGTTTTTCACTCGGAGCGAGCAATAAAGGCACCCCGGATACATCGCGAAACATACGTGGTTTTTCAACGAAGTTCTATACAGACGACGGGATTTTTGACCTTATTTGTAATGATATCCCCGTCTTTTTATTACGTGATCCGATGCGTTTTCCAGAAAGTATCAAAGCTCTTTCCCCATCACCTAAGAACAACCTGATGGATCCGAATTCGCTTTGGGAATTTGTCGCCAGGCACCCGGAGTCCACCCATTTTATCGTCCGTCTCTTTTCTAACCAGGGCACAGCTAAAAGTTTTCGGAGAATCCCCGCTAACAGCGTCAGTACGTACGTGTGGCGGAATGCAGAAGGAAAACGTCATTATATTAAATACCAGTGGATTCCATTTGAGGGTGTACAATTCATTACAAGCAGCGAGGCAGATAAAATTGCAGCGGCCAATCCGGATTATTCCGGAGAAGATCTCTACAACACCATTGCAGACGGGGGCGTAGTAGAATACGGACTGTATGTACAAATGATGGATCCTAAAGATGCGGGGCAGCTTCCGTTTGATCCGCTTGATGATACAAAAGTATGGGATCCAAAAATGTTCCCTTTTCATCCTGTTGGAAAAATGGTGCTTAATAGCAACCCAGACGATTATATGGAGCAGGTGGAAAAGCTTGCATTCTCTCCGTCAAACTTGCTGGACGGAGCGGAATTGTCCGATGATAAAATCGTACAAGGACGGGCAAATGTTTATTGGGATTCGCAGCGCTATCGTATCGGCCCGCGGTTCCGAGATGTGCCGGTGAATGATCAGAAGCATTGGAAGCCAAGCGATTTGCAGACGAGCGGAGAAGGCAGGTATGTGGAAGGCGAGCTCATACGCTCGGATATTGTAAAGCAGGATGATTTTACCCAGGCAGGGGAATACTATCAATCTTTATCGCAAACAGGAAAAACGCAGCTTGTCTCGAATCTTGCAGCCGGATTGACAGGAGTAAGGCGAGACTTGCAGGCAAAGGCAATAGAGTATTTTTCGCTTGCTTCCTCTGAGCTCGGGGAACGTGTATCAGACGGATTACGATCGTAAATTATAGCATGACATCTGCCACAGCAGCACCATTGCGGCAGATGTCATTTCTTTAGATACTATTTCACTTTAAATTCATCGCTTTTGCGTTTCCGAAAAAAGAATCCGGAACGTGGTGCCCTCTCCCACCCTTGACTCAAATTCAATACGATGATGGAGATACTCCACGGATTCTTTGATTAAATACAATCCCATTCCGGTAGATTCTCTAAATTTCCTGCCGTTCTCCCCAGTATAAAAAGCATCAAAAATACGTCTCTTATCCGCTTCCGGAATCCCGACACCAAAATCCTTCACTTCCAACACAGCTTCTTTCTCCCTTTCATAAATAGAGATAAGAATGGTATTGCTTTTGCCTGCGGAATACTTTACAGCATTTAAAACAAGCTGGGTCAGGATAAAGTAAAGCCACTTTTCATCTGATTGTACTGTCAGCCCTTCCGTTCGTTCTTCCACTTTCGGATAAACTTTATTGCGTATGTAGAATCGTTTGTTTTCACCGTTTACCTCATGAACCAATGATTCCAAATGTATCGGTTTGATATGAAAATCCTGCTCAATTGTCCGCAGCCTTGCCATATAAAGAATTGTATTTAATCCCGATTTCATCCGCTCCGTTTCCTCCCGAATACTGGAGGAGTCTGGCTCATCCAGATTCTGTGCGGTAAGCTCAATGACAGAGATAGGTGTTTTCATTTGATGCACCCACTGATCCATCAGCTTAAGATGCTCCTCCCTTTCCTTTTCAATGGTATTGATCTGCTGCTGATACTGTTTATACTGACTTCGCAACAAATCGTTCATTGCTTCGGAAACAGGATGCGGACTGCTTTTCTGCAAGGATTCATCTAAGGTTTCCATCGGATGACTTAAACGGTGATAAAATGTCTGGCGGCTGAAATACTGATAAAAAAGATAGCAGACAAGAAAAAAGAATCCAATAAAAATCGCGTACAATGCCGGCAGTAAATTCCGGTAGCCATCCAGCCAGTAAATAAGCAGAATAGCCGTAAACTGCACGATATTAAGTACAATCAATAAAGCATGTTCCTTTAAAAATAACTTCATTTTCAACCTCCTTTCAGAGGATGTTCAAAATGCCCAATGAAAATGACTTTTTGAACACGCATGGTAAACATCTGCTTCAAACATCACGGCTTAGAAAAACAAGCCTTTCTATTTCTTTAAAACCATTTCGTTTATAAAATGCTTCTGCCGGTATTCCCCGATCCGTCAAAAGAGAAATAGCAGTAACTGCTTCCGTTTCCATTACTTCTCTTAAATGATGAAGGAGCGCCTTCCCTATTCCTTTATTTTGTCTGTCCGTATCTACACACATTTCATTGTTGAACTACCCCCACTTATCAACCTTATAAGTTGCTTGAAGTTGGAGATTCCTAAGAACACCAACCTACCGGTCAGTTATGGATTAGGCTATCCCCGCAGTCCCTGCGGTTAATCGTAATGCTTCTTTACGAAGATTCCTGCTTGCGTTCCTATCTCTTTGGTGATGGCATTGACAGATATCACACGTCCATGCACGCAAAGCAAGGTTTTTAACGTCTTTGTTTTGGTGTCCACAATGAGAACATAACTGACTGGATGGATAGCTTTTCGAAACTACAACAACCTGCTTTCCATACCAAGCCGCTTTATATTCCAGCATCGTTCGGAACGTTGACCAGGATACTTCGCTAATTTCTTTCGCAAGATTATGATTTTTCAACATGTTTATCACAGACAAATCTTCTATTCCGATGATATCGTGGTTTTTGATTATCTCGGTAGAGATCTTATCCAACATGTCTTTTCTTTTATTAGCAATTTTTTCGTGAAGCCGGGCTACTTTTCGTTTTTGTTTCTGCCAATTTGCTGAACCTACCTGTCTCCTGGACAGAATCACTTGCGCTTTTGCCAATTTCTCTTCTAATGTCCGGAAAAACCTTGGATTTTCATACACTGTCCCATCGGAAAGGGTTGCAAAATCGGTTAACCCGACATCAATGCCTGCAGAGGAACCTGTCTTTTCAACGTATTCAACTTCCGTTTCCGCTACAATCGAAACAAAGTACTTGCCTGAAGGATTGCGCCGGATCGTTGCATTGATAATACGTCCTTTCACTTCCCGACTTTTGGCAAAACGAACCAATCCGAGCTTAGGCAGTTTGATATGTTTATCCAATACAGCAATATTTCCATTGACATGTTTCGTGGTATACGATTGAACAGGATTCTTTTTTGATTTAAAACGAGGTGCCTTATTCTGCTTCTTATAATAGCGCGTATAAGAATCATTCACGTTTTCCACCGCTTTTTGAAGGGCAATACTGTCGACTTCTTTTAGGAAGGGATAGATTTTCTTTAATTCCCGAACTGCTTTGATTGCCTTATTTTTATTGAAAAATTCGCCCTTCCAATTATTTTGAAGAAGCTGTCCATTTTGTACCATTTCATTCACCGTATGCCAATAGTGGTCTTTTTCTTTTTGTTTTCCTGTAAAATAGTTGTAGACAAAGCGGGAGCAGCCGATTGTCTTATGGATGAAGGTGATTTGTTTTTTATTCGGATAGATACGAAAACGAAATGCTTTTTTTACTTTCATAGCTTCTTACCTCCTCCTGTCTATTATATCAGAAGAAGGATGTTTTTGGAACATTTGTTCGATTCAATGCTGGACAGTCGAGACACTCCAAAGCAATCTTTTGTGCATAGGAGATTCATCTCCCCCTTATCTCTACGCGCTTGAAGAGGGAGTTTTCTCTCCTTTTTTTGATAAAAAACTCATCGCCATTCCACCAAGCTCGTCGTGCTCCGAAAATAAAACCAATAATCTCCTCATTCTCTACTGCTAACACGCCTAAAAATCCAGGAGTCGGGTAAAAATCTGATAGATATTGTCTTGCCCTTTCTAATGTCCATTCATCCTTCCATGGCTCTGCGTTAAACACAGTTAAAAATAGTTTACTGCATGGAAGCAAATCTTCTTCTGCCACATTTTTAAATTGCATCAAAATCCTTCCTTTCTTGATTATTCTTCTTTCAACAGGCTTTTTAAGCGGTAGCCGACTCCTCTAACCGTCTCCACTCCATCTGCAATCCCGACAGACTGCAGCTTTTTCCGCACTCTTGTGATATTGACGTTCAATGTGTTTTCATCCACATAGGTCTGGTCGTCCCACAGCTTCTCCAGCAAATCTTCTCTGCCGGCAACACGCGGATAACGATTCATTAAGGTTTCCATAATATCCGCTTCTTTTTTTGATAAAAACGTATCCTCTCCGGCGAAGGTTAATTCCAGCCGTTCCGGGGAAAGCTTTAACCCTTCCACCTCCAGGAAACGCTCCTTCGCATCCTGTGCATACGCTCCATATGCCCGGCGCAGCTGACTGCGTATTTTTGCCATCACGATTTCCGCACTGAACGGTTTTGTGATAAAATCATCGCCTCCGTTTTCCAGCGCCATTACCTGGTCCATCTCTCCTATGCGGGCAGAAATAAAAATCACCGGGCAGGTAGACAGCTGGCGAATTTGCCTGCACCAATAAAAACCATCATAGCTTGGTAAATTAATATCCAGAAGCACTAAGTCAGGATTTTCCTCTTGAAACACTTCCATAACCCGTTCAAAATCCGTAATAAAAGACACCCGATAGCCATATTTTTCAATATAATCCTGCAGATGCTTTGCAATCTTCGGATCATCTTCTACAATCATAATGATTTGCATCCGTATCCCCTTCCCCGTTTTTAACTAATTATGGCACAGATTGGATGGAACCACAAAAATGGAGAAAGCATTTTCACCTTACAATTCTGTAAGCTAACTGTAAGAGAAAGCGATTTTTTCAGCCTGCCTCCTTCTTTACAATAAAGATTAGAATAAAGAACGTAAAAAGGAGTGTCATGATATGAAAAAAGCAGTAAAAGTATTGTTTGGAATACTCATCCTCTTCACCCTCGCCGCTGTTGCCATTCAAAAAACGACAGCCGGCATCATTCCGTTAACAGATTGGTTATTACAGCAACCAGTAGAAACTTATTATGTGGAAACTGCAGATGATAACTATGAGAAATTATGGACCGGCAATTACAAGTATGTTTTTTCAGGGTATAACGCGGATGGCGAGGAGCAGCAAATCACCAAAGTAATCGATAGAGAGCTCCGGCCAGGTGCTTTTCTGCGCATTGATGCATCGGGCAGCTATGGAAAAGGCTGGACAGAGGTAAGAGAAGAGGATGTTTCAGAAGAAGCGCTGCTGCAGTTAAATTAAGAACTGGAAGTGTCCAATGCTATATCGGAATATTTTACTTTTAAAAAACAGGAGTAGTTCCATGACAATTGGAAATTACTCCTGTTTCGATATCATATTTATTTGTGTTTATTACTCTTCCGCTTCTTCCAATGCATCCGGCGACTCATCTGCACCAAGCTCTGGTTCAAGCTCTTCCTGTCCGTCAGCTTCACCTGGGCCGGGCTCCGGATAAACATCTTCCGGCCCTCCATCGAATGCCGGCGGATTTGGCGGTGCAGAATCATTATTGCTAATTCGGACCTCCACCGTATACGTCATGGGTACAAATTCATTAAATACACCCATATCCACGACGGTTCCCTTTACTTCGGATGAATCAACATACTTCACAATATAGTTAATATCTGCGCCCTTTGATTGATACTCCTCATAAAACAGTCTTGGCAAATCACCCTCTGTTTGTCCGCGGAAATCATGTAAATATGGTCTGCCTTGCGAATACGTCACAGTCACATCCTTATCATCTTTATTTGTCAGCTTTGTATCTGCTTCAACAGATTGTGAAATCAGCGTTCCATAAGCAACATCTGCATGAAAAGCATGCTTTACGGTGACATTTAAATCTGGATAATTCATCGCTGCTTCTTCCGCAGTTACTCCTCCAAAATTCGGAACGACCACTGCTTTACCGGCAGATACAACCACTTCCATCTCGTCTCTTTTCGCGATTTTCTCATCCGCTGGTTCACTTTGACTGATAATAGTCCCTTCTTCGACGCTGTCCGAATCAGACTCTTCATAGCTCATCTCAATCTCATTGGTCTCTGCCCATTTTTCCACTTCTTCTTTGGCGACTCCTGTAAAGTCAGGGATGGTAATATTCTTTTCGAAAACTTCTTCTCCTCTTGAATAATAGACAGCAGCACTATCCTTCCGTTTGTATTCCGATTCATCAATACTGCTATCCTTGATGGAAAACTGAAGAAAGCCCCCTGCTTCGATATCATCACTATATTCTGTGACCAGCTGCAGGTTTTCTGCTTTATTTTCTTCAATCCAGATTTGTGCTTCTTCTTGGGACATCTCTGAAAAATCAACCAGCGGAATAACTTCTTCTGGATCAGCACCTAAACTGCTAGTTAATTGCAGCGTTTTTCCTTTTTTAATCTTGTCCCCCTCTGAAACACTTTGGGAAATAACATGGTTCGCGTCATGCTCCATGCTGTGTTCCTGTTCTAATTCGATTTCCACATCGTTCTCCTCAGCCCATGCCCGCACATCTGCCACAGGCTGACCCACAAAATTTTCTACCTTCACATGAACAAGCAGATAATAAATGAAGAAAATCAAAATACAAGCTACAACAGCTCCTGAAATAAGCAGCCACATCCGGCGTTTTTTCTTCCTCCGGTAATCTAAGTCAATTTCCACTTCTTCTTCTGCCTCCTGATAGCGGCTGCTTCTGGAGGAAAGTGAGGAAGAAGCAGGGGGAGACGCATGCTTATGTACGGGTTCTTCTTTTTCCACAGCAGAAGCCTGTTCCTCGTGCTTCTGCTGCGGTACTTTTTCTTCCTGTTTCTGTTCTTTCTTATTGTCACTGCTCTTTATTTCCTTGTCTTCTTTTTCATTTACCAGATCATCATATTTATCTTTATTAAACTTGGATAAAAAATCACTCATAGGAAGACAGAACACCCTTCCTTAATTGGAAAGCCTGATCAGACTGTTCGGCAATTTCATTGGAGTGAGTTACCACAATGACACATTTTCCATGCTCATGTGCCAATTTTTTAAAGATATCAATGATTTCCTGCTCCATCTCTTCATCAAGATTTCCAGTAGGTTCATCGGCAAGAATCAATTCCACGTTCGTTGCCAGCGCACGGGCAATGGCAACACGCTGCTGCTCTCCCCCGGACAGCTGATTAACCAGACGGTCTGCTTTATTTTTGACAATCCCGATATAATCCAGCAAATTATACGCTACGGTTTTGGTATCATCCGGAATTTCATTTTCCGTAATCGACATCGGGACCAGTACGTTTTCAATAGCCGTAAAAGTCGGAATTAAATTATAGCTTTGAAAAATAATCCCCACATTATTACGGCGGTATTTTTCATATCCAATTTTCTTAATATTCTCCTCGTTAAATAACACTTCTCCGCTATGCGGTGAATCCAACGCACTGAGCAAGGATAACAAGGTTGTCTTTCCTGAGCCGGACTGCCCTAAAATCGTATAAAACTTCCCCTTCTCAAAAGAGATAGATGTATCTTTTAAAATATAACGGCGCTGTTCGCCGTCCTGATAATAATAATTTAAATCCTTTGCTTCTAATATCATCTTCTCACCTCACCATCACATCAGTATTTTCTTTGGATTCAACCGGACAATATAAATCAGCGGGATAATCGTTGAAATCAAAATCGTTAACAGACCGATTCCATAAAAACCAAGCACATAGCTGGAATTAAGACTGACCTCATACGAATCCATCACATCTTCTGCCGTCAAATTGGTTTCTATCCCTTCATAATAAATAACTTCTTCATAGCTTTCTTCTTGCGTATCATCTGCTTTCATCATCGTATCTGATACTTGCCCTGCTAAGAGATTTCCAGTAAATAAGGATAATGTAATACCAACAAAGGCAACGACGATCACTTCAATTAAAATCTGTCCCACAACCTTACCCCGCTTCTCACCTAAGGATAAGTAAATCCCTAATTCGCGTTTGCGGTCTCGCAAAAATAGTAAAACGACTAATCCCGTAATGAGTACGGTCGCAATCACAGCCACTAATAAAACATATTTTGACAGCGTGGACATGGATTCCATCGGTCCTGAAATATCATCATATTGGTCACTTGCGCTAATTACCGTATAAAGCTCCGGCAATAACGGGGTCACCTCTTCCTCAAACGGCTCTATATCCTCTGGATTATTTAAGTAAAAGATCGGTGTATAGTATTCCATCGTTTCTTCTTCCAGCATTTCAGCAATTTCCGGGTCATCTTCTGCATATACCTCCCAGTAATACTGTTCTTCGGCAGATATAATGGCATTAGGAACATATACGGTATTCTGATAGTCGATATCCTCCATCAGGAACATATCGCTATCTTCCTCTTTACTCTCTGTCTCTTCCTTTCCAGATTGCGGATCGAATAATCCAATCACTTCTAAAACAATATCTCTGGAATCCAATACGGTCTCTTCACCCGTTTCTTCCGAGTATTCATAAACGGCATTTAATAACGTAAAGGTATCCCCTACCTCTAAATTATTTTGCTCTGCTAGTTTTTGAGATATAATTGCCACGGACGTGCCATTCTCAATCTCTTCCTCTGTAAACACCCGTCCGTCTGTTAACTCCCCTTTTCCTTCTTCAAAATCAATAACTGGAGCGTAATTGATCCCTTTCAAGCTAAAAGGGATATTATCTTCCTCCCCATACATAACATCCTCTTCCAGTTCTTCTTGATAAGGTTCTATACTCTCTGACCCCATCCAGGTGGTCATGCTGTAATCATAGTATTTCACATAAGGAAGCTCGCCGATCTGTTTAATCAGATCAACGCCCAGCTCTTCCATCTCCAATGTTTCCAGCTCATCCTCAGACATGGACTCCCATGCTTTATAATCCATATCAACCGTTGCTGCAGTCCCCAGTCTCTCTTTAATGGTGGACTCTACATTACCGGTCGCCTGCTGAATCGCAATAGCGCCAGAAATCAAATTTCCTAAAATAAAAATAACTGCAAGTAAAATCAAAGACTTTCCTTTTTTTCTAGTAATCCCTAAAAAAGCCCGTTTCATAAAATTCATAACTAACCCCCTCAACAACTTCTAACAATAAATTCTTTTTAAGTATAAATATTACAATTAATATAAAATAACTATCCAAGCCACTACTTGGATATAGCCTCTCACCTCGTTCTAATGATGTATTTTTGTTGCACTGTATTAATACATTAAGACACATATTTAAATGTATTATATTCTTAATACAGCAGAAAAACAACTACTATTTTAAAAATATACAAAATTTTCTTTTCCTTAGGATGGAGCGGAAATAATTTTTCGTAAATATGCGCACATCAGAAATTAACATGTGCTTTTGCATTAATAGAGTAGGCTCTTTAACGTAAGAAAACTTTTTGGTAGAGTTAAAGAATGAAATGAATATAAACGAAATTGATTAAATCATTTAAAGGAGAGAAAGATTTTGAAGAGGGGTCTAGTACTTATACTTTGTGCTTTTTTTCTTTTGGCAGCCTTATCCGCTTGTCAAAAAGAATATACCGGCGAATACACCGAGTGGGGAGAAAAGACGAATAGCAATGCTACGGAATTGTTAGAAAACCATGATATACCTTACGAAATAAGAAATGAAATCATCTATATTCCGGAAGATGCTTTTGATGCAGCTATTTATTGTTGTGCTTAGTACTGAAATACACTAATCATGTTGAGGTGATAAAATTGTTTGTAAAGGGAGTAAATCATTTTTTATTTTCTGTTTCTGATTTGGAAAAATCCATACGTTTTTACCAGAATGTGTTTGATGCTGAATTACTGGTTAAGGGAAAAAGTACAGCTTATTTTGATTTAAATGGCATGTGGCTGGCTCTTAATTTGGAGAAGGACATACCCCGGAATGAAATAAGTCAATCCTATACACATATTGCTTTTTCCATTGAAGAAGCTGATTTTGACAGCATATATAACAAATTAGAGGAGTTAGGCGTAAATATTTTAACGGGCCGTCCCAGGGATGAAAAAGATAAGAAATCGATCTATTTTACAGACCCTGATGGCCATAAATTCGAATTTCATACAGGCACGCTGCAGGACAGGCTGGATTATTATAAACAGGAAAAGCCTCATATGGAGTTTTATATTTAAACGGATAGCTTTGTTTGATTCGCGGCTTCTCCGATTCGAAACATGTTCGTCTATGGATCTTTTTCACTATTAGCGCGAACAGCCACGTTATGATAACTTTAAAGCCCAGCATTCTAAATAACAAAAAACAAGCTATCTCAGATATTCCCACCCGAGATAGCTTGTTATGTTGCTCTAAATATTTTCCTGTCTTAACGTCTCCACGATACTATCCTTCTTCAATTTCGACATCGAGTAAAGCATGGCTGATCCAACAATCAGAAATACAGCTAATATAGCTATTCCAATATACATCCACGGAATGTTGAAGCTGTAATCAAAGGCGTATTGCGTCTGCCAGTAAATAATATACATCACCACAAAACTGATGGGCAGCCCATACAGCAAGGATTTTATTCCATAAAACAGGCTCTCAAAATAAATCATTTTACGAAAAGCTTTTGGCGTCATGCCAATCGATTTCATCGTTGCAAACTCTCTTCTCCGCAGAGCAATACTTGTTGAAATGGTATTAAAGATATTAGCAACGGAAATCAATGTAATCAGGACGATAAACCCGTAAACAAAAATAGACAGCACCCGTGCGAATTGTTCATTATCCTGTCTGACTTCATACTGATTGTAAATAGATACCTCATCCGCAATCCCCAGCGCTTCTATATCCTCTTGCGCCTGGTCCGGATCATCAGAGGTGACATATATCTCAGATAAACTTGTTCTTTCATTTGGAAATGATTCCATTGTATTCTCAAGCACTTGCTCCGGTACAATAAGATAAATGGTGTTCGAATCGGCATAGGAATTTCCAACAGGATATTGATTCGTCAGACCAAGCAGCTCGATGTCTTCTCCCTGTCCGAAGTTCCAATCGCCTGTTTCTTCATTGTAGCTGCGCACTTGAAGCGGCAGCATATCACCCGTATCCACTTTTAACATATCTGTTTCGATGTATTGCGTGCCATCATTATAGGTGACATGGTTTACTAAAACACCACGAAAATCACTTTTCGTTACATCTGTTATATCATTATCGGCTAGATATTGTTCCCAATCCGCATCAGATAAGCCCACTAATTCCAGGTTATATGGGAGACCTTCTGCTGTTTCAGGAGTTTCATCCCTATTTTCATAGTTCTCTCCAGCCATTTGCTCTGGAAAATACGCCTGAAGCTGGGCTGTTTTGTAAATGAAACTTTCCTCCACACTATCTAAATCCTGTATGTCTTGATAGATTTCCCACAAAGGATTGGAATCATCTACCTCTCCCGTGCCGCTGATGGAAATATCATATTCCAGTTCCTCCGACATCACTTCATATGATTTGGTCAACGAGCTGGTATAGAACCCTACAGCTAAAAATAATATAACGCTGATCATTAGTGAAAAAACAGTCACCTGATAACGTTTCTTATGTCTCTTTAAATTCTTCAAAGCAATTTCCGCTTCATAGCCAAAGAGTTTACGGACGATACGGTTTGTTTTCACTTTCTTTTTCGTTAATTTGACATCCTTTGCCTGGCGGATAGCATCAATCGCAGTTACTTTAGATGCTCTGACTGCAGGTATCCATGCAGAAATCAAAATAGTCATCAAAGAAACACCGACAGCTATCCCAATTAATGGAAAAGTAACAACCAGCCGGAAATCTGTCTCAAGCCCTACATTTTGTAAAATCTGATTCACATAATACAGCGTGATGCCAATGCCGGCAAAACCAGCTCCAATTCCAATAGGAATACTGATCAATCCGATTAAGAGCCCTTCAAATAAAACGGAATTTCTTTTTTGCCGTTTCGTCGCTCCAACGCTGGCAAGCATTCCTAAATACCGTGATCTTTCTGATACCGAGATAGCAAATGCATTATAAATTAAAGCCATTGAACCAATTACGATAATCAGCATAATAACCGTTAATAATCCAGATAAAGTAGAAACCGTCCCGCTATTCAAGGAAACAAGGTACGTATTCAATAAAGTCGTGTTAAAATTATACGCATCATCCGCTACATCCAATTCTTGTGCCAGCAAATCTACATCATCAAAAAGGGTTATCCCTAAATCATTCACTTTTACAAAAGCACGGTCCACCACAGATGACGCTTGTGCATCCGTATAAGCTAACACGGTATATCCTGGAGACCACGGCTCGTCCCATATCGGTTCTTCGATTTCACCAACAATGGTAAAGCTGTATTCGGTTTGCTCACGTAATTCTTCATCTAATTGTCCTTCAATAACCAAAAGCGAATCATTTTGGTCTAACGCACGATTTTCCATACCTTCCGTTCCTGTATAACGTCTTTCTCCTATGTCTAACTCAATCGTATCTCCAATTTGGTAATCAAAATCCTGTCTTTTTAATTCCTCAGAGATCACTACCTCCTTTTCATTTGCCGGGAGCCGGCCTTTCGTCAGATTCACTTGCATCTGCTCCAGAGCCGTTTCATCCATGCCCCGGACATACAGGTATCTTTTCAATAATTGGTCATTCAACGGTGCATATCCATATTCCTTCATCACACCGACAGAATCTGTATTGGCATCGGTTTGAATTTTTTCCAGCTGCTCTGAATCAAGCTGATCCATGCTGTAATGCCAATTCCCCTCGTTAGCAATCGCATCCCGCTGCTGCATATCTATAAAAGAAATTCCCAGGGAAGCTACTCCTGTAATCATCGCAACAGAAATAATGACACCAATAATAGTAATAAGCGTTCTTCGTTTATTTTCTTTTAAATGCCTTAGCGTAACTTTATTGACTATATTCATTGGCGAATCACCTCGTCCTTGGCGATCACACCGTCCTCAATGGAAATAATCCGATCAGCCTGAAGGGCAATTCGTTCATCATGGGTAATGACGACCAATGTCTGGTGATATGTTTTATTAAATAGTTTTAATAAATCAATGATTTCTTTACTATTCTTACTGTCTAGATTCCCTGTCGGCTCATCCGCAAGAATAATAGACGGATTACTGATTAGAGCTCTGCCAATGGATACACGCTGCTGCTGGCCTCCAGATAGCTGATTCGGTAAATAATCTAATCGGTCTTTAAGTCCAAGTATTTCTATCAATTCCTTAAAGTGCTTTTTTTCCACCTGATGAGAATCTAACAGCATCGGCAACGTAATATTTTCCTCCACGGTTAAAATCGGCAGGAGATTGTAAAACTGATAAATTAAGCCAATCTGTCTCCTGCGAAAAACAGCTAACTGTGTTTCATTTAATTCATAGATATCTGTATTCTCTATAAATACCTTGCCATCCGTCGGCCGGTCCACACCTCCCAGCAAATGAAGCAGTGTCGATTTCCCGGAACCAGAAGGTCCAATAATTGCTACAAACTCCCCCTGCTCCACGGAAAATGATACATTATCCAATGCTTTTACCGCCGTGTCACCTTTTCCGTACACTTTAGACAAATTTTCAACCCGCATTAATTCCACTACAATTTCCTCCTTATTTTTCTTTGCTCCCTACTTTACCTGTCTAAGGTGACGGGATGGTGACAATAACAGTGACAATATTGTCACTTATGATGACATAATCTGCTGATAAAGTGAAACTTCATTTAGCGAGCTGCTTCTCCCTGATAGAATTTAATTAAAAAGGTGGTTCCTTTTCCAGATTCACTTATTACTTCAATATCTCCCTGCTGATTAGCAACAATCGAATAAGCCATTGCCAATCCAATACCAACACTGCCATCAGCCGCCTGACTTCCTTTATAAAAACGTTTAAAAATATGTGGAAGTTCTGCTTTCTCGATACCTTTGCCATTATCTTTGATTCGTATTTCTGTAAAAATGGCATTTTCCTCATAAGAGATGGAGATTTTTCCGCCATGCGGCGTGTGTTCTATTGCATTCTTTAAAATATTAATACAAGCCTCTTTCGTCCAGTTTTTATCCCCTATAAAAGTGACTCCCGGTTTTTCTTCTATCTCCAGCTCTATCTCCTTCAGCTCCACAGGGATCTCCATTGGTGCAACAACTTCTTGTATAAGCTGCATCACCTCAACCTTTTCCTTACTGAATAAAGTAGTTCCCGCATCAATCTTGGAAAGCTTTAATAACGAGGATACAAGCCATTCCATCCGTTCTAATTGCCTGCGAATATGATATGTAAATTCCTGCCGCTTTTCCGTCTCCATATTCGGATCGTTTAATAAGTCTGCCATTACGGTCATCGAAGTCAGCGGCGTTTTGATTTGATGAGAAATATCGGAAATTGCATCTGTGAGTTTTTCTTTATCCTTCTGCAACCCTTCCTGCTGTTCAGATAGCATCCGGGTCATTTTATAGATTTCATTTTTTAATATACTGAGGTCCCCTTCTCTATTATCCCGGACATCGAGCGAGGTATCTCCTGCCATAATTTTTCGTAAATAACCGGATAACTGAATAATCCGCTGATAGCGCCAGGCCATCCATACCATATAGCAAATCGCCAGGCTCCCGCCGACAATCGCAATATAGACAGCTGTGACAGGAGAATGCATATATCCTAATAGCATGCCAATTCCTAAAATCAATACAGTAGAAGTGAGAAAAAAACGGATTTCTTTATTTCGCAGCATCTTCAGCCGCCATTCTGTATCCCAGCCCTCTGACTGTTTCTATGATTGCCGGCTGCTGCGGATTATCTTCAATTTTCTTTCGAAGCCGTTTAATATACACCGTGAGCGTATTATCATTGACAAACTCGCCAGCCACATCCCATATCTGTTCCAGCAGCTGCTCCCGAGACAATATCTGCCCGCGGTGGTTGATAAAAATCATCAACAGCCGATATTCCAGTGCAGTTAATGCCAGTTCTATGCTTGCTTTATATACTTTTCCTTCTAACGGAAATACCTCCAGCGAATTAAGGAGGACAGAATCCTTCTCCTGCGTGTTATTTTTTTGATAACGCCTGAGCACCGTTTTAATCCGTGCACTTAATTCACGTATACGAAACGGCTTGGTAATATAATCATCTGCCCCCATATCCAGTCCCATTACCACGTTTACTTCATCATCGGCAACAGTTAGAAATATAACCGGAACATCTGCACTTTCTTTGACACGCCGGCATAAATCATAGCCGCTGCCATCAGGCAAGGATAAATCAAATAGGCATAGAGAAATGCTGTTTATCTCTGTGTCTATCATTTCCTCTGCTCCTTGCGCATGATGACAGACAATCACTTCATAGCCTTCTTGGCTTAAGGAATACTCCAAGCCGGAAGCAATGGTTTTATCGTCTTCTACAATGAGTAATTTCATAGCTGTCCCTCCATTTATCTGTTTCATTGCTGTTAACTGATATCTATGGTCATTATACAAATGAATTTCAAGAATTTATAGGATTAATATATATTTTCCACTTTTCTTTTAATATGTTTTATGAACGATGAGACTGTTTTTGATTCGTTTATTTATCATTTAGAGACCTATTATTCTCCCGATACAGCTGTGCTTCATCTATTTAGTCCTGCTGCTCATTGTTTACAGAAGAAGGTAAATAGCAGAAAATAATAGAGTTGAAAAAAAATATTGTAACGAATCAGTAAATTCTTGGATATATAGATAATTAAACATTTAACAATCATTAATCAGATTACCATTGAGAGGAGGTAAAAAGTGAACACAGAGGATGTTTATCAGGAATATGGAGACTTTATTTTTAAATACTTATTAACATTGACTAATAACAGTCAGACTGCTGAAGAATTGACACAGGAGACCTTCTATCAAGCTATCAAATCCATTGATAACTTTCATAACAATGGAAAAGCTAAATTTTCTACCTGGCTGTGTTCTATAGCAAAAAATGTCTGGTTACAAGAACTGCATAGGGAAAAGAAAAGGAAACAATTAGAAGAATCACTCCAGAAGGAGGATACGCTATCTTATCATTTGGAGGAAGAATATTTTAAGAAGGAAGATAAAATTAATTTTTTCAAGCAAGCCCATCAGCTTGATGAGAAAAAGCGTGAAATTATTTATCTCAGGCTGCTGGGGGATTTATCTTTTAAAGAAATAGGGTTGATTTTTGGAGGATCAGAAAACTGGGCCCGGGTAACATTTTATCGAGCTAAACAACAATTACGAAAGGGTGGCAAAAGGAATGAACCATAGCGTCTTCAAAGATTTAGTACCAAGCTATATTGAAAACCTGACGAGCGATGAAACGAATAAACAGATGGAAGAACATATGGAACAATGTGCGGAATGCAGGGAATACTTTAAAGAAATGCAAGAGGATTTGATAGTAGTACGTACACGTGAGCAAAAAGATGAGAAAAGAAATATTGATTATTTGAAAAAGATTCGGTCAAAAAACAGGAAAAAGATTTTCGCAATCACAGGATCGCTGCTTGCGCTTTTTCTTCTTCTATCCATTAGCTATTATTTCCTTTTCGTGCATATGTGGATAGCAGATGAAAACAATGTGGAAACAACGATTCAGCAGCCGAATCAAACAACTACGCTGACTTTTCAATCAAAAAATGATAACCGCTACCTTTTAGCCATGCTGCAGCCAGGAGATAAAGAGTATGTTGATACAATTATTATCTATGAAAATTGGAATATCCTTGCAGATACGAAAATAAATTATTTTTCAGAAGTGGCAACTGATCACCAAAATGGAAGTGAGATTACGTATACATTTTTAGATGAAAATACGTTATTGCTACCTGATGGAACAGAAAAGAAACTGACAGATGAAGATATAATACACATTCAATATAAAGACCGTACGGAAGAAATACAATTAAAGGATTTATACAACGCAGAAAATAATAATTAATTGGAGAGAATCGTCATCAGATAACCTTTCACCTAAAAATGATAAATTTCAAAATATCATTTTTAAAATTATTTTAAAACTCTGGTTGTCTTTCATTTTAAAGGGACTTATGATGTTCTTAGGCGCCGGCGTACTTATATTTTTAGGAGAATGTTTATTATGAAATTAGAACAAATTTCAGATCTGCCAATTGTCTATATGCGGAGAACTGGTGCATACGGAGAGGAAAATAATCAGCTAATGGCTAGATTTAAGCATTGGATGACCTATAACAATGTTTCAAAGGGTAATTTATTGACAGATAATGCAGTTGTATTAGGTATTATTTGGGACAATCCAGCACATGTTCCTTCTGAAGCATGTCGATATGACACAGCCCTTGTGCTTTCTGAACAGCAGGTAATAAATGATGAATGTGTTCAACAGGGTATATTACAAGGGGGCAATTATGGTGTTTTCACGGTGGAACATACTGCCGATGCATTGTCCAGAGCATGGCAGGTTATTTTCTCTGAATTAGCTGAAGCCGGCCATCAGTTAGATGAAACAAGGCCAATTCTCGAGCGGTATGTGCAGTCCATGCTGGAAAAACATGTTTGTGAAATTTGCTTGCCTATTCAAAACAGAATTTAAAACAGCTTGTTGAAATAACAAATAATTTATTTCGCTATAAAACGAAACTTCATTCAGTGGGAGTTTTTCGACGCACAAATGTTTCCGATGGGGCGAGTAATCGCAGTCCCAGGATGTGCTAGTGCAGACGTTGCGACAGGACGTCGCGAACTTAGTCTGCTTCCTTAATTCTCCCACTGAATTAGCCTGAGTGATTCAGGGAGTTAGCGCCCGTTATCTCCCGCCTAAATAAATTTATTTTCGCTCTTTATTTTGAGGCGGGAGTTTTACAGGCGATTCTCCGTGATAAATAATAATTTTCATTCCTCAGGAGTTTTACCTCTATCTTTATATACAGGAGGTTTCGTATTACCTTTGTCCATGCTTAGAGGCTCTCCTGGGGATTTATTATTCTCCCACACTTAATTGTCACCTAAATAAAATATAGGTTGACAATTAAGTGTATATTCCCTTATTCTATTAATATCAAAACTAGAAAGTGTGGGAATAAAATTGAAATTAAGAGATATGATGTTTATATCATTGTTCGCAGCAATTATGGGGATTTTTGCTATTTTCCCTCCGATTCCAGTCCCTTTTATTCCCGTCCCTATCGTCGTACAGACAATTGGTATTATGTTTGCAGGCGGAATATTAGGTGCGAAACGAGGCGGACTCAGTATCTTGCTTTTTGTGTTTCTCGTTGCTGTCGGGGCACCGTTATTAACTGGCGGGCGCGGCGGTTTAGGAGTGCTTATTGGGCCAACAGGAGGATATATTCTAGCTTATCCGATTGCAGCATGGATTATCGGGTATTTAACGGAAAAAAGCATCCGTCACCTGACCTATTGGAAGCTCGTATTAATTACAACCTTTGGCGGGGTTATCATTGTGAATGTTATCGGTGTTACCTATTTATCTATTTTATCTAATCTTCCGTGGGGACCGACTGCTATTTCTGCCTTGGTCTTTTTACCCGGAGATGTCGTGAAAGCACTAATTGCCAGTGCCGTTATTATAAAAATCAATCAGGTGTATCCTCTGATTGATAAGAAAAAGCGTGTTACATATTAAGGTGATAAATGCTTGGACAATTAACGATTAGAAATACCATCTTTTAGGTAGATAACAGCATTGAATTTAATTTCCAAATGCGTGGTCTAACTCCACCGTCTTTAGACGGTATCCGCTTTTAGCCTTATCTTTTTTGTCCATACTAATGGATGAGGTGATAGTATGGACGGATATCGAAAAAGCGGTCATGCAGTATATGATATAAAGTACCATGTTATATGGGTAACAAAGTATAGATATAAGGTATTGCAAGGTCATATAGCAGTTAGAGCAAGAGAATTGATTAGGCAAGGATGTGAAGCAAGAGGAATAACCATCCTGCAAGGTAGTGTTGGCAAAGACCATATCCATTTATTATTATCTTGTCCACCAAGTGTTGCGCCAAGTAAAATCATGCAATATCTGAAAGGAAGATCATCAAGGTTATTACAGGACGAATTTCCAGAACTAAAGAAAAGATATTGGGGACAGCATTTGTGGGCAAGAGGGTACTTTTGCGCCACAGTTGGAACAGTAACGGAAGAGATAATAAGAAATTATATAGCCAATCAATTCAATGAAAACAAAGACGATATATTCAAGATTGAAGAATGAGTTCAGTCTTATTTTGAATATGCTTCAGCTTAATGACTTTGAGCAGGACTTTAGCCTGAAGAGCGACTTTAGTCGCCGACATTCATGTCCAAATCCACCTGCTTTAGCAGGTGGTCGTTTAAGCGAATAAGGGAGATATTGGAATAGAAGTAACTATCCTTCAATTTTTGAAAGTCAATAAATCATTCCAATATCTTCCCAAATCAATTCTCCCCCTCAAACGATTCCAAATAACGATAAAGCGTTGACTTACTTATCCCTGTTTCATTTTTAATATCAAATAATTTAAAGCCATCCTGATACATCGCAATCGCCTTTTTAATATTTTCATCCGATTTCTTAGGACGCCCAATGGTTTTCCCCTGCTGCTTCGCCTCATACATCCCTTGCGTTGTAGATTGTTTAATACTGTCTGATTGGAATTGCAGAATATGTGCCATCATGCCCTGTAAATGAATGTTTAGCAGCGTATCACTTTGAATATCCTCGTTTAAAAAATGGAGTTTTACATTATCTCTTTCACATACTTTTAATACTTCCATCAAATGGTGGAAGGTATCCGCTAAAGCAATCATTTTTTCTACAAGGATACAATCTCCTGGCTGCATCTCCATCAATAGATTCTCCAGCTGGATTCGTTTTTTCGGCGTTCCATGCACTTCTTGAAAAATCCGGTCACATTTTCCTTTTAAAGATACTAGTTGGTTTTGAGAATGTTTATCGTTATATAACGGTCTTGTATAGCCATATATCATATTATCCGCTCCTATTCATTCCCTGAAGGGTTCCTTTTTGGGAAAGTTAGTGCTACAATGTGAAAAGAATTTTAGAAAAGGAGTTTATCATGCAAACTTTAAAACAACAATGGTTCGGTAATATCCGGGCTGATATCTTATCCGGTATTGTCGTTGCGCTCGCTCTGATTCCGGAAGCAATTGCTTTTTCTATTATAGCGGGTGTCGATCCAATGGTCGGATTATATACCTCATTTATTATTGCTGTAGTCATTTCTTTTGCCGGCGGCCGGCCGGGAATGATTTCCGCAGCTACCGGAGCAATGGCATTACTCATGGTTCCGCTGGTCAGAGATTATGGTCTCGACTATCTTTTGGCAGCAACCATTTTAACAGGTATTATTCAGCTTATCTTTGGTATTTGCAAGGTTGCTAAAGTCATGAAATTTGTTCCAAATGCAGTCATGATTGGCTTTGTCAATGCATTGGCTATTTTGATTTTTATGGCCCAGCTGGAGCATTTTATTGGCATTTCAACCATGACTTATCTATTTGTGGGGATTACATTAATCCTATTATATACTTTACCACGGTTTATCAAAGTAATTCCAGCTCCATTGATTGCTATTGTCGCATTAACGTCCATTGCCATATTCAGCGGCGTCAACCTTAATACAGTAGGGGATCTTGGAACAATCACTCAGACACTGCCGTCTTTTTTTATTCCGAATGTGCCGTGGACATTTGAAACGCTGCAAATTATATTTCCATATGCGTTATCCATGGCGATTGTCGGGTTGCTGGAAACTCTGCTTACCTCACAGATTGTCGATGATATGACTGGAACGGAAAGCAATAAAAACGGAGAAGCACGCGGGCAGGGAATGGCCAATTTTATTACTGGATTCTTTGGCGGAATGGCAGGCTGTGCGATGATCGGCCAGTCGGTGATTAATGTAAAATCTGGCGGGCGCGGAC
Organism: Oceanobacillus sp. FSL W7-1281; assembly: GCF_037969835.1. Lineage (GTDB taxonomy): Bacteria > Bacillota > Bacilli > Bacillales > Amphibacillaceae > Oceanobacillus > Oceanobacillus oncorhynchi. The sequence goes on along the minus strand of NZ_CP150214.1, from coordinate 1,539,596 downwards.
GTTTATCTACATTCATTGCAGGTATTTTTCTAATGTTTCTCATTATTGTACTGGGGGATCTGGTTGTTCAAATCCCCATGCCTGTTTTAGTCGGCATTATGATTATGGTAAGTATCGGAACTTTTGATTGGAGCTCCTTTAATTATTTAATAAAGGCTCCGCGCACAGATGCCATCGTAATGTTAACTACTGTTATTATCGTCGTCTATACACATGATTTATCCAAGGGAGTCCTTGCCGGAGTGTTGTTAAGTGCTATTTTCTTTGTGATAAAAATTTCAAATGTGAAAATTTCCAAAGACGGCAATCGCTACAGTATTCATGGGCAGCTCTTTTTCGCTTCCATCGATGGATTTGTTGATTACTTTAAAAAAGCGGATATTCAGAGTGAAAAAATCCAGATTGATTTCTCTGACAGCCGTGTCTGGGACGATTCTGGTGTCGGCGCCATCCTAAAAGTATCCGAATTGTTAAAGTCCAAAGGAATTCAGGTGGAGCTTGTCGAACTGGATAGTTCAAGTAAAAAAATAATGGATAAATTGAATGGGGTTTTATCCTCACATTAAAAGGAGAGATATTTTATGTATAAACATATTTTACTTGCTTCAGACGGTTCGGAAAATGCGGTGCGTGCTGCAAAAGAAGCGGTTAAAGTTGCTTCATTTGATAAAGAATCCGTTATTGACGTTGTGTATGTCATCGATATTGAAAAGTCAAAGTCAGATGTTCTCCATGCAAATTCCAGTGAAGCCGTTGATTTAGAACGCCGTAAAAAGAATTCAAAAGTCATTCAAGTTCTAAACCAGGCAAATGCAGCCTATCAAACAACGATTCTGCGCGGCAAGCCCGGTCCCGAAATTGTTCAGTACGCCAATCAGCAAAAAGTAGATATGGTTATCATCGGCAGCCGTGGTTTAAATACGCTTCAGGAGATGGTTTTAGGGAGTGTCAGCCATAAAGTGATGAAACGGGTGAACTGCCCGGCGCTGATAGTAAAGTAATCTAATACAGCAGCTTATGTTTTCAACCAGGCCGCCAAGACCAAGGGTTAACAAATGATGAATCGTAGGATATAATTATGTTTTGATATATAATTAGCAAAAGAATTAATTTTCAAACAAAGGATGGAACTGGATGAAAAAAAGATTATTTTACGGCCTGATACTGATTTTATTTGTTATCCTTGCTGGCTGCAGTGATTCAGATGAACCGCCGTCGGATGAAACGGTTGAAGAAGCTCCGGATGAAGAAACAGAAGAAACCACAGAAGACAATAGTGAAGTAACCGAACAACTGGAGAAAGAGCTGGATGAATTGGATGATGGGCTGCCGAGGGACGCAGCAGAATTCTTGCTGGAGGAGTTTGGAGAAACGGCCAACATAGACTCCACACTCGTTTCAGATGATTTTTATATCCTGGATAAACGGGAAGCTAATGATAAGTTAATGCGATTTTATCAAGAGCCGCGTCATTTAGTATCTGAGATTGCCCAATATGATGACGACGGAGGAGAAACCAACGGGCTGTCCGTAAACATGCTGGGAGATATCGAAGCAGATTCAGAAACAACTTATATAGAACGTTTAAAGGATACGAAGCAGATACTCGATTTTTTATTTGCCTATAATAATCAGGAATATGATATTCATACAGTGATATGGTCCTATCCAATCAAAGGACACGCCGCTATCGAGCAGTATGGAAGTATCAGCAGCACCATCATAGCGGAGAGAATAACAAGAGAACAATATGAAAATGAATGGGAATCCGTTGATTTTGATCAGATAACGATGGATGAGATACGCGATATGGAAAATACACCGATTGTCGATAATAAGCTGCTCTACCCTTTTACAGACCGGCTGGACCGGCACGATGTTCTCGGTCAGACATATGAAGTTAACGGTTTAAGTGTTACGCTGGAAGAAGCAGAACGATTAGATGAATATGACGGCGTATCGATTGATGAATTTTGTGCTGCGGAGGATGAAGATCGAAGCTGCAATTCTTTTATAAAAGCAAACTTTGTCATTAAAAATGACCGTGATTATGATATGGCTGGTTTTTCAACATTTTTATTTGGTTTGAGCTGGACAATGGATGATGGTCAGAACCAAGAGACCTCCCCCTTAACTGATACAGCGAATGGATTTGATTTCCCCAATTTGGAGTATGATATTTTAGTACCCTCCGGTGAGGAGAGAACGTTTGAGGTGGTCTTTGCTGACTATAATGATGTTGAACACGTAACCATCAACTTTAACAACTATGTATTTGATGAGGCTAATAACACCAGCAATGATTCGATGGGGCCGATGGATCAAGACCTCAATTTATCCTGGCTGCTGGAAGAAATTTTATAAAACATATAAGGATAGGTTTCACTTTTCTCCTCGTTTAAGTGTAAATCTATCCTTTTTTTGATAAAATGAAAGTCTGTTTTACACATTTTCATAGTTTGTATAAATTACATTCCATTTAGTTGAAATAAAGGAGATCACCATGACACCAACGCTTATACTTGCACTTATTATTTTTTTCATCACACTTGTTTTCGTCATTTGGCAGCCTAAGGGTTTAAATATTGGCTGGTCTGCAACAGGCGGAGCGATTCTTGCCATTTTATCCGGAGTTGTCGAATGGAAGGATGTTCTGGAAGTGATTGGCATTACCTGGAATGCTACCTTAGCCTTTGTAGCTATTATTTTAATCTCCTTAGTTTTAGATGAAATCGGCTTATTTGAATGGTCTGCACTGCATATGGCGAAAGCAGCTAAAGGGAACGGCCTGAAAATGTTTATTTACGTCGGTATATTAGGCGCAGTCGTAGCAGCGTTATTTGCCAACGATGGAGCAGCTCTTATCCTGACACCAATCGTACTGGCTATGGTTCAGCACCTGCATTTTAAAGCACATATGATTTTTCCGTTTATTATTGCCGGAGGATTTATTGCTGATACAACCTCCCTCCCCTTTATCATTAGCAATCTGGTGAATATCGTATCTGCAGACTTTTTCGGGATTGGTTTTGCAGAATATGCAGCACGGATGATTATTCCTAACCTTTTCTCTTTTATTGCGACCATGTTCGTGCTGCTGATTTATTTTCGCAGAACGATTCCGAAAAGGTATGATTTATCCAAATTAAAAAAGCCGGCAGAAGCGATCAAGGATAAAAAGCTGTTTCGTTTATCCTGGTATGTTCTCGGCCTATTGATTATCGGCTACTTTACAAGTGAATGGATACGTATTCCTGTTTCTATCATTGCCGGCTTGATTGCAATGATCTTTATACTCTTGGCAAAACGCAGCCCGGCTGTCCATGCAAAAAAAGTAATTATAAATGCTCCCTGGAATATCGTCATCTTTTCTATCGGCATGTATGTTGTTGTGTATGGACTGGGAAATGCCGGTCTTACCTCCGCCCTTGCTGCTCTGATTCAGGCTGCGGCTGATCAAGGATTATTCGCTGCCACGTTTGCCATGGGCTTTCTCGCAGCAGTTCTGTCATCTGTAATGAATAATTTGCCTACCGTGATGATTGATGCGCTTGCTATAGCGGAAACAAATACAACGGGAATTCTAAGAGAGGCACTTATTTATGCAAATGTCATCGGATCTGATTTAGGGCCGAAAATTACGCCGATAGGCTCGCTGGCCACCTTGGTCTGGCTGCATGTGCTGTCACAAAAAGGGATAAAAATATTATGGGGAGAGTACTTTAAGATTGGTATTATTTTAACTTTCCCTATTCTCTTTATTACGCTGCTTGGGCTGTATCTGACTCTGGTTATTTTTTAAAAAAATCCGCTAATAAGAAATCCAAACACCTTCAAAAAAGTGTTTGGATTTCTTATTAGATTCAACTATTGTTTCTCAAAGGAGCAGCTTATTTTTGATGAATCAATTTCATATTTTCATTTACACTACAATTTAAAAATAATGCCCATCAATGAATAGATAATCACCGTTGAAAAAACAACCGTCATATGAATCAAGGAATAAATAAACATTGATTTTGCCCATTTTTCTGAGTCCATTCGCTGATAGCCAAAAACACTCAACATAAGCCAGCCGAGACTCATTATAAGCGATACAAGCATCAGCCCGACACTTAATGAGCTCAATAAAAAGCTGATACCAAACATCACGATTAAATAAATATTCGTCTGGATATAGGTGCGCCGGACTCCTTTTACAACCGGAAGCATCGGGATTCCAGCTGCTTGATACTCCTCATGTCTTCGAATCGCGATCGAATAGAAATGCGGCATTTGCCAAATAACTGCAATGACAAAAAGACCTAAAATCGCCGGGTGTGTAATGTCCGGATACATCGCAGCCCAGCCGATCAAAGGAGGCATCGCTCCAGAGATACTGCCGATTTCTGTATTATATACGGTTCTCCGCTTACTCCACATCGTATATGGGAAAACATAAAAAAACAGACCCAGAAAGCCTAATAGCCCTGCCAGCGGTGTTGTCAAACAAAGCAGGATAATTCCAGCTATAGCCATAATAATGCCCAGCCACAGTACTGTTCCAGGCTTGATTTCTCCTGTAACTGTCGGACGACCTTGCGTTCTTTTCATAATTGCGTCGATTTCCCGATCGTATAAATTATTGAAAGCTCCAGCTGCTCCTATCACGAAAATAGAACCTAAAAACGCAAATAAGATTTCCAAGAGCTTATCTGTAATACTAATCTGGTACGTGTATAAAGATAAGGTTAATCCTGCAAACATCGGAACCAGGTTGGAGCGTATAATACCTGTCTTCACGGTTTGCGAAAGTATCTTTAATAATGGCGTTTTTTGATTTTGTCCATTGATTGTTTCTGCCATTTCGAATCTAATCCCCTTTTATCTATCTATCTGAAATGAATACCTTTGCTTTAAATAAGGATAAAGCAAGAAGTAATAAATTTTTAAGCACTATGAAAAATATATACCATACACCATTTTAATTCCAGTGAATTTGTTTGTATAGCAGGTTTTATTAAACAAATTTGTGAACATTAGACGAACGCGTTTTTCTAATGTTCTCATTTTTATTTTGAAATCCTGTTATGTCAGGCTTTATTAATTCCAGTCACGAAAAAAAATCCACGCACCGTTTTTAGGTTACATGGATTCAATTCTTAAACTTTATTTTTCATATTAGGAATATTCACTGTAAAAACAGCTCCGCCATCAGGATGATTATCCGCACTGATTTCACCGTGATGCTTCTCTACAATAGCTTTTGCGATAAATAACCCCAAACCGGAATGACCATCCGCACTATTCCGTGCTTTATCCTCCCGGAAGAACTTCTTAAACAGCTGTGCTTTATTTTCCTTTAAAAACCCTGGGCCGCTATCCGCAATCACCAGCTTTAATTCCGCTTCTGTTATATACGTATCCCAGGTAATAACACCCTGATCCGGCGTATATCGTAAACTGTTCGTTAATATATTATCCAGCATTTGATTTATTCGAAATGGGTCTAAATAAAATAAACTGCGATTCTCCTCTGGATAATACACAGATGCTTCCAGCTGGATACGCTGTGTATCACATAACTGTCTATACTCCTTGATTTTAGCTTGAATAAGCGCCTCCACATCTGTCAGTTCTGCTTCTAAATAAAATTCTGTATTCTCGTAGCTTGAAACTTCATTTAACTCTTTAATTAAACGAATCGATCGCTGACAATTAAATACAATCGTTTCAATATACTGTGTAGACCGTTTGGTAAGCTCCTGATTGCTTTCTAAAATTCCTTCTGCATGTCCTTGGATAATCGTCAACGGCGTTTTCAAGTCATGCGCAACGGCTGCAACCATCTCTCTTCTTTCCTCTTCCAATCCCCATTGTTTTTCAAGCGCTTCTTTTAATGCTATCTTCATCTTATCAAAAGCCGCCACCAGCTGATGCAGTTCTTTGATATTACTGTTATTATGCATCGTAAAATCCAAATCCTGGTTTTCTATTTTTCTGGCACCGATAATAATCTCATTAAACGGTTCTTCCATCCGTTTCGCCCATCGTTTGCCAATCATATACGTAAATAAGTAAATATAAACAAACGGAACAAGTAAGAAAAAAATAAATAGGCTAAGCAGTGTCGGCTGCGATTCGGCATTTACCATAAGGAAGGATAACTCATATCGAAAACCAATCACCCCTTGAAAATGCTGCCCATTCTCTATAATCGGATAATAAATGATTATTTTGTCTCCATCGTAAATGTTATTGTTCAGTTCCGTTAATACATCCTCCCTCGATGTAATATACTGATCTTCCATACTGCCATATTGCATCACACCGTCAGCATTAACGATTTGATAGTCGATTCCTTCTAAAGGTATCCGCTCTTCTAACACCGTTTGAAAATCCGGATTCATTACACCCTCTTGTGCATTCACAAATTCAACAAGCTCCGGTATCTGGCTTTCATAATAATTAGCAGGATTCAACGCTTTATTCTGATAGATCATATTAAATAGGAGAAATCCAATTACCCAAGTAAGTATTGTTGCCAAAATACTAAGTAGCATAATACGATAGAAATGACGGCTTAATTGTTTCCTTAAAGGCTGCATCAGACTAGCCTTCCCATTTGTACCCAACACCCCATACCGTTGTTATATAAGGGGTAATCGGATCATATTTTTGAATTTTTGCACGTATTTTCTTAATATGCTCTGTAATGGTAGTAGAATCGCCGAAAGAATCTATCCCCCAAACCTGCTCATAAATCTGTTCCTTGGTAAAAACCTGATTAGGGTGCATTACAAAAAACGTGATGATTTCAAATTCCCGATGCGTGAAGGGAATCTTTTCATCCTGATAAAAGACTTCATATGCAGAGGTATCAATCACAAGGTTTTTCGCATGCACTCGATGATAAGCCTTATAAGCATTTCTTTGCTCCCGGCGTAAATGCGCATAAATTCTTGTTTTTAATTCTTTTAAGCTGAACGGCTTTTCAATATAATCATCTCCGCCTACGATCAGTCCTTTAATCCGGTCATGCTCTGTATTCTTGGCACTGACAAAAAGAATCGGACAAGAGACATGCTGCCTTATTTCTTCACAAAGCTGATAGCCGTCCATGCCTGGCATCATAATATCCAGAACAATTAAATCCGGCTGTTCCGAGAGCTGGCGCAAGGCTTCTTCCCCATGATAAGCAACCAGAACCTGATACCCTTCATCCTCCAAAGAATCTCTCATAAAGGTCACGATATCTTTCTCATCATCTACCAGCATAATTTTACTTTTCACTTTTATCACCCTATCCAGTCTCGCTTTTTCCAAATTCCTATATTTAGTATATAGCTTCCCAAAATGAGAAACAATATGATAGAAAACATCATGAGTTTCTGTCCTGCCAGCAGTATAAATATCGTATCCGCTATCGATAAGAAGAATACCATATAATCAGAAACATAGATGCTGCCCACCAGAAAACCGATGGTTCCAATATAAGCTAAAATCATATTCGGCAAAATAATACTGATCACACTCCCGACCATCATTGCTGAAAATAAAATAACAAAGGCAATCAAATAATACAAAATGATATAGCCATATGCTGCCAGTGGCTGAAGCATCTCCGTATCTAAAAAAGAAGTCTCTGTTACATGCGGAAATGCCATGTTTCCATAGATGATTCCTGCCGTCATCGTAATCAGTAACAGCAGAAAAACAATACCGGATAAAGCCATTATTTTCGCCAGGAATAGCTTCCCTCTTTGAACAGGTCTTAAGAGCACCATCCGGTACGCTCCAGATGTATATTCTCCATTAAAACTATCCACAACAAGCATGGGAATCAAAATAAATAGGATAAATAAACCTAACTCTCTTAATAAAAATGGCGCTGTATTTAAAGAGTTTAGTGCCACTTCTTCTTCGGGACTGTAAAAAGCAATCCCGCCAACTCCTGAAAGAAATAAGCATTGCAGCCCAATCAGCAGCAAATAAATACCAATGCCAATCCACGTCTTTTTCCTTTTAAAAATTCGTTCTGTCTCACTTCGTAATATATTTTTCAAGATAACCCCCACCTAGATAAAAGAATTTTTTCTTCTGCAAATAAGATAAAGTAAACTGACCAGAGGAACCATGTAGATAAAAAGGATTAGCAGATTCCAAGACAACCATTCTTTGTTCTCTGAAAGCATGATCGTCAATCCTTCCCATTGAATCATCGGTATCGATGTAAAAAATAGCAGCATATACGTACTTTCATTTATTAACTCCTGAAAAAAGTTCAAAATTTGCGGATAAGTAAAGGATAATAATAAAAATCCTACCCCAGCACCAATAGCTGTTGTCGTTGTCCGGCTAATGATAGCTAATAAGAAAAACACGGTAATCATGACAATCATCGTCAAAAAACCCAAACCGTAAAAGGCGGCATTATACCTTATTCCCTCTGCGACACTGACAGGAGAAGAATAATAAAATTGCATATATTCATCCGGTTTTTCAAAAAAGAATAACCCGATTACATGACTGCAGATAAAATAAAGAACAAAGAAAAGGAACATGGCTCCAATGATAACCATATATTTAGCTGTCATCACCTTGCTGAAGGAATAGGAACGAATCAGAACCATCCGCAGTTGTCCAGACTGGTATTCTTCAGTAACGGATAAACTGATAAGCAGTAAAACCACCCCTTGAAAAGCAGTAAAGAGCATTTCCGATAAGCCCAGCACTGGAAAATTCCAGGCTACTGTATACTGCGCAACATCCGGAGTAAGCGATGCATTCTGCGTACTTAAATAGCTAGCTGCCGCAACTAAAAGAAGCGGAATACTCAAAAATGCGAGCCAGGTTGTTTTTCGTTTCCATAATCGATTCCACTCACTGCTTAGAATATATTTCATCGGGAAACCAGCTCCACGAAGGCATCTTCTAACTGCTGTCCTTCCCTTGCTAAATCTGCCATTGGTCCAGACCACAGCACTATTCCTTCTCTGATAACAACTAACTGGTCACAAATTCGCTGAATCTCATCCAGTAAATGGCTGGAAATAAGAATCGTCATCCCAAATTCTTCATTCATTCTTAAAATCAACTCTCTTAACTCACGGATTCCCATAGGATCCAGTCCATTTGCCGGTTCATCCAAAACCAATAAAGAAGGGTCTCCTAATAAGGCTTGCGCAATTCCCAGCCGCTGCTTCATCCCCAGTGAATACGTCCGTACCTTGTCTTCAGCTCTATCTTTCAGTTGAACGATTTGCAGCACGTCATCTACCTTCTTTTCCCGAGTTTGTTTTGTTAACTGCGGATGAAGCAAAGCTAAATTATATAAATTCTCCTTCCCTGTCATATAAGGAAAGAAAATGGGATTTTCGATGATTGCCCCGATCTGAGAAAGCCCGGCCTGCCGATGTTTGATAATACTGTTGCCTTGAATAAAAATATCTCCCTCATTCGGATAGATCAATCCTGTCAGGACTCTCAGCAAAGTTGTTTTTCCAGCTCCATTTGGCCCAAGTAAGCCGCAGATTTCTCCTTTCTTCACATGAAATGTAATAGCTTGCAGTAAATCTCTTCGTTTCACTTTTTTCGTTATATTTTGTACAGAAACTATATTTTCCTTCATTCATATCATCCTCCTATCTAATAGGTTAAATGCTAAAAATAAAGGAATTATAAAGAAATATAATTAATAAAGAAGCGCAAATACCACTATCTGATATTTGCGCTTCTTTATTCTCTCTACTCTTTACCCAATAACATTCCCTGCTCTCCGATGCTTTACCACCGTGACGATACCGGCAATAAGATAACCAATACTGCCTAAGATTCCAATAATTCCTAGAACTAACGTCAAAAGAACACTTAATCCTCCTAGCACAATCAGCAGAATCCCTGTAAGCTTGACTCTTATTTTTTTCGCTAAAAAAACGGCAGCGACAATGCCTAACAAGGCATAGATAATAGAAATAATAATCACAAAGGTTATGATGCTGCTAAAAATTTCTATCTGTTCTTCCAGTGTTATTCCTCCAAGATCATCTCCAGCTGCTTGCAGATTTTCCTCAATATATTCCCGGAATTCCCCGTCAGATTCTATGTTGCCAAGCATACTGTAGGAATTCATTGCCAAAAGAGCATATGATAGAATAGCAATGATAACAAATACAATACTGACATTATATTTTACTTCTCCAGTTCTCAAAAATGGCACCCCCTGTTTACACATTTTTTAAATTATGTAAGTTTCTTTTTGATTCCTTCCTCTATATTAAATCATATACAGGAGGTTTGAAAAGAATGTAGCGATATATATGTTTTTTTCTTTCTTTTCGAAAATCCGATATAAAATGAAAAACCTTATACGAAAGAACCTGCGAATGAGCCGATTCTTTCCATATAAGGCTTTCCTCTTTTATTGAATTATTTTTAGTTTGCTTCTAAATCCTCAATCGAATCAATATCCATATATTCTGGAACAACAAGACCGATTTTAGCTCCTTCTAAATTAGGTCCTAAATCTTCAAAGTTGTCCTGATTCGCTTCATAGAATTCACTATGTGTTAATGGTAACCAGGCAGCTAAAGTAGCATCGACATCGCCAGAGGCAACCGATTCAAAAACAACTGCTACATCTACCTCCGTTACAGTCACTTCAAAACCATGCTGTTCCATTGCCGCTTTTACGACGTTGGAAGAAGCACGCTCTGAATCCCATGGTGTAGACGCAAGCTCTATTTCAGCACCGTTTCCGTCATTGACTCCTTCTGCCCATGCATCTACTCTGTCTTGATTATCCTCTACCCATTGTACCGCTACATCTTCAATATCTTCACCAGTTTCTTCTGCTTCATACATAATTTCTTCCATATCCTCTACTTCCCATTCAAACTGGTCAATAAATTGATAGGCATCTGGATTATCGTCTTCCAATCCAAGTCTTGCTAAAGAATTAAGCGTTTCTTCTCCCCCATAAATTTCTTGAGGATCTTCCAGGTACTTCATATCTGGATAAAGCGCAAACATCCAATGCGGATTCCAGCCTGTAATAACGATTGGTTCTTCATTCTCAATAGCTGTTCCTAATTCAGACATCATTGCTCCGGTAGATGACAGCTCTACGTCCCATCCATCTAAATTCTCATATTCTTCTAGAGCATTTTCCGTAGCTACAGAAATCCCGGCTCCGGGTTCAATACCAATAATCGTATGATCTACTGCTTCACTGTAATTCGTTTCGCCGTCCTCTCCAGTAGATTCATCATCAGAGCCTCCACATGCCGCAAGTAAGAATACAGCTAAAATAGAAAGAATAAATCCAAGTCCTTTTACTTTCTTCATCATAACCATTGCTCCCCTTTCTAAAGTATGTAAAATAAGCCTATATCCTCTTTTAAAAGGAATTTTTTCATGACAAATTACATTCTACCTTTCTATCACAGCTCCTTCAAATGGCGTAAGCCGGCAAATAAACGGATAAATCAGCAAATAGTTGAATCTTTTTTACCTCATCATACAAAAGCATAAGTTTAATGCTTATTTCTTATGTTTGAGCATCTTTATTTAATTAACAAATGATTCAGACTATTAATATCTTAAAAAGCGTACCGCTTATTTCTTAAAATCGCTTAGAAACTTCAGCATACATCAAGCCTCTGGACGAAAGTCTTCGTTACACTTATGCAGATTGGCAAGCATTATTCTCTCCTATATACCAAAAAACAGCAGTCACCTGCTGTTTTTTACAATTTTATTTATCTAATCAAATTGCTGCTTCTTATACCAGCTTATAAACACTGCTCCTACTGCTGCCATCCAAATCACAGGCACAGCTAAATAAGAAAGAAAGGGTTCATTGTAATAGATTTGATCAATCCCATAATGAATATGATAATTTGGAAAGATGGCCAGCCAGGGCATCGCTTCCCGGCTGCTATTCATCAAAAGACCTTCCAAGAAAAAATAGAATATCATGATTGGCGATCCATAAAGACTGACTTCAATGGTGTTCTTTGTTTTTATGCCTAAGAACGTACCAGTAATTAACATCATTATCACAATAGGCAAAACAAGTATAAATAGCTGTAAATGAAATAGCAGATGATTCCCGTAAAGTACAAAGAAAAGAAGCAATATTAGTACTGTTGTCGTAAATGTTACCATCATTTTTGAAAGAAGAATTTCTTTTAGGGAGAAACCAGCCTGCTTCAAACGCCGGATGGTTCCTTGCTCCTTTTCTTCCACGACTAAATTTCCTTGCATCAGCAATGTCAGCATCCCAAAAACAAATGCAAACACAAACGAAATCGGAATTTCCTCGTGTGGGAGCAAGGCAAACAACGAAATCAAAATAGCACCTGTAATCAGGTTAAAGAGCACTTGCCCATTCCAGCGCAAATCACAAATGTCCTTATAAAGCAATGCTTTGAAGCGATACAAATGTCCCGTTTTTTCATTTTTCATCATAAATGGATCAACTCTTTCAGCTTACTATAGTTTCCTTTTGATAATGGAATGGTGCTTTTTGATGGATTATCCAGACTGAGACTGTAGCTGTTTTTGCTCCAAATAATAATTTCCCGTACCCGCTGCAGGTTAACTAGATAGGATCGGTGACAGCGAAAAAATCCCAAAGGCTGCAGCCGGTCCTCTAAACTTTTTATCGTATTGGACGAGGCAAATTCCTCATTATTCACAAAAAGATATGTCTGCCCATCACGAGCCTCTATATAATCAATTTCAAGCGGATTAAAAAGAATGATTTTATCCTCGATTTTTGCACTAATCTTATCCAATTGTACCTGCATACTTGTTATTTCTTCCTCTGGTTCTTCTTCCGCCGTATTTTCAGCATCTTCTATATCCTGTTCCAGCTGCTGGACGCCCCGTTCGGAATATCGATAAACAGCGCTTCCAAGTCGAATGGCTTCTTCCAAGGTCGGCGTAAACAATACTACTGCTGCACCTTTATCCGCTAAATGAAGCAGCAGATTATGAAGTACATGCTTGGATTGAAGGTCCAATCCAAGGGAAGGATCTTCAAAAATATATACTTCTGCCCGCTGGATCAATGCGGAAGCAAATAGCAACCGCTGCTGTTCGGATAATGTCAGCTGTTTTGTTTTCTTCATTGTACAATGCTGCAATTCACATAGGTTTAAAACGAATTCTAAATCTGCCTGATGCCGATATAATTTGCACCAAAATAGAAGCATCTGCTTCACGTTTAATCGTTTATATAAACCGTCCGTCTGCTGAAACAGATAGACATTTTGAAATCCGTCTTCCGGCAAGGTAATCGCTTCTTTTTTGATATGCTCCGGATGATTTAACAGAGCAAACAGGCGTCCAATATATTCATTTTCACACTGAACAGCAATGATGTCCCCTTTTTGGACAGTCAGGCTCAAATCCGGCAGCATAACTGTATTTTGTTCAATTTTTCTTAGCTTGTTAAAAGACATTACCATCCAAACGTCTCCTTTGTTCAATTCGTTATCTTAGTTTCAATATTATAGGAAACATCCTCATTTAACCATTATTTTTAATACTTGCTCGAATCTCCATTTGAGCTTAAAGAGGCTAACAAAAACGAAAGAGCAACAATCAGAGCAATGCTGATAAAGCCGGCAGGAATAAACCACCCGGGAGCTTCATACTTTGGCAAGGCGGGAATAGCCTGTGACAAAGGCTCATAGATAACCAGAAATGGAATAACTGCAAACAAAATCATCAGTACAGCTACACCTGCCTGTTTTATTTTTTTCATCATGTATCTTCTCCTTTTTAAAATTTGAAATAGATGAAGGAATATCTTAATATTTCAGTTTCTACTTACATTCAACGGTTTCCTCCGCTTTAACTTTAAGAAAATGGATTCAGGTTAGGAAGGTATTCCAAAAGATTGACACCATAATGAAAAGCTGCCCCCAATGCAACCGACCATACTCCTATACCAATTGTCTGCCAAATACTCACATAAGACTTTTTCGCTCCTGACGCAATAGAAATTGCAGCACACACATGAAAACAAATAATCGGGCCAGCAAAGGATAAACCAGCAACTCCATATTTATTGAATATGTTTTGCGCACGGTTTTTCCGCTTACTTTCTTTATTTTTCTTTCCAGCTATTTTCTTCCGCAAACCAGAAATAAGCCAAATAAACACCATGACAGACAACCAATTACCAACTGCACCAATCAGGACAACTTGAATACTTGGAAATCCAAAGACAATCCCGATTGGAATCGCTACATAGGATTCAAAAAAAGGCACAATAGAAATTAAAAACACACTTACATACTGCACCCATGTATCTGCCTCAATTAGCTTAATTAATAGATCTTGAAAAAACTCCATAAAAAATTCACTCCTTATTTGCTTAGTGACTCAAGCATATGGGAGAAAAAGCGCTGCTGCACCAGATTCCGGATGAAGAGAGGGAAAATAGCATGGAATGGAAGCTGGATTATGCTGAATGGTACTTGTTTTTTTATGAAAGGCAGCTATCGTATAAATTTATAAAAGATAAACAGAATGAATGGGGATAAATGAGAGGCGGACAAACCTGAATATTATTTTATATGGTTAAAGTGACATATCTTTATAACACGAAGCAGGATTCCAATATTTTTCTTTATTCTTTTACTATACTTGAGAATAACTTGGAATTTATATTCCCCTCTCCTTACCAAAAAAGGAACCTCCTAAAAGAGATTCCTTCCTGATTTTTATGAATGCAGAAATCGCATCCCCCTGCTAAACGCAGTAGGCACAATAGACATATGGTTCTCTCCTTCTGATGCAAAAAAAGCTGTTTTTAAATCTTTATTGCGCTCAGAAAGTTTTTCATACATGGCAAGACCGTTTGCATACATTTGCTTGTTTTCAACTTGCTCTGCAGCAATAAACAGTCCCTTGACATGTTTATCATTGATATTTGTTTCATATGATAGAATTGCCTGCTTATTCCACCATATGGAAGGACTGCAAGCGAAATAATGGCTGAAAAGGCGGGAACGCTGAAATAATGTATATAAAACAAATAAACCTCCAAGTGAATGTCCAAAGATTGTTTGCTTCTGCTGATTTGTTTTATATTTTTTATTTATAAACGGGATTAATTCCGCTTCTAGAAAATCCATAAATTCCTCTGCTCCGCCATGTTCCTGCCAAGAATATCCGTCTGGCCTTGCTGGCAGCTCAACCTCTGCAGCTGGAGGGGTAAAATCATATACCCGGTTAGAATGAAACGGCTCCCCTCCCTCATATTCGATACTAACTAACAGCATCGGCTCGATCCCTGTTTTCTCGAATCGCCTGCTTTGCAGCTTTATCATTTCACTGAAAAGCGTGCCATAAGCATTTCCATCCAAAATATATAACACGGAAAATCCGTTGTCTGGAACCGGCTGCTCCGGGATGAAAACATTTATAATATAAGGGTGATGCTTTCCAGAAAACTGAAATCTTTTGTTGCGATACATGGAATGACTACCTCCTGTGATGAGTTAGAAAAGCTTTCTTATTGAAGAAATCCTTCTTCAAAAATGTCTAGTAAATATTCCAGTGTTGCCGGGTCGCTGTAGCTTGCCTCTTGTGTATCAATTTCGATTACCTGATTATTTTCTACTGCCGGAATGGACTGCCATGTTTCACTTTTTGTAAATTCATTCTCTCCGCCCATACTGCTTAGAATAATAAAATCTCCAGCATATTCTGGCAGGGTCTCCTGCGATAAGTTGTAATAACCGTCAGCAAGTGCATCCTCTTGTACTTTTTCAGGCATCTCCAGCTCCATCGTCTGATATAATATTTCGGTCCCGCGTGCCCAATTATCTCCAAAGACGGCGAAATTTTTAGAATCTGTTTCAAATACAGATACGGTAACATCTTCCCCGTGCTTTTCCTTTATCTTGTCACCGACTGCTTTCGCACGTTTAGTGAAGTCATCCACCCATTCCTGTGCTTCTTCCTCTTTATTTAGAAGCTTACCAATCTCTATTTGCTGCTCCAGATAATCCAGCTTTCCCCATGTATAAATAACAGTCGGAGCAATCTTTTCTAACTCATCCAGATTCTCCATATGTGATCCGGCGATAATTAAATCCGGTTCCAGCGCCAAAATACCTTCTGGATCATTTTCCGAAACTATTTCTATATCTGCCATATCTTCTTCAAAAAGCGGACTCGCTTTTGTCCATTCATCGACCCCTACTAAATTTCCGTCTAAAGCGAAAACATTTGGTCCATTTGACAGGGCAACAATTCGCTGCGGTTCAGCAGGTATTTCAACCGGCCCTGTTTCTGATTCATACGTAACGGTTTCATTTGATGCTTCTTCCTTCCCGTCATTTTGTTTGCTGTTTGACTGATTGCTGCAGCCCGCAATAACAAGACAGAGTAAACATCCAAAAAGAAATAGTAATTTTTTCATTTGTTTTCCCTCATTCTATTTTTATTGTTTTAAACTATTAATCTTTCAGCCTTGCTAATAAATATAAAAAGTATGGTGCTCCAATTACAGCGACGATAATCCCTGCCGGCACTTCCGGCTGTTTAATGAAACCGCCAATCATATCTGCTGAGAGCAGCAGCAGCGCCCCCACCAAGCCTGACACTGGAATTACATACTCATGCTTGTCTCCAACCAGCTGTCTGCTGAGATGCGGAGCAATAAGCCCAATAAATCCGATCCCCCCGCTGACAGATACACTCGCTGCTGCCAGACCAACAGCGGAAGCCAGTAACACACGCCGTTCTTTTTCTAAGTTTGCTCCTAACCCAATGGATGTTTCTTCCCCTAAGTGGAGAATATTCAGAACCATTGCTTTGGAATAAACAAACGGGACCAGGATAACAAGCCACGGAAGCAATGCAAGAACAAACTGCCAATTGGAGCCCCATATACTTCCCGCAAGCCAGGTTGCCAGAAATTGATAGGTCTCTGGGTTCAACCGCAGTGTTAATACAATCATTAACGCATTGATACCGGCTGCAACTGCAATTCCTGTCAATACCAGCCGCATCGGCGAAATTCCCTCAGACCGCTTGTAAGAAAGCAAGTAGATGATAAGGGCAGCACCTGCTGCTCCAAAGAAAGCTAAAAACGGCATCAGAAAGACAGATATTGTTGTTGTTACTGCAAAGAAGGATAAAAAAAGCATAATGGTTAAACCTGCTCCAGCATTAATCCCAATAATTCCGGGATCTGCCAATGGGTTCCGAACAATCCCCTGCAGTACGGTTCCTGAGATTGCAAGACCCATTCCTACCAGCAAAGCAATAATCATACGCGGCAAGCGAAAATCAAATAAAATAAGCGCCTGCTGCTCTGTACCTTGTCCAAATAAAGTAAAAATAACCTCTGCCGGTGTTAAGTAAATGCTCCCTGTATTTAAGCTGATAAAAAATATGATAATAATCAGAAGGACTAAGGTAACACTGACCAGCCCTGCTCTTCTCGCTTTTCTGACTTGGCTATGCTGTTTGTTTTTCTGTAATGTCATACCATTCCCCCGCCCTTTCTTGCCAAGTATAAAAAGAAAGGCACGCCCAATAAGGCAATTAAGGCACCAATCGGCATTTCATGAGGAGGACTAATAATACGTGCTGTTAAATCCGCTAACACAACCAGTAACGCACCATAAATGACCGTTCCGGGAATAATCCAGCGGTAATCGTACCCAAACAGCCAGCGGGCCATATGCGGTACAATCAATCCCACAAAACTCACCGCGCCGACGACAGAAACAGCCAGACCAGCTAATACAACAATAATCAAGGCAGCAGTTAATTTAATGCGTCCAGTTTTCGTACCCAGCCCAACCGCAACTTCTTCTCCCAGACTTAATAATGTAATTGAGCGGGATATTATCACTGCAGCGATAACTGCCAGCAGCAGCCAAGGTGTAATGATTTGCAAATGGCCCCAGCTTGTACCGGAAATACCGCCTGCATACCAGAATGCTAAGTCCTGCCCAATTTCATAATAAAGCGCGATTCCTTCACTTAATGCTCCCAAAAGGGCACTGACTGCTGCACCAGCCAACACTAAACGGATTGGTGTCAGGCCATTTTTTGATAAAGAACCGATGCCATATACAATTCCAGCACCAAGGGCAGCACCGAGGAATGAAAATAAAATCATATATACATACGACAGATGCGGAAAAAATGCAAAACAGCATGCTAACATAAACACAGCACCGGCATTTAATCCAAGCAGTCCGGAATCCGCAAGCGGGTTACGTGTCATCCCCTGCATTAATGCCCCAGATACAGCAAAACAGCTGCCGACAATTGCTGCTCCAAGGATACGCGGAAAGCGTATTTCCCTGATAATTTGATGCTGCTGTAAATCCGGATCAAATTGAAATATGGCCTGCCAGACTGTTTTCAATGGCATATCCGCAGCGCCAAGAGATACAGCCAGCAGCAAAGATAATAGTAAAAGGAAGCTCCCCGCCGCTAAAATAAGCACATTCCGGACAGGCCGCACGGTTTCTCTGACTTCTTTTAAATCTTCTAGTTCATTCATTGATTAGTTACCTTTCATTGTTTACTTTTACTATTTATCATAAATGCTTAACCTGACACCTTTTGATGGCATGGTTTAGATGAAGCGCATGCCGATTCCGCCTGACATAACTGATACGATAAGCAAATCGGATTCGCACTATGCGGACACCTTGCTATATGTGCATCAATTTGAAAAACCTGCTGCAGATTACCACAGGTCATCACATCCTCTGGCGTACCGTCTGTCACAACCTCTCCATCACGCATCGCAATCATATAATGCGAGAAGCGCGAAGCATGGTTTAAATCATGTAGAACCATAATAATGGTACGACCTTCTTCTTTGTTGAGGCGCTCCAATAAGAGTAAAATGTCTAATTGATGTGCCAGATCTAAATAAGTAGTCGGTTCATCCAGCACAAGAATATCTGTCCCCTGCGCCAAGGCCATTGCAATCCAGACCCGCTGTCTCTGCCCGCCGGATAAAGCACTGATTGCCCGCTCCTGAACTTCCGCTAATCCTGTCACCTCAATTGCCCAGTCAATGTATTCGTAATCTTCCTTCCTTAGAGAACCCATCCCTTTTTTATAAGGAAACCGACCATAAGAAATTAATTCATATACGGTCAATCCGCCAGGCGCTTCGGCAGTTTGAGGCAGGATAGCCATGCGTTTTGCAATCTCTTTTGTATCGACCTTATGAATTGCCTCGCCTTCTAAAAAAACTGCACCGCTTTTCACGCTTAAAATGCGGGCAATTGTTTTGATGAGCGTTGACTTTCCACAGCCATTCGGGCCGATAATCGTTGTGATTTTATTGGCCGGGATCGAAATGCTGAGGTCTTGGATAATTAACTCATTCGCATAGCCGACATCGATTTCGTTTATTTCGATTGCTTTCATTGGTTCGCCTCCTTTTCTATGACATTTTAATTTTTTGATAATGATAATCATTATCACTGATAACGATTATCATTATTGATTAAAAAAGTAAACTTGTCAAGATAAATTTTAATACACTAATAGACTTAAATTATTTCCAAAGCATTCAAAGCTATTATTATCAGTTATTTACACTTGGATTTTATAGAAGGTTATGGATAAATATGGTAAAATTGTTATAG
The DNA here is from genome assembly GCF_037969835.1 of Oceanobacillus sp. FSL W7-1281. Classification (GTDB taxonomy): domain Bacteria; phylum Bacillota; class Bacilli; order Bacillales; family Amphibacillaceae; genus Oceanobacillus; species Oceanobacillus oncorhynchi. The sequence goes on along the minus strand of NZ_CP150214.1, from coordinate 1,519,965 downwards.
ATTATATGTAAATTGTATTTAAATTAACGGGTTAAAAATTAGGAATGGATGAGATGGTGATGCAATATGAAAAAACATACGAAGCTTGGGAAGTCAATTTTTTGGTTAGGATTTCTATTTTTCATAACAGGGATGATGTTTAATGAAAGGATAGGTACGATAACGGACGGTCCAGAGGTCTTTTCTACTTTTTCCTTGCCATTACTTATAACAGGAATAATTATAGTCCTCATTTCTAATTTCTTTACAAACAAGAAGGCTTAGCTTTTTATTATTGGTTTCATTCCAAACAATCTATTATAAAACGAAACTTCAATCAGTGGGAGTTTTCGACGCACAAATGTTTCCGATGGGGCGAGTAACCGCAGTCCCAGGATGTGCTAGTGCAGACGTTGCGACAAATGTTTTCGGTGGGGTGAGTAATCGCAACCCCAGGACGTCGCGAATTTAGTCTGTTTCCTTAATTCTCCCACTGATTGTTAGTTGAGTGATTCAGGGAGTTAGCGTCCGTTATCTCCCGCCTAAATAAATTTATTTTTACGCTTTATTTTGAGGCGGGAGTTTTACGGACGGTTCTCCGTGATAAATTTGAGAAAACGAATTGTTCGCACCTTCAGCGATTAATTCGTTTTCTATGTATTAAATGCTCATCGTCTATACACAGGATATCTCGTCTACTGTCAGGCATCATTCATATCTTAATTATTTTTAATGGACAGGTTTCCTTGTCAATATAAAATTATGTCCACCTCTACATTGACACTTTGTCAGTCATCTGTATATACTATCCTCAAAGGAGGTATATAACATGAGAGATGTGAAATTGCCTGAAGTTCGAAAAGCAGAAATCCTGGATGCTTCGATGAAGCTGTTTACAGAAAAAGGCTATCTGCAGACAACTACACAGGATATTATCAACCAAGTAGGAATTTCACGAGGACTGCTTTATTATCACTTTAAAAATAAAGAAGAAATTCTTTATATCCTGGTTGAAAAATCTGTTAAGCCGCTTATCCTGCAGATGGAAATAATAGTTAACGATACTTCATTGACCCCAATAGAGAAGTTAAAACAGTTTTTACAAACAACGATTATTCAAGAAGATTCTGTTACAGAGGAGAAAGTCACCCTGCAGGAAACGGTTCAACTGGAAGAAAACAGATATATGATGGACCGTTTTTATCATAAATTTATTGAAAAGCTGCTCCCTTTGTTTACAAAAGTGATAGAGGAAGGAAAAGAGCAGAACGTTTTTCAAGTAGCTTACCCTTATGAGACTGCCCATTTTTTAGTAACAGGATATGTTTTTGTTTCGAATGATCTCAAGCTAAAAAAATTAGCTGTAGAAGAAATGGAAATTTACTTAGAAGCTTTTAAGGGAGTTTTAGCAAAAACGCTGGGAATTGAAGAATCGATTTTAAATTGGTAACCAATGTACCTTACTTCATTGGTTTCTTTTATCACTACGACTGACACTTTGTCAATAGGAGGGAATTTATGCTAAAAGCAAATCATGTTTCAAAAATATACGAAGACGGTACAAAGGCAATTACAGATATTAACCTTCACGTTCAAAGCGGCGATATTTACGGATTTATTGGAGCGAATGGAGCAGGAAAATCCACGATGATCAAATCAATTGTTGGCATTCATCCATTTAATGAGGGAGAGATCTCGATTGATGGCTATTCCATGAAAAATGATCCTGTTCTTTGTAAGAAAAGAATGGCTTATATCCCAGATACCCCGGACCTTTATGAGCATTTAACCGGCATGCAGTATATCAACTTTATAGCCGACATTTTTGAGGTTAATCTTACGGAAAGAGAATCATCTATCGAAAAATACAGCAGCCTGTTCGAAATGACTGGCAAGCTCCATCACAGCATCACTTCCTACTCTCATGGAATGAAGCAGCGGATTGCAATCATTGCTGCTCTGGTACATCAGCCATCCCTGTTTATCTTGGATGAACCATTTGTCGGCCTGGATCCAACTGCTTCCTTTCAATTAAAAAAACTGATGCAGAAGCATGCAGATAATGGCGGCGCCGTGTTCTTTTCTACGCACGTCTTAGAAGTTGCCCAGAAGCTTTGTAATAAGGTAGCCATTATTCATAAAGGAAAGCTTGTCAAAAGCGGCTTAATGGAAGAGGTTGCCGGCTCAAAAACCTTAGAAGACATTTTCCTGGAGGTTCGCAATGAATCAAAAAATATGGATATTATTTAAAAATGACCTTGCCAACAGCTTTCATCTCCATGATTTATTTCGTTCCGGCAGGCAAGGAAATGGAGGAAAAATAACGGCTGTTGTTCTGCTTCTTATGGGAATACTTCTGCTTACTTATAATATACTGACAGCCAAAACATTGGTCAGTCTTGGCCAGACAGCTATGATTCCGGGATACATGCTTTCTGTTTCCAGCATCATGATGGTTTTCTTATCGTTGCTACGAGCGAATGGAACAATCTTTGGCAGCAGCGATTTTGAACAGCTGGCTGCTTACCCCGTCAGTGAAAAAGAAATTTTTATCAGCAAGCTGCTTCACCTCTATTTTTTCAATTTACTGATTGGTCTGTTATTCAGCCTGCCTGTTTTATTCGTCTGGGCCACAAATGCTATTGTCTCGCCGATTTTAATTATCTTGTTTTGCATCACAGCGCTGGTTGCCCCTGTGATTCCAATTTGTATCGGTGTCATTTTTGGAAGTCTCGTTTATCGGATGGCGGCTTATTTTCGGCAAATGAATCTGATTGCTGTCTGTTTATCTCTGTGTCTATTAGGTGCTTTCAGCTATTTTATCATGACGCAATCTAACCAAACAGATAGCATGCAAGATATCGGAACCGCTGTGTATAGTCAGATGACAGCTATTTATCTGCCTTCCGTCTTATTTCAATTTAACAGCATTGCAGACAGCTTTTCTATTCTGCTTTTTCTTTTTATCAGCGGTTTATTGTTTTTAGTGCTTACCTTTTTCGGCAGCAGATACTACCGAATATTGAACCTTCGCCTTCTCACTTTAAAAAGCACTAACCATATGAAACCGCGAACAATCAAACAGCGAAGTATCTTCGTTGCTTTATGGAAAAAGGAAATAGCTGCTTTATTCAGCTCTTACAACTATTTGCTTAATTCGATATTAGGCACCGTGCTGTTAGTTTTTATTAGTATGGCATTACTTCTATTTGGATTTGAAAAACTAACAACGGTTATTCCGCTTCCTGTTTCTATACAGACCGTTACCAATGTATTCCCCATGTTTGTTGCAGCAATGCTGTTAATCAGTAATCCGGCAGCTGCTGCACTATCCATGGAAGGGAATAAAGTCTGGATTTTAAAAACACTGCCGATTGAGCAAAAAAGTGTGGTCCATGCTAAATTAGCCTGTACCTTTTTCCTGCATTTTATTGGTTTTGCTATTAGCATCCTAACTTATACCATCCGTTTATCTCCAACGATAGAACAGCTGATGTGGGCTATCCTAATTCCAGTAAGCTATTCCGCTTTTATCACGACGTTTGGATTGATGCTGAATTTTTCCTATCCACATTTCAGCTGGAAAAACGATATGTATATCGTTAAACAAAGCCCGCCTGTTTTAATCGCTGCATTTACCGGAATGGCAATGATGATTGTACCGCTAGTGCTTATTTTATTTCAGATACTTCCTTTGTTTGTGATTTATCTGGCTCTTGCAGTTCTATTGATTGGTCTTGCTATGCTTTTTTATCAGCGGACCTGCAGGATAAAATTTATCTAAGGAGAATGATGATGAAAAAGGATATCACCGTATTTTTAATCATGTTCGTTATTTTGTTTGGCATTATTTTGTTTTTGCCTGATTCGATTCCGATTCATTTTAATTGGCGGGGAGAAGCAGATATTGTAGTTCATAAATTTTTTCTTTTGATTGGGGTGATTATTCCTTACTCTGTTTACTGGCAATTTTTTAGAGAAAAGAGAGATTAATATCTCTATATGAAAAAGGTCCTTTCCATATCCTAGGGAAAAGACCTTCTTCACGTATTTATGCTTTTTCGTTTACTGTTGTATTATCAGGCGATGTAAAACTCTCTTCATCCGCCTGTTTCTTATAATAGCGGCGTTCCAATTTCTTGCTTCGGAATGTCTTCTGCCCAGGGTGATGAGCTTCTGCAAAGCTGCCACCGGTAACATCCTTCACCGTATGCACAACCGTGAATGCATTTTCGTCAATGCTGCTGACCAGCTTTTTCAGATAGAATAACCGCTGCTTCGGGATGGCGACATAAATCAGATTTTCCTCCACACCATCTGCATTTTCCTCTGCTTTTAATACGGTCGTATGCGTCCCCAGACTAGTTTGCAGCGCATGTTCGACTTCTTTTGTTTTATTGGAAAAGATGTGCACCACTCTTTTTGCTTCAAAACCTTCTAATACATAGTCCGTTACCCTCTTTCCAATAAACAGAGCAAGCACTGTATACATCGTGTACACCGGACCAATCACAAAAATCCCGGCAATGACAACAGACGCATCCAAAACAAAATTGGTTCCTGTCAATTCCCAGCCGAATTTATAATTTAACATGCGGGCGATAGTCGATGTTCCTCCTGTCGTGCTTCCTGAGCGGAAAATAAGTCCAAAACCGGCACCGGTAAATACGCCTGCAAAAATTGCTGCCAGAAGGGGGTCTGGTATTCCTGTAGCCAGGTCTTCGAGGATATAAATAAATAATGAAAATAACGGGATGGTCACAAGCGATTTGATAATCATGTCCTTTGGCAAGTAACGAAAGCCGATCAGAAGAATAACTGCATTCAGAATAAATGTCGTCATGGCAGGCGATATATCTGTTTCGTGGTAGATAAGCAGAGCCAGCCCCGGCACGCCTCCCTCTGCTAAAGAATTCGGCATCGCAAAGACTGCTACGGAAGCAGCAAAGAAAAATGTACCGGCAATTAAAAATACATAGTTCTTCATTGTGTATTCCTCCTTATTTAGTTGTGTGAAGTTCATTCTGAACGGTTATCCTATTTTATCCTCTAAAACAGGATAATGTCCCAAAAAGATATACCTCATTCGATAAAGTAATTATCCCAGCAAAGCGAAATAACCACCCGAAAAAAACCTTTCCCTAAATGAATTAGGAAAAGATTTAAAAAACAAAAATGGGCAGAACCCACGCATCAATTAAAACAGACGGCATGTAATTTTCTGCACTTTAACTGAGATAATCTTCTTATACTGGTTACTTTAACGTACTAAACACTTCTTTTCAACAGCTAAATGGAATTATTTCATTACTTCAGCATGTCTTAAAAGATAGTACTATACAAAAAAAGGAAGGAGAACGCCATTTCTACGCCCTCCTTCTGCATGGTACATATATTAATCACCTAAATTCACAAGCACTCTTCCCAAATGATTACTTTCTAATACAGCTGGCAGCATCTCTGTTAATTCCTCTAATCCAGCTTCCTTATATACCATATCTTCAAGGTTATCTAATTTTAAATCAGAGGCTAAACGCTCCCAGATATGCTTCCGTTCTGCCATCGGACAATATACCGAATCAATCCCGAGAAGGGAAACACCACGTAAAATAAATGGAAAAACAGATGACGGTACATTGACACCGGCCGCCATTCCGCTGACCGCAACACTGCCCCGGTACTGGATTTGCGCCAATAAAGCTGCTAACGGCTCCCCGCCTGCTGCATCGATCGCTCCTGCCCATTTCTGCTTATCCATCTTTTTCAGCTCTCCGTTATAAACTTCTTTTCTGTCAATAACTTCGTCTGCACCTAATTGTTTCAGATAAGCAGCCTCCTCGGTTTTTCCTGTACTGGCTGCTACTTGATACCCTTTCTTTTTCAAGAGGGAAATAGCAATACTTCCGACACCGCCTGTTGCTCCAGTGACAAGGATAGGGCCGTTTTCCGGCTTCATTCCATTCTCTTCTAACCGCTGGACAGATAAAGCAGCTGTAAAACCGGCTGTTCCTAATATCATGCTTTCTTTTAAGCTCAACCCTTTTGGAAGAGGCACAATCCATTCTGCTGGAACACGTGCATATTCACTATATCCGCCAAAGTGGGAGACACCTAATTCGTAGCTGGTAACAATAACTTTATCGCCTGCTTTATAGCGTTCGTCCTTTGAATCAATTACTTCTCCGGCTAAATCAATTCCCGGAATAAACGGATATTCCTTTACAATATTTCCATTTGGATGAGCAGCAAGCCCGTCTTTATAATTGATCCCGCTGTACTTTACATCGACTAGAACATCGCCCTCAAGCAAATCAGAAGGTTCGATTTCTTTTACATTCAAATTTAACTTTTCATTTTCTTTTTCTACGACGAGTGCTTTAAATGTGTTTGCCATGATATAACCTCCATCTAACTATATATTCTAATTGATTATTCCCTGAATTTAGGTGCTTCAATCCTGTATTGATTTGCTATTTTTATGTGACAGCTTTTCATCTTCACAATGGTATAAAATTGCTTGATGAATAAATTCATTCAATGTATCGTTTCCGAATTGATTGATATATGCTTTAAAGCTTTTATCTTCCTTATACGTATAAGCAATACATTGCAGGATTTCTGTATCACCTATCATAAACTGTTCGAGATAACTTTTCCATTCTAGAACGATTTGCTGTACTTTTTCAGAAGCAGGTGATTCCTCTGAGAGCTTGGCAAACTGCATGAATACATCCTGCATATTCTGATCAAAAGCTTCAAATACAGCAGCTCTTTCTTCTTCGGGAATTTGTTTGATATTTTTTTCATATTCTTGATACTTATCTGTATCCCCATATACATATTTAGCTTCCATTTGATACTGTTCTTTTAATGGCAGCACGCTGCCTTCCTGAAAAATATCCAAGTTAGAGATATCTTTTCCAGAAATAAAATCATTTAAATTGGCTAATGTCCGCTCGAGGTTTTGCTTTTTTATTTGCATCGCTTCATAATGTCCGGCTAAAATCGTCCTTTGTTCTTGTTTTGGCAACTGTATAATCGCCGCTATTTCTTTCAAGGGCAAATCTAGTTCCTTTAACAGCAAAATGGTCCGCAATTTTTTGAGATCCTCCTGGTTATACAGCCGGTAGCCTTTATCTGAATAGCTATAAGGCTTTAATAAATGGATTTCATCATAATAATGCAGTGTTCTTTTCGTTACACCTGTAATGGTAATCATATCTTTAACGGTGTAGTATGGTTTCTTCATCCCAATATGCTTCCACCTCGCTTAATATCTCCTGAGCCGGGAGTGTCGTTGCTTCCACAATGGATTTCCCTGTTTTTTGCAGATAATACTTCACTAAATAATAACCGCATGCATACCCGGCACTATGTGGCACTCCTCCAGCAACCGGTAACCCCTGTAATTTAGCAACTTCATCTCCATAAAGATACGCCATGATTTGCTGTAATCCTGTGATTTCTAAATGCTCTCTCAATACCGGTTTGATAATATGATTCAATGTATCAGCATCTGTTTTGCTGACCCAAGGTCCGATTAAATCTTCCCCATATAAAGAAGTCGCAAAGTTTTCTGCCAGTCCTTCACTGACAATCAATTCCCCAAGATTAATTTTATCATCCCATTTAATAAATTGATAACGGACATTATGATTACATTCATGTGCTAAAGCAGGTTTTAATCTTTTTAACGTATACTCATTTGGAAGCAAGCTTAGAATAATGTAGCCGGGAATCCCTCCTTCCCCACTATATCCTTCACTTAGCTGCAAGATTTTGCTGTCCGGACTGCCTAACAAAATCGTAAATAAATATTCAGACACAGGTAAATGGATCCCATGCTGTGTAAATTGGTTTAAGCAGTGTTCCAATGTTTGCTTTAATTCACCCCATAACGCATCAGAGGAAATCTGTTTCATGTCTGATTCAACTTCAGTTGTTATCATCTCCGGTGACAGATGTGCCATATTATTTATTGTCATCACATCAAATCCATTTTCCTCCTCCGCATGGAATGGAATCTGCTGTATTTCCCACTTTTTCTTGTAAGGACCAAGCATCTCCCGTCGATACAACTCTGTTTTTTCTTCTGGTGGACTAGCTATGACCTTCTTATAAATCTTATCCGAACGTAATATGTTGATATTCATTTTATCACACCTTTTCAAAGTTTATTTTTAACTTACAGTATGACGTAACGTGAAGGTCAATATGAAAAGATGAAATAATCTGCTGCATACACATGAAAAATCTCAGCAATAGAAATTACTGAGATTTTTCTTAATTTATAAGACCAAAGTTATTACTTTTGCTATAGGAGCATTTTTTTAAACATCACTTCATCTGCTGCTCCAGCTTACTTATTTTTTCTTCCAGCAATGCAGCTCTTTCATCCAAGCGTTTCACATCGATCAGCCGCTGCACTTTCTCCTCCAGACGGTCTATCTTTGCCTCTAACCTGCTGATGCTGTCCGTTTCATATGAGAATGATTCTAAACGGGTAGTAGAAAAAATAGAGTCAGCATCCTTCTCCTCTACTGCAAAGCAGATAATATAATCTTCTCCCGTTACTTCTTTTACAGCCTCCCCAATCCGTTCACTATATTGAGTCTCCAGCCAATCAATCGTAAATTCATTCGCTGCAAATACTGTTAATTCATCTTCGTCCCATTCCACTGTCGTGTTTTTCAGCCATGTGTCAAAACTTGGTTTAGATAAATCACTGCTTAGTTTTTCTAAAACTTTTCCCCATATATCCATATTGTTTTCCTCCCTCTATATAATTAAAATAAGACAACTTCTTTCTTTTCATTGCGCTGGTTATAATAGAACTCTGAAATCCTCTCATCTACAAATACCTTATACATCTCCATAAAATCAGGCGCTAATGGATAATCGGGCAATGCAGCTTTATCAATCCAAAAAACCTCTCCTTCATCCGAACTCTTTAATTCTCCAGAAAAAGAATTTGTTTTATAAAGTAAAACGACGTACCTTTCATCTTGGTTCGTCTGGAATTGCTTCGTTCCGCACAGCACAGGTTGTTTTATATGCAGGCCTGTCTCTTCCTCTACTTCCCGGACTACTGCATCATGGAATGACTCCTCTTTTTCAATATGTCCTCCGGGGAAAGTGATTCCCGGCCAATTTTTATTTTGTCTGTCTTGAACCAAAATCTGTCCCTGTCCATTTTCAATCATGCACATATTGGTGAAAATTGCTGCTTCCGATCGCCCCATGCTGACTCCCCTTTTTCGTCTATATTTCCTTACTGTCTAGTATACCATTCTACAAATATCGTGAAAGGAAAATATGTTATGATGGAAAAAATGCAACATTAGAATGATAATGTAAAAGAGGCTAAGGAAAGAAGGTATAACATGAAAATAGACATTCCAAAAATTTCTCCTGTATTAACTGAAAAAAGATTTACTGATATTTTTTACGAAGAGGATCCGTTACTGGAAACGTGTGAAATCACTGGGACAGAATTTACCAACGAAGTGGTGGAGCGTGTACGGATTTACGATGCGGTTATCAAAAATTGCCAATTCAATCAGACAGACTTTGAAAATATAGAACTGACAGATGTTCGCTTTGAAAACTGTGATCTATCCAATGTGAATTTGACGAAATCCTCTATCCACCGCGTGGAGTTTATTCATTGCAAACTGGTCGGCTGTGAATTCCCGGAATCGTCCATTGGCAATGTCCGATTTGATGATTCCACTTTAAATCTGGCTGCTTTCGGAAATGGAAAGCTCGAAAAGGTGATATTTAATGAATCCGTATTAACCAATATTGATTTCTACAATTGTAAATTCAAGAAAATCGAGTTCAACCGCTGTGATTTAAATGAAGCGAATTTTGAACAGACTACACTGAAAGGAATCGATATCAGCTCTTCCAGCTTTGAAACATTGACCGTTTCATTAGAAAGCTTAAAAGGCTGTAAAGTTTCCTCTTATCAAGCGATTCAATTTGCTTCTCTGATTGGATTAGTCGTTAAAGAATAATAACAGATGCATTTGTTAACTTATGTTTAATCATCCTATTTTGTGGTATATTCATAATAGAGTAAATCAATCGGAAAAGGAGTTTTATAATGGTTAAACATGTAAACTTAGGTAAATCAGATGTTTCTGTACATCCTATCGGCTTAGGAACCAATGCGGTAGGAGGTCATAACATTTATCCGGATATGCTGGATGAAGAACAAGGAAAAGACGTTGTCCGCACAGCACTGGATAATGGGATTAATATGCTGGATACAGCATTTATTTATGGACCAAAGCGCTCGGAAGAATTAGTTGGCGAGGTTATTCAAGAATATAAGCGTGAGAATATCGTGTTGGCAACGAAGGCTGCGCATAAATTTGTCGGCAACGATACGGTAATGGATAATTCACCGGCATTTTTAAAGCAATCTGTTGACGACGCGTTGAAGCGTACACAGACAGATTATATTGATTTGTTTTATATCCATTTCCCTGATGAAGACACGCCGAAAGCAGAAGCTGTCGGTGCTTTAAAAGAATTAAAAGATCAAGGAAAAATCCGCTCCATCGGTGTTTCCAATTTTACGCCCGAGCAATTAAAGGATGCTAACCAAGATGGTTATGTAGATGTGTTGCAGGCAGAATATAACCTATTAAATCGTGATGCTGAAAAAGACTTTTTCCCTTATACTGCGGAAAATAACATCACATTTATTCCTTACTTCCCATTGGAATCTGGTTTATTAGCTGGGAAATATGATAAGAACACCACTTTTTCTGATTTACGGGCAGAAAAACCAAATTTCCAAGGGCAGCAGTTCCTGGATAACCTGGAAAAAGTAGACCAGGTAAGAAAAATCGCAGATAAACATGGAGAAGAGGTTGCTCATATTGTTCTGGCCTGGTATTTCTCTCAAGACTCAGTTGATGTGATTATTCCTGGCGCAAAACGCCCAGAACAGGTGTTGAGCAACAAAAGAGCTGCTGAGATTTCATTATCTGAAGATGATATTCAAAAAATCAGCAATATCTTTGCTTAATCGTTTAAAGATAAAAACCCGCGTATTGTTTTAAATGAAAAACAATACGCGGGTTTTCGGTTACAAATATTTACTGACAAAACGATTCATCCGCTTCGTAGCTTCCTGCAGATTTTCCATCGAAGTCGCATAAGAGCAGCGGATGTGCCCTTCTCCGCCAGCACCAAAGATATCCCCCGGCACCACAGCAACATGCTCTTCATACAATAATTTCTCCGCAAATTCTTCCGAAGATAATCCAGTTGCTTTAATAGACGGAAATGCATAAAATGCGCCTCCAGGCATATGACAGGCTAAGCCCATCTCTGCAAAAGACTCTACAAAAAATCCGCGTCTCTGCTTATAGGATTGCGTCATTCTTTCCACATCATCCATTCCGCTCTTCAAAGCCTCTAACGCTCCATACTGCGCCATTGTCGGTGCGCACATTAAGCTGTACTGATGCAGCTTCAGCATTGCTGCCAACAAATCAGGCGGTGCCATTACAAAGCCCAAGCGCCAGCCTGTCATTGCAAAAGCCTTGGAGAATCCGGAAATTAAAATCGTTCTCTCCTTCATCCCATCCAGCGCCGCAAAGCTGACATGCTTGTGATCATAGCTTAATTCTGCATAAATCTCATCAGAAAAGACAATCAAATCATGTTCTTCTGCTAACGTTGCTATTTCCTGCAGATCTTCTTTTAACATCACAGCACCAGTAGGGTTATTCGGGAAGCTGATCATTAACGCCTTCGTTTTTTCTGTGAGCACTGCCCGAATCTGTTCCGCTGATACTTTAAAATCATCTTCTATTTTTGTCCCTACCGAAACCGGCACACCTCCAGCCATGGATACAAGCGGCGCATAGGATACAAATCCAGGCTCGACAATAATGACTTCATCACCCGGGTCCAGAATGGCGCGGCAGCCAATATCGATGGCTTCACTTGCCCCGACAGTGACAAGCACCTCTGATTCTGGGTCATAATCCACTTCAAAGCGCTGGTCCATATATTTTGTTATTTCCTGTCTTAATTCAAGTACACCGGCATTCGCTGAATAAGCAGTAAATCCCCTTTCCATCGATGAAATACTTGCCTCACGAATATTCCATGGTGTTGTAAAATCAGGCTCTCCGACACCTAAAGAAATAATATTATCCATCGAAGAAGCTAAGTCAAAAAATCTTCGGATGCCGGATGGCTTAATATCCTGGATACGTGATGATAAACGATTTTTCGTTTTTACACTTACTTGACTCATGGTGTCACCACAATTCTGCGATCTTCTTCGCCTTCTTCAAAAATAATTCCGTCGTGCTTATACTTCTTCAACTGAAAATGGGTTGTCGTTGAAATCACAGAATCGATGGATGAGAGTTTTTCTGAAACAAAGCGGGCAATCTCCTGCATCGTTTTTCCTTCAATCACTACCTGAAGATCGTATGCACCGGACATAAGGTATAAGGCCTGCACCTCAGAAAAGCGATAAATACGCTCTGCAACCTCATCAAATCCCACGCCGCGTTTTGGAGTTACCTTCACATCGATCATCGCTGTTACCTGTTCAGCCTGTGGCACCTTGCTCCAATCCACCACTGCAGAATAGTTTAAGATAACCTTCATTTTCTCTAATTTTTTTAAAATCGTTTGAATTTCTTCTTCACTTATATTTGTCATTTTCGCTAATGTATTGTAATCAATTCGCGCATCTTCTTCTATAATTCTCAAAATTTCTAATTCTTTTTCTGTCATTCTCCTTTGACTCCTTTACCATTTCTGTCCAATATCCAATCTCGTGTCTGGATTATATTCCATCATAACATATTCGACAGGATAAATTCATTTCTGTCCCCAAATATTTTAAATCTTTTGTTTTGTATATATCAAGCATTTCTATTTTTTGGAGATGAAATCGCAAACACATTAAAATCTGGAAGTCTATCAAAGGAAAATCTCTCTTTCTGCAGAAAAAGTTCTAAATAACCAGCTTTACGCCAAAACCCATTAATAGCAGTCCGGCACATTTTTGAAAAACCTTTTGAAATCCAGGCTTTTTCAGCCAACGCTTCATCGTATCTAAAAAATAAACCAGCATAAAAAACCAGCCTGACGCTATCAGCGTTAAGATACATCCAAGAAAAATCAGCTGCTGATTGACGTTCCCGCTTATATCTATAAATTGCGGCATAAAAGTGATGTATACTACAACCGTTTTCGGATTCAATATATTACTGATGGCCCCCTGAAAAAAAGAATCTTTATAATAAGGTTTTGCTGTTTTCCTATTATCATTTTTCTCTGATACAGCTTCCATGGAGAAGGTATCTCTTGAAATGAAAGCCCGGATCCCTAAATAAATGAGATAAGCAGCTCCAAGATATTTAATGATATTGAAAAGAAAAACTGACTGGGCAATCACAACAGACAGTCCAAAGACAGCAATCATGGTCCAGAAGGTGAGTACAAATGCTATCCCGAGTATGGTAGCACAGCCAGCCTTTGCACCATAACGGAAGGTATTTTTCATCATCAATACCGTATCAGTCCCCGGCAGCATGGACATTATCAACGCCATCAGGATATATGCCAGTAAATTATCCATCCCGCATGCTCCTTTCAGTTATCTTAGTAACGCAAGACTGCCTGTTAATTGATTCACTTTTTTCTTTTCTCCATAGATCCCCAGTCCATAATACAGATAATCTGATTTCGATTTCTCCTGAAGCTTTGCTATGTATTCCACATACGTTTTACAGCTTTGCGCTGCATTGGAAAAATCAACAACAGTCAGGTCAGCAAACGTCTCTGTCATTGTTTTATCTCTTAATTCATGAAGCAGTCCGGCATTTCCCTTTAAAATAGGAATAGGTGTTTTTACAATTCCTGCATGCTCCACACCAGATAAATCCGTTACATTCTCCCCTGCCATTTCAGGGGCTTCCTTTCCAAGTGTGACCCCGAGAATAGCTGCCGTATTGGCAATTAATCCTAAAGGCAGATTTTCATCGATAACAAGTACACATTTCGTTTCCATCGAATGCATTATATCTCTCCGTTCCGTTCAAAAATCTTCATATATTGCTTCGGTGTTAATCCAATCATGCTCTTAAAAAACCTGGTCAAATGGCTTTGATCACTGAACCCCGTCAGGAAAGCTACTTCAATCGGCTTCACTCCTTGTTCTAACAGCCTTTTTGCATGGTTCACCCGAATTGTTTCCAAATAGCTGTAAGGAGAAATTCCCTTTTGTCTGGTAAAGGATCTCAATAAATAATATTTGCTCCATCCTGTTAAATCGCTTAACGCTTGTAATGAAATTTTTTCAGCATAATGCTCTTCTAAATAATTGCTGATTTTCTGCACTTTTTGGGAGGATTCCAGTTCTTTTTCCGGGATAGTCAAGTCCGAATTTATCTCAATAAGCTCTTCCAATAAATATAGAAACAGCTCTTCTTTTTGGAATGCATCCTCTTCCTCCGTCATTCTCAGGTGAAGGTCTTTTAAAGCAGATGCTGCCTCACTCTGATACAAAACACTTTCTTTAAAATGCGGAAGAACCTCTTCTCCCTTCATCTCAAACATCGCTTTTTTCATCACATCTGTTCTTACATTAATACAGCGATAATCCAATGTCCCTCCATCCACCTGCTCACAGCTATGTGTATCGTACGGATTGAAAATAAGTACATCACCCGGCTGGATTGCATAGTCTTCTCCCTGGCAGATTAACTCACGTTCTCCTTCCTCGATAAAACCAATCACATAATAATCATGAAAATGAGCCGGAAACTTTTGTGTGATTCCTTTAAAACGATATGCTTCCACATCTAAATCCGGATCTAAATAAATCGTTCGCGTTTCATCTGCCATACTTATTTCTCCCTCCTTACACCGCTTAACCTTCTTCTAAACTAACAAATACTCTCTGTATTTTCTTGTATGATATTGCGCTTTTTTACATAAAACAGCCGCCGAAAAGTTTTCCGGCGGCTGTTACTTACTTTTTATTCGATTTCATAAGCAGCATAAAAATAATAATTAGAGTGAAAGCAATGAAGGCTAAAAATGGTATCGTCATAAAACCGAACCAATTTATATATTCTGCATTACAAGGCACCCCGCCAACACATGGCTTTAACGGGGCAAACCCCGGTACTTTTTGCTGAAGATAATGATACAGCGAAATACACCAGCCGATAATGGCAATGGGCAGTACATACTTTTTGATTGTAAATTCCTGTTTGAACGTAGCTACTCCAAGGATAAAGGCCAATGGATACATCGCAATCCGCTGATACCAGCATAATTCACACGGTATAAATCCTTTTATTTCACTAAAATAAAGGCTTCCTAAGGTGGCAACTAAAGAAACGACCCAGGCAAAATACATATAAAGCTGTCTCATATCCAGTTTATTCATCTTATTCACCTAACGCTTCGTCAATCGCTGCTTGGATAACCTCGTAATCAAACGTATCATCATCGTCTATCTTAACATTATTAACCATAATCGTTGGAGTTGATTCCACTTCATACTGATTTCTTAAATTATCATCTATTACAAGTTCATCCATAAGCGGATTATTTTCTACATCCTCCGCTAATGCCGCTTCGATATCTTCCATTAATGCCTCTGTATCAATTCCCTCAACCCCATCAGCAATTTCCTCTATTTTATCGTTGGTTACCCATGTCGCTTGCTGATTTTGTGGCTGGTCATCAAACAGGGCATGATGGAAATCCCAATACGCATCAGGGTTCTGCACATAGACAGCTTCCGCAGCTAATGAAGCTAATCGTGACTCTTCTCCATGGAACAATATATTGACATATGAAAATTGCACGTCTCCATTATCTATATAGTCCGCTTCCAATTGTGGAAAAATAGTTTCGTCCCATGCTTTACACCCAGGACATTTATAATCTCCAAATTCGACAACAGTTACTGGAGCGTCTGAGTCTCCATAGATTGGTTGTCCTTCTGTGGAAGGTGCTTCATCAAATTCCCTTCCAAAAGATTCTGAGTCCCGGTTTACGAGCACAACCAGTAACACCAACAGCGCAACAACTATTAACGTTATCGTTACGATTACTTTTAATGGCGATTTTTTCATATAAACATCTCTCCTATCTAGGTAAATATAACATATAAATGTCATTTTGCTCAGCCTGAAATTACAAAAAGTAACTTTGTAACAAAAATTTAAATACAGTACCAATATACATTATTTTTTACAGTCGTACACCTATTTGATTGTCACTTTTATGACAATATCAAAACATCTTCGTTTTGTCTAACCTTGCAATTAAAATGTTTATAAAAAAAGTACTCTATACAAGGCAAGAAGGTCAAGCATCCTGTCATTTGCTAGAATTTTGAACTCCCTCTTAAAAGATAGAAAATCGATACATAAAGTAAAACTATATCACCACGAACAAATAGGCTGTTTTATTGCAATAAAGATACATTAAAAATGTAAAGTTGACTTCTCATTTTGCTTTTGATAACATAAAATGAGAAGTCAACTTCACATCACTAAAGAGAAGAGAGATGTCATGATCGTTATCAATAAGGTGCAGACATTTAGAAAGCAAAAAAAGATGACACAGGAGGCATTGGCAAATAAGGTCGATGTATCCAGAAAAACGATTGTTTCTTTGGAAAAGGGCAATTACACGCCTTCTTTATTGTTGGCATTACAGATAGCAAAAGTACTGGAAACAGATATTAACGTTATTTTTTATTTAGATGAGGAGTGATCCTGCTATGAAGAAAATTATATTTGAACAAACGGGGAATATCATTATGATACTGCTCCTGACCTTGGGAATGATACAAACGGTTCTAACTGCTACTGTAAATAAAGGCTCTTTTTCTTTTTCCTTTGAATTCGGCATTTTTTGGTTTTTATTTTTAGGCTGGCTAATTATTTTTGGCATTGCCCGATTTTGGTACGGGAGGAAAAAGAATAATGAAGGCTATAGCACTCGAAAGGGAGAATTCAGCACGCATGATGAACGGGAGGAGCTAATCTCCAAAAAAGCCAGTCTGATTACCTTTAAAATGCTGATCTCCTTATGGGTTGTTCTTCTTTTTCTGTGCTTCGGACTCGGTTTGTTCATTACAGATATCAAAACCTTACAAATCATGGTTATCGGCATGCTGGGAGGCAGTCTTATTATAGGGTTTCTCTCGTATCTGACTGTCTGGATAATACTTGATTCAAAGGATTAATCTGCAAGCTACAAGCAATATCATAAAATAACTATTGATATAAGCGGTTTTATACAATTGGCAGACTTATAGTAAGCCTGATTTAGTTACAGGCTTACTCCGCTGACTAAAGGTGAGAATAATCATGATTAATGATTTCCACTAATTCAAACGTATCTTTATCAAATTTAAATTTCAAAATACAGCAGTTAGCCATTCCGCTTTGCTGGTCAATTTGACTGGTATGACTCCAGGTTCGCATAAATTGCCGGCAGGAGGCGCCATGAGAAACAGCCAATACAGTGTTCCCCTTTTCCTCCTGCATTATTTTCAGCAGCGTATCCGAAACCCGCTTTCTCAATTGCATTTCTTCTTCACCGCCATAAGCCACAAAAAAATCTCTATAAGGAAGCTGCGGATTCAAGTATTCATGTTCCGCTTCAAACGTTCCGAAATTCCATTCTTTTAGTCCCTTTACTCGCTTATATGGCATATCCGTAATTAGTTCTAATGTATCACAGGCTCGTTCAGAAGTTGAAGCATAGGCGCTGTCAAAGGTAATTTCATTGTCGGAAAAATATTCCGCTGCAATTTTAGCTTGGTTCATTCCTTTTTCTGTTAATGGCGAATCACACCAGCCTTGAATCTTTTTCTGCTGATTAAAGAGTGTTTCCCCATGCCGCATTAAATATAATGTTTTCTCCATCTTTTTCTTCCTCTCTTTATCCATAATCATAGCATTCAACATGTTAACTTTGTTATGAGCCTATCATTTTTCAAAACTTATGGAAAGCAGAATACGCTTATCCTATCTTTGACTTCTGCCCCAAGCTTAAATAATAAAAGGCAGAGTTTGATTTTCAAAGAAAGTAAAGATGGATATCCATACACTAGAAAAGAAAGCCTATAAATCAAAAAAGGCTTTCTTTACGATGCAATTCGGCTTGAAGTACAATAATTCCGCTATCTATCTAGTTTAATTAGGCCAGCCGCTGACTTAAATCATATCTGTTATAACCTTAAAAAATTCATAAACAAAATACCCGGAAAAACCAATTAGTACGATACCGGCAATAATAGAAAATCCTTTGATCATTGCCCGGTTCATTACTTTTCGCGTTGTAGCTACAATCGCCAGCAAACCGATATCATGCAGTAAAATTCCTGTTAAAATCCCAGCAGCAATAAGTAAGAAATTGGATGGCTGCTCTGGATTATATGTGTTACTTAAAACAGCTCCAAAAACACTCAGCCAAAACACAACATTTCCTGACGAAATAGCCACAAGTAATCCATTTCGGTAGGAGGAGCGTATGGATTTAGCAGGTTTTTCCCCTGCCAATGTAATATCACTATCAGCATTTTTAATCGATTCATAACCAATCAGAAATAAAAAGACTGCGCCGACCAGCCACATAGGAATTTGTATAAAAGGTAATTGCAGAATAGATGCTAAACCTAAATAAAGTGCAGCAATTAAAACAAAATCGATTGTCATTCCGCCTAATCCTACAGCCCAGCCATGCATAAACCCATTTTTTAGACCCTGCTTTGTCATTTCAACGGTAATCGCTCCCACTGGCATTGCAATAGCAAGTCCTGCTATCACATATGTAAAAAATAATGCCATATCATTCGTTCCTCCCAAAAAGAAAATATTTTCTATCATACTATAAAATACAACAAATGTATATCTATACATTTCCTTTTATATTTATTCTTTCCGAAAGGGCGGGAAACTGCTTTCTGATGGTAAAGATAAGCTAACACTCTCTGAATATCTTTTTAAATAAAAAAGATATAATTAATTAGCAACCTTCTAATTGCCCGAATAAACCGCACCTTTAAAATACATAAAACGAATATGATGGGTTATTCATTGCGCATATAAAAAAGAGGCTCAATATATGAACCTCTTTTTCTATCATTTTATTCCTCAGCGCTAGAAGCATCTACGTTATTGCTTTCATCCTGCTCATCATCTTCTTCATCTTGCTCTTCATCATTTTTGTCATTATTTGCGCTGGCAACGTTATTTTCAGCCTGTTCTTCTTCTGGAGCATCTGCAGACTCAGAATCTGCCGCTTCCGCCGCCGCAACATAATTTCGGATTTGATATCGTTCTGTGTCAGACAGGTCGTCCCATTGTTTGTAATTAGTCATGAATGTTAAAGCAAGAACAAGCAGCAAAATTGGCGTAATGCCAGTAATTATTTTTTTCACTTTACCTTCCTCCTGTTAGATTAATCTTTGACTTGCACTATACCGTTTCTCCGTTCATCTGCCACACCATAAATGGAATTAGATTCATCATCGATAACAAGTGCCTGAATTCCTCCATAAAAATCGTGTTCCGTTTGATTGTAGATTTCATAGCCCCGGGCCCTCAGACCTGATTGAATATCGGTATCTAACTCGCCTTCTGTGAAAATATCATTATCTTCAATGTAAAATCTATCATCCCCGACGGCATCTTCAAGCGTTTCATCAAACATCAAATATTTCACGAGCACTTGTGTCATCACCATCGGGATCCTCTTACCGCCTGGCGAGCCAATTCCGATCATCCGGTCACCATTTGTCAAAATGGTTGGGCTCGTGAAGCTTCTTGGTGTTTTCCCTGGCTCAATACTATTTAATGACTCATCCCTTTGACTGAAGTTTTCCATTTGGTTATTCATGAAAAACCCGCCTACATCGTCACCGGAGCCAAAGAAATTCCCTAAGGTATGCGTTGCTGATACCATTGTACCATCTTGGTCGACAATGACAAAATGTGTCGTATTATCGTGGTCTTCCTCATCGGATACCGAATCATTCACTTCATAGTCCTCGGATAATTCATCGAGTGAAATCGTGTCCGCCATCTGCTGTGTATGCTCAGGTGATGTCAGTTCATCAGCAGACATCGCATCCGTAAAGAATCTGTCCCCCACATTTTCAACGCGGTCATCATAGGACCGTTTGGAAATTTCTCCAATCAGATGCATATAATCTCTTTGATTATTCTCCGTCGACCCAATATTTAACTGCTCCGCCATTTGCAGAGACTGAATCAATGTCACTCCTGCTAACGGCGGCGGCGCAGAATACACATCATATCCGGCAAAGGTGCCGTGCGCAGCTTCCGTCGTTTCTGCGGTATAACCGCTTAAATCCTCCGCCGTTATTGTTTCCTCATGTTCTAAGATTTGGTCTGCAATTGGTCCGTTATAAAAAGCATCCGCTCCGCCTTCCTGAATTTGACGTAAAGTATCTGCTAATTCAGTCTGCATCAATGTATCGCCCGCTTCTAATATGTCATTATCCGGGAAAAATTGTTCCAGCTCTGGAACATTCATCCGGTAAGAGCCTTTACTAAGCCGGTCTACCAAATGTCCGTCAACTTGAAACCCTTCTTCTGCATAATCGATTGCCGGCTGGATCAGATCCTGCATATCCATCGTACCTAAATCCTTATTGAGATCCTCCATTCCCCTTACTAAACCTGGAATAGCAAAGGTTTCCGGCTCTGCACCTGATTCTGGTGCCGTTTCACGGTACTCATAAACGGTAGGCTCCTCTGCATCATGCGGGTAGACCAGCATCTCTCCGCCGCCGCCGATACCTGAACCATAGGGCTCTACAACGCCAAGCACGTAGGAAACGACTACTGCCGCATCCGCTGCGTTCCCGCCTTCTTCCAATACTTTATTCCCTGCTTCTACTGCTAATGGATGCGAAGCGCTCACACCATATCCTTCTGACGAATTGATTGTCTCCGATTGTTCGACACCATAATCGGTCGTTGTCGTATCCGATTCAAACATTCCTTGCTGAGCATAAACAAATACCAGCCCTGCTACGACAATAACTCCCAATATAATCATAAGTTTTTTATTGCCCATTATCAGAACTCCTTCCTTCTAAAACATCAGAATGATCCACTTCCAGAATCAGCTTCCCATCTTCTTTTTCAAAATTCTCTTCCGGCTGATTATTCATTAATTGCATATGAATTTTCATTTGGTTATATTTGTTTTCTGTTACGTAAGGCTGTGCTCCATCTATACGCAGCGGCGTAATCTCAAACCTGCCTGTCCCGTCGCTTAATAGATCATACTGCACAATCGCACTATCCTTTGTCCTGGACCAGCCCTGGTCAAAAACAAAGTTGCCCAGTCCGTAAAAAATAACACCATCTTTATATTTTTCCACTTCTGATAACACGTGCGAGTGATGTCCAATAATTGCATCTGCGCCGGCATCAATCATTGCCCTTGCTAACTCGGTCTGTCTCGGGTGCGGCTGATTATCATACTCAACCCCCCAGTGCATGTTCACAAAAACAAGGTCTGCCTCTTGCTTCGCTTCTTCAATCATTGGAAAAATATTATCCGGCAACGAACGGGCTACGCCTGCCCGGTAACCAAGCGCTGAGAAGCCCTCTACAAGCGCATCTGTATAACCAAGTGTTGCAATTCTTATTCCATTCACGTCCTGATAATCAACAGCTGTTGCTTCTTCTACATTTTCCCCGGCACCAACATGGGCTAAACCTGCACTATCAAGTGCCGAAATCGTATCAGTCAGTCCTTCTGCGCCATAATCCATCATATGGTTATTAGCCAGATTGAGCATGGTAAAATTCATTTCTGCTAAAGCTTGAGCTGCCTCTTCACCCGTATGTAGATGAATTCGTTTATCTATTTGCTCATAATTATCTTCATCTTGCAATAAAATCGGATTCTCAAAATTACCAGACACATAATCCGCATTGTCAAAGAAAGGCTTCACTTTTTCAAATGGATAGGTTACTCCGTATCTCTCTGTCACATCTTCCACGTGACGGCCAAACATGATGTCACCGACAAAAGTAGCTGTCAGCTCTGAATCATCTCTGCTTTCAACCTGTGCTACATCTGGTGAAAAGAAAATTTTATGTCCGATAATGAAGACAACAACAACAGCTAAACCGATGGCCACATGTTTACCGGCAGATTTTTTATGACGTTTCCCCATCCGTAATATTTTTTCTTGATATGTTAATTTTTTAGACATATTAACCCTTCCTATATGATGTAATAAACGCTTAAAATAACAAAAGTAAGTCCACCTAATAGAAGCGAACTTCCGATAGTAATAATGGCTCCTTGTTTTTGAATGGTATTGGCGATAAGACCGGGTACAATAACCCCAATCCCTCTAAACTCCAATATTTCAAACGGGAGCACCGGATAGGTGAAATCGAGGAGCAGTTTCAACACAATTCCTACGGATAACATAGCAGCAAATTTTCTGCGTCCATAAAGCAGGACAATGCGTGAAAGTCCGTATGTCACAATAACATATGTTAAAAGACTGATACCAAAAATAACGGCAATAAAGATAGGCTGGTCAAAAACCAGTGCTAAATATCCAGGCACAACCAGTCCTGCCGGGACAATGCCAGTTTTCTCTGAAAAAAGTAAGCTTAGAATAACTCCAAGCACGAGTGCAATATATAAATCTGAGCCAAACATTCTATGATCCTCCTATTTCTCTGTTTCTGTGCCGGCATGGAATTTTTCAACTAATGGTTCGGCAGCACCGTGGATATTCCCTATTCCATAAATCATATTATCTGATGATATATCGATTAATGTTTCATAGATTTCATCCGTTGATTTTCCTTGAAGATCCATTACTTGATTAACTTCCAGTTTGCCAGATTTTACAGCATTCTTAATCGGGTCTGCCTTTTCCCCAATCAATACAAGCACATGCATCGGCAGGTGCGGCAATACATCATCCACAAATTGAATGGTCCGGTCCACACGGTCTGCCCGGCAGTTCATTACGATAATCGGGTTCTTCGCGGGATATCCTAATGACGCTACATTCTTCCAAATGTTAATGGTAGAAACAGAGTCATTGGCCGCAAAACCGTTAACGAAATAAGTTTCGGAATCCTCATGGCTCACCTGCTTAATCCACATCGCGCCCGGATCCGGCTGCGCCTTAAGCATTCCGCGAAATGCTGTTTCTTCATCAATATCCAATGCTTCCGCAACTGCTAAAGCGAGCGAAGCATTTTCCGGGAAGATCATATAATCGAATTTGCGTAAATATGCATCCGGAATTTTGCTGTTATCGGCAACGATCACTTTCGTGTTTCTTTTCGCTGCTTCTTGTTTAAAATACTCTACATAAGGACCTTCCGAGATAATTAAATGCCCATTATGCGGAATCGTCGCTGTAAAGGCTTCGGCAATCTCATCTAATGTTGGCCCCATGACATCCATATGGTCTTCCAGCACATTAACAATTACACCAATATTCGCTTGGAGCAGCTTCTCCTGAAAAACAATTTGATAATCCGGGTTGACCGCCATACACTCACTTACCAACGCCTCGGCGCCCAAATCGGCTGCTTTTTTCACAACGATTTTCTGTTCACGGATATTCGGGCCCTCGGGACGTCGAACAATAGGCTCTTCCTCCGGCGTATTCCAATAAATCATCCTTGCCGAAGTACCAGTCGTTTTCCCGATGGTCTTATATCCTGCTTCTTTAATAATACCTGTAATCAGCCGCGTTACTGTTGATTTCCCACGGATTCCATTCACATTCACCCGAATCGGCAAAGCATTCACATGCTTTTTATGCGAATTCCACTCCATGATACCGATAACCAGTACAATAACGAGCACAATTGGAATCAATAACATAACTATACCCTTCCTTTATCATTCATCAAATCATGAAAATCGCAGTATTTCATTTCGCAATCATCAGCTGTCATGTTTAGACACACTTTGACAGCACGTTAGACATTTTAACAAAAAAAATAAGTGTTACTAAGAAAAAATCTTTTTTTTATTCTATTTGTAATCTGTGTGACTAAACTGACTTTCAAATGTAATGTATTGTAATTTTATAAAATTTATGTCGATTACTCCTGCTATATTTCAAGACTTTCTAATCTATTATATCAATTTTTATAGGATTGTCGTTTTTCAAATCCCTTCTTACGCTTCATTCGCAGAAAAAAGTAACAAAGGAGAATTTATCCAATTGATGCACTGCCCATAAGTTGACCTTGATGAAGGCACACACAAGAAAACCGATATCGAATCATTCACCTAATCAAACCCGTTATATAGCAGGAATCTGCCGGTCTATAGTTTTCCAATTCAACGAAATTAATATTCCGATAATCAGCAAGCCAATAATTTTAAAGGGGTATTAAAAAAATGGCGCATCAAATTTAAGAAAATTCTGCTAAAAATGACAGAATATAAAACGAATTGGTTTAATATACCACGTTCGAGCAAATTCTAAACCAACTGAATCACAATAAAAGAACAGACAAATAAGCTGTACGTGTTATGAAATATGCAGAGTTACTGCATAAACACTAGGATTAGAGAGCAAAATACAGTTATTAATAATGGCAAACTTCATCGAGCAGGAGATTTTTCTGATGAATGAGACTCCGATAATAAAAATTGAAAGGTTGGTGATTAGATGAAATACGTTTTGGCATTCTTCATTAAATTTGCTCTGACAACAGGAATATTATGGGTCACTTTAGGTTTGATTTTTCAAATTTCTTTCAGCAGCTTGATGATGACCAGTTTGATTTTAACTGCCGTTGCATTTGCAGGTGATATGCTGATTCTTCCCCGGATCGGGAACATAGCAGCAGCAGTAGGTGATTTTGCACTTGCTTATATCGGCATCTGGGGAATCGGCGCTTTACTGTATGATAATGCACTTTCTGTGGATGGAGCGGCATTAATAGCTGCTTTTCTAATTACGATAAGTGAACTTTTTTATCATCGATATTTGCGTAATTTTGTGTTTGATTATGTAGAGAGGGAGGAGAAACACATTCATTCGGATAGCTTGCAAACAGAAATAAGTGAAGAATTTCATGCTAAAAAAGACAAAAACAAATAAAAAACTATTTCGGCTTGATATTTTCGCAAGTTTTTCCCGTCAACGCCTGAAAGTATAAATTAAGTCTAACGGCAAAGCATAAGAGAAATAGAAAAATAAGGAGTGGTTCCCATGAAATTAGCCTCCCATGAATTACATGAGTTAAGTGAGCTGATTGCAGGGTGTTATAATACAATATCTTGCATGGCAGGCTTTATCAATCAAGCCCAAGACCCTGAATTGAAGGGTTTATTACAAAGGCACTTCCCGTTACATGTACAAGACTATAATCTAAAAGTAGAATTTGTTCAAAGCGAAACAACACCGGATATTACAAAATTTCAGCCTGCTCAGATAAATCCGATGTTAGCCTCTTATACGCAGGCTCCCGTTTCAGAATTTCCTGCTGCAACGCCGCGAACAGAAGTACAGCAGCATACCGACCGTGAAATTGCTACAGCTTATCTGCTTAATCAGAAGAGTTCAGCCAAAAATTATGGTAATGCTTCTGTAGAATGCGCTAACCCGGATTTAAGAACGTTTTTGGAACATGCCTTTTTGAACAGCAATCACCATGCTTACGAGGTTTGGCAGTATATGACAAAAAAAGGCTATTACCCATTAATGGCCGCACCGGATCATGCCATTCAGACGATAGCATCTATCTACCAGCCAGTTGAGCAGCCGCCTCAATTATAAAAACAATTAAAAACCAGGAGCAGAATTTCAGCTTCTCGCTCCTGATTTTTAACGAACTTCTACACTATCTTTTTTCTCTCAACATATTCTTTTTGCAAAATTCCCATATGAATCATATCGTACCACTTCCCGTCCCGAAATAGAGCCTCTCTGCTTTTCCCTTCCAATTCAAAACCCAGCTTCTTATACAGATGGATTGCCCGCTCATTAAAGGAAAACACCCGTAAGGATATCCGGTGCAGATTCAGTTCAAGAAAAGCATAATCAAGCAGCAATTCCATTCCTTCTGCCCCGTAGCCCTTTCCCCAATATGCTTTCTCGCCAATATCAATTATACATTCTGCGTTCCGGTTTTTATGATCTATGTGAATGAGGGAGACAATCCCAATGGCCTTATCCTTTTGCTTATCAACCATCATATACCCTTTTGACGTGTCTGATTTTAAAATAGCATACTCTACAAAATCCTCGGTAGCTTTTATTGGATATACATCTAAAGCAGGACTGGTTGAATGCATGACCTCTACATCATTTCTCCATTTGTGATAAAGCTCTGTATCCTCTTTGGTCATCTTTCTCAATTGAAGCCTTGCTGATTCAAATAACAAACAATCACTCCTTATATACTAATTTTTCCAAAGTAAAGCGCAGAATGGATAATTGTTCCCGTACTTTCGTTTGTTTGTTTCCCAGCTGAAAAGTATCGAGCATCAGTCCATTTAAAAAAGAAATCATATATCTGGAAATCCGCTCTGGCCGCTGCTGCAGCTGAAATTCTTTATTTTGATTACCCGTTCTTAATACTTCTTCTATCGCTTCCGTTATTTCATCGTAACGCTGGGATACATAAGAAAAATCGTCTTTATGCTGTTGCGCAGTTAAAAAGAATTCCGCTTTTGCCCGAAGCAAAGACTGATGGATATTTTCAATAACCTGCTGCTGCCTTTCCAGCCAGCGCTGGAGCTGGGGCCAAATCCGTTCATCATCTGACACTTCAAAAAACTGCACATCCCTTTGATCGTCTTCTCTTAGCACTTCCAAAAAAATATGCTCCAGATTATTAAAATAACTGTATATTGCCCCCCTCGATACACCAGCTTCATCCATGATATCCTGCATCGATGTCTGCACATAGCCTTTCTTGATAAAGACCTCTTTCGCAGCCAAAACCAAATTTCTTCTCTTTTCTTGCTTGTAAGCCTCACTTACTTTAGGCATCGAATCACCTCGATTTTAATCAATAAAATATACAACAGTGTCATTTATTTTATTATAACGACACTGTTGTATATTTTCAAATTTGAACTGCTTCTGCTTTTTGTTCAGCCAGAAAGATGAGATGGTCATATAAAAAGATTGCTGATTTATATAATCCAGCAATCTTTTTATAATAACCGTATTTCATTCTCTAAGCCATCTGCGCTATTTCTGTTCACCGTCGACATATCTCCCGAAATCAGGAACAGCTGTCTGATCAAATGTTTTTACTAATTTCTTCAGTCCTTCAGACAGTTCCTCTTCATACATTGGTTCTCCGTGCCCTGTTATTGCGATTGCAGGTTTTAAGGCTTCCAGCGTTTGAACCGATTTCTTTGCTGCTTCCCAATCTGTTGTGAAATATCGGGGCGGTCCGTGTATTTCTCTCTCCTGTACCATCACTTTATACAAGGAATCCTGTTTCACAGTAATAAAAGCATCTCCAGCAATCAGCATTCGATCGGATTCTCTATATAAGGAAACATGTCCCGGAGAGTGTCCGGGGGTGTGTATCCATTTCCAGCCAGGCATCTCTGGCACACTTCCATCAGCCGGGAGCTCCACTATACTGCTTCCAATGTCAATGGGCTCATTAGGAAACATGGAAGACGCTTTAGCAACCAGCCCGCCCTCCACACTCGGATCCGGCTCAGGATAACTCTTTTTTCCGGTCAGAAATGGAAGCTCCAGCTTATGGGCATAGACTGGGACATTCCAATGCTTCACTAAATCAACCAGTCCTCCCACATGATCAAAATGACCATGTGTTAAAATAATTGCTTTTGGCCTGCTGTTCTTGCCAAAACGTTCCTCTGTCACAGCTATAATTTTATCTGCTGATTTCGGCATACCTGCGTCAATCAATACAAAGCTTTTTGTTTCTGGGTCTTGTACGAAACAAATATTAACAATTTGGATGGTATGACAATAGATGTCTGGCAAAACTTCTGTCCCGGCACCGCTGTTCACAGATGTGGCCGGAATATATTTATAATCCGCTCCGTTCTGATTCATTTTTTTATCTCCTCCTAATATGCCATCGTTTAAATGAATACAATGATACCTTTCCTTTGCATTACATTTTTATCCCTTTTGGAGAAAGATTTTTATATTTTTTCTGGACAAAGGTTTATAGCTGTCCTGTTAAGCAATGCGTTTAAATAATTGTTTCCTCTGCTTAAAAGTTTCCATTATTTAACTAAAAATCAACCGAAGCTGAACCATCGAATTTTTTAAAAAATATGTTATATTAAAACAGAGAAAGGAGTTTTACCATGTCAAAAAAGATTCTGATGATTGCTCTGACATTATTAAGTGCAATCGTCTGTATTTTATTAGCTGCGCGACAGCCGACAGGTCCCAATACCATTTCCTATGATGATCTTGGCGGTTTATTTATTTCCATAGGGATGGTCGTCGTGTTATTTTTACCGCCCTTTCTTTTATCATTCTTCCATCATGTGGTGGTAAGAACTATTTCAGCAATTTATCAAGCCTTGATTGCCATTTCTTTTACCGGGCTTATTTTGGGAAGCTTTTTTGCATCGACGGGTGCGGCTGTTACGATTACAGCAATCATCGGCACGATTATAAGTATTGCAAGTATTTTTGTAACCCTTTATGCAGGAAAAACAAAAAATACATACAGCTTCTAAAATGGATTGGATAATTATCTTATCCATTTTTTTATGAAGAAAATTCTTTATTATAAGAAACATTTTTTCCTAAATTAAAACCAGGGTGCTGTTCATTTTTCGAACAGCACCCTGGTTCTATATAGATTATGCTTTTTCCTGTACAAGATTATCCTGTTGCAACTCCGGTTGTTCTTCCTGCGTTGTTCTGCCTCGTTTAATAAAGAATGACAAAATCAACCCGATAACTGCAAATACCGTAGATACCATAAAGGCATCATTGATTCCCTGTACCTGTGCAAGGTTAGCTGCATGGAGCATATCTTGCTGGTTTGCAGGATTAAAATGATTATCTGCAATAATACCTTCTATACTGTTTTTAGCCTGGTTCGTCATAACTGTTACTAAAAACGCGGTCCCAATTGCTCCTGCTACAGAACGTACAGTGTTAACCATTGCTGTACCATGCGGATGAAGCCTTTGCGGCAGTTGATTTAATCCAGCCGTCATAATAGGCATCATAATCATGGACATGCCGAACATACGAATGGTGTAAATAACAATCAGGTACGAATAGCTTGTTGTATCGGTAAGCTGTGTAAATAAATACGTTGTTACGACAGTTATCGCTAAACCGAAAACAGCAAGCGGGCGTGCACCAATTCGATCAAATACCTTACCAGTAATCGGCGACATAATCCCCATTACGATCGCTCCCGGCATCAACATCAAACCGGAGTTCATCGGGCTGACACCTAAGACATTTTGTAAATATAGCGGAATCAGCAGCATTGGAGCAAACATAGCTACCGTAATTGCTATATTAATCACCGTGGTCAGAGAAAAAATACGATCCTTGAACACCCGGAAATCCAACATAGGGACATCTGCCTTTAATTCACGTAACACAAATAAAATTAATCCAACAAAGCCGACGACTAATCCGGTGATTACTGTTGCATCTGTCCATCCGTTTGTTCCGGCTGTACTAAAGCCATATAGAATTCCGCCAAACCCGAGGGTAGATAGAATAACCGCTATTACATCAATATCCGGGAAGGTCTGTTTGGTAACATTTTTCAAGAAAACAGCTCCAAGAATAATTGTTAAAACAGCAATTGGGAAAATGATATAGAACAGTAATCTCCATGAGTAATGTTCTACTACAAAGCCGGATAATGTCGGGCCGACCGCTGGCGCGAAGATAATCGCAATACCAATAACCCCCATCGCTCCTCCGCGTTTTTCAACCGGGAACAGTGCCAGAACCACAGTTGTTAACAGCGGCATAATAATCCCTGCGCCGACTGCCTGAATAATACGTCCGGCCATCAATATAGGGAAATCTGGTGCAATCCCGCAAATTAATGTTCCCAGCGCAAATAAGCTAATTGCTGTTAAAAACAGCTGTCTTGTCGAAAATTTCTCCATTAAAAATGCCGTAATCGGAATAAGCACCCCATTAACC
This sequence comes from Oceanobacillus sp. FSL W7-1281, assembly GCF_037969835.1. Taxonomy (GTDB): domain Bacteria; phylum Bacillota; class Bacilli; order Bacillales; family Amphibacillaceae; genus Oceanobacillus; species Oceanobacillus oncorhynchi. Next base: position 1,489,790 of record NZ_CP150214.1, on the reverse strand, counting down.
AGCATAAATCCTGTCGTAATCCACTGTGCTGTACTTTCTACGATATCTAAATCCTCCATTATCGAAGGCAATGCTACATTCATCAATGTCTGATTCAAGAGCGATACAAATGCGCCCAGAATGATAACAGCAAGAATGGGCCCTTTTTTTATATTGTTCATTGTTGATTCAGCCATAATACTTTCTCATCTCCTATTTCTTCTACTATTCTTTTTTCAACTAATTCCAGTCATTGATTTGGAAGATACAGCTTCACTTCACTTATTCCGCATAACGAAAGAAAAAGAATGTTAAAAATATCACATTCCAATCCTTTCTTCTTATTTACTTCACTTTTTAAAAACGGCTACACGGTCTGCAATGTTTTTAAAAATACTTCTATCCGATGCACAAGCGGCTGACATTCTTCTATCTCAGCTAAAAACAAAAGTAATGATTTAACTAAAAACGTTCTGGGTTTCTTTTCATGGATTTCTGCTTGTAAAGATTGCACGGCTGCAGCATACTCTTCTTTTTCCTCATCATACAGCGCCAATTTCTTTATTTTTTTCTCCAGTTCTTCCAAAAGCTGATTGATTTGCTGTTCTGGAGATTTCGGTTCTAAGTCTGCTTGAAAAGCCTCGTATTCTTTCATTTCCAAAGGTGTCAACACAGGTTCTGCCTCTGTTGTATTTTGTACGATCGTATCAAACCGCTCCACGACAAAACGGGCAACATTTTCAAAATCAATCTCCTTGTGATCTCGAAAAATCAAAGAAGTATACTCTTTTAATGTCCCCTGAAACATCAGTGCCAGATCCCAGATGTACGGCTCTACTTGGCTTCCATAAGCCTCCATAAAGCAATCCTTATACCAATTCATCATCGTGATTCGGATTCGTTTCATAAGCAAAGAAATTTTCGGATTGTCATGCGGAGGCAATGCTGTCAGTAACATACTCAAGTAATCTTTATTTTCACGAATCCCGTCAAACTGTACAACCACCTTTTGAATCAGCTTTTCTTTCGGAGGCAGGGTGGCATCCAGATTGAGATTTTCAGCCTGCTCCAGCATTTTCCGATGATTATGCCGGATAACCTGTATCAATAAGTCTTCCTTCGAATCAAAAAAATTATATAATGTTCCTTTGGAAATTCTGCAGTCATTAGCAATTTCCTGAACCGATGTGGCAGCATATCCTTTTTTAGAAAAAAGATGAATCGCGGATTGCATAATTTCTTCTTTTTTATCCATTATTTATCCCCTTTTTAAAACACATCTCTTCCGCTTTTTGCTTTCTGATATCCCTGTTCCTAAAAACAACTAGATCATATTACTGTTAGCTTTCTTTCATCCATATGACCACTAAGTCAAATTAGTACTATCAAGTCACTGACATATTATAATTGACCGTTTGGTTTTTTGTCAACTACTCAGTTCTATTATAATTAGACGAGAGGATCCCCAACCTCAAGGCAGGCTAACGTCGTAACGTCCTGGGGTTGCGATTACTCACCCCATCGAAAACATTTGTACGTCGGAATGTTCAGGGTGAAACCCAATGAGTAGGTGGGAGGTGAATTGCCTTTTTGCATTTACGAACATAAGTTTGCATGGTGTAATGTTCTTGAAAGACGCTCTTTGAAAACTAAACATAGCAGGTTGTGGCGAGAATCGTTGCTTTGCCACGTAAAATGTTCAAGCCAAACATGGCAGCCAGGACACACAAACATGTGAACCTCATATAGGCTGAAACGTAATTTCAGGAGGCAGGACCAATGGGCTAGCGAGGTTGGGTGTTTTTAGCACACCGATGTGTCAGCTCCACTGGCGGTTAATCGTCATCTTGAAAGTCGACACCCCAGAAACCCACACTTCAAATTTTTTAGAAATGAAGTCGCGGGAGTATTCATAAGTGAATAATTTATTTAAAAAGAGCCATACTTTTGCCAGTATGGCTCCTTAAAGGGAAACTTTCATCAAGGGGATGTTTTGTATCTCTCATTGAATATTTAGTTGAATGAATCGATTTAAATATACCTGCAATAAGCTAAACTATCCGCAGCGATTTCGTAATAATGGAAAACGCACGTGTAAAAGGAAAACCTTTCATAGGCACTATCTTTAAATCACCATATTTTATTTCTTTTTGAATCGCCCATTTCGAAAGCAGTGTAATACCTAATCCAGACGCAATGGATTCTTTGATTGATTGGGTACTGCTAAATTGCATCAATCGGGCAGGTTGAATGCCAGCCTTTTGAAAAAAGTTTTCCGTCGCCGCTCTCGTACCTGAACCATGTTCGCGCACAACCCATGTTTCATTTGCTAAGTCACTCAGCTCTATTTTCGCTTTTCGGTGGAACAGCTTATTTTCTGTCGAAGCAACGATAACCATTTCATCTTCTGCTAATTCCTCAATCATCATGTCCTTCCTGTTAAAATGTCCTTCTACTATTCCTACGTCCAGTTGATGCATTGCAACCAAATCGGCTATTTCAGCTGTATTTCCAATCGTCACAGCTGGTTCGATATCCGGATGTCTTTCCAGCAGGTCTGCAATAATTCTTGGTAAAACATATTCCCCAAAAGTGTAGCTCGCTCCAATGGCCAAGGGTCCATTCGCTTTATTCATCAAATCGTCCACTAAATGCTGCATGGTTGTATATAAGCTCAGTATTTCCTTCCCGTAATGATAAACAATTTCTCCAGCTTTATTTAAACGAACATATTTGTTGCTGCGTTCCAATAATCGTATACCTGCGCTCTCCTCCAATGTACGAATATATTGACTGACCGCCGGCTGAGTCATGTAATGCTCTTCCGCTGCTTTGGAAAAACTCTGTTTTTCTGCAACGGTTATAAATATTTGCAAATGCTTATCCATCTCTTCACCCTCTTTCCTCTCATTTCTATTATAACAATTTACTTATCCTATTTATTATAATAAATTATTTTCCTTATGCATTTATGTTGGCTATTCTATAAGAAGGAGGTGCTTTTATGACTTCACAAGCATCACATCGAATAAAACAAAAGCGTTTAAATTCTGCAAAAAAATGGATTGGTGGTATTGTATTTACCTTTTTTATTGCCTTGCTCGGGTTCTTCTTAGCAAAAGTTCCTGGTTTTAACCATGCTGGGCAGCTCGCCTGTGCCATCATTATTGCCATCATGTACAGACAATTTTTTGGTTATCCGGAAGCGCTGCGTTCTGGAATTACGTTTTCATCTAAAAATCTGCTCCGCTTCGCTATCATTTTGTATGGATTAAAACTAAACATCGATACCATATTGCATGACGGGCTCGGACTCCTTGTACGTGATGCGTTTATTATTCTTTTTGCAATCAGTGTGATGATCTGGCTTGGCAAGGTATGCAAAGCCGATAAAAATATTTCGCTCCTGCTCGGAATCGGGACAGGAGTTTGCGGTGCTGCCGCCATTGCAGCTGCAGCACCAATTATGAAGACAAAGGATGAAGATACTGCCATCAGTGTCGGGATTATTGCAATGCTGGGCACCGTCTTCGCACTTGGATATTCCTTATTGCGTCCTGTCTTACCATTAACCGCCTTGGATTATGGAGTTTGGTCGGGAATCAGCCTGCATGAGCTTGCCCATGTAGCTATTGCAGCAGAACCGGCTGGAGAAGATGCATTAGCCATTGCATTACTTGCTAAATTAGGCCGTGTATTTTTACTTATTCCTCTTTGTTTTATTCTTATTTATATGATGAAAATCAAAACAAGCGAATCTCAAACACAAAATAAAATTGATTTTCCATGGTTTCTGCTTGGTTTTATCCTAATGAGTCTTATTGGCAGCTATGTGCTTGGAGACACCATTCCTATATCCGAAAATGCGATGGAAGGGATCTCCGCAGCAACCACATGGATATTGACAGCAGCTATGGTCGGACTTGGATTGAATGTCAACCTTAAAGACTTGCGGTCAAAGGCTTTAAAACCTTTGCTGGCAGTGACTGTTACATCTGTTTTCCTTTCCATTATTGCTTACTTTATTATTTGAATACGTTATAAAATGAAAATTTACTCAGCGAGAGTTTCGTTTTATGTTATGATAAATGAAAAAAACAATGGAGGTAACTGACATGTCCATGGAAATTATTCTGATTGCTGTTATTGCTGTTGCTGTTATTTACCTGTTAACGTTACGAAATAGAGATAAATCCACTAATGGACAAAGGAAAGAGCTGCAATCTCCAGAAGAAATTCTACCCGTAATTCAGCAAAGACTTGAAGCAGGTGAGGATAAAATTAAATTGATCAAGTTTGTCCGTATAGAAACCGGACTGGGGTTGAAGGAGGCAAAGGATTTCGTTGAGGGAAATTATAAAATGAATCCTTCCATTGATACAGAGCTTCAAGAAAAAGTACAAGAGATGCTTCAATCAGGGGCAGGGAAAATTAAAGCTACAAAATACGTTCGGGAACAAACGGGATTTGGCTTAAAAGAGGCAAAAGATTTTGTTGATAACGTTGAAAAAGAAGCAAATATGTAATCAAACAAATCAATATAAACAGGGCAGCTCATATGGGCTGCCCTGTTTATATTGATTATTTTATTTCTTTTTTACGAAATTTAGCAAGTACTTCATAAACAATCGGTACAATAACAAGTGTTAACAGTGTAGAGCTTGTTAAACCGCCAATAACCGTAACACCAAGGCCTTTGGAAATGAGACCGCCGCCTTCTGCTCCAATTGCAAGCGGGATAAGCGCTCCAACTGTCGCAAGAGCTGTCATCAGAATTGGACGAAGCCTTGTCGAACCAGCTTCCAGTAATGCTTCTCTGGTAGAAAGTCCTTCCTTCTCCTGATGGATAACGCGGTCAATCAATACAACAGCATTGGTTACCACAATACCAATCAGCATCAGTGCACCAATCATTGCAGAAACACTAAGTGGCTCGCTAGCAATCCATAACGCAACTAAGCTTCCTATTACTGTAAATGGCAGGGAGAATAGAATTGCAAATGGCGCCAATGCCCCGCCAAAGGTAACAACAAGTACAAAGTAAACAATCGCTATAGCTGCCAGCATTGCAAGCCCAAGCTGTGTAAAGGAATCATTGATTTCTTCTGTTACCCCGCCAAATTCTACACTCACACCACTCGGCAGGTCTAATTCGCTGATTTGCTCTTCTACTTCACTAGACACTGCGCCAGCATCATTTGTGCTTATATCCGCTGTAAGAGATGCATACATTTTGCCATCTCTGCGGTCAATGGTATCCGGTGATTTTTCCTCTTTTACATCCATCACTTCTCCAACTGTAACAGTTGTTCCTAATGGAGTTGGAATCTCAATATCCGTTAAATCATCTATGGAATTATATTCTCTTTCTTCTGTCTCTACATAGACATTAACGTCTTCCCCGTCATGTTTCACGGTAGTAAGAACCGGCGCCTCACCAGCATCACTTAGATTCATGCCAATTTGAGCTGCTGTCAGACCATATTGGCTTAATTTTTCCTGATCTGCTACAAGTGTGTATTGGTCATATGCTTCAGACATACTGGATTCAGCTTTCTCTAAATCGTTGTTGTTTTCTAAAATAGGTAAAACCTGATTAGAAGCACTTTGGATATCCTCCAGATTATCACCGAAAACATACAGCTCTAATCCACTGCCCATGCTGGCAAAGTCCATACTCTTCCATTCGCCGTTTTCCGTATCTTCATTCAGCGCGTCAATCACTTTAGCAGGCTCTTCACTGAAATTCTCAAAATCATCATCATACTCAATAAAGAACAATGCGGAATTATCTCCGCCCGCCCCCATCATACTCGTCATCGGGTTGCCGCCGCCAAGAGAATACTGATACGTAGTGACACCTTCCCGGTCACTTAAGAAGCTTTCTGCATTACTTGCCGCTTCTTCTGCTTCTTCTTGTGTTTCTCCTGGTTCAGGACTATACGTAGCCATGATCATTTTTTGTTCCTCATCCGGCAGGAAGCTTACGCCAATAACCGGCAAAAGGAATAAACTGAGTACAAGCACAAGAACAGAACCGCCAAAAGTAACTAATTTATGATCTAAGACCCAATTTAATATACGCTTATAAAAACGTGCTAACTTATTTGGCTTCTCTTCATGTCCGTCAGTTTCTTCAACTGTCTTACTGTTTAATTGCTTTTTATATAATGAATGAGCAAGCATTGGCACCACGGTTACTGCAACGAGTAAAGAGGCAGCAAGCGCAAAGACAACAGCAAGTGCAAACGGCATAAATAATTCTCCGACCTGTCCGCTGACTAAACCTAGCGGCAGGAATACAGCTATGGTTACAACTGTTGAAGAAAAGATTGGAACAAACATCTGTCTGGTTGCTTCACGTATCAAATCTTTTCCGCGCAGCTTTTCACCCGGTAAAGCCATTCTCCGGTAGATGTTTTCCATAACAACAATGGAATCATCAATAACCCTTCCGATAGCTACGGTCAACGCCCCCAGCGTTAAAATGTTCAAGGTAATATCCATTTGCTGTAACAGGAATAAAGCCATTAATAAAGATAATGGAATAGAAATAATGGAAATCAATGTCGTTTTGATACTTCTTAAAAATAGCAGAATTATAACGACAGCAAAAATAATTCCAAAGAGAGCCTTGCTCAGCATGGTATTCACTGATTCTTCAATCGGTTCTCCCTGGTCAAATGTAGATGTTACCGTAAGTCCTAATTCATCTTCAAATGTTTCTGCTTCAGCTTTCACTCCATTTACCACATCTACCGTATTCGCATCGGCACTTTTCACGATTTGAATACCAATGGAGTCCTCCCCATTCGTCCGGGAAATAGATTCTGCTTCACCAACCACTTCAATATCTGCAAGTTCGCCAAGCTGTACGGTTGGCATTTCCGCCGGTAACTGCTGTCCTGCCTCAGCTTGATCTGGCATCTCATCACCAGCTGCCTCTTGGTCTGGCATTTCTGCAGATGGATCCATATCTTGTGCTTGCCCATCCTGTTCCGGCATTCCTTCAGGAGGCATCATGTCTTGTTGTCCGCCAGCATCACCAGATGGTACTGCCGGAATCTCAAGCTCCTTTAAATCGTCCACTGAAGCAATATCTCCATCGATAACCACATTTTTTACGTCTTTATCAAACGTGGTTAATCCAAGTGGAAATGTAATATCAGATCCTTGAATAATTTGTTCAATCGTATCTTGGTCCAGTCCATATTCATTTAATGCTTCTTCATCAAATTCGATATTAACCTCGTTCATCTGCTGTCCAGTAACTTGAACATCGGAAACCCCTTCGATGCCTTCCAGGGCTGGTACAACATCCTGCTCGACGCTATTGGTCAATTCTTCTAAACTATGCGCATTGTCACTAATGCTTAAAGCCATTACCGGCAGTGCATTGATACTTAACCTGGAAACCTCCGGATCATCTGCTCCTTCAGGCAATGAAAGATCAGACAGCACTTCTGTTACTTCCTCTGCCGCCTTATCCATATCCTTATCAAAGTCAAATTCTAATTGAACGGATGACATATTTGCCATAGAAGAGGAAGTAACATTTTCTACCCCTTCTAAATTTTGTACTCGCTGTTCAATCGGTTCGGTTACCTCATTAACAATCTCATCTGGAGCCGCTCCAGGATAAGTCGTCATAACAGAGACATTCGGCATTGTAATATCAGGCATTGTTTCTTGTTTCATATTTAAGCCTGCAAATAACCCTGTAATAACTACCATAATCGTAAGAATCCATATGGCAAATTTGTTATTAAGGGAGAAATTAATAATCTTCTTCAAATCGTACACCTTCTTGTAATAGTATGTTTTCTTTTTAAATTCACTTGTTCAATTTTTTGTCCTGTTCAAGCTAAACGGAGATAAAGGAATCAAAAAAACAATGTTAGCTTGTGTTCAGGAATTTTCACCGCTTATCCTTGTTCATCTCCCTTGTATAATCCTTTTTTAAGTAAATTCATTTCAAACCGATAGTTATTCATAGCGTCTTCGAATGTATTCTGTTTGGCAAAATGCTTCATTAAATTGTGGAAGGTTACCGCCATAATAATTTCCATGATATGAATAACTTCCTCATCATTGGAAATATTCAATTTTTCCTTATCAATAGCTGTTACAATTTCCAAAAAAGGCTTCCCAAACCGCGATTCACTAAAATCACTAAGAATTTTATTCTCCATCTGGTAGTCCATATTTAAAAATACATTTCTAAAAAAATCACGATTTTTTTGCACCTGAAATTCTTTTTGCATTTTTTGAAAAGTCTCCATAAATGCTTCAAATAAATCACCGCTATTTTTCTTCAGAATAGCAATAAATTCCTCACTGTTCACTTTCATCTGTTTTTCTAATAAGAAATAAAAAGCATCCTCCTTTCCATCAAAATACTGATAAAAACTTCCTCTTGGTATGTCTGCATTCTTAATAATATTTGAAACGGATGCTTTATTTAACGGCTTATTCGAAAACTCTTTTTTAGCTGCAGCAAGTAAATTATCCTGTTTTTCTTTCGGCAAATTGTAAAAAGTCTGTTTCGGCATAATCCCCCTCCTCTAATATTATGACACTTTGTCGCATCTAGACTTGATTAATGTTATTTGATAAATAATTTAATGTCAACTTTTAAGGCGACACCTTGTCACTTTAAAAAAACTGGGCTTAAATCAAATTGATGAAGATTCCTCTCTGATTGGGATATGATATATTAAATAAAGAAGCTAGAAGGAATTCAATTAGAAGTCTTAATAAACGAGGTGTGTATAATTTTGAATCCAATCAAAAAAGTATATGGATATATAACAAGGTGGAAGGACAACAAAATAGAAGTACTTGTATTCCGGCATTCTAACCCAGCAGCTGGAAGACAGATACCCAAAGGGACAGTGAAAAAAGGAGAAGACACGATTCATGCGGTCATTAGAGAAATGAACGAAGAAACAGGTTTGAAAAAGTTTAAAGTCGGAGCATTGATTGCAGAAGATTTTTGGAAAAATAATGATGGGGCGGTTCATCATAGGTTTTTTTATGAGATATATGTAACAGAAACTCTTAATGAATGGGAATATCAGCCAACAGGCGGCGGGGAAGAAAAAGGGCTGACCTTCCATTACTTTTGGATTTCTTCCAAAAACGAAACAGAGCTCGTCCGAGGGCATGGAGATTATTTAGATTATATTTTTTAACAGAAGGCTTTTTATAGACACATGTTAATATGTTTTCTCAGAAACTTCCAATTTATAATAATGCTCTTATCGACTATCTGACTTCTTCCTGCTGTTTTTCTTTGCATAATACGTCCATGGAATACACAATCCAAAATAAAGCGATGACTAAAAACGCATAGAGGGTCCTTTTATTATCTGGTATAAAAATAATTAAAGAAATAGATATGAGTAAAGACGGCGGCATAAGTATCCAATAACGTTTATTTTTAAAAGTATTCATAGCAGCCCTTCTCCATTAAATCAGAAATCCAGCCCGAAAAACATGATAGCATTTCCATCATTACTTCTTCTCAACAAATCTAGTTTTTTAAAAGAAGCCGCTTATTCAGAACATATGAATCAAGCGGCTTTCTCTGTAAACTTATTCTGCATCAGCAACTTTTACCAGCTGCTTCCCTATATTATCTCCGGAAAATAGTCCTAAAAACGCATCTGGAATCGCATGGAATCCTTCCTGAATGGTCTCTTCAAACTTCAATTCACCATTTGAAACTGCTTCTTCCAATGCCTGATAGGCTTCATCATAGTGGTCGGCAAAGTCGCCTACCAGCAAGCCCTGCATTTTCACACGTGATTTAATAAGGAATTGTTGCACGCGCAGGCCAATATCTTTCTCTCCTTCTTCTAAATTATAGGCAGAAATCGCGCCGCATACAGGTACACGGGCGAACACATTTAATAACGGCCAGACAGCATCTGAAATTTCACCGCCGACATTCTCATAATAGACGTCAATTCCATCTGGACATGTTTCTTTCAACTGCCCGCTGACATTTCCTTTTTTATATTCAACAGCTGCGTCAAGCCCGAGTGTTTCTGTAATATAAGCAGCTTTTTTCTCTGATCCGACGATTCCTACAACTCGTGCTCCTTCTTTCTTAGCCAGCTGTCCCGCGATTTGTCCGACAGCTCCTGCTGCCCCCGATACAACAACGGTCTCTCCCTTTTTTGGCTCGCCAATATGCATCATGCCGAAATAGGCGGTGAGTGCAGGCATTCCCAACACGCTTAGAGCGCTTGATGGACTCATTCCTTTTGTAGTTACCTTTCTCACCTTATCATTTTTGACCACATTGTATTCCTGAAAATCGAGCGTACCAGTTACCAGGTCGCCCTTTTCAAAATTACTGCTGTTGGATTCGACCACCTGGCTTACTGCTGCGCCCTTTAATGGTTCCCCTACTTCAAAAGGAGCTGCGTAGGATGGACCATCAGACATTCTCCCGCGCATATAGGGGTCTACCGATACATACAACGTTTTTAGCAGCAGCTCTTCTTCTGAAGGTTTACCGATTTCTGCCTTTTTAAATTGAAATGTATTTTCATCCGGCAGCCCATTTGGACGCTCTTGTAGTATTAATTGTTCTTGTGTCATCCTTATTTCCTCCTTCATCTTTACTGTTAACAAAATAAAAATTAACCTTTATGTACCTTTTCCTTTCTCTCTAAAAGATTAAACATAACTTTTTGTTTATTTCCATGCAAAAAAGCTTGTTATTATGTACAATGAAAATTTGACAATTAATTTAAATAGGGAATTGTAAATAGAGAGAGAAAGAAGGGTAGCGTTTTGAAGTCTCAAAGATTAACTCCTGCTTCTTTTTTATTGGCAGGGATTATATTTCTATTATTATTCGGCGTCATCGCCTGGGGTGTATATTTTGAAAGCAATTGGATCCGTTCCTTTGATTTATCATGGATTGAGCGGATTCAGGGAACAATTTCTGAAGGAAAAACAGCTTTTATTATGTTTATGACAGAGCTGGGAAGCATGAAAGCTGTTATCGCCATGACAATTATTATTTGTATTGTCCTCTTTTTCAAGCGTAAATTTGCAGAAGGATTATGGTTCGGCGGTACGATTCTTGTCTGCGCAGCAATCGGCGGAAAAGTATTAAAGAAAATCGTTGACCGTGATCGTCCTAACTTCTTACAACTTATTGAAAAAACAAACGAAAGCTTCCCGAGCGGACATGCCACAGCTACAACGATTTTTTATGGTTTTATCGGGATGGTACTTATTCTTGCAGTTTATCAAATATGGAAAAAAATAATTATCGGCTTTATCACACTTGCTTGGATTGGTTTTATATTATTTACGAGAATTTATTTAGGAGTACATTTCCCTACAGATGTGCTTGCCGGATTTTTATATGGTTTAGCTGCAGTATTTATTTCCATAGGCGTCTATTTACTTATTCGGGAGCCGCTTCGTCAGCTGCTCCGAAAACTTCATTTAGCTGATCAAAGTCAGGCTTTTAAAAGATCGAGATAGTACGAAGAAAGGCATCCGTATGAGATACGGATGCCTTTCTTTTCGAAATTTGCGGCGAAAGAACATGCAGTTCACATCTGCATATCGTACGTTGTCTCTCGGCTTACGCAAATCAGCTCATCGCAAAATAAAGTATAGCATGGTTTTGGTTAAAATACCACGCTTATTTTTTACCTTCCAGCTAGAAAAGTTTTCATCCCTTCATCTGCTGAGCTGTTAATTATTCCTTTTCTGCCATTCCTTCACATAATTCAATCTTTCTTTAAATTTTTTCTCATTTCCTTGCTCTGTCGGGTAATAGTACTGCTGTCCCTCTAACGAAGGAGGTATCGTTCGCATTGCGGTTAATTTATCTTTTTCATCATGCGCATACTGATAACCCTTTCCATAATCCAGTTCTTTCATTAGCTTTGTCGGTGCATTTCTTATTTGCAAGGGTACAGGTTCATTAATCGATTCCTTTACATCCTTTTTCGCTTTTTGCCGCGCTCGGTACACGGCATTTGATTTGGGCGCCAGTGACAAATAAATAACTGCTTCGGTAAGATGGACATCACATTCCGGCATTCCGATATAACGACAGGCTTGAAATACATCCGTGGTAATTGTCAGTGCACGTGTATCAGCTAAGCCGATGTCTTCACTCGCAAAGCGAATCAGCCTTCTGGCAATATAGATTGGATCCTCTCCTGATTCAAGCATTCTGGACATCCAATAAATCGCGGCATCGACATCACTGTTCCGCATCGATTTATGAAGGGCAGAAATGATATTATAATGCTCTTCGCCACTCTTATCATACAGAAAGGAAGTCCGGGTAATCAGCTGTTCCAGATTCGACTCGTTGATATAGAAGCCTTCAGCATTTGTGCCGCTATTTAACACCGCCATCTCTAACGTATTTAAGGCACTCCTTGCATCTCCATTTGCAAACTTTGCAATCGCCTCTAAGCTTTGTTCGGTTATATGAATATCCTTATCTCCAAATCCATACGGATGGGTTATTGCATTCTTTAAAAGGTTTACAACATCAGCTATTTCCAATTGATTTAAAACAAACACCTTACTTCTCGACAGCAATGCTGCATTTACTTCAAAGGAAGGGTTCTCCGTTGTTGCCCCGATTAAAATAATACTGCCATTTTCGACATAAGGCAGAAAAGCATCCTGCTGCGCCTTGTTGAACCGGTGTATTTCATCAATAAAAATAATGGTTTTTTCACCGAAATCGCGTCTTGATTCCGCTTCCTTCATTATATTTTTGATATCCTTGATGCTGCTGTTTACTGCAGACAGATTAATAAATTTTGATTCTGTCTTATGTGCAATAATTTCAGCCAACGTTGTTTTGCCAACGCCAGGCGGCCCCCAAAAAATAATCGAAGTCACCTGATCATTTTCGATAAATTCACGCAACACCTTCCCTCGCGCCAATAAGTGCTGCTGACCGACAAATTCATCCAGTGTTCTGGGACGGACACGGCTGGCAAGCGGGGAATTTCTTTTATTATCCTCTCCAAAAAGCGATTCCTGTTTCATTGGACTCACCTCTCATTTCAGCAAATTGATTGTTACGGAGTAATTATATTTATTTTAAACGTCTAAACTTTAAAGCTTTCGTCTTCGTTATTTGAAGTAATCAAAACTGTCAAAAGAACATTTGTTCCATTATAACAAACGTTTATTTATTTGCAAAGCTTTTAAAAACAAGGAAGAAATATTCGTTACAGCCGCAAACAGCCCGATTGAGCTAACTGCCAGCGGTTTTAACAAAATGCGTAAGCGCATTCTGCAGTCATCATTTTATCTCCGATTAGAAGCTAACTGCCTTTATGCTATAATAAAACAAAGTATTTACTGAAGGAGGATGACATATGCTTTTTGTACAAATCTTTTTGATTATTATTATCGTTGTCGGAATAATCTATTTATTATTTTTACGCAAAAGAAATAAATTCAATCCATCCCATTCACAAAGAGATCCTTTCGAGGTTATTTTAGAAGCCACTGAAATGCTTGAGGATAATAAAAATAATGCGTCACCTTTAAAATTTATACGAATCATGAAATATGTACGGCAAGAAACCGGTATGGGCTTCTTCGAATTAAAAAGATATGTAAACAACTCGACCTCCCCCTATCTGAAATTAGAAGATCCAGAGGTTGTAAGCCATTTAAAAGATATGCTTGAAAATAATAAGGATGATCATCAGGCTGTAAAGTATGTGCAGGATCGCAGCGGGTTAAATTTCGAAAAAGCAAAGGATTATGTTGATAAATTTAAAAAGGCGGATATATAAACTAAAAAAACACTTGACCTGAAAACGATATCAGAAAGTACACTCAAGTTAGAGAACAATCCGGCGGCATGCGGCATAGATTTTGGATATTGATATGAGTGTAACTGAAAAGGCATGATCGTATCATATACCATGATTTTTGCCGGGCCCGGATTGTTTTTTTATGTTCATGAAAAGCAGTAAACATTCTCGAGACGTTGCTGCTTTTCATCCTTTTTTATCAAACCGTTGACCTTTCCATTAACTCCGTTGAAACTTCTTTATGGGAAATCTCTTCAGCTATGGCCTGTTCAAACAAAATCTGCCCGATAGAATACAGTGGGATATTAACGGAAGTAATTTGCATAGCACGTGCTATCGGCTGATCATCAAAGCCAATAACCGCTAAATCACGCGGAACCTTGAGTTCATAGTTTGAACTGGAAGTAATTATACCCGCTGCTACTTGATCACTTGTCGCTAGAATAGCTGTAGGACGTTCCTGAAATGCAGCGATTTCTCGTAAAATACGTTCCCCATCTTCTATATTGAGACATTTTTTAAAGATATAATCTTTGTGAAAAGGGAGACCTTTTAACTTTAAAAAATCACGGTAGGCACGTTCACGCTGACTGCTGTTTGCCCCCTCCAGCCGATTGATAGAAAAACCAATTTTCCGGTGTCCATGCTCATACAGGTACTCCAGGGCCCTCATAAAACATGCATAATGATCGATAAACGTATAACTCAACGGCGTATCTTCCCCATTTTCAAATAGAACAATGCTGCCATATTGCTGATAATGTTCCACTGTTTCTAAAGATATTTTTCTGGAACAAATGATCAAACTGTCAATTTGCTTTAGCTTTAACATTTCTAAAGCTTCTTTCTCCTGATGCTCGTCATACCCAGTCTGGTACAGCACCAGCTTATATTGATGAACAGAAGCTGCCTGTGATATCCCTTGAACCAGCTGTGAAAAATACGGCACATCTAAAAATGGCAAAACAATACCTACAAGATGCGTCTTTCCTTTCTTTAAATTAACCGCATTAATATTCGGAATATAGCCTGTTTCTATAATTGCTTTTTTCACAGCCTCTGCTTTTTCCTTTTTGACATAAGGATGATTATTCAGTACGCGCGAAACCGTACTGACAGATACACCTGCAGCTTTCGAAACATCATGAATATTTGCCATCTCCCTGCCCCCTGCCTGCTACAGATTTACGCTTCGATATGATTGATATACGTTGTTTCGTATGAATCTCCCGTTATTATTAAACAATTTAATCTTCCACCATAAGCACATGCTCCGTCGATATCAATTTTTTTATTCCCAAAAAATATGCTATTGTCATTTTTGCCGTGAAGATACTGTGTCGGTGTATGACCATGCACGACGGTAAAATCGTGAGGATGGTCAAAGCCTAAAAATTCTTGACGAATCCAGATTTTATCAAAATCGGGCGTCTCCTTCCAATCATCCAATGCTGGGTCAATACCTGCATGAATAAAGAGATGGTTTTCCGTTTCATAATAATACGGCAGATTAGATAAAAATTCTAAATGCTCGCTATCATCTTCTTTGATTTTTTCCTTGGCAGCCTGCAAATGCTCCCCTGCAGTATTACCTGAAAAAAAGTCTTCTCCCACATATGATTCTATCGTATCCATCCCGCCATTGATTAAATAACGCCGTTCCTTATCTGGATTGTTGCTGAATATACACTCCAAAAACATCTGATCATGATTTCCCCGCAAAGCAATAGCTCCCTCTTCTGCCAGTTTCATAATATAAGCAACCGTCCGCTTTGGCTCAGGACCTCTGTCGATATAGTCTCCCAGAAGGATAAGCTGGTCTTCTTTTGGGTTATAATGATTTAATTGCAATAGCTGCTCAAGCTCATGATAACAGCCATGAATGTCGCTGATGGCAAGGATTCTTTTGTTTGACATAATAAATCACTCCTCTTTTCGTTTGACATTTTTTCCATGGTGTTTGAATAGCTGTTATTACAAATCTGCCTCCTGGTAAACATTATATTATGCAGAAGGCTCGTTTACATGGCCTTATAATAAATGATCCAATTCATCTTTTTTAAATATGGCTTGAGCGTTATATTCATCCGTGAAATTCTATTCCTCCCAGCTCATACCTATTCTTTCTGACTATTTTATACTTTTTTTGAGGCATCTTCTAGAATAAATCCTCCATTCTCTACAAATACAAAATATCTCATTCTATTATACCCTTATTTAACTCCAGATAAATCTGTAATAACAAAGTGAATAGCACCTTTTTTACTGCGCAAGTGTAAATAATGTGATCTCTCTTTATTTTAATACCGTTTACGTTAAGCGGAATTATCTTCCTCCAAATAATATCGAATCAATCGGGGTAATCTATAGCTATCCAGATATAGAAAAACGGAGGGACTTTGATGAATAAGTTATTTATGATACTCGTGTTGATTGGACTGCCGCTTTCCATCATCGGCTCCATCTTTCATTGGTCTGCTATCATCATGTTTATCATCTATTGCTTGACGATAATTGCTTTAGCCGGCTTTATCGGCAGGGCTACGGAAAGTTTAGCAATCGTTTTAGGACCGAGAGCTGGGGGATTGTTAAATGCAACCTTCGGAAATGCGGTTGAACTTATTATTTCTATCTTTGCATTAAAAGCCGGACTCATCGGAATCGTACTGGCTTCATTAACAGGTTCTGTATTAGGGAACTTACTGCTTGTCGGCGGGTTATCCTTTTTTGTCGGCGGACTGAAATACAAAAGACAATCCTTTAGTGTGCACGATGCGCGCCATAATGCCGGTATGCTGATTTTTGCTGTGATTGTTGCCTTTGTTATTCCAGAAGTATTCACCCAATCGCTGAACGAACGTGATACGATGATTGTCAGTGTTGGAATAGCTGTTATTTTAATCGTGTTATATTTGGCAGCATTACTATTTAAATTCGTTACCCACCGTGGCGTTTATCATTCAGATAACGAACAAAATGAATCGAAACAGGAGGAAGAACCTGAATGGGGGAAAGGCAAAGCAATTGTTATTCTGGCACTTGCAACGGCTGCTGTTGCTTATGTTTCGGAGCATTTAGTATCGACATTTGATACTGTCGGCGCGGCATTTGGATGGTCTGAATTATTTATCGGGATCATTATTGTAGCAATTGTCGGAAATGCAGCAGAGCATGCATCAGCGATTGTCATGGCTTATAAAAATAAAATGGACGTCGCTGTTGAAATAGCCGTTGGTTCCACCCTGCAGATCACAATGTTTGTTCTGCCGATTCTTGTTTTGTTATCCCTTTTCTTTTCCACATCGATGCCGCTTGTCTTTACATGGCCGGAGCTGATCAGCATGGTGACAGCTGTATTTTTAATGATTACCATCTCGAATGATGGGGATTCCAATTGGTTTGAAGGGCTTACTTTATTAGCTGCATATGTGATTATGGGCATCGGATTTTACTTTATCTAAGGTTCGTAATAGAAAATACGCATATTACAGCCAGTGGCCTTATTATATAAGAACACTGGCTATTTTACATAGAGAATACCTGTTTTCTAAGTAATCCATTCTTTTAAAAATAATATACATCCGAGTCTATATGGTAAATGGCGGAATATAACGCCCGTCTATATCTGTAAATCCATACTCCTTCGCTAATTCTCCCCCTCGGAACACCTGCCCGCTTTTCTCCATCACATTTGGATCAGCTGCTAATGCTGCAATTCCTCTTCCAACATAGTATGGTGTTTCTGTTTGCTGTAAATCATCCGCTTCCCTCCAGTTTTCTTCGTCTGCACCATGATATTTCAATACGAGCTCGGTCCGCATAAATCCGGGAGAAACAGCAAGAACAGCAATATTATCCGCTTTTAATTCGATAGATAGCCCATAGGCCATTCGCACCAACGCATTCTTAGCTAAATCATAATAAAATTGGCCAGTGTATTTGCCATGATCCCAAAACGTTGTATGAATGATCAAAGCCTGTTTATTTTCTCGAAGCAAGGGAACAGCAAAGTGATTGACAGCCAGTTGCGCTCTTACGCCTGCTGTAAACATTGTATCCCAATTTTGCAAGGTCAGCTCCCAAAAAGGTTTTCCTTCCACACCCAAGTCATGTGCGCCCCAAACATTATTTATCAAAATATCCAGCTTTCCCTGCTCTTTGCGAATTTGAGAAATCACAGCCTCTGTTTCTGGATCTTTCGTATGGTCGCACTGTAATGCAATTGCTTTTCCACCGGCAGCTTCTATTTCTGAAACCGTGTCATTAACGGTCCCCGGCCAATGATTCGTAGATGCTCCCCGAACACTGCGGCCTGTGACATATACGGTTGCACCAGCTTTCCCCAGTTCTACAGCAATACCGCGTCCGGCTCCTCTGCTTCCGCCTGTGACAAGAGCTACTTTTCCATTCAATGTTTTCATTCTCTTCCACCCTTTCTTCCTCAGATATTTTCATTATACAAACTAATTCTTGACATCTATTGTCATATTTCATTTAATTAATATAATTCATTAGAAGAAAGGTGATGTTCATGCGAGGGGACCGTTTCATATCCATTCTTTTATTGCTGCAGTCGTATGGTCGAATGACTGCTAAAGAATTATCTAAAAAGCTGGAAGTCTCCGAACGGACAATTTACAGAGATATGGAGGTTTTAAGCGGCTCTGGCATTCCCGTTTTTGCTGATCGCGGCAAAAATGGCGGCTGGTCTTTAGTTGATGGGTATCAGACTGATTTGACCGGCTTAAAGGAATCGGAAATACGCGCTTTATTCGTGCCGGCAGCTCCTCAATTACTGGATGATTTAGGATTAACCCGTACTTCTGAAGACGCCAGAAACAAAGTTATCGCATCCCTGCCTGCAGCTTATCGTGAAAGTGCAAAGGATGTATGGAGCCGCATTCATATTGATACCAGCTCCTGGCGGGGAACAAAAGAAAAAATTGCATCCTTTGAGGTTCTGAAAAATGCAATATGGAAAAATAATAAATTGAATATCCTCTATCAGCGTGCAGACGGACAAACCAATCATTATATCGTACAGCCGCTGGGACTAGTTGCGAAAGGAAGCAGCTGGTACGTGATTGCCGCAAAGGAAAATGGAGATATCCGGAATTATCGCGCTTCACGAATCCAGTCTGCTGTGCCAAGCAAAGAAACCTTTGAAAGACCGGTTGATTTTGATATTGCAGCATACTGGAAAAACTCAAAACAAGCATTTATCAAGGCCTTGCCGACTTATGAGGTATGGGTAAAGACTTCCAGAGAAGTGCTGCCGAGACTTTCCTTTTCAACTTATTTTGTACGGATAATAGAGACTGCATCTACTGACGAAAAAGGATGGACACACGTTAAATTAGCTTTTGATACAAAAGAA
Organism: Oceanobacillus sp. FSL W7-1281; assembly: GCF_037969835.1. Lineage (GTDB taxonomy): Bacteria > Bacillota > Bacilli > Bacillales > Amphibacillaceae > Oceanobacillus > Oceanobacillus oncorhynchi. The sequence continues at coordinate 1,470,602 of NZ_CP150214.1, read as the reverse complement.
GAAGCAAAGCGATTTCTTCTTGGATTTGCAGACCAAATGACCATTACGGAACCAGAAAGTCTTCATGCAGAAATTCTTCGGATGGCTGAGGCCGCTGTTGCACATTATAAGAAATAAACGATATTCAGTAATATGATTTATTCACCTTCTGACAAAATATAAGACAAACTCTACCAGAATTGATAAACTACTTTACATGAATCTAAAAGAACGGAGAAAATGCTATGGAAAATATTGCTCTAGTCAGTATTGTTGTTATTATTGTCGTTGGTATCTTCTCGCAATGGCTGGCTTGGCGAATTCAATGGCCTTCCATTGTTATCATGTCCATTGCCGGTCTATTATTGGGACCTGTGCTTGGGTTGTTCAACCCGCAGGACGCATTGGGCAGCCTGTACAGTCCATTGATTTCGCTTGCTGTCGCCATTATTTTATTTGAAGGCAGCTCCAGCCTCGATGTCCGGGAAATCAGAGGCGTATCTAAATCCGTATTCCGGATCGTTACGTTCGGTGCTTTCATTGCCTGGATCGGCGGAGCACTCGCTGCTCATTTTATCGCAGGCTTGAGCTTGGAGATATCTTTCATTATTGGCGGTTTATTTATTGTAACCGGACCGACTGTTATTCTGCCTTTGCTGCGGAATGCAAAATTAAAACCGCGTACGGCAGCTGTTCTTAAATGGGAAGGAATTATTGTTGATCCATTCGGTCCGCTGCTTGCATTATTTGCTTACGAAATTATTAAGGTACTTACAACAGAAAGTCTGCATGCAAATTACTTAATTCATTTCTTTCTCAGTGCCATTATTGCCGTTATTCTCGGCTATGTGATCGGCATGGTGGTCAGCTTAATGATCAGCAAAGGCGTATTTCCCGAGTACCTAAAAACACCGATTATTATATCCTTTCTCCTGCTTTGTTTTACCGTAGCCGAGGTTATTATGCATGAAACTGGGATGCTGGCTGTTACCGTCATGGGATTAACAATCGGTCGTACCAAACATTATGTATCCTCTATCGGCCATGAAGTCAGTCACTTTGTTGAAAATATTTCTGTTCTGCTGACATCCACTATTTTCATTTTACTGACGGCTTCTTTAACACGGGAGACAATCGCGGAGATGTTTACCTGGCCGATTATCGGCTTTGTTCTTGTCATGTTATTTATTGTACGGCCTTTATCGATTTGGCTCTCTACTATTGGCACAGAGCTTTCCAATTCTGAAAAAATGCTGATTGGCTGGATTGCACCGCGGGGAATTGTTGCTCTGTCTGTTTCCGGTTATTTTGCAACCATTCTGCTGAATGACGGGCATGAAGGGGCTGCTATGCTGACAGCTTTAACCTTTGCGCTTGTATTTATTACCGTATGCGCGCATGGCTTTTCACTGCGTCCAATTGCTAAGGCGCTCCATCTTGCCAATGACACCGCACCAGGCGTTCTATTAGTGGGGGCAAACAGCTTTTCCATTGCATTGGCTGCTTATTTACAAAAGATGGATTTACCTGTATTAATCAGTGATTCTTCCGCCACACAGCTGCAGCCTGCTGTAAACAAGGAAATCCCTGTTTATCACGGACAAATTCTGGCAGAGCACAGCGAATATGAAGTAGACCTGACACCATATGAGACCATTCTTTCTTTAACTGGAGATGCTGCATTTAACATACTAGTCAGCCAATCCTATGCACCTAAATTTGGTCATAATCATACATTTACCCTTACCAGCAACAACTATAAACAAGAGGGCTCGAACAAAATTCCGTTTGCAGGAAAAGGACATCTCCTGTTTCATGAAGATGCTGTATTTACCGAATTAAATAAGAAAATCAATACAGGCTACACGATACAAGAGTTCCCATTAAAACAAAAAGGAAAGCTTGAGAAGGAGCAATTGCCGGAAGATACGGTTCCACTGTTTATCAAAAAGAAGAACCATACCATTCAGCTGATTACGTTAAGAAGTAAAATAATGTTAGATGAAGAGGATCAGCTTGTTGTTTTACAGAAAAATAAGCATACTTAAATGGGACAAAGCCTCGCTGAAATGATGATACTTCATCTATCAGCGAGGCTTTTGAAATACATTTTTCGTTTATATCGATTTATTTATGATTGGAAATATTCATCTTAACAACTAACTCTCGGTTACCCTCTAAATCAAATTATAGCTTCTCCCCATTCGAAGCAATCACTTGCTTATACCAATCAAAGCTTTTCTTTTTCGAACGTTTTAAGGTCCCTTTTCCTTCGTTATCACGGTCTACATAAATATAACCGTAACGTTTTTTCATTTCGCCGGTGGAAGCACTGACAATGTCAATCGGACCCCAGCTGGTATAGCCGATGATATCCACGCCATCTTCTATTGCTTCACCCATTTCAGCGATATGCTCCTTTAAATACTCTATACGATAGTCGTCGTCAACGGTACCATCAGCGTTTAATTTGTCAATCGCGCCAAGTCCGTTTTCCACAACAAATAATGGCTTTTCATAGCGGTCATACAGCTGATTAGCCGTAATGCGGAAGCCTTTTGGATCTATTGTCCAGCCCCATTCGGATGCTTTCAGATATGGATTGGCAACAGAAGCAAATACATTTCCATCTGTGATATCCTTTAAAATTTCCGGATCAGTGCTTGTTGTTCTGCTGGAATAATAGCTGAACCCGATATAATCCACTGTATGATTCTTCAATAGCTCTGCATCATTTTCTTCCATATCGATTTTCAAACCATTGTCCTGGAAAAAGCGTTTTGCATAACCAGGATAGTGCCCGCGGGATTGAACATCAATAAAGAAGAAGGATTCCCGGTCTCTTTCCATTGCTTTGGCAACATCGTCTGGATTAGAAGTGTACGGATACGTTGTACCTGCTGCCAGCATACAGCCGATTTTAGCATCCGGGATAATTTCATGCCCGGCTTTTACAGCTAAGGCACTTGCGACGAGCTGATGATGCGCTGCCTGATATTTGATTTGTAACTCATTTTCGCCTTCATCAAACACTAATCCGGCACCAACAAATGGAAGATGCAGGAGCATGTTTATTTCATTGAATGTCATCCAATATTTCACTTTATCCCGGTAACGTGTGAAAATCGTTTTTGCATAGGTTTCAAAGAAATTCACAAGCTTGCGATTTCTCCAGCTTCCATAGGCTTCAATTAAATGTACCGGCACATCAAAATGAGCAATGGTTACCACCGGTTCTATGTCATATTTCCGCATTTCATCAAATAAATCATCATAAAATTGAAGACCTGCTTCATTTGGCTCTGCATCGTCTCCATTCGGGAAAATACGCGCCCATGAAATCGAAACTCGTAATGCTTTAAATCCCATTTCCGCAAACAAAGCAATATCTTCTTTATAGCGATGGTAAAAATCAATGGCTTCATGTGACGGATAAAATTCGCCTTCAACAGGTTTTAATGAATCCACTTTTCCTGTCATGACCTGCCAGCGCTTTTCTCCCGTCGGCAATAAATCAACCGATGTTAATCCTTTTCCATCCTCTAAATAGGCACCTTCTACCTGGTTCGCAGCTACCGCTCCGCCCCATAAAAATCCTTTTGGAAATTGTGTCATCATAAAAACTCCTTTGTTTAGTATGGAGAAGGAAAGACTGGATACAGCACTTTCCTTCTGTTTATTTGGAATCCGTTACTTTTCTAATGAAAGCAGCGGGTCGCCAATCTTAATTTGTTTTGTTTCTGTGAACGCAATATCTTTATACTCACCTGAATTCGTGATAATAATCGGTGTAGTCAGCGGGAAGCCGGCTTTTTTAATTTCTGGTATATCAAATTCAATAAGCAGCTGCCCCTTCTCGACTTTTGCGCCTTGTTCTACGTGACCCTTGAAGTTCTTGCCGTCCAATTGTACTGTGTCCATCCCAATATGCATTAAAATCTCAGCACCATTTTCCGTAGTGATTCCAATGGCGTGATTTGTAGGGAACATCGCCGAAACGGTTCCAGAAACAGGTGAGATCAATTTCCCTTCCGTCGGCTCCACTGCAATCCCTTTCCCAAGCGCTCCGGAAGCAAATGCAGTATCTTCTATTTCTTCAAGTGCAATGGTTTTTCCAGTTAACGGGCTGACAATGTCTTCATTTTGTATCGTAACAACTGTTTCCTCTTTTGCGGAAGCTGCTTCAGCTGCTGGTGCAGCTGTTGCTTTTTGGTTAATCCCTCCGAAGAAATAAGTCAGAACAAAGGATAGAACCATCCCGACCGCTGCTGCTATGATAGTACCGATAAATGCTGTGTTTAATCCTTCCTCTGGATGGATCATGGCAGGGAATTGAAAGATACCAAGTCCGCCGAGCAAGTGAATTTTCGTCCCGAATAATCCAATGATTGCTCCACCGACAGCTGATGATATAAGCGAGATAACAAATGGTCGCTTCAATGGTAAAGCAATCCCGTATAAAGCAGGTTCCGTTACGCCGAATATGGAAGAGATAAACGCCGGCGGGCTGAGTGTTTTCGTAGTTTCATTTTTTGTTTTTATCCAAATAGCCAGTACTGCTGCTGCTAAAGCAAATGAATGCACGAAAATCAATGCCAGAATTGGATCTTCTCCGGAAACCGCAACATTGTTAAACGCAATAGGAATAAGCCCCCAATGCAATCCAAACATAACAAATACCATCCAGAAACCGCCCAGAAAAGCACCTGCAATAATAGGGCTTAAATCATATACCCAGACAGTTACCTGTCCCAATAATTGACTTGCCCAGGTTGCAATTGGGCCAATCACAATAAAGGTTAATGGAACAATAATCAGTAACGTGAACATAGGAACAAAAAACATTTTGACAACATTAGGAGTAATTTTCGCTAAAGCCTTTTCAATTTTTGCTGCAAAAAATGTTGCTACAATAATTGGTATAACAGACATCGAATACGTCATTAAAATGACTGGAATACCAAAGAATTCTATATAGACAGGTGATTCAAACACCGTTCCTGCAAACAAGGTATACAACGGTTCTGCCGCTGCGGGTATTCCCTCCAGCGCAGGATATACCAGTGCCATGGCAATAACCATACCTATAAAAGGCGTCCCGCCGAACTTTTTCATTGCACTATATCCTAATATAATCGGCAAGAAATAAAACAGGGCATCCCCGGTTGCATTTAAAATTTGGTATGTTCCGCCTTCTTCGTTAAGCCATCCAATCGCAACGAATAAAGCATTGAACCCTTTGATCATACCGGACGCCGCCAATACTCCAAGAATCGGCGTGAAGATACCGGAAATCATATCAATAAAACGGTTGAGCAAGCTGCCTTTATCTCCGCCATCCGCTTCATCAGCAGATCCTTTTGACTCAAAACCGCCGACTTCTACCACTGCCTTATACACATCAGGTACATGGTTGCCGATAACTACCTGGTATTGTCCAGCACTTTTCATGACGGTTACAACGCCATCCATTTCTTTTAATACCTCTGTATTTGCCTTTTCCTCGTCTTTTAATTTAAAACGAAGACGCGTAATACAATGAACAACACTGTTAACGTTTTCTTTTCCGCCGACATTTTCAATGATATCTTTGGCTAATTGTTCATATTTCATTGTTTTCCCCTCTTTCTATTAAAGTAAAACAAACTAAATCTATTTTCTGATTTTCTTCAGGATTATTGCCTGAAATGGATTCTTTTACATATAGCGTTTGCTTAAAACATCTTACGTTGTGATACTTTTCCGGATGGAGATTACGCTTCTAAAAAATAATAAATAATTCCGACATACTGCCTGGCAACAGCTCATCCATTCGTTTTATGATGATTTATAATTTGTTCCAACCACCTCCTCAAGGTAATAAAAAAAACCTAAATTACACACAGCATACAGAGCTCTCCTCTGTAAACTGCGGGTAACTTAGGTTTTGCCTGCTTCATCAGTAACAATCCTAAACATGATTATTCAATTGAAGATTTCTTTTATATCACGATGTAGAATCTATTTGGTGCCGATTGGTAATTCGGTGGATATGCAATGTTAAGTAAACTTTTTCATCATTGGAAATGTCCCAATCATAATTTTTAGCAATATAGGCTGCAATTCTTTCTGTGCATTCAAATGCAGCTGTATATTTCCTTTTCACCTGTTCATACAGGAAATCATCATGCGTATTCTCTGCTTTTTCTTTTCGGATAAAACGGGTAGCAAAAAATCGCAGATGTGTCAGAAACCGTTCATAGTTGATAGAATCCTCATCCAATTCAATTTTGAAATAGTATCTGACAATATTCAAGATATTATTAACCAGCTCCGTTACTTTAATTGCGGTATCCATGTTTTCACCGGATAGTTGACTATTGACCAGATGCAGGGCAATAGAAGCCGCTTCATCTTCTACAAGCCTTACTCCAGTATCCTCTTCCACCATATCCAACGCTTTTAATGCAATATGAAACTCCTGTTTATAATATCTGCGAATTTCCCACAACAGCGGATTTTTCAAGTCGATGCCGTTTTTATGTCTTGTAATCGCAAAGCTTAAATGATCCGTTAAGGCAACATATAAATAGTTATCTAATTTATACGTCAGCTGAGATTTAGCCAGTTCAAGGATTTTGTAAGAAAGATCCAAGTAGATCTCAGAAGTTTCTTTCATTAATTCCGCAAGCTTCTTAGCTACATTAGAATTCTCCAGCACAAAGGTTTTCTCCACTTTCGATGATTCAATCGCATCTCCAGTCTTTTTTTGAAAAGCTAACCCTTTGCCCATGACAACGATTTCCTGATTGGATTCATCTTTTGACATAACTACATTATTATTTAATACTTTTGTAATTTTCAATTGCATTCACACCTGAAATGAGTATTTTTTAAATTCTTCTGATACCTGTTTGTCCAGAAAAAAACCTGGATTAACCCAAAATTGTAGACAGAAAGCCATACAATCCGCTGTGATTAACCCAGGTTTTGCCTGCCGAACAGTAACAATCCTTTAGTTAACTTCATTATAGATGATTACGGTTTCAAATGCAACAGGAAAGTAGATTTTTTACCTAACTGTTTAAGCACTTCCTGATATAGATAGTAAAATATATTTATTTTATCGTCACCGTTCGTTCTTATCCATTCCATCTTATGCTATTCTTCTATTATCTTCGTTAACTGAACCTAGGTTTTGAATATAATATACTCAACTTTCGCACCTAAGAATAAGCATATATATCTTGCTATTCCAGGGTGAACATGTTCTCCATTACCATACTTGCTTTTTGATTAAATATCCGGCCTTTTTGGAATTGGTGATGGTGTATAGCTCCGCTCCGGCCAACCACTCCGCTTTCCATGGGGACGGCTTCAGCTAACTTGAAAAGAAGACCGCTTTTCAAGTGGATCTTCAGCTCGCCCTGTTCCCATAGGAGTCTACGTGGTTGGCCTGCGCTCTGATAGGATTCTACAGCGAATGAAAGAAAGAAGATTTTAATGAGCTGGACGAAATAGCAGTTTTCGCCTGAACAACCAATCATGACAGTATGAATATGAAATACAGGGAATAGCATTTATGCACAGAAAGTAATCTTTACGGAACATTTTACCATGCAGCATGAAAAATATATTCTATCGGTTCAAACTTCTGTTTGTTGAGTTGTTTTTCACGTATAGAATATCCTGCTAGCGGAGGCGGACCGTTTTGACTCCTGAAGGAACAGCACCATCTGAAGATCCACTTTTGCCAAGTGCTCTTCTTGGCAAAAGTTAGCTGAAGAGCGTGCCCCTAGGCAGACTAAAGTCGCAACGTCCTGTTGCAACGTCTGCACTAGTACGTCCTGTACGTCGGAAAGCAAAATGGTCCGCCGCAGTGGTGCTTTACACTTCACCTTCTATTCTTTGTCAAGGGTGTTATCGAAGGAACGATCAACTCCTGTTTCTATAGAACTGAAGTTACTTTTTAATGTGTGAAAGTTGAGTAATATAAAAATGGCTTTGGCTTCATTGGAACAAATGATTTTAATCAGAAATAATGCGTCGCATAGGATACATTTCACAGGATAAACATTTAAGATAAATTATACTGGCCAAAATTCGATGTATCTACAATTACAGCTCTGTTCGCAGCTCCCACAATTCCGGGAAAAAATATTGGTCCAGTACTTTTTTCAAGTAGCTCACGCCGCCAGAACCGCCTGTTCCTTTTTTAAAGCCAATAATTCTTTCTACCGTTTTCATATGCCTGAAGCGCCATTGCTGAAATAAGCCTTCTATGTCCACCAGCTTTTCAGCAAGCTCATATAACTCCCAATACTGCTCTACGTTTTTATAGACAATCATCCAGGCTCTTTTCACGCTCTCATTCGTCTGATGCGTGATACTGGCATCCCTGTTCAACACTTCTTTATCAATAGAAAACCCTGCTCTGGAGAGAGCTTGAATCGACACATCATAAAGACTTGGCGCATCGTATGCTTCTTGTAAAATTGGATAAAGATTCGTATCATTTTCATATATTTTGAGAACATATTCAGTTTTATATCCCAAGGCAAATTCTACTAATCTATTCTGATAGGATTGAAATCCAGAAGCACTTCCCAATTTATCTCTAAACTCGATATACTCACTTGGCGTCAGCGTAGAAAGGACGTCCCATACACTTTTCAGCTGCTCCTGTATTTGAGATACGCGCGCAAGCTTTTTAAAGGAAGACCTGAGGTTATCTGCCTGTATATCATCAATGGCAGAATGGATTTCATGCAGAATCTGCTTCATCCACAGCTCGCTTACATGATGAACAATGATAAATAACATTTCATCATGATGGCCGCTTAACCGATGCTGGCTCGATAATAACGTATCCAGGCTTAAATAATCACTGTATGTCATCTTCTCTTTAAAATCAGTTTGGATACTCTTTTCATTTTCAAAAGCTTGATGTTGATTGACCGATTTCATTTTAACGCTCCTCTATTGGTTTTATGACAGCACGAACTGGACTCCCATCCCCTTCTTCCAACGCTAATGGCAAGGCAATCAATTCAAAATCACCTTCTTCAACCTGGTCCAGCATCACATTTTCCAAAATATAAATATCATGGTTGTACAATGCATGGTGCCCGGCCAAATCTTTACTTGAAATCGAATCTACAGATGGGGTGTCTACACCTACAAGCTTTACACCGAGCTCTTTCATATAAGCTGCTCCATCTGCTGTTATCGGAGACACTTCTTCCGGAAAACGATTCGGTTTGTTTGGGAGCGCCGTTTTAATCAGCAAACGCTCTGCATGCGAGATTCCTTTTGTTTTTATAGCTTTTTCGCTAATTTCATTAAAATCACTTAAATCAATCACCTTACAAGGACCAATATAGCGCTCAATATCTAAGTCCAGTATCCGCTTGCCCTCATTTGAAAAATGAAACGGTGCATCAACGTGCGTGCCTATATGAGCACTTGTTTTGATTCTGCCGATATTAACAACTCCCGACACCTCTTTCGTTACGGGCGTATCATAGTGAAATGGTTCATCCCCCGGCCAATGTGCCAGATGGTTATTTAACGGTTGGGAAATATCGATCCATTTAGACATCAGGAAACAACCTCTCTTTCATTGGAAAATTGCTCGTAAGCTTTTTCTTCCATAATATTCTTTAGTATTTGTATACATTCATAAACATCCGTAAACGAATTATATAAAGCCACCGGCGCCAGCCGAATGCCAGATGGTTTTCGAAAATCCGGAATGACCTTCTTCCTCTTTAATGCTTTGCAAATTCTCGCAGCCTCCGGATGTTCAAGGTAAATATGCCCTCCACGCTGTTTTTCATTTACTGGATTACAAATCTCAAAATCAAATTCCTTTAATTCATGTTCAATCAATTCCATCATATAAGCGGTCAGCTGCAAGGACTTTTCGCGTATTTTTTCTATTCCGGCTTCATGAAACAGCTCTAATGCTCCAATTAGCGGAGCAGCACTTAACACATGCGGTGTCCCGATTTGAAAAGCTCCGGCATCTTCGGCAGCCGTCAACGTATGCTCCATATCAAACTGCTTTTCTTTATCCGAGCTGAACCAGCCCGCAAGTCCAGGCACAGCCCCGAAATGCTTTTCATTCACATAAAGCGCCGCCACACTGCCGGGGCCGCCATTTAAATGTTTATAGGTACACCAAAACGCAAAATCAACGTCCCACGCATGCAGTTGATGCGGGACAGCCCCAATCGAATGACATAAATCAAAACCGATTTTTATACCACGCTCATGCGCTGCTGTTGTCAGCTTTTCCATATCTAAGATTTGTCCGCTCCTGTACAGGACGCTCGGCAATACAATTAACGCGATCTCCTCTGTCATGGCATGGATAATTGCTTCTTCATCCAGTGTGTGCCCATCCTCACTCTGTACTTGAATAAGGTGGGAATCATCATACCCTTTTAACTTCAGCTGTGCTTTTAAAGCATAAATATCACTGGGAAAGTTTAATGCATCTGCTAAAATTTTTGTTTTGCTTCCTTTTGGTTCGTAAAATGTGGACACAAGCTGATGCAGATTTACGGTTGTGGAACCAGTTACAACAACCTCCTCTTTTTGGGCGCCAACAAGCACGGCCATTTTTTCACCAAGCGATTCCGATAAGTAGTACCAGGCGTTCTCTCCTTGCGTCCATCCATCAATCGCATGCTTTTTCCAGGAAGCAAGCAAATCATAGACGGACTGCTCTGCTCTTTTGCTCATCAAACCTAAGGAATTCCCATCCATGTAAACGTATTCATTTTCGAGATAAAATTCATTTCGGAAGGACCTTAATTTATCCTCCACATCTAATTTTCCAGCATAGGTTCTTGTATATCTTTCTTCCATTTTGTCACTTCCTTTTATAAATCTTACAACCAATTACACTGCAGTAAAATAGGGAACAAGGAAAATTTATAATACTATTTAACGGCCACCTTATTTCATAGATGGGTAAGTATATTGACTAGCTTACCAAAGGGGTCTCTTACATAAAAACGGCGGACTCCCCAAGGTTCCTCCACCGGGCCATATTCGATTGGGATTTCTGCTTCTTTAAATCGGCTTAATGCATTTTCAAGATCATCCACTTCAATTGACAGATCTGGAACAGATGTCCCTGAACCCCCTTCTGAAAGAAAGCTGATTTGCGTGTCCATTTTCCCGGTTGACCCATAAGTTGCGATAAAGCCCATATCCATCCGCTGATCAAGTCCGAGTACTTCTCCATAAAAGTACGCTGCCTTAGAAAAGTCCTGCGTCTCTATATTAGCAACAATTCGTTTGACCTTCATCTTTACACTCTCCTAAAATTTTAATATCTCATTTTCAACCTATCATGTTGCCTCGTTGCAGTATCATATTGTATCATACAATATTACTTTATTCAGTGAAGATTCCACTATTCTCCTCACCGAAAATAGCGATAGAAATAAAACCTGATTTGAGGATTGACAGCGCTCCCAAGAATACAGTTATAAAAGCCGCAATACTCGTATAATAAGCATTGTTACTTTTTATATTACTTTATTGAAAAGAGGCTAAATAATTAAAACAGCCCGATGAAATTGAATTCAGCTATAAATTTCATCAGGCTCACTTTGTTTCTTACTCTCTTTTTCACTAATATCACGTACCACAAAACGTCTGAAAATCCTGTTCCGGCGGATCAACAGCATATTTCTCCTGCTCCTCTGTATACGCATAAGGATCTTCCAATGCTGTTAATAAAGCATGAAAAGGTTCGTAATCGCCTTCTGTCACAGCCGCAGCTAACACCTCTTCCACCAAATAATTTCGGGGAATAATCGATGGATTATGCCGTTTCATTAATTGATAAGCTTCTTCTAAAGATGCCGGCTGACTTTCAAGCTTATCCTGCCATGCTTGATACCACTCTTTAAAAGCAGTTGACTGGAAAAGAACGGAATCAGCATCAAGCTGCTTCAGCGTTAAGGAACGGAAGGTATTGGTAAAGTCTGCATGATATTTCTCCATCAAATCCAACAAGCTTCGAATCAATGTTTTATCATTGTCACTTTGACCGATAATACCCAGCTTCTTCCTCATACCGTCTAACCAATAGGATTCCACTGACTGCACATAGGTTTCCACAGCCTCTTTTGCCTTTGGAATCGCTTGTTCTTCATCTTCATCCATCAGAACTAACAAGGATTCCGCAAAGCGCGCCATATTCCAAGCTCCAATTCCCGGCTGATTGCCGTAAGCATAACGCCCTTGCTGATCAATCGAACTAAAAACCGTTTTCCGATCATATTGATCCATAAAAGCACATGGACCATAATCAATCGTCTCTCCGCTGATAGCAACATTATCTGTATTCATCACACCATGGATAAAGCCTTTTAACTGCCAATCCGCAATCAGCGCGGCCTGCTTGTCTGCCACCTTATACAAGAACGTCAAATAACGATTTTCATCCTCTGCAATCTCTGGATAATGCCGCTTCATGCTATAGTCTGCCAACGCTTGTAAATCCTCTTTACTCCCCCATTGCCTTGCATATTGAAACGTCCCAACCCGAATATGGCTTTCTGCCACTCTTGTCAAAACAGCGCCGGGCAGCGGAGCTTCACGAAATACCGTTTCTCCAGTGGTTGCTACCGCTAAACTGCGGCTTGTCGGGATACCCAATCCATGCATTGCTTCGCTGATTAGATATTCTCTCAGCATCGGTCCAAGCACCGCCCGTCCATCCCCACCGCGGGAATAAGGCGTTCTGCCAGAGCCTTTCAGCTGAATATCATAGCGCTCACCCTTCGGAGTCACTTGCTCTCCAAATAATACAGCACGACCGTCTCCGAGCATCGTAAAGGAACCAAATTGATGTCCTGCATAAGCTTGAGCGATTGGATTACTTCCCTCTGGAAGCTTATGGCCTGCGAAGATTTCCGCTTCGTCCTTTAAGGCTGAACTGTCCAACCCTAATTCTGCTGCGAGCTTTTCATTGTACACGGCTAGCACAGGGGCATCTGCTTTTGCTGGTTTTACATTTGTATAGAAAAGCTTGGGCAATTGCTGATAGGTATTTTCTAAGCTCCAGCCTTGATTCTGTTTATCTGTCATCGGATCGCCTCCTTTATTTAAACTGTTCGTTTTCTTTAGGATAACATATAAGTATATTTTACTTGAATGAATCACCTATTTTACTTTGCACTTTTATTTGTAAAAATATTTATTATCATTAATTTCTCCACTTAAACTTCTTGTTTTCCTATAGTATAAGAGGGGAAGAATACATAACTTATGCATTCTTCCCCTCTTATACTTGAATTTTAATATAATAAATTTCTTTAAACCACAGGAAAAGCAGGTAAATCATCCACAAAATCAGAAATATCCTGCCCCGCTTCCTCCTCCGTCACTAAACAAGCATCCAACGACGCCGTAATCCCTTCCTTATCCATCTCGCTGCCAATCAAAACAAGCTCTGTCATCCGATCCCCGGCCTGCTCATCCCAGTCCTCAAACAAAGAGGGGTCCTGCACTTTTAATGCTTCCTGTTCTGCTTCCGAATAGCTTGCCAGCCATCTGCCGGCTCCTTCCAGTGTCATCATTGAGCCTGCCTGGGATAAAAATCCCGCTACATTATTTCTGGTGACTAACCAAAAGAAGCCTTTCGCCCGGAGGATTTCCTTTGGCCAATTTTCCAGCCATCCTTGAAAACGCTCGGGATGAAACGGTTTTCTGCTTCGATAAACAAAGGAACTGATCCCATACTCTTCTGTTTCCGGTATATGCTCCTCATTCAATTCCTTGATCCAGCCGGCGCCATGCTTTGCTTTTTCAAAGTCAAATTGCCCGGTTTGAAACACCTGTAACGGATCTACTTTCCCGAAGACTGCTGTGATAAACTTCGCATCCGGGTTTAGCTTATAAAGTAAACTCTTTAATGAAGTAATATCTTCCTCCGTCATCTGATCTGTTTTATTTAAAATAATCACATTGGCAAATTCAATCTGGTCTACCAGTAAATCGACAATCCCTCTTTCATCATCCTCAGCGACTTCCATCCCGCGGTCCATCAATAAATCCTCTGATTGATAATCCTTCCAAAACTGATGTCCATCGATGACCGTTACCATCGTATCAAGCTGGAATAAGGCATTTAATTCGATTCCTAATTCATCATCCGCATAGACAAAGCTTTGCGCAACCGGAATTGGTTCCGACACACCGCTTGATTCAATCAATACATAATCGATATCGAGTTCTGCGAGTTTTTCCAGCTCTACAATCAAGTCTTCTCTTAATGTGCAGCAAATACAGCCATTAGTCATTTCCACCATATTTTCTTCCGTACGGATAAAGCCGCCTTCTTTGACTAATTTGGCATCCACATTTATTTCACTCATATCATTCACGATAACGGCTATTTTCAATCCTTGCTGATTTTGAAGCAGATGATTCAGCAGGGTTGTTTTCCCTGCACCTAGAAATCCGCTTAACACCGTTACTGGTATTTTCTTGCTCACTTTATTTCACACCTTTCTTACAGATGAACTGGCTGTAACCGTCATTCTGGAAATGACAGCATTACAGCCAACTAAACGTCTTTATTCCTATATTTTTTGTCTTTAAAAGAAGCTTCCTCTCCGCTAACGAAGGATTTAAGTCCTTTCCTTGTCCAAATAAACACGGCTAGGTGTCGTCCCTTGCTGATACAAGTACTTTCCACTATACCCTTCCGTTTTCTGATCCACCTTGGCAATAACCAGCTGGCAAACTCGCATTCCGGCCTGCAGCTGAACAGGCACGCGATTTGCATTAAACAATTCCAGTGTAATTTGTCCAGAAAATCCCGGATCGATCCAGCCTGCATTTTGAATAAAAACACCGAGCCGACCGATCGAGCTTCTTCCTTCCACAAAGGCAGTTAACTGTTCCGGGAGACCAATTTGCTCTAATGTCGTCCCTAATATAAAACTTTGCGGCGGAATCGTTATCGTTTCTTTCTCTGCTATCTTGACTTTTCGATAATCCGCTGTCTTGTCAACCGATAAATAGGGCGTGGACAAGTCATCAACAACTAAAAAATCGTTCCCCAGCCGTAAATCAATCGAAGCTGGTTGAACACTTAATTCCTGAAAAGGGATAATTGTTAACTGCTTATCATCAACATGCTGTTTTATCGTTTGTCCTGATAAAATCACGCCTTCGCACTCCCGGATAGCTGCCATGGAAATGGATTTCTAAACGCGGACCAGTCTTCATCCATTTCTGTTTCACTCAACAGGCAGCGTTCTAAATCCTCCGTTATCTGCTCCTTATCCAAGTCCATGCCAATGAATACCAGCTTGGTATGGCGGTCTCCAAATTGCGGATCCCACAGCTCTCTGACCTCCGGATTATTCTCGAATATTTCCCTTTGCTGGGCTTTTGGCAGCGAATCGACCCAATAAGCTAACGGTTCCACCTCGACAGAAGGGCCTGCCTGCGATAGCAATAAGGCTAAATCATTATGCGTTGCACACCAGACAACGCCTTTCATGCGGACAATTTCTCTTGGCAAATCCTGATACCAGCTTACCAGCCGTTCCGTATGAAATGGCAATCTGGACCGGTATACAAAGGAACTGATCCCGTATTCTTCAGTTTCCGGCGTATGATTTTCCACGCCTGCATTTAATTCCTGTAACCAGCCGGCTGACTCGCTGGCCTTCTCAAAATCAAATAAATTCGTATTGACAATTTCCTGTAAATCTATCTTACAATGCTGCGTGCGGATGATTTTTGCTTCCGGCTGTAAGGTACGAATCACCTTCTCCAGCTTATCTAAATCCTCTGCTTTGACTAAATCCGTTTTATTGAGAATAAGGACATTACAGAATTCAATTTGATCAATTAATAAATCAGCAATATTTCGTTCATCCACATCACTGACCGCCTGTTTCCGGTCAAGAAGCGAATCGCCTGAACCGAAATCGTGCCAGAAACGGTTCGCATCAACAACGGTAACCATGGTATCCAATCGGCTATATTGGGTTAAATCAATATCCATCGTTTCATCAATATATGAGAAGGTTTGGGCTACCGGAATCGGTTCACTAATACCAGAAGACTCAATCAATATATGATCGAACTCTCCTTGTTTTACGAGTTTTTCCACTTCTACTAATAAATCCTCCCGCAGTGTGCAGCAGATGCAGCCGTTAGACATTTCAACCAACTTTTCCTCTGTCCGTGAAAATCCGCCTTGGGATTGGACCAGCTCACTATCAATATTGACCTCACTCATGTCATTGACGATGACCGCCACCTTTAACCCTTCCCGGTTATGTAAGACATGATTTAATAACGTTGTTTTTCCAGAACCTAAATACCCGCTTAATACCGTAACAGGGATCCTTTTCATATGTTCATCCTCCTAATCGTAATCATTACGTTTTAATTATCAAAAATTAAGCAAGGCAATATTGAAAGCCTTTTTCCAATTCTTGATGGTCAAGATGCTTTCCAATAATAACAACCTCGCTTTTACGCTTTTCATCCTTTGTCCATACATCGCCTTCTGTACCTGCAAAGAGCATATGCACTCCTTGAAACACCACTTTTTGCTCCATTTGTTTAATGGAAAGAACTCCTTTGTAACGGTAGAGGCTCTCCCCTTTGATACGAACTAAGTAAGCAAACCATTTATTCACTTTATCTAAATCAAGCGGACGGTCATCTTGAAATACAAAGGATGTTACGTGATGATTATGATGATGGTGATGCGTTTCTGTTAACAGCTCAGGGTCAATGTTTAAGGCATAATCTAAATCAAACGATTTTTTTTCGATTAATTCTTTGGTATCTATGTTTCCATATGTCGTATAAAACTGCTGGGCATTTGGATTCATATGCGTTAACTGTGCTTCCAGCTGCTTTCTTTCGTCTTCTGTAATCAAATCGGTCTTGTTCACGAGCAAAATATCGGCAAATGCAATCTGCTGCTCCGGCTCCTCTTCCTGTAGATGCAGCTTAATATGCTTGGCATCAACCATCGTAATTACGCTGTCGATTTCAAAGGTATCAGCCATCTGCTCGTCCATCAAAAACGTTTGAATAACTGGAGCCGGATTCGCCATGCCTGTTGTTTCAATGACAATGCGGTCCACTTTTTCTTCCTGCTTCATTAAATCAGTTAACAAGCTGATCAAATCACCACGCACATTACAGCAAATACAGCCGCTGTTAATTTCAACGATTTCTTCTTTTGTTCGTATCACTAATTGACTATCAATCGATGTATCACCAAACTCATTAATGATCACAGCAGCCTTCTCATTGGGCATATCATGCAGCAGTTTATTTAACAATGTCGTTTTGCCGGCACCTAAGAAACCAGTTAGAATCGTTACTGGAATGGGGCTTTCTTGTGACAATGCTTTTCCTCCTTATTCATGAAAGAGAAAACAGCTTTCCGCCAAGTATCCGTTAAAAGCTGTTTTCTTTCCTATCTTATATCGTGTGGTACATGAAAATACAGCGTCAGCTTAGATGATACTGCTGCTTAGATAACTGCATGATTTGATTACCAGCTGGCTTTCTTCACGCCAGGCACTTGTCCTTTATGCGCATATTCTCTAAAAGTAATACGGGACATGTTGAATTTACGCATATATCCGCGTGGTCTGCCTGTAACCTCACAACGACTTTTCAAACGGGTTGGTGAAGAATCCCGAGGCAGTTTACGAAGCGCTTCATAATCTCCTTTTGCTTTTAGCTCTCTTCGTAATTCTGCATATTGTGCAACCATTTGCTGGCGTTTTTTCTCTTTTGCAACTTTTGACTTTTTAGCCATTTTACACTTTCTCCTTTCAATAGTACTCTTTATTTTGTATTTCTTAATAAATTTGAATCGTAACGATTACGAATGGAATTCATTATAAACTATTTTATTAAATATGTAAACAGTAATTATTACGTTTTAGTTTTTTTATCTGATAGCCGCAAAGGTTAACCCTACCTGTAATAAAAAATTTGTACAATAATTAATAGAAGGTTCCTGTTCCAGCTGCGAACATTAGAATCGTCAAAGTAAAAAAACATGGACACCTGCCCCCAAGTAGAGTCAGATATCCATGATTGATAAGCTGCTTTATTTCATTGTAACGCCGCCGTTCGCAGCAATAGACTGCACGATAACAAAGCTTGAGGATTAACTGCTTAGCCGTAATACCGCATCAGCAATTTCATCATCCTAACCTGCTGTTCGGATTCTCCTTCGCTCAACCTTGGAAATGCTTGAATTCCGACGAAGGATAGGATACGGCCACTCCTATTTCTATATAAATTTTTGATTCCCATGTCTTTTTTAAACAACCATCTATTTTAACAGTAATCTTTCCCAATTAGGAATAAGTACAGAAAAAAAAGAATCGGATTAACCTTTTCATAGTAAGCCGATTCTCTCTATGTATGTTTCTCGCTATGAATTACTTCCACTAAATGTGACTCTGACTTTGTATGGCCATGGATATCACAATAATACACGACGGTTTTTATTTTATGAAAAACATCACAGGTGCGTGTTTCCCTGAGGAAATTTTTCCAATAAGTATATTCATGTGTGTCAACGTGGATTATTTCATAATTAGTGCTTGATATTTCCCAATTGTGTTCTATTTCATCCGTCGTCGTGTCTCCCTCAATAATTTCTGCTCCTGCTTTAGGCAACCCTATTGAGAAGTATAGAATAAGCGTAAGCCCTATTGTAAAATAAACATTTCTCAATTTTATCAGCCCTTTTATCATTTTATTTAATTTAATAATTCTTCTATGTAATTTAACCAAGCAAATGAGAAATATACCCCTTATACGACAAAAATTAAGAGATGCCTGACACTGAAAAAACAGTACCGTAATTATTGATGAATCTGTTTTTATAAAAAAGAATACCTTAGGCGGCTTGTTGCAGTTATCTTGTTAATACCGGCTGTGTACTTTTTAATTTTTGGCAGCTTTCGTGATATTTGTTTCTAAAGCACCAGTACCAAAAATCATTCGATAACGTTTTTCCAACCTGGAAAAAGATTTTACACAATACAGATGCAAAAAATATTGTAATCATGCGGTACTCTTCTAGAGATGATTTTGCATTAGCTTTAGCTCAAGGGTTAGAAAGCTAATCCTAATCATTTATAAACCGTGATGTGGTTAGTTCACATCACGGTTTACTATAATTTCTAATATAGTTTTTTTATCTTCATCCATACAATATAGGAGATAGTAAACGTTGATTATTCTTCCTCTTCATTATCACTATCACCATCAGAATCCTCAGCTTCTTCGTCGTGATCTTCTTTGACTTCAAAATAGGAATCTAAAACACGTTCTCCAACTTTTAAGTTAATCTGATCTCCTTCACCAATTCCAACATGCGGTACAACTACTGCAAAAGCAATTTCCGGATCATCAAATGGTGCATACCCGACTAAGGTTAAATTATTGAGGTCAAACCGCTCTCCATCAACAAATTCCGCTGACTCTGCTGTCCCTGTTTTTCCTGCCGGGTTATATGATTTATCATCGAAATAATCATTACCTGTTCCTTGTGACCCTTGATAGGAAAGACGAAACCCGTCCTGCACACGACTAATTTCATCATCTGTCATCTCAATTCGGTTCATCGTCGTTGTATTGGACGAATAATACAATGGGCCAAACTCATCCATGGAAGCAACTGGATCACGGGCTTCCTTTAAGAAATGAGGCTGAACACGATAGCCATCATTCGCAATCGTGGATACATACTGAGCAAGCTGCATGGTCGTATACGTATCATACTGCCCGATGACAAAATCAAGCAGATTCCCTGGATTATCAGGAACCTGTCCTCTTAATCCAGTACTCTCATATGGGAAGTCCACTCCTGTAGTCGAACCGAGTCCGAATTGATTAAAATAATTTTGCAGGGTTTGCAAGGTTTCACCCATGTTTATATCTAAATTGGCATTTCGCGGCATCGGATGACGATAGTCTCCCCCTAACCGCAAGGCGACATAGAACATATAAACGTTAGAGGACCTTTCCAGTGCAGTTAAATCATTTACCGTTCCCATATCTTGAACCGACCTTTTCACTTCCGATCCTGCCAGCCGCATCGGTGCATCGTTAAACGTTTCCCCGGGAGAAATAACTTCGGAATCATAACCTGCCAGAATTGTTGCCCCTTTAATACTGGAACCAGGCTCATGCGCGTTAGCCAACGCTGTAAACCCGGCATTATTATTATATTCATCATTCTCGGTATCATATTCTACACCAGAAGTGGCTAACAGTTCTCCCGTTTTCGGATTCATAACAACAGCATAGGCATTGGTTGCAAACCGATTTTCATATGGGCTGCTTGCTTTCATGGATTGAAATTCATCTAATAAAATATCATCCACTTCCTGCTGAAATTCTAAATCTGTCGTTAATACTAAATCTTTTCCCCGTTCGCCGTCCACAATCGTTTCTGAACCGATAATCGATCCATTTTGGCTTGTCGTATATTGGATTTGTTCTTTACGACCGCGAAGGAAATCTTCATATTGCTCCTCAAGTCCACTTGTACCAACACGATCGTTTCTGCTGTAGCCCATTGTTAAGTAAGCATTCAAATCCTCTTCAGGAATACCTTCTTCCTGACTGGAGACGTTGCCTAGAATACTAGTTAACGTGTCTCCATTTGGATAAATGCGGTCCCAATCTGTGCTGGCATTGATTCCAGGCAGTTCATCTAAATTTTCCGCTACAGCTGCATATTCCTCGGCTGTGACATCTTCATTTTTGACAACCTGCGGGGTTAAAGCATAGGCACTATCCAATTCTTTTTTTATCGCAATAATCTCTAATTCATCATCTGTAAAATCGGAAATTTCTTCATCTGTGATTAATTCCAGCGTGGCATCATATACCTCGGAATTCTCCATTTCTTCTGTATTGACCGTCTCTAGCCGCTCTTCTATCTCTTCCTCATGATGCAATAGATAATATTCTCTTCTATCTCTGTCTGTGATTCGATCGATGGTTTGTTCATCACCCATATCGATATATTGCGCCAGCTTTTCAGCTACTTCCAGACGCTCCTCTGCTTGCACATCATTCGAAGGTGTGTACGTAATAGAATACATTGCTTCATTATCTACAATAAGTTCTCCATTGGTATCATAGATTTTCCCCCGGGGTACGGGTACGTTCGTTGTATCTAAATTCGTCCTCTGAATTTCATCTTGATACGATTCTCCATTTAAAATCTGAACAACACCTAACTGAAGTACGAGCGCAGAAAATAATAGGAAGATAGCAAAAAAGAGGATATTCATACGTATAGAGAGCGGGGCTCGTTTTTTCTTATTTTTTTTGTCTGCCACTTTTCCCCTCCTTGTTCTATTTCAAGTATATTATCAAATGATATCTTTCTTGAAATACTTTGTCAGCTGATTGAGCAACAAATTTAAAATAATTCATTCTGTTGGTTATTCCCATTTCAGATTGTAAAGCTCAAGTATGTACATATCAAGTTAATCAATCCGTTTTAATGTTTTCAGAAATTTCTTTTTAATATTGGTACGCTTTTTCATCTATTTAATACCTCTTTCCTTGTATAAATAAACCCTGTTTTATAAAAAATCCCTTTATAAGATATGAGGCAGTTATTTTTCTAACGAGAACCTGACCTATGGACAATTCAGCAGTGTTTTTGCTCACCAGGGATTAATGAATTCCAAAGAGCTCCGAGAGAATATATTACAGGATAACTTTGCTGAATTAGGAGTTGGTGTCGATTTTAATAATGACAATCAGCCATTTTTCACAGAGAATTTTTTAAATGATCAGTGGTTATACTAACGCCCAAACAGCTATTTAAAAGGGATATCTCCATTGATTCTGGAAGAGAAGAAATATATTTACTTTGAATTTGCCTTTGCTTCTTCTCTTCCTACATAATAATGATAATAAATTATTAAAGCACCTGCGTTATAAGCTTTCCTTACTAGAAGAATCGCCATATTTTAAAGCATATACTTTGAAATTTTTACAGCCTCTCTTCTATCGGGATTTCCCATGACGAATTTATTTCTTCTCGATGGCAAATTACCTGCCCATCATTATAATAAATTATCTTCAAATGGCAAAACCTAAGGTAATATTACATTCTCCCGTATCATTCCCTATGTTTAAGAGGTGACAACACATGAATTTACAACAACTATTGAAAAATATTAGTAAACCGATGAGTATACCGAATATGATAATCAATAAAATAACAACGAATTCCAAATCTGTAGATGAAAATGACTTATTCATCGCTATAAAGGGATACAGTTTTAATGGTCATGATTTTATTAATCAGGCAATCAAGGCCGGTGCGGTTTGTATTATAGGAGAAGAAGACCTCCAAGAGTTATCCGTACCATATATTCGAGTTCCTGACAGCCGTCTGGCTTTAGCTGAAATAGCTTCTGAATTTTACGGAAACCCCGCAAAAGACAAAAAAATAATTGGTATCACCGGTACAAACGGGAAAACCACGACAGCTTATATGATAAAACATATTTTAGAGGAGTCTGGTCATACATGTGCCATGTTTGGATCCGTAAACACGATAATCAATGGGGAAACGTATCCTTCGCTGAATACAACACCCGATGCGCTGAGTCTGCAAAAGCATCTGGCAATAAGTAAGGACGAATTTGTTATTATGGAGGTTTCTTCACATGGAATAGCGCAGGGCAGGATACATGGGATTGAATTTGATTTTGTTCTGTTTACCAATTTAGACCACGACCATCTCGATTATCATCACACGATGGAAGATTATTTCTTCACCAAAGCAAAAATGTTTAAAACCTTAAAAGCTCATGGATATGCGATTATCAACAACTATAATGAATGGGGAGCAAAGCTTAGCAGCATGCTTCCATCCCGTAATTTCTCCTTAATTACTTTAGGGAATAAAGAAAGCGATGCGCTAAAGATAAATAAAATAACCCCTGATTTTTCTGAAATCTCCTATAAAGGATGTAACCTTCCCCTTCAATTAACTATCCTGGGACAGCATAATACGTATAATGCGGCGATGGCTTTTTTGACAGCTTCACAAATAGGCGTACCTGTTCCGCAAATTATAAACGCATTACGTACATTCTCTGGTGTTCCTGGAAGGTTTGAAATATTCAGGCGCACAAACGGAACCACAATCGTTGTAGATTATGCCCATACTGCAGAAGCTTTTTCTAATTGTCTTACAACTGCTAAAATCGAGGGCGCCGAAAAAGTCTTTCATGTTTTTGGTTTTAGAGGAGACAGAGATTCCAGTAAAAGAAATAAAATGATAACTGTTTCTAAAAAACTGGCGGATGAAATCATTCTTACATTTGATGACTTAAATGGCGTCCCCTCTGCTGCTATGCTGCAGGAGCTCAATGAACTAAACGAAGGACAGGTTATTTCAGATCGCACCTTAGCTATACAGTATGCTATTGAAAAGGCAGCGGAAAAAGACTGGGTAATCATCACGGGGAAAGGAAATGAACGTTATCGCTTGGATTTCAGTTTGCCAGTGAGCTCCGATAGAGAAACTGTGGAGTATGTTTTGCAAAAAGAAGGGAAAAGGGTGTTAGAAAAGGAACATTTAAAACTGCGTAATTTATTAAAATAGCTGCGAATAAAGTGAAACCTCATTCCGCAAGGGGTAAAAAGAAAATCCCTGCTGAATAAGGTTTCACTTATCAATTTATGATTTAAAATGTTTCCTCCACAAAATCACTAATCACCCCTATCGCCGCTTTACTCCCTTCACTTGCAGCAATAATCAGCTGCGGCGGACCAGATGCAGTATCTCCGCCGGCATAAATCCCTTTGATACTTGTCCGCCCTTGCGAATCTGTTTTAATTCCACCCATATCGTTCAATTCTAAACCCAGGCGCTCAGCAAAAGGGGCAGCCTGCTCCATTTTATAAGATATAAAACCAGCTTCTTTATACAATTCGTTTCCATTTTTAAATAAAATTGCTTTTAATTGCCCATTTTCTCCTTGCAATCGTAAAATTTCGTCATCTATAACCTCAATTTGCTTTTGCTTCAAAATATCCCTTTCTTCCGCAGAGAAGCTTTCCTTGCCATTTGTACAAACGGCTATATCCGTATTCCAATTAGATATCATCTTTATACCATGAAAAGAAAATTCTCCATCAGCAATATAAACCAGCGGCGTATCCTTTAGCTCCCATCCATCACAGAAAGGACAGGCAAACAGACTCTTTCCATAAAAATCATGGATTCCTTGGATATCAGGCAATACATCCTTCAGTCCTGTCGCCAGAATAATGGTTTTTGCTTCGTAATCCTTCCCTGCTTCTGTGTGAATGCGAAAAGGAGAAGCAGCCGAATCTATATCAGTCACCCGGTCTTTTTGAATCACTATATTCGGATACTTTTTTAAATCTGCATGGGCCGCTTTCCGAAACTCAGCTGGTTTCACGCCATCCCTGGTAATAAAATTATGAGATTCCTGTGTGACAGCATTGCGCGGGGCATCATTATCCAATAAAATTACTTCTTTTTTTCCTCTGCCTAAAACAAGAGATGCATTTAACCCGGCAGGGCCTCCCCCGATAACAGCACAATCATATACCAATATAATCTCCTCCTTCGTTACGCAGGTTCTGTTTTGCGTAATTTTTATTAACTATATCGTAATGATTACGATTTATCAAGCAGGGAGATTCTTTCTTATCCATTCTTTGATTCAAGCAGAAGCTGATGAGATTCTTTTTTACTTCAATCTGTACTTTATGTAAAATAAAAGAACCTATAGAAAAATATCCCGTCTTCTAATAGATTCTACTTATTTTTATATTTCATTTCTGAATTCGTTATTAAGAGCTTAGCACCTTGATCCCCTTAACAATATTCCAGATAAAATAATAAATATCAATGATAAAGCAAATAGCTATCGCAATTATCATTGCAATAAATAATCCGCCGCTTACTTCATCTGTCCAAACTTGTCCGATGCCAATTGAAAAGATAATGATTCCTGCAATGATGGTTGCGATAATTGGAATAAGATGTGTCCATAAGGCTTTCTTCGCGTGCCCTTTTGTTTCCTCCTCTCCAAGAATCCATACCAAAATCGGAAATAAAAATGGCGCAAAAAAGATACTAAAATAACATAATGATGATAATAATTTATTCCCTTCCATCCAATAAACTCCTTCAATATTCTCTAATAATAAGGAAGTTATTTTATCATTTCCTTCCTCAAAAATACACCCTCTTTTAATGATAAAAGGGTGTATGTAAACAATAAATTATTTAAAAGTTTTCTGCCACGTAATCACTGAGTACACTTATCGCCGCTTTGCTTCCTTCAGCCGCAGCTACAATCTGCTGAGGCAGACCGCCGGCATTATCTCCTGCAGCATATACACCTTTCCTGCTTGTGCGTCCATAGGGATCTATTCTAATTCCCCCCGCGCCATTGGATTCTAAACCCAGACGCCCGGCAAATGGTGCAGCCTGCTGTAATTTATACGAAATAAACCCGGCTTCGCGACGGAGTTCCTTCCCATTCTTAAATTGAATGCTTTTTAATTGCCCGCCTTCTCCTTGCAGCCGCAAAATTTCGTCTTCTATAACCGGAATATTCTTTTGTGCTAGGATAGCTTTTTCCTCTGGAGATATACTATCCTTCCCATTTGTGCAAACAACAATATCCTTGCTCCAATTCGAAACCATTTTCACACTGTTAAAAGCATGTGGATATGCAGCAATATAAACCAATGGAAGATCTTTCAGCTCCCACCCATCACAGTACGGGCATCCGAAAAGACTTGTTCCGTAAAATTGTTGGATACCTTCTATCTCAGGAAGAATATCTTTTAATCCCGTTGCCAAAATAATTCTTTGCGCATCAAAGACCTGCCCTCTCCCTGTTTGAATCTGAAAATAAGAGGCAGCCGGAACAATATCAACCACTTGATTTCTTTCAACGGAAATCGTTGGATATTTATTTAAATCTTCATAAGCCGCTTTTTTAAATGCTGCTGGATGAATCCCGTCTCTGGTAATAAAATTATGAGATTCCTGTGTTATGGCATTACGAGGTGTATCGTCATCAAATAAAATAACTTCTTTTCTACCCCTGCCTAAAATAAGCGATGCATTTAATCCGGCAGGTCCTCCTCCAATAACTGCGCAATCATACAACATGATGATTTCCTCCTTTTTACTGCAGGATGAAATTTCGTAATGATGAATTTACTATAAAGGAATCTCTGTGCTTTATCAAGATGGAAGGCAATACAATTCACATCATAGGAAAATGAAAGCCCTTCGAATAATTCATTGTTATCCACAAAGCTTCTCTACTTGAATTAGATTTACATTTTTATTCCAAAAAAACACTTGAAAAAGGATTCGCTTCTTCAAGTGTTTTCCATTATATGTAATTTTATTTTTTGGCATGACTGTATTTAATAGTATACATCAACGAAATATATAAGTCTATTTTTTTCTTAATTTCATTGCTAAAATGAACAAGACATTCAGTTAAGGGGGATTCGCAATGGCATTTGAGGAAGAAAAAAAGGTATTACATGGAACCTTAGCAATTATCAATAAGCAATATGAACGTTTAGCCGAAATACCGGAATATATCGGCGATGATTTTACAGAAAACGTATTGGAAGACAGCCGACAGCGTGTAAGAGAATCTCTGACGATTGCTAAAAAGGAACCTTATTTTGCCCGTCTTGATTTTAAAGAAGAAGAAAATGAGGAAGTGAAAGCCACCTATATCGGGAAAGCCGGGGTTTTTGATGAGCATACCGGAGATGTTCTGATTACGGATTGGCGTGCCCCGATAGCCAGCCTGTTCTATGGCTTTAGCGGGAGTGAGGATGACGTCTACTATCTTTCACCAGACGGCATCGTAGAGGGTGAAATTTATTTAAAAAGAAATATCGTCACTTATAATCAGGAGCTGCAAAGAGTGGTAGACCGCTATATTCGTGGAGAGCAGGAAGCTTCAGGAGGAGATGAATTCTTATTATATAAGCTGGAAGACCAAAAGGATAATAAACTTCGTGATATTGTTGCAACCATCCAGGGAGAGCAGAATGAAATCATCCGTTATCCTTTAAACAAGGCTGTTATAATCCAAGGTGTTGCCGGAAGCGGAAAAACCACTGTGGCACTGCATCGATTAGCTTATTTATTATATGAATACCGGGAGCAATTAACGGCGCACCGGATGATTATTTTTGCACCGAATACCATCTTTCTTGATTATATTTCACAAGTATTGCCGGAATTAGGGGTCGGAGATATTGTCCAGACCACCTTTCCAAAATGGGTCATGACCTCCATTATCGATGATCCGAAATGTAAGCTGGAATCTCTTAGCGAAAGAAGGAAAGCATTTTTTGAATCCGGCACAGTGGAACAAACTAATTGGAAAGGTTCTTTAGAATTCCAGCAGCAAATTAGGGAGCAGTTATCACAATTAGAAAAGGATTGGATTCCGGAAGAAGATTTTATTCCCTGGGAAAATAAGCGAGGCGTCCCCTTAGAACAAATTAACAATTGGATTGAAGCAGATTTTAAAGACAATCCGGTCACAAAAAAATATGATAGGCTTAAAGCAAAATTGACACGCTGGATAGAAATAGAAGCTAAGATGTATGAAGAGAAAAAAGAACAGGAGCAAGCACGTAAAGATGGCAAAAAGGAATTAAGAAGATATTTACGGAAATGGAAAAAAAGAAAACCTTATGAACTGTACGCACAAATCTTAAAAAAGATGGAAAGAACGGACCTTTTGCCGCCTAAGGATAAAATAACTTTAGATGACCTGGCTCCCCTGCTCGATATTCATGATTATTGGTATGGAATTGAAAGAGACGAGCGATTTGATCATGTGGTGATTGATGAAGCACAGGATTTTTCCCCCTATCAGGTTTCTGTATTGCATGCACGGACAAAAACAGCGTCATTTACGATATTAGGAGATTTAGCACAAGGTATTCACAGCAACGAAGGAATTGACGAGTGGGAAAACTTTATTGACCTTTTCGGCACATCCCGCTCAAAATTCTTCCAAATGACAAAAAGCTACCGCTCCACTTATGAGATTATTGCGTTTTCCAACATCATTCTCCGTCATCTTGCCAATCGTCCGGCCTATGCAGAACCGGTATTTCGAAGCGGTGAGGAGGTACAGATCCAACAAGTAGATACAAAGGAAAAATTAGAGAAAATTACAAGCTGGATACATGATATGAAAAATAAAGAGATGAAGACCATTGCAGTTATTTTAAGATCGGAAGCTGATTGTAATGCAATTTATCCGAAGCTAAAAGAAAAGATTCCAGAGTTAACCATGATTACTACCGAGGATAAGTCGTATGAAGGAGGAATTTCCTTATTGCCTGTGTATGTATCCAAAGGGCTGGAATTTGATACTGTCTTAATGATTGATGTGGATGAAAAGCATTATCCGGCGACCGAGCAAGCTGCAAAGTTATTATATGTTGGCTGTACCAGAGCGCTGCATCATTTATCCGTTATTCACAGCGGAAATGCATCGAAGCTGATTTCTAATGAATAAATATTAAATTAGACAGAGATGAAACGGGATTCATTTGGCTGGTGGCAGTTGCTTTTTATTTCAGTATAAAAAGTGAGCAGTTTGAAATATAACCTGCTCACTTTTTTTATACTATAGCATGCGGATTACCTATTCTTCTTTTCCTTGCTTGCCTGCAAGCTTTTTAATCTCTACTTCGCTGTACTCTGTAATTTCTGCTACTTCGCTGATAGACATGCCCTTTTTTATCAATTTTAAAACGATTTCTTGCTTTCCTTTTTCTATCCCTTCCTCTTTTCCTCTCTCAAAATAAGAATTCGGCAGCTGCAGTACCACTTCTTTTTCCTCCTCCGGTAAGTTTTCCATTTGCTCCATCATTTGCGCTTCCTCCTCTTTGTTTAGTTTTAGATAAGTCTCGAAATAGCCATATAGAAACTCCATTTGCGCCGGGTTGATTTTCATCCGGGTGACCATACGCAGAAACTCCAGCTTTACCTGAACCCGCTCATGCTCTTCATAGCCCATTTGACTGAGCAATGCTGCGGCGGCCGGATTGTCTGATTGAATATATGCTCTCCAGTCTTTCTTGATTAAATGTAATTGTAAAAAGTTAAATTGAAGGACGTCTTGGGTGGGGGTATCGATTCTGAATTGCGTCGATTCTTCTTTTTCCCTATTATAACTCAAAACAGCGATGGGTTGAATGGGTTTGCGGTGTTTGGCGTAAAGGTAAGAAAAATAGAGAAACATCCTTTCGGGGAAATCCGCTTCATGAGTTGATTGGGCTTCGGTATGAATATGGAGTATTTTGTCTTGGTGGTTCAGCTTTACTGCTGCGAGAACGTCTATTTCCTTTTTACGGCCATTGATATAGTCCAGATACACTTCTTGCTCAAGGAAGGACACGTTGGAGAAGTCAATGTAGGGATAGAGATTGGGGAAAAAAGCTTCGATAAATTCTTCAAAAAACTCTTGTATCAGCTTTTTTGTCAGCCGATCATGCTTCATGTAGTCTGCTTTTTCTTCGTAAATAACCGGGAATGTAAACAATAGAACACTTCCTTTCTTTGAATTGTCTTTATTTTACCAATCATTTAAAAATAAAGATAGTCTTATTTTCAATGGAGCGAGGAATCAAAGTCCCAATCTCAGTCTCAGTCTCATCCAGTCACACTGCGATAAAATCTCCTAACTTGAAATAAGCAGCATTACCAAACTATATCCACCTACTCCAGCTGCATAGGTGGATTTATATTTCTGCTGCATTTTATCAGCCTACAAAAGCGACACCATAATATGTTAGAACTGCAATAACAATCCCATATACCAAAATACTTGCACCAGCGGATATGAATAACTTCACCTTATTCATCCCAATTCCATTAGCAATCACTGCAACAGCCCAAGAACCAATAATCGGTGTAAGCAAGACAACGACTAACGGTCCCTGCTTTTCGATACGATGCTTATACCTGCTGTTTGCTAATTTATCCAGCCATTTCTTAATACGTTCCGATTTTGCAAGAAGCTGATAGAAAAAAGCAATGAACGGGATCGGAAGAAAATTCCCAAAACTGGACCAGATAATGGAAGAAACCGCATCTAATCCCATCACCATCGTAGCTGGAATTGCAATATATATTTCAAACATTGGAAAGAACCCAATAAACCATGCAGTAGCTGCTAAGCTCAAATAATTTAACATAAATAGATTCTCCTTTTTTCTTACACTACATTTTCCTGATTCCTATAGTATAATATAAAGTATATGGTTACCGTATACTCAAGCGTAAAGTTGGTGATAAAATGGACTCTGCCAAAAAATTGATGACAACTGGAGAATTTGCAAATTTATGTGATGTGAAAAAGCAAACGCTATTCCATTATGATGAAATTGGTCTGTTAGAACCCGAATACAAAAATGAAAATGGATATCGTTATTACACAATTCAACAAGCTGAGGCCTATAGCATGATTGATATGTTAAAAGAAATTGGAATGTCTTTAGCTGAAATCAAAGATTTTTTACAATCTAAAAATACAAAGAAAATCACTGATTTATTAACGGAAAAAGAAAAACTGGTGGATATAAAAATCCGGAAAATGCAGCGTATCCAGCACCTCATTAAAAATCAGAAAAAACAAATGGAAGAAGCATCACAATTAGACCTTGATCAATTTACTATCGAGGATATGGAAGCAGAGCAGATTGTATTAAGCGAAAATATTTTAAATCAATCACATAAAGACATCACAAAAATGGTCATATCGTTTATGAAATATGTAAAACATGGCGAAATCAATGTGGAAAATTGGGGCGCTCTTATTCGCCACGAACAAATAGAAACAGGAGATTATTTAAATTATTCCTATTTCTATTTGCGTGAGAACCAGCTTCATTTAACAGAAACATTTGAGAAAAAAGCCGGAAAATATGTCATTGGCTACCATAAAGGAAGCTATATGCATACGTATCAAACATATGAACAAATAAAAGATTATTTGAATGAGGCAGGATATCATATTTGTGGTGACAGCTTTGAAGAGTATCTATACCTAATGGATGGGAGCAGTTTGAATGTAAGAGCAAATTACGTAATAAAAATAATGATTGAAGTAGAGAAAAATAAATAAGCGTCCTGCAGTATTGCTTGCTCTGTATCCGTTTAATCAGAGTTATATTGTGATAAACCAATAAAATTACCGTCTTCATACTAATAGAAAACATGGACTTATCTGTACGCTTTAAACTGCGAGGGTCAATTAAAACAGACCCTCCTTTAAATTCACATAGTTCATCTTATATCCAGCTTTTACAACTGCTCAACATATTGCCATAAACTTATTGTCTTAATACCTTCTCCATATTCATGCAGACTGGTCCGCACAACTTAAATTCTTTTCACACTTCCTCGTTTCCTTCAGCCATGACCGACATAACATTATCCAGCAAATCCCTCAGCTTTTTCATTTCCGGTACTGCATTGCAAAGATAGTAATAATTCTTTGTTCCTTCCCGGCGGATATCAACGATTCCAATTTGTTTCAAAATCTTTAAATGATGTGATACAGCTGGTCTTGAGAGCTTCGTAGCTTCCGTTAAATCAATCACACGCAAACCTTGACACCCATTACAAGCATGGTCATTCAATAAAGCAACAATGATGATTTGTCTTTTTTCATCCCCTAAAGCGATAAGAAAATCCTTAACTTCATCAAATTCATTTTTTAAATTCTCTATTTCATTTGTTTTCATATATATCCTCGTTTCATTTGAATAATCAATTGTTCAAATTATTAAACCATTAATTTTCAAACACGTCAATAGCATGAACCCGTTGCGCATAATTAGAAAATGATTTTTGAAGTTACTTTTCATTTGATTAGTTGACATTTTTTGAAAATCAAGCTATCATTCATTATTAGTTCAACTGTTTAAATGTTTAAACCATTATTCTAATAAGGAGATTTATCAAATGAAAAAACAAATGAAAGCAATGCTTATTCATAAATATGGACAAAAAAATATGCAATTGGAGAATGTTCCTATTCCTGAAATATCTGATGACGATGTATTAGTAGAAATTCACGCTGCGAGTATTAATCCAGTTGATTTCAAAATTAGAGACGGAAAATTAAAGCCGCTCATCAACTATAAGATGCCATTGATTCTTGGAAATGATTTTTCCGGAACAGTCATCAAAACCGGAAAAAATGTAACGAAATTTAAAGCTGGAGATTCTGTTTATGGGCGTCCAAGAAAATCAAGAATCGGAACGTTTGCTGAATATATCGCTATTCATGAGGATGATATTGCATTCAAACCAGAAAACGTAACATTTGAAGAAGCGGCAGCTGTACCATTGGTTGGGTTAACTACCTATCAGGCATTTCATGACATATTAAACCTTCAGCCGAAAGACAAAATTTTAATTCAGGCAGGCTCTGGCGGAATTGGAACCTTTGCGATTCAATTAGCTAAAGAGATGGGAGCTTATGTCGCTACAACCGCAAGCAACGCCGGGAAAGATTTAGTAGAAAACCTGGGGGCAGATAAGGTCATAAACTATCGAGAGGAAAATTTTGAAGAAGTATTAGCTGATTATGATTATGTGTATGATACCTTAGGTGGTGATGCTTTAGTTAATTCGTTTAAAATCCTAAAGGCCGGCGGGAAAATTGTATCAATCTCTGACCGCCCAAATGGCCGCTTCGGAAAAGAGAATAATTATCCTTTTTGGAAAACAATCGCTTTTAGATTGGTTTCAAGGAAATTAACAAAATTGGAAAAGCAATATCAAGTGCAATATAACTTTTTATTCATGAAGCCCAGCGGCGAGCAATTAAATAAAATCAAAGAACTTATCGAGGCTGAAAAAATCAAACCATTCATTGATCGGGTCATTCCTTTTGAAGATGCACAAAAAGCAATGGAATATTCAGAATCAGGCAGGGCGAAAGGTAAGATTGTTATTAAAATAAAGTAACTTGTTCTTGATGTATGTTTAAAAAATAACTTTCGCTACTTAACCAGCAGGACAGAATCTTTTTAAATAAGATTCTGTCCTGCTGGTTAGCTTATTCATATTAGAAGGTATATACGAACTGGGCTAATTGAAAAAAGCATAAATCCAATATTCCGCCCTTTACTTTCTACTCAAACTCCTATATTATATATCTAAATGATATATATCAAAAAGATACAGGTGAGATAAATGCAAAAATACAATGATAGCACATACGCCATACTCGGTATTTTAACCACAAACTGCCGTTCAGGCTATGAAATCAAACAGTTTATTGATAATAGCTTGAACCATTTTTGGAAAATCAGCTATGGACAGATTTATCCGACATTAAAGCGGCTGGAGGAAGAAGGTTTGGCTACGGTTCAAACCTCAGCACAGGAAGGGAAACCAGAGCGTAAGGAATATTTTCTGACGGAAAAAGGAAAAGAGGTTTTAAAAAATTGGCTGGAGAAGCCCTTAAAGCAGTTGCCAGTCGAGCGGAATGAAGTATTGCTGAAGCTGTTTTTTGGCAGGCATCAGACAAAGGAACAAAGTCTCTATCTGTTAGAGGATTATAAGCAAAAGCTAAAGAATCTGTATCAAACATACGAAGGAATCGAAGAAGGCATTGCCCGTCATAACCATCATCAACATGATGCGAAATATTGGCTGTTTACCTTAGATTATGGAAAACGTGTGACAGAAGCTGCTATTGCATGGTGTGACGCCACAATAAAGGAACTCTAATTTTTAAGGAGGAATCATCCATGGGTAAAAAAATCTACTCTGGCAGATATACTACGGAAAACGATCAGGATGTTGTTGTTTTTATTATTGGGATGCGTATCAATAAAAGGCTGGCGGTACGGAAATGGGGACCTGTGTTTACCGCCATGCCTGGTATGATCAGAGAATTGTATGAAAACCAGGAGGAATTAGGATTTCTTTCCATGGAAAGCTATTTTGGCCTGCGCACTACCATCATGGTTCAATACTGGCGTTCTACAGAGGATTTACTCGCTTATGCCAAAGGAAAAAAACATTTGAAAGCATGGCAGAATTTCAACAAGAAAGTTGGGGAAAATGATGCTGTCGGCTTCTATCATGAAACCTATCAGATAAAAGCTGGCAATTATGAATCCGTCTACCGAAATATGCCATTATTCGGGATGGGGAATGCGAAAAAGCATATTCCTATCACAGCACAGCATACTTCTGCCCGTAAACGGCTGCAATGTGTGAAAGCAAACTAAGTTAATTTTAATTTTCAAGATTTCCCTCTTAAAAATGGGCTATTTATTAAAAACAAAACTCCAAAACTTACATGTCTTTGGAGTTTTGTTTTACGATTAAGTTTTATCTTTTGGTTCTGCTTCCTCCGTTTTATCCTCCATAATATCATTCGCCGTGCTCTTAAATTCTCTTAATGTTTCTCCAGCTGCTTTACCAATCTCCGGTAATTTTTTCGGTCCAAAAATGATTAATGCCAGAACAACAATAAGGATTAATCCAGGAATTCCTATGTTTGCTAACCCCATCAACACTCTCCTCCAGCTCTCAATATATTTTTCTTACATTAAACCTGTTTCTTTTGACTTTTTGCCTCGACCAGCTGCCCGCCATTTTTAAGAAATTCAATCATTCCTTCCGTTGCACGATAGGTTAAAGCAGCAGCTGTGGTGGTAGGATTGGTTACTCCAAAGTGTGGAAAAGCACTCGATCCACAAACAAATAAATTATTCATATCCCACATTTGTAAATAGCTATTTACTGCTGAAGTTTCCGGGTCATCTCCCATGATTGCTCCGCCACCATTATGCTGGAAGGCAAGTACCCCATCAAAATGCTCTTGCATAGGATATTTAATAATATGTGTTGCACCCATCTCTTCTAAAATTTCAGCATGCTTTTCTTGAATAAAATCATGTATCCCCCGATCATTATCAGAGTAATCAAAAGTAATTCGAATCAATGGATCTCCATTGCTGTCCGTATATGTTGGGTCTAAATCAAGATAATTATGTTTGAATGGCAATGTGGCTCTTTGACTCGCTAACGTTACAGCACGATTATAATAAAATAAAGAACGCTCCTTAAATTCTTTTCCCCATTGCGGTGTATCTTCTGGTATGGCATTACTAGAAATAGGAGTGTTTCCCAGTATTCGCACCTCAATCTGTGCTCCATGCAAGAAATCAAGATTGGTATGGTCGATAAGATCCCCAGTAAAATTCGTTATCGCCATCCCATAAGCACCTGTTGACACATAATTATTAAATTTTTTATCATCATATAACCCAACAGAAGAAGTTGAACCATGGTGATCTGTAAAATTTCTGCCGATAATTCCTTCTCCAGTCTTTGGATTATAAGGTGCACCTATTTCCGATAATAATAACAAACGGATATTATTAAAGACAAAGCTCGTTAATACAACTAAATCTGCAGGTTGTTCAAATTGTTCCCCTGTTCGTGTATCTTCATAAACAACTCCCTTTGCTTCTCCATTTTCATGTAATATCCGTATCACTCTTGAGTAGGTGCGTAATTCAAAATTACCTGTTTTTTGTGCTGTTGGAATGACAGTTAGCACTGGATCTGCTTTTGCGCCATACTCACAATAATTTGGTGTACAAAAACCACAGTATTGACATGCATTCAACTTCTCCCCATCAGGATTCGTATATTGTTCGGAAAGCGTGCCTGTTGGGATAACAAACGGATTATATCCCAATTTTATAGCTGCCTCTTCAAACATATGCATCTGCTCATTTTTTACAAGTGGCGGTGTCGGATAATCATCTGAACGTTCCGGATAATTTGGATCCGGTTCTCCAGAAATTCCTGCCACCTTTTCAAATTTATCAAAATGCGGTTCCAATTCCTCATAAGTAATGCCCCAATCTTGAAGCGTCATTCCTTCAGGTATTTTGTCTTCTCCATATTTTTCGATTGTTTTGGAACGAATTTCAAAATCATAAGGATAATACCGATGGGTTTGTGCTCCCCAGTGACTGCCTCCACCACCAATCCCCTCTCCCCACGCAATCATCGAATGATCTCTTACTGGTTTAGCATCTTGATCTAATTTATTTCTATAAGTAATCGTTTCCCCTGTTAATTTATTTGTTCCTTCTCCACGAAGATGATACCGCAATTCATCATGCGTATGGAGATAATCTTTAATATCTTTTTCTTTTCCCTTATCGAGCCCGACAACATGATACCCTGCTTTTGTAAGCTCTGCTGCAACAATCCCTCCCATCCAGCCAACTCCTACCGTAACAACGTCTACTTTATCTAATTTTTTCGCCATAGTATCCCCCCTTCTTTTTTTACATATGATCGCTTAAGCTCATTGGCTCTTTTTTAACAAATTCCTCTGCTTCTACAACATCGGTATAAGACATATATGCTCCGGGGAATTCCTTCATTCTCCAGCCTTCCATATCTTTATTGCCGCCATATAACGGATCTGCGTAACATCCTTCCAGTGTCAGCTGTCTTAATAATGCAAAAAATCCAGCTGAAGAGACCAGATTCATTTCTACTTCTCCCGCCTCAAAACTTTGTAAAATTTTAATCTGCATATCTTCCTCTAACTTAGCGAACATATCATTATGCGTTTTCTGACTGACTTCATTTAATTTCCGTAAACCGGTAAGCATCGTATCGCCACGATTTAAAGGAGATTCCCCTGCACGAAATGGCCGCTTCCTGTAGTCATCTGCATTTTTCCCCCATGGTGAGGCCAATTGTTTATCAATATAGTAAGCTGCGCCCAAGCCAATTGCCCCCGGCCCGTTTTCATCCTCTGGGAAAATGATTTCTGATGCGGCAGCCAACGTATCAAAGTCCTCTTTTCTCGTAAAAAATTGCATCGCTTCTGTAAACATAGTATTGCCAGAACCGTGATGGTGGCTATGACTATCTCTCGAAACCGGTTCTGATTTCTCTCTTTTATAAGGCTTGCTTATGAGACTTCCCAAAACAACTCCGCCAACAATTCCGCCTGTTGTCATTCCCGCTGTTTTGATAAATTGACGTCTTGATACATCGACAACTTGCTGATTTTCACCTGTCTTCTTCTGTTGATCATCTTTATTCTCTGACATGTGACTCCCCCCTTATTTACAATCACACATGCAAAATATATTTTCAAAGTGCCTCCTTTCAAGCTAATGTAAAAAAGACTGCTATTATAGTGGTTATCATTACTAGAAATCCAAGTATTTGTTCAGAACCTAAAAATTCTAAGTTGTATATGAAAAACAGAAGAATATGCCTCTTGTCTATCTACTATAAATAAAAGAACTGCTAAATTAATAAGGTTAATATGAGAATTCATCCTGAATTAATTGTATGCGCTTACATAATTTTCTCTAAAGTATACCGCTTAAGCATTTCTTAGGCACTCTATTTATTTCTATAGGCTTATACTTCCCTTAAGTCATGTTACAAGTATGTATATGAATAAATTGTCTTATATATAACTGATGTTTTTATAAACATCCTGCCATTCTATTTTTACAAGTAATTATGCACCATAAAATCCAGCGGAAAATGAATGAACCGCTGCCTTCTCGGGAACGTTATAACATGCAAGCTAAAAACATACGCTTTGGAGGAGATTATTCATGTCCCATCAACAACATCAGCAGCTCATTGACGCATTGCAAAACTGTATTGTCGCATGTAATCATTGCTACGATGCATGCCTAAAAGAAGAAGATATTAAAATGATGGCCGAATGTATCCGTTTGGATAGAGAGTGTGCCGAAATCTGTTCTTACCTGGCACAAGCTCTATGCAGAGACACGCCTTTTGCCAAGGAGCTTGCTTCGGTTTGTGCTAATATTTGTGAAGCATGTGGAAATGAATGTAAAAAACATAGCCACGAGCATTGTCAGAAATGTGCGGATGCTTGCTTCCAATGTGCAGAGGCATGTAAAAAGAGTGCTTAAATGCATTAAAAAGAAGCAGCTCCACTTAAAGAGATGCTTCTTTTTTATTATTCTGCTTCAATTGTAACGTCTCTAAAGAATGGGAAGCTGCTTGGAAATTGATAGTATCCATTTACTTCATCACGCAAGCCGGATAAAAGAACAGAATGATAAATCGGCACGATCGGCGCCTCATCAACAATTATTTGCTGTGCATCTGCATAGAGAGATAACCGTTCTGCTTCATCGCCCTCTTGTCTTGCTTCTTCCAGCAACTCGTCCACCTCTTCATTTGCATAGAAGGAACGATTTCCCGGCGCACCAGCATTATCAGAATGAAACATGGGATATAATCCATAATCCGCATCCAGTGTGACCGTTCCCCAGCTTCCTAAAAACATGTCAACACTACCGTTTCCAGTATCTTCTAAATAAGTAGCTGTTTCTGTCATTTGAATGTCCACGTCTATTCCAATTTCATTCAGCTGCGATTGGATGACTTGTGCGATATCGCCAGTATTTGTATCATATGCCATCAGGGTTACCTCTAAGCCATCTGCGTAGCCGGCATCCTCCAGCAGAGATTTGGCTTCTTCCACATCTCTGTCAATGGGCTCTATATTTTCATCGTATCCAAATACAGTCGGTGCAAGAGGCCCTTTTGCCGGTAAAGCAATCCCGTTAAGAATACCATTAATAATTTCATCCTTATCCAGGGTCATCGCAATCGCTTGACGAACTCTTTCATCATCAAACGGCTCACGTTCTACGTTAAAGCCTAGATACGTCATACTGGCACTGTCAGACTGCATCACATGTGTGCCTTCATTATTGTCAACTTCCTCCACATTATTGGCATTTACCGGATAAATGAAATCAGAGTCCTCTGTCTGAAGCTCCGCAATGCGAGTTAAGTCCTCCGGAACAAAATGGAATGCAATAGAGTCCATTCCAGCTTGCTGTCCCCAGTAGTCTTCATTCTTTACTACGGTTATTTCCCCGCTGACAGCACGTTCCTCAAATTTAAAATAACCTGTTCCTATCGGATTTTCATTCACAACTGAAAATGGTTCTTCTCCATTTGCAATTGCTTCATTATCTGCTTCAATCGCCTCCAGACTGATCATATGTCCGCCTGGATGTGCTAGATGGGCAGGTAATGCGGAAAACGGATATGCTGTTTCAATTTGAACCGTGTATTCGTCAATCACTTCGACGTTCTCAATCATGTCAAAGAGAAAACCAAGCGGTGAACCTATTTCCGGATCACGTACACGGTCTAAATTTGCTTTCACCACTTCTGCATTAAAGGGAGAGCCATCGTGAAAAGTAACATCTTCCCGCAGTTTCGCCTCCCAGACCGTATCCTCGATTTGTTCCAGACTTTCCGCCAGTGCAGGCTGTATTTCTAAATCGGTATTCTGTTCTACTAATGTATCATACAAGGTATTCATCACATATAACGAATTACCATCATTTGCAGCATGCGGATCAAGCGATACAGGCTCTGATGCTAAGCCGGCTTTCAGGTGTGTTTCTTCCGCAGTCTCTTCTGCAGGTGTTTCCGTTTCATCTTCCGGCCCGCTGTCATCTGCACATGCTGCCATCATAACTAACAAGGAAAACAGTATTGTCCATCCAATTATCTTCTTCAAATTTACTCCCCCTCATTTTCTATGTAGAATCTCCTTCATTCTGATAAGAATACAATTCTTTCAGTTGAAAATAAGTATATACTATTTTTAAAAGAGTGAGAAGAAGTAAAATTGCTGCTTCATAGCGATAATAAGAAACTGTTGAATTAGTTAGCAGTAAAGGGAGTCGTGTTTTAACAAAAATCTTGGCAATTCAAAAATACCAACGTTCTTCAAACCGAAAATAATGTCCTTGCAGTACTAACTTAACCAGCCTTTTTCTTT
Source organism: Oceanobacillus sp. FSL W7-1281 (assembly GCF_037969835.1). Taxonomy (GTDB): domain Bacteria; phylum Bacillota; class Bacilli; order Bacillales; family Amphibacillaceae; genus Oceanobacillus; species Oceanobacillus oncorhynchi. The sequence continues at coordinate 1,430,661 of NZ_CP150214.1, read as the reverse complement.
CACTTTCGCTACGGCTTCTATCCGGTTATCCACCTCTAGTTTATCCAAGATAATTGAAATATAGTTTCGAACGGTTCCATTGGATAAATGTAATTCTTTTGCAATCGCCTTGGTTGTTCCCCCCTGTGTTAATAGCTGCAGGACCTCTATTTCCCGTTTGGTTAAGGGATTTTCTTCTGCAAAGGCAAGATCGATCAATTCGGAGGAATACAAACGCTTCCCTTTCATAATCTGACGAATGGAGTCGGCCAAATCCTCGCTGGGGCTATCTTTTAATAAGTAACCATCGACTTCTGCCTTTCTAGCCCGTTCAAAGTAGCCGGGTCTTGCAAAGGTGGTCAAAATAATAATTTTGCAGGAATCCTCCCTTAGATACTCTGCAGCATCCAGACCTGTCATAACTGGCATCTCAATATCCATTAAGCAGATATCAGGGCGCTCTTGCTTGACTAATGCCAACAGTTCTTCCCCATTACCTGCTTTTCCTACCACAGTCATATCTTCTTCTAAATCCAGGAGCGCGCCTAAAGCTCCTAACAATAACTGTTGATCTTCTGCAATTACAATCCGAATCAAATTCAAACCTCCTCCATTTGCCTTAATATCTTTGGCACCGTCATATCTACTTTAAACCCTTTCGAATGTGCAGTGATAGCTAATGTCCCGTTGATAAAGGATAAACGCTCTCTCATCCCTTGAAGGCCATTTCCAAATTCAGGAACACTATTTTTCCCTATCCCATCATCCTCTACCTGCAGTCTTATTTCCTTTTCTGTTTCTGAAAATTCCACGGAACAGTGATCTGCCTGACTATGCTTTACGACATTCGTTACTGCTTCTTTCAAGCACATACTTAATACTGTTTCCATTAACATTGGCAACGATGATTGATCCACTTTAATTATAATTTCATGCTTGATTTGTGCGACTTCCATTAATTGTTCGACATGCGCAAGCTCTTCTTCCAAGCGGACATTTTTCATATCCGACACCATTTCCCGCACTTCTTTTAATGCATGTCTGGCTGTATTCTGCACATCCTGCAGCTCTTTTTTCGCTTTTGCAGGGTCTTTCTCCAGCAGCTTCCCGACAAGTTCACTTTTCAGACCGATCATCGATAATTTCTGACCTAAGGTATCATGTAAATCACGGGCTATTCGATGCCGCTCTTCTACAATTGCAAGTTCAGCAATTTTGCGGTTGGCATCTTCCAATTGTTCCTCCAGCTCCTCCTGTTTCAAACGATTATAACGATTAATAGGTATCAGAATAACTCCTAATATGGTCATAATCAAGAATGGCAGCTGATTTAGAAACAGGGAATAATTAAAGAAAAATCCTGCCGTGATGGAACCTATAATCACGACCATATGTATCACATACATCGTGATAAACCCTGCTTTGCCACGAACATTCCCAACAAAAAATGCAGTAAATAAAGCAAAATAAACGTATCCATATAGAATTGTCATCACCGTATTAATCATAAATTCCATCGTTAACCCGATATACATAAACGGTTCAGGGGAGTTAAAGGTAAACCAGTAAATCGCAAAGAAAAGTAATGTTAACAATACGCCAACACCAATCTCCCAAATCGAAGTAGAGCGAAAAATAAAGTAAAACGGCAACACACAAAAAATAACCCAAATATATATGCTTAATCCTGTGTTTCTTGGAAAAATATAATACCATTGACGCACGATTTGTCCCCCTATTTTCTCGCTTGATGTTATTATACCAAATATATCTCGTGAACGATAAAGAACCCCCTAAAACGTGCAGGGGGTGTGCAGCCAAGCCAGTTATGAGCGAATCGTAGAAGTTGACTTTGCTGTCGTTATCCTTTGATTTTTTGATTGATTTAAACGATGCTTCATTTCCCGGAAGCCGATAAATGTTTTCTGTTCTTCATCATAGAGACGGAATTTGATTGATTTCAAACTCGTTTTTAACGTAATGATAGTCGCTTTGTGTAATGGCGGCGTTTCACGGTGCGCCTGTTCCAAATTGTAATTAGGAACTTTGGGTGCCAGATGATGCACATGGTGATAACCAATACTTCCCGTCATCCATTCTAACCATTTCGGCAGCTTATAGTAGGAGCTGCCATCTACCGCTGCTTTCACATAATCCCATTCTGACTCATTCTCAAAATAAGAATCCTCGAACTGGTGCTGAACATAGAATAACCAGATTCCTAAGAAACCTGCAATATAAGCAATCGGCAGCTGCACGAATACAAGCGCCTGCCAGCCAAGCAGAAAGCCTATAAGACAGTAAATCACAATTAATGAGATATTAATAATATAGGTATTCTTTCGTTCCTTTTTTTTCGCATCTTTACGATTAATCCGATTACTATAAAGAAATAGAGAAAATGGTCCTAAACCAAACAAAATAATTGGATTGCGGTATAAGCGATATTGCAACCTTTCCCATCTTGTTGCCTTTTCATATTCTTCCACAGTCATGATCCAGATATCACCGGTGCCTCGCTGATCTAAATTGCCGCTTGTCGCATGATGAATCGCATGTTCTCTTTTCCACTTTTCAAAGGGAAAATGAGTAATCACGCCAGTAATGGTACCAAGCAGCCGATTTAATTTCGGTTTTTTGAAAAAAGATTGGTGTGCGCAATCATGAAAGATAATAAACGTTCGAACCACAAAGCCTGCCGCAGCAATGCTGCATAACATACTTAACCAAATGGAAACAGCTAAACTTTGATAAGCTAGGGTCCATAGGATAAAAAATGGAGGTATCGTATTTAAAAGTTGAATAATACTCGTTTTCGTTTTAGATGTTGCAAATGGCATAACGTCTTTTCTAAGCTGTGCTTGCTTTTGTTTGCTCATTGGTATCCCCGCCCTTATAAACTTACTATAATTTCAGTATAAGGAATGGAGCAATAAAATGTTAGATACAGTTGTCAGTAATTTGATATGACACTTGTCATATTTTCTGGGTTATCCCCCCTTTTACGGAATAAATTTCACTTAATAGGAATTTGAAGAATGATTCTCCATGATTTAAATCACACCCCCGCAGGAAAAAGCCAATTGGTTAAAACGTATAACCAATTGGCTTTTTCATTTAAAAGTGTTTTCTATTCTTCCATCAGCCCGTATTCACCAATCCTGCAGCTACCCCATTGATTGTCAGTAACACCTCGGTTACCAAATCTTCAGAAGGATTTTCAGTTTCTCTCAACTTCTGGATTAAATCCACCTGCAGGAAATTAAGCGGATCGACATATGGATTACGAAGGTGAACAGAACCTTGTATATTCGGCGTGTGGCTGAGCAGTTCCTCATTACCGGAAATATCCAGCAGCGCCATTTTTGTACGTTCATATTCATCAGCGATATCCTCATAAATTCGTTTTGCAGTCTCCGAATCCTCAACTAATTCCAGATATTCTTCAGCAGTTTTCATATCTGCTTTCATCAATGCCATTTGTAAATTATTAATCGTCACTTTGAAGAAAGGCCATTCTTTATACATTGCTTGTAAAGCTTCTAAATGACTCGCATCTTCCTCAATGAAAGATTGCAGACCTGTGCCCGCTGCATACCATGCAGGCAGCATGTACCTGGATTGTGTCCACGCAAACACCCATGGAATCGCCCGCAAGTCTTCAAAACGCTGGCTGTTCTTCCTGCTCATCGGCCGCGAGCCAATATTTAAAGCGCCTAATTCCGTTAAAGGCGTCGCCTGATTAAAAAATGCTAGAAAATCCGGGTCACCAAACACCAGCGATTGATATTTTTTCAATGATTTTTTGGAAATAGATTCCATTGTGATTTCCCATTCTTTTTGACGCAATTCCTCTTGATTCGGTGTATTTGAAACCTTCGCGGACCTTGTAAATAAAGCAGAGGCCGCCTGCTCTAAATTCCGGTAAGCAATATCTTCGAGGAGATATCTGGAAGAAAGTACTTCTCCCTGTTCTGTGATTTTTACACCGTCCTCTAAAGTCTCTGCCGGCTGAGAAAGGATGCTGGTACTCAATGAACCGCCTCCACGGCCAAGCGAACCGCCGCGGCCATGGAAGAATTTCAAACGAATTTGGTATTGTCTTGCTATATTATGGATTTCTTCTTGCGCTTTAAACAGATTCCAGTTTGCACTTAACGTACCGCCGTCTTTGCTCCCATCTGAATAGCCAAGCATAATTTCCTGATGTTTCCCGCGTGCTTTTAATTGTTTCTGATATACTTCTGTTTCAAACAAGGTCTTCATAATATCCGGACCTGCAATCAAATCGTCGATTGTTTCCAGTAATGGAGCGACATCAAGATCACTTTCCGCCGTTCCATCTGGATAAAGACGATAAATCCCGGTTTCTTTGGCAAGCACCAGCACTTCCAAGAGATCGCTCGGTGATTCTGACATGCTGATTAAATAGACTTCAATCGCCCGTTTACCAAATTCCTCATGGGCTTTTTTAATCGTTCTGAACACTTTCAAAATATCCAGTGTTTCTTTAGAATAACCGCCATCGAAAAGCAACAGAGGCCTCGGATCATTTAAAACCTCACACAACACTTTTTGTTTATCTTCTTCTGCAAGCGCAGCATAATCATCGGTAACATGAACAGCTTTTAAAATCTCATGAATGGCTGTTTCGTGCTCTCCACTATGATTTCGTACATCCAATGTAGCTAAGTGAAAACCAAACATCTCTACTTGCCGGATGACCTTTCGAATCGTTTTCAGCTTTTTCGTCTTTGGCAAATGCGCTTCAGCACTTTCCTTGATTTCTTTAAGATTATGAACCAGCTCTTCTGGAGAATCATAACCCTGTGACGTTTTCCCTGTTTCACGCAAACGTTTTAGAATAATGGCAAATTTACGTCGATATACTTCTGACTTAATTGGCCATTTATCGTTCTCATTTAAATAGCTGGTCTCTTCTTTTTCCATTCTATCAATAAATTGCTGATTAATAGATATCCGCTGGCTTGATTGGCTAAATCGTCTCATCAGCTCAACGATAGAAGCTTCATATTTTTTCAAAATCAATTCCCTCTGCATTTCCAATGTCTGCCAAGTGATTTCTGGAGTTACATTCGGATTACCATCCCTGTCTCCTCCAATCCAGGAGCCAAAATGAATGAAATTTGGCACTTCCCAGTTTCCTTCTGGAATTTGCTTCTGCAGCTGTGTTTCCATTTCTTGAAAGACATCGGGTAATGTTTCAAATAAGGTCTGGTCAAAATAATAAAGACCATTTTTTACTTCATCCAATACTCCCGGCTTCCTTTGTCTCAGCTCATTGGTATGCCACAAAGCAGTAATTTCATTAAACAGACTTTCTTCCACATCTGCTTTCTCTCTTTGTGAAGTCTGTGGATTGTCCAGTGTCCGCAGATGCGCAGATATGCGTTTCTGAATTTCCAGCACTGTCCGCTTCGTTGCCTCTGTCGGATGTGCAGTCATAACCAGTTCAATGGATAATTCATCAAGTATCTCTTGAATTCCTTCATTGGTAAGGGTGCTTTCTTTGACTTTGGATACTGCTTTTTCAATAGAAAAAGACTGGCTGCTCTCCTCATCCAGCAGATACTGGCGTTTACGCCTGATCCGGTGATTTTGCTCCGCAATATTAATCAAATGAAAATAGATAGAAAAAGCACGGATGACCTGCTGACGTAAAGGCGGTTTTAAATTGCTGATTTCTCTTTTTAACGTTTGATATGTATCTTCATCATGCTCATTTCGGATACTTTTCGTCATTTCCCGAATCGATTCTACCTTATCAAATAATGCTGTACCTCCATGTAACTTCAAAACTTCTCCTAATATGTTTCCAAGCATATTGACATCATTTCGCAATGAGGCATTTTTATCGATTGTTTCTCTCATGTTGTTTCCTCCTGTTCCAATTACCGTAGAATTATCATATCATTTTTTTGAAAAAAATGATAAAACGAAACTTCATGAAACTTCATTCAGTGGGAGAATGAAGTCTGTTTCCCTTATTCTCCCACTGAATAAGCTTAAGTGATTCAGGGAATTAGCTCCCCTGATCTCCCGCCTAAATAAATTTATTCTCTCTCTTTATTTTGAGGCGGGAGTTTTACAGACGGTTCTTCGTGATAAATCCAAGATGCAAAAGAGTTTACTTTCCATCTTAAATGGTTAGTCTCTTCACCGCTCTCATCGAAAAAAGCCAAGTGAACATATCCTTAAACAATTGTTTTCACATACACTATTTCTGATTTTTCTTTATATTTTCGGTGAAGCGGCGATATGAATTAATACATCTTTTCCCTTTTTATGAAAATATCAAACATTTGAGAGATAAACCTTGAAGATACCCTCCTCTTTCTTTTTAAAACAAAGGATAAGATATTGCTATTTTACTTGATTTTCATTGATTCATTATTATAGCAGAAGAAACAGGAAAGCACCTGCTAAAAAGCAGATGCTTCCTCATTATTATTTACTGTTTTTTTGAGATTGCTGATTCTGCGCGCTTACATCTTCCAAATCGGTATCACTGTATATTTCCGTGCCGTGACCTTCCGTTGTTTTAGCTAGGAATTCCTTGACTTCATTATAAGACATACCTGAATTTTGATTTGCCTTTTTTACTGCTTCAATATTTGTCCCAGCTGCTGTAAATTGCTTATCCTGATTTTTCTGCATTCATACCCCTCCTGCTTTGTTTCATTCTATTTTGTCCATTAGAGGGGTTTTTAGCCGAATTTTTCTCCTGTCGTTTATAAAATGATTTAAGCTCTTCTATCTCCTGCCAATTCTTCGGAGGATTTGTAAAAACAGGTTGTGTCACATCAGGTTACGTTTTCCTTCGTAATAAACCAAATAAATCATTTATTAGCTCAGCAATACGTCTGAAAACGGCCGTTCTTTCTTATTTATCAACTAGAACTGACTTGCCTACATGGATACATCCAGTGTTAAAAATGCAGGCAGCTGTTGTTTATGTTTATCAAGCATAATCTGCTCCGGCTTGATTCCCTGCTCTAGAAGCACGTCAATATTCTGCTGTAGAAATTCATCACTGCCGACAACATAGAAGAGTCCCTCTTTATCAGCTGCAAGGTTTTTCACTTCTTCATAATAGTCTTTACGGTTATCGACGAACTGTGATGTGAACTTCTTGTCAGGTGCAGATTCAAAAATAGGCGTGAACAAGAAATCTCTTGATGAATCGATGTTCAGAGAATGAATTTGATTCACATTATCTGCGCGTTCAAAATAATCGAGTACAAGCGGTCTAAAGGTTGCCAGACCGACACCTGCCGACAGCAAGTAAACATTTTTGTCTTCTCTTTTTAGTGGTACATTCGAATGCGTTTTAAAGATAGCAACCTCTTGACCAACTTCCATATTTCTTAAAATCTCTTTAAACTCAGAGCACTGCTCTTTAATGCGTGTTGTGATCCCGATGGAATTCTCATGCGGTAATGTAGCGATAGACATATGGCGAATCAAGCTGCGATTGGGTTTCTCTCCAGCATTAAACCCTTCCAGCGCAAAGTGCGTATGGGATCCTTCTTCCCACGTAAAGCCTTCGGGACAGTCAAGCATATATGTTTTAACCTCAAGCGTTTCTTCAATAATATCATTTATTTTCGTCCAGTATATTTGCATAATATATTCTCCTCCATTATATTTACCTTTACTAATTAATATACAATAAATGATAATAATTCTCAATTAAATGGATTGATTATTTTAGATATTTTATGTAATACAAGAAGAATTAAGGGATAATAAATGGTTAATCAAACATATACCGTTTTTAAAATATGAAATGATCTTGATGCCATAGCCAAAATAGGGGTTACAGCTTTATCAAATTATCTTAAGAAAGCGCCTCTGCTGTAACTTCTATGCAGAGACGCTTTGATATGTCACTTCTATTTATTTATCTGTTTCCAGCGGAAGATCAGGATCACTTGCCCATTCGGTCAGAGAGCCATCATACACAGCAACATTATGCTGACCAAGCTTGTTTAACAGCGTCGAATTCCAGGTAGCTGCAATCCCGCTGCCGCAATAGGTAATCACCTTCTTATCAGGGTCAAGGGCTCCTGCTTTCTCAAACGTTTCCCGGATTTTCTCATCATCGTAAAGCTCTAATGTTTCGGAGTCAGAATGATCTCCAAAAAAGACGTTTACACTTCCTGGAATATGTCCTGGACGGCCATACGTATTTACTTCGCCTTTATGAGTAGCTTCATTTAAGCTGTTGATAATAATAACATTGTCATCATCTATCGCTTGTTTTACCTCTTCCTTGTTAACAAATAATTCGGGTTTTCGCTCGCCGCTAAAGCTTGCTTTTGGATAGGAGCCTGCCTCTGTGGTTACCGGTCTGCCTTCTTTATTCCACTTTGGAAAGCCGCCATCAAGCACTGCAACATTTTCCAGACCTTCATAGCGCAGCTGCCAAGCTAAACGGGATGCCCAGTCTGAAGCAACAACAGGACTCTCTACTTGCGCACCTTGGTCATAAACGACGACATACGTATCTTCATCGCCGACACCTAATTCAGTGATTTTTTTAATAAATTCCTCTCTTGGCGGGAGAGTAAAAGCATATTCCGCATTCGCATCGGATAAATCTTCTAATAAATCAGCAAAAACAGCACCTGGAATATGCCCTTTTTGATACGCCTCTTTCCCCGACCAAATATCATAATAACCGCTTGCCGGCAATTTTAAAAAAGTGGTTGCATCTACTAATCTCAGTTTTGAATCGTCCAATCTTTCCTCAAGCCAGTCTGTTGTTACAATGAATGGAACATGACTCATTATATGCACTCCTTCACTTTAATTATATAATTCTTATAAACTTACTTATATTTAAACGTATAATAACATGGGAGGATGGTTTTTGCAAAATAACAGATTCAAAATTTATGATGCCATTCCTTTTCCAATTCCTCTCCTTTTAGTCGTTTGCACGAAGCATTATACGAAGGCAGCTTATACATACAACCCCTTTTTACTTCATTGATTTAAATTTGTCACACTTTCTCTTCATCATGTTCATTATTTCACAAATACTTCACGAAATACCTCTATATTCTATGATATACTTATTGTGAAGATAATCACAAGACAACACTTAGGAGGTTTTATGATGAGATTCAAGCTTATATTTATGTCCTTTTTGTCTCTTTTGTTAGTGGGATTTTTGGCCGCATGCGGTGCTGACGAAGAGGAGCAGACAGACGAAAATGCAACAAACGATACGGAGGAAACAGAAGAAGATGTCGTCACAACCGCATCCCTGGTTGATCAGCCCGACGCCTTTGTCAACGCAGTCAGCGAGGATGGAACTTGGATTATCGCTACACTGGATGATATCGCCATAGATGAGGATGTCGTGGTTGCCGGTGAATTCTACGATAAAGATGATGAATCCAGTGATATTTATCGTAAAATTGCTCCATATACACAAGATGAAGACCATAACATTACAGATTCATTTACGATTACCGTTCCCAGCATGACCGTACAGAGTGAAAACTTGAATTTTCAAGGCGGTACTCTGGAAGGTGACGTAATTGTCGAAGCAAACGGTTTTATGCTGGATGAAACAGCAACCATTGACGGAAATTTACAATTTGCAAATGAAGAAGCAGAAAGCTCCGCAACCATTGATGGAGAAGTAACAGGCGAAATCGAATAAAAATAGCAAGGCTCTGACAGGATGCGTCCTGTCCCCCTCCCCGATTCAAATTAAATAAACAGATACCTCGCTAAAAGAGCGGCCAAGTCAAAGCTTGTCCGCTCTTTTATATATGTAGAAAAATCGGCCGTTCTTATTACGTTTTTTCTTTATTCCATCATACCGTCTCCTCCCTGTTCCAAAGTCAGAGAAGAGACGTTTTCGTGTAATTTTCTTTTCTATAAATGAAGCCAATCACCTATTAATGAAAGTGATGCCCCTCTGTCCGTAATACAATCAGGATAACCGACAGCAGCACCATGGCAAAAAGAGTGAACGTATCTCCCTTCCGCCAATGCAAGCGTCGAAAGGAGGATCTTGGTTTATTGGACTGGTAACCTCTTACCTCCATTGCGTTTGCCATATCCTCTGCCCTGACCAGAGAACTGACGAACAATGGAACAAACATCGGAACGATTTTCTTCATCTGCTGAAGCAGTGCCCCTTCACCAAATACGATACCTCTGGCACGCTGCGCATCCAGCACTTTCTGTGTTTCATCCAGAATAATGGGAATAAAACGAAGCGCTATCGACAGCATGAGTGAGATTTCGTCGACCGGCAGTTTGAGCCGTTTCAAGGGCTGGAGCAGATAATTAATCGCATCTGTCAAATCAATTGGCTTCGTGGTTAATGTAATGACCGTCGATACAAAAATAATCATGGTAAAGCGGCTGAAAATGTATACCCCATTGATTAAACCAAAGGATGAAATGGTGATTGGTCCCCAATCGATATATATTTCTCCCCCTGCCGTAAACATCACCTGTAGCAGCACGGTAAATAAAATCAGCCATATCAGCGGCCGGACACCGCGAATATAGATGCGGAGGGAGACTCCGGAAATTTTCATCATTGTAAAGGTAAAAAGCCACAGCACCAGATAGGTGAGCCAATTATTGGCGATAAATAAGATAAAAATAAACGAAATTCCTGCGATTAGTTTAGCTCTGGGATCAATACGATGAAGCAGCGAATCGCCAGGGAAATAACGCCCTAAGATTAATTTGTTCATGCTAATCCCGCCTCTATTAAAGCATCTGCCAGCTGATCCAGCGTCAGACAAATCTGCGGCAAGATAACGCCCGCTTCCTGCTCCAACTTTACCTGCAGCTTCCTGGCCTGCGGCAATTCCAGTCCCCATTGATGAATCGCTGGTACATCAGCAAATAGTCGCTCAGGCTCCCCCTGAAAAACTATTCTGCCTTCCTCCATCACGATAACTTCGTCTGCATAATAAGCTGCATCATCCATATCATGGGTAACCAGCAACGTTGTTAACCCGCGCTCTTTATGCCAGGCATGGATCAGGTCCATCACTTCTTTCTTTCCTTTTGGATCCAGCCCGGCACCAGGTTCATCTAAAACAAGAATATCTGGACGCATGGCCAATATTCCCGCCATCGCCACATACCGTTTTTGACCGCCGGACAAAGAGAATGGTGACTTCGACAAAATCGATGCATCTAAGCCGACACGCTCAATAACCTCTAGAGCAATCTCCTTCGCCTCTGCTTCAGGCACTCCAAAATTCATCGGTCCAAACATAATATCTTTTTCCACCGTTTCTGCAAACAGCTGGGATTCTGGGAATTGAAAAACCATCCCCACTTTTCGGCGTGCTTCTTTTACGGATTGCTTCGCATTTTCCAGCGTAATTATTATTTCGCCGACAGCTACCTCCCCTTTTTTCGGAAGGAGCAATCCATTCATCAGCTTCAATAAGCTTGATTTTCCGGAACCGGTCTGGCCGACCACAGCTGTAAAGGAGCCTGACTTTATCGTTGTACTAATCGACTTTAATATTTCCGGGCTGCGAATCGGCCCTGCTTGGTAATCTGCGGTTACTTCCTCTAGATTTATCTGCATAGCCATCGCACCATTTCCTGCTCTGTCATATATTGGTCTGGTACGGCACTGCCCCGTTCTTTTAATTTTCTTCTCAATGCTTCAATAAAGGGAACATCCAGCCAATCCTCTCTTTGAAAAATTTGGGCAGGTCTGTCTATTTCCCTCACTCTGCCTTTCTTTAAAACCAGCATTCTATCCGCGGCTTCTGCTTCATTCATATCATGGGTTATCGAAATAATAGTCAGCTGCTGCTGTTTTCGCAAGTCATGTAAAAAATGCATGAATTCCTGTCTGCTTTTCGGGTCAAGCATCACCATGGCTTCGTCTAATACAATAATGGCAGGCTGTAACGCTAAAAGTCCGGCAATAGCGACGCGCTGCTTTTGCCCTCCGGATAAGCGGGAAGGGTCGTAATCTGCATAGCGGCTCATTCCAACCATTTCTAACGCATGTTCTACCCGCTGTTTCATGTCATCATAGGACATATGTTGATTTTCCAAAGCGAAGGCTACATCGTCTTTAACAGTTGTTCCAATAAATTGATTTTCCGGGTTTTGAAATACTAATCCGATATGGCTGCGAATCTCCCATTTAGATTCCTCTGTCAGCTCGATTCCATTAATATAAATGCTTCCTGAGGATGGTGTGCGCAGACCGACCAGCAAACTGGCTAAGGTTGATTTTCCCGAACCATTATGTCCGACAACAGCCAGCCACTCTCCTCGCTCTGCGGTAAAGGAAAGGTCTGCTATCGTTTCCTCCTGCTTTTGCAAGTTATAATGAAAAAAGACATTTTCTACGTTGACACAAGGCGTTGACATTTCTCCACCCCTCTCTCTAAGATTACAAAATGACGGAGACAAGCAAGGTAATTGCCATGGTCCCATTTACGAGCATCATATTTTTCAAAGATAATGGAAAAGTTTCCAGCTTACTCTGCTTTTGTCTAAACCGTCTGATGCTTTTCGTGATTGGAATCAGCACCAGGCATACAAGCAAGGCATAGACAGGCAGCACCTGAAGCAGCACAGCGGTTACAATCGCTGCAAATGTGAGTACATAGAGCAGATGGAATAATAACAAAGCATGCTTTCTGCCGATATAATAAGGAAGGGTAAAACGTTTATTGGCAATATCCTCTTCCAGATCGCAGATATTATTTGCCAGCATGATATTCGCAATGGTCAGTATACAGGGGAGCGAGACCAGGAAAATCTCCAGCAGCAGCAGGACATCCATTTCAAACGTAATCATGCGTCCGGTCCAGCCTAAATGGGCTATTCCCTGATTAGCGGCATTGACATAGATAGCTAGAAACGTAATGCCAAATCCCATCGTCACACCGGAAAACACCTCGCCAAGCGGCATACGGGATAGCGGGATCGGTCCGAATGTATAAAAGATACCAATGGCGAAACAAAGCATGCCAATAACCAATACAAATAAATCCGTACGAAATACCAGCCAAATCCCTAAGAAAGAGGCTATCGCCAGCATGGTAATAATCGTTGCCACAACTCTCTTTTCAGGGATATTCTCCTGTCCGATAATATTAGATTCTCTGCGGTAGTCCTCACTTAGCGCCTTCTTATAATCCATATAATTATTAATTGCCGTAGTGGTTAAATCAAACAGCAGCATGGCACTAAAGAAAATAGCTGTATTTAGCGGTTCAAACATGTCATAACGATAGATAACAAATAATAGTCCAATTAAAAACGGAAATAAACTAGCTAATTTGGTGCGAATTTCTACCAGCTTTAAAAACGTAGGCAATGTCATCATAGCCCGCTCCCCTCACCTATTCTATTAACGTAAATTCCTCATCTGTCAGTTCAAAATTGCCGGCTAATCCATCAGTGATATAAACATTTTTGTCCTTTGTCACAAAGATAGCTTCTGCATCCTGCCTATTCTGAATAAATTCTAAGCCCTCTTCTAATCCTTTTGAAAATAGCAGTGTAGAAAGTGCATCTCCATCAATCGAAAGCTCACTGATAACAGAAACACTGGCCAGCTCTCCTTCAAACGGATAGCCGGTCTGCGGATTTAATAAATGATGATAGATTTCTCCCTCCACTTCTAAAAAACGTTCATAAATACCGGAAGTGACAATAGACTGATTCGAAGCAGTCAATCTGCCAACAGTTTCTCCCATCGGCAAGAATGGATTTTGGACACCGACGACCCAAGGGTCGCCTGAGGTCTGATTTCCCATGACATATATATTGCCTCCTAAATCAACCACAGCAGTGGTGACCCCTTCCTCCTCTAACAGTTCTACTACTTCATCAGCAATATAACCTTTCGCAATTGCTCCCAGGTCTAGCTGCATATCCTCTTCCTCCAACATCACGCTTTGCTCTGCTTCATCCAGTTTTATTTTTTCGTAATCAATCAGCGGCAATATGTCCTCAATCTCCCCCTGTGACGGTTTCCGGGCATCGTCCATCCCAATATTCCAAAGACCGGTTAATGGACCGACAGCAATATCAAAGGAACCCCCTGCCAATTCACTGTAATCCTTTCCTTGCTTAATCACCTGCCATACATCCTCTGACACCTCGACAGGGTCTTTTCCGGCCTGTTCATTGATTTCAGCCACTTCCGACCCAGCTTCATTGGCAGTCATTTGCTGTTCCAATACTTCAATTCGGTCAAACACCTTATCTAACACCGGCTCTTTATCCTCGTCATACACCTTTATCGTGATAACTGTTCCCAGTAAAAATTCTGTCTCACTATATGGATTGCTGGTTAATGATGACGCATCGCTTGATGAATCGGCATTTTTAGAACAGCCTGCAATAATCAGCAGCATCAGCATCAGTGAGATACCAATTTGTTTCTTCATTTTCATACCTCCCTCGCCCTTGTGAATGTTAATAAACACCATAATAATTATTTTCATGTGATTTAATTCACAATTATTTGTATGATTTTAATTGTGAATAATTTCACAAATATTACATGTTTATTGTATAATTTATTTCGTATCATGTCTATAAAAACCACAAACAAATCTATGATTATCAATGATTTTGTCATGAAAATGACACACCTGATTATTTGATATTTTATTTTTAATTTGTGAACTATTTATCAAATCTATAGACTTTTTTTATGAATATGTTAGAATGAAATTGTTCAACAGTTCACAAAGTTAACATTATCTATTTTGATTACAAAGGAGTGAATACAATGGCGGAGAAAAATATTGTTATTATTGGCGCTGGCTACGCAGGAGTGCATGCAGCAAAGAAGCTGGCCAAAAAATACAAACGTGATGATTCTGTTTCTATTACTCTGATAGATCGACATTCCTATCATACAATGATGACAGAATTACACGAAGTAGCTGCACACCGTGTAGAACCATCTGCTATTCAATTTGATTTACGAAAATTATTTAACCGTACCAAAGTGAAACTCGTCACAGACAATGTTACCAATGTCAACCATGATGCGAAGACCGTTACCACAGAACACGGTGAGTTCCTTTACGACTATCTTATTCTTGGAATGGGCGGCGAAGCAAACGACTTTGGTACACCAGGTGTAAAAGAGCACGGCTTTACCCTCTGGTCATGGGAGGATGCCATTCGCATCCGGCATCATTTAGAGGATGTCGTCAAACAGGCAGCATTAGAACATGACCAGGAAAAACGCCGTGCCATGCTCACCTTTACGGTTTGCGGTTCCGGCTTTACCGGTATTGAAATGATTGGAGAGCTTATCGAGTGGAAATATCGTTTAGCAAAGGAAAATAAACTGGACGAAGAAGAAATTCAGCTGTATGTAGTCGAAGCAGCCTCCTCTATTTTAAATATGCTGGACCGGAAAAGTGCGGATAAAGCTGAAAAGTATTTAAATAAAAAAGGCGTTACCTTGCTTAAAAACTCACCAATCGTTGAAGTAAAAGAGGAAAGCGTCGTATTTAAATCAGGGGAAACACTTTCCACACACACATTGATTTGGACAGCCGGGGTCAAGGCAAATTCGGATACAGAGGATTACGGCATCCCGACTGCCAGAGCAGGACGACTAAAAGTGAATGAATATATGGAAGCAGAAAACTTAGAGAACGTCTATGTTATTGGCGACTTAGCCTATTTTGAAGAAGAGGAAGGTAAGCCGACACCGCAAATTGTCGAAGCGGCCGAACAAACTGGTGTGACAGCAGCTAAATCCATTATTGCGGAAATCGATAACGGGCAAAAAGAAGCGTTTGAAGGGAAATACCATGGCACGATGGTTTCCATCGGAGCCAGATATGGTGTTGCGAATTTAATGGGGCTGCGTTTAAGCGGCTGGCTGGCTAATCTGATGAAGCACTTGGTTAATCTTTATTATTTCTTCGGGATACGAAGCGGCTATTATATGTTTCATTATATTATGCATGAATTTTTCCAAACCAAGGATAAGCGCAACATTTTCAGAGATACGATTACCAGATATGGCAATGTACTGTGGAGCTTGCCATTGCGATTATTTGTCGGCGGTTTTTGGCTCGATGAAGCAGCATCTAAAATTTGGGGAGAATCTGTTTGGGGTGAAGTCACCTCAGGCTCTGCAGGTATTTCTCGATTATTTCAGGGACTCGGAGAAGATTCCTGGCTGACCGGAAATAGCGTGAACATGCCGTTTGAATGGCTGCAAACAACCACCAGCAGCGCAAGTGAAGCGGTAGATGGCGGTGCAGAATGGGCTACTCCTATTTTAAGTGATATGCCGGGTATTTTTGAATGGTTTATGCAGATTATGCTGCCAACACCGGAAGTCGCTATCTTTATGCAGAAGGTTATGACTTTCATTGAATTATTCATCGGCCTTGCTATTGTATTCGGCCTTTTCACTTGGCTAGCCAGTGCTGCAAGTGCCGGATTCCTGATGATGTTTACTTTATCCGCGATGCTCGGCTGGGATCAAATCTGGGCACTCCCTGCTTCCATTGCCTTAATGAATGGCTCTGGACGTTCCATTGGTTTAGATTACTGGGCTGTTCCATGGCTGCAAAGAACACTGGGAAGGTTCTGGTATGGAAAAGAGCGGGCTATCTATAAAGATCGTGAATAAAAACATCGGGCAACCCGGCTTTTGCCGAGGAGATGAATCACTGTTTACTGAATGAGCCATAAGGAGGGAAATGGGCATGAGGGATTTCTATCATATGCTGAAACCTTGGGATGTTATTCTTGTTATCCTGCTGGTTCTTCTATCTTTTCTCCCTGTTGGCATCTTTGTTTTACAACAGTCACAATATGCTGAAGAAGATTCAGTAAACGTTGCGGTGATTACAGTAGATAATGAAATTGTAGAAGAAATCCAGCTGACAGGGAATACTGAAACCAGAGAAATTGAGATTGAGATATCCGATCATGACAATAACATTATTGAAGTAGACAATGAACGCATTCATATCAAAAGCGCTACCTGCTCTGACCAAATCTGTGTTCGAACCGGCTATATTTCCAGACCGGGACAGACCATCGTCTGCCTGCCTCATAAGCTTGTAGTTGAGATTCAATCAGACAGCGGGGAAACAGAAGATATGATTATCAGCTCTTAAATCAATTTTGAGCAGCTTATATACACGTTCGGAAATAGATTGGGAGGGTCTGGCGATGACAAATAACCAGCGTCTTGTATACATTGCGTTATTAGCTGCGCAGGCAGTCATTATCAGTTTAGTAGAAAGAGCCGTCCCCTCCCCTTTTGCCATCGCTCCAGGTGCAAAAATCGGTTTAGCGAATATTATTACGTGCATGGCCTTATATACGCTCTCTACAAAAGATGCGTCCAAGGTTGTGATGATACGGATTATCCTTGCTACCCTGCTGGGCGGTACGCTGTCCTCCTTTATGTATAGTGCAGCAGGCGCCATTTTAAGCTTTATCGGCATGTGTGGAGTAAAAAAGCTCGGGCCGTCTCGAATCAGCTTGATTGGAGTCAGCGTAGCCGGCGCTATTCTGCATAATATTGGACAATTAACGATTGCCAGCTGGATTGCCCAAACATGGACCGTTCTTCTCTACCTCCCTGTTTTATCTTTTTTCGGCATTTTATCAGGTATTGCCATGGGTCTGGCAGCTAATTATTTATTGAATCACGTAGAAAAACTGCACTATTACCGGGACCTGCAAGAAATGAAATATACACATCCCAATCGAGTATCATAGTTTTGGCTGAAGAAAAATCCTTATGTTCGTTAAATGGAGGTTATCATAATGGCGATTCCAGCTATTCCTGTTCATCCAATGTGGGAGCCCTATCCCCGGTTACAATCTGATTTACAATCCGTTTTACAGGTGATTGAATCTCACCTGCAAATCCACGATAAGCAAATCGAAGCTACCATTAAAGATTTAGTCTATTCAGGAGGAAAATTATTGCGTCCTGCCTATACGCTTCTATGTTCTCAGATTGGGGACGTAACATATCAGGAAAAAGAAAGGTCGATAGCCGTTGCCGCGGCACTGGAAACCTTGCATATGGCCACTCTGATTCATGATGATGTCATTGATGAAGCAGACTTCCGTCACGGAAATCCAACCATCCACACCCAGCAGGGCAATCAATTTGCCATCTATTCCGGTGATTATTTATTTTGCGTCTGTTTTACTATTTTATCTAAATATGCCCGCACATTAGCACATCTTGAGTTTAATGCGCGCAGTATGGAAAAGATTCTCACAGGGGAACTGGATCAACTCCATGCGCGCTACCAAAAGGGAGCCAGCATCAAAGATTACTTAACACGTATTTCCGGAAAAACCGCGCAGCTCTTTGCTGTCAGCTGCTATTCAGGAGCAGTGACCAGTCAAGCAACTCGGAGGCAGACCATGCTCGCCTGGAATATGGGGCATTATATTGGCATGGCCTTTCAGATTATCGATGACATATTAGACTTTAAAGGTGATTTCAACACCGTGCGAAAACCTACGCTGGCAGATATTCGTCAAGGCGTGTATACCCTGCCGCTGATTTACGCATTACGTGAACAGCCAGAGCCATTACATCCTTATTTAGATAAGAAAGCTGATTTAACAGATGATGAATTAATGGAGATACTAGCTATTGTCGAAAAAACAAAAGGCATAGAAAAATCCAGGCGGCTTGCCCTGAAGTATACAGACAAGGCATTAAAATCCTTAAATAAACTGCCGGACGGAGATTATAAAGAGACCTTGTATGAATTGACTGCGATGCTGTTGGAGCGGAAAATATAATGGCCTGCAATGAAACTTGCATAGTAATTTTCCGAACTGTTATCGATAATAAAATAAAAACTATAGGTGTTATATATAATGAAAACCTTCATTTTATGGGACTTGCGAGAGTACTGCTGAAATGAAGGTTTATTACGGTTTAGCTGAAAATCATCTAAAATAAAATTAGCTTTATTTTTAAATGATTGGTAAAATAAAGACAATTCAAAGAAAGGAAGTGTTCTATTGTTTACATTCCCGGTTATTTACGAAGAAGAAGCAGACTACATGAAGCATGATCGGCTGACGAAGAAGCTGATACAAGAGTTTTTTGAAGAGTTTATCGAAGCATTTTTCCCCAATCTCCACCCTCACATTGATTTCTCCAAGGTCACCTTCCTCGAACAAGAAGTGTATCTGGACTACATCAATGGCCGCAAGAAAGAAATTGACGTTCTCGCAGCAGTAAAGCTAAACCACCAAGACAAAATACTCCATATTCATACCGAAGCCCAATCAACGCATGAAGCGGACTTCCCCGAAAGAATGTTTCTCTATTTTTCTTATCTTTACGCCAAACACCGCAAACCCATTCAACCCATTGCTGTTTTGAGTTATAATAGGGAGAAAGAAGAACCGACACAATTCAGAATCGATACCCCCACCCAAGACGTCCTTCAATTTAACTTTTTACAATTACACCTAATCAAGAAAGACTGGAAAGAATATATTCAATCAGACAACCCGGCCGCAGCAGCATTGCTCAGTCAGATGGGCTATGAAGCGCATGAGCGGGTTCAGGTAAAGCTGGAGTTTCTGCGTATGATCACCCGGATGAAAATCAACCCGGCGCAAATGGAGTTTCTATATGGCTATTTCGAGACTTATCTAAAACTAAACAAAGAGGAGGAAGCGCAAATGATGGAGCAAATGGAAAACTTGCCAGAGGAGGAAAAAGAAGTGGTATTGCAACTGCCAAATTCTTATTTTGAGAGAGGATTGGAGAAAGGAAAACAAGAAGGAATAGAGGAAGGGATAAAAAAGCGAAATCAAGAAATAGCTTTAGAATTGCTGGCAATAAAAATGCCAATCAACCAAATCGCAGAGATCACAAAATTAAGCAAAGAAGAGATTGAAAAGCTTACTAAAAAATAAAGAATTAATTCTTTGCGAAAAATCCTATAGCAGCATTACAAAACGCTTCCTCCGTCTTTACAGGGGAAGCGTTTTGCATGTCAGGTACAGTCTTCCATTTAACGATGCATAACTTTAAAGAAAAACGGGAATTTATAAAGGATTAACGAATTTTTGGAGAAGGATACGTATGACTCAGGAAAAAGATTTTGAAGGCAAGGTTGTATTAATTACCGGAGCTGCTTCCGGTATTGGAGAAGCGACGGCGTTAAAATTTGCAGAACGCGGAGCAAAAATAGCGATTGGCGATATAAATGAAGATAGCGATAAAGTCGTTCAACAAATTAAAGACGAGGGCGGAGATGCTGTTTTCTTTAAAACAGATGTAAGTAACGCTGATCAGGTAAAATCACTTGTAAAAAAAACAGCCGATCACTTCGGGAAAATAGATTGTGCCTTTAACAATGCAGGGATTCTGCCTAAAATCGCTTCTTTTATTGATACTACAGAAGAAGATTTTGACCAAACGATTGCCGTTGACTTAAAAGGCGTTTTCCTTTGCCTGAAGTATGAGCTCGAATATATGGTTAAAGCAGGCGGCGGAAGTATTGTCAATACGGCTTCTGTTGCCGGATTGATTGCTGATCCCGATATGTCTCCTTATGTTGCTGCCAAACATGGTGTTGTCGGGTTAACAAAGGCTGCCGGAATTGAATATGCGGACAAAGGCATACGCGTTAATGCTGTAGCGCCCGGGGTAACTGCAACACCACTGGCTAAGGAGAAATTGGAAGATCCTGAAATACGTGAGGAAATGATAGGAAACGTTCCTGCAGACCGGGCAGCAACACCAGATGAAATTGCAGAAACCGTGCTCTACTTGTCATCCGATAAAGCGAGCTTTGTGATGGCTCAAACCTATGTGATTGATGGCGGTCAAATCGCCCACTAATATTGAAATTTATTATATACTGAATAAAGCATTTGTTTTATCAACCTGATTGAATTATATTAGAAAACGTATAAGTCCTAAAAAGCGTTACAAAGGAGGCGCAGAATGAAAAAAGTATACGAACTGACTACCATAGAAATGACTGAAGAATTTTTGAAAAATCATGCGTTAAGCTTCCTTTTCGTTTCCAGACCCGATTGCAGTGTATGCCATGCCATTTTGCCGAAGCTAACTGAAATGCTGGATGACTACCCTCTTATCCACCTGGGACATATTGACGCTTCAAAGGTGGAAGAAGTAGCAGAAAAGTTCTTGATTTTTACTGTTCCTATCATGCTTTTGATTATAGATGGCAAAGAATATATCCGGGAGGATCGCTTTGTCCGTTTTGAACAATTAGAAGAAAAACTGAATCAGTTGTATGAAATGTATACCCAATAAGTGGTTCGAGTGTGTGTTCCAAAAGAAATCAATAGTTTTCGTTGGAACGGGGGATTTCAGTCCTGACGAAAACTATTGCTATTTCTCACCCCATCGTAAAAACCAGTCAGTTAAAGTTAATTCAAGAAGTTAACCGGCCTGCCCTCCCTCCTAATTGTATTTATTTCACCCGCTACTTTGAAGCAAACGTTGTTACGGTTGTTTCACTGTGCTCACTAATTAAATAATGCCCTCTCCTTTTTACTTTAAAGACAAAACCACATACTATTCGAACCATTTATTACCTTTTAATCAAGATTTTTTCTTTTCTGTTAGCTATGGAAAAAATTTGCTTATATGGTACAATAATAAATCTGTACATTATTTCACTGCCTCAAAAAATTTACCATCTTTTCACGTACATTTCGCTCAAAACCCTAACTATTTTTTTCAATATACATTGATGAAGGAGGAATTTTATTAGAAATGGAAAACTTTACAATTTGGTCATTAATGATAGATATTAGTATTATTTCAGGATTACTATTAGCAGGAACCATCTTACGGGCAAAAGTGAAATGGATTCAATCCTTATTTCTGCCGGCCAGCATGATTGCCGGATTTCTTGGACTTGCATTTGGTCCCAGCGGGGTTGGGATTCTGCCCTTTTCGGAGCAATTCAGCAGTTATCCTACATTGCTGATTGCAGTTATTTTTGGAGCAATTCCAATCGGAGCTGCGAAAGTGCAATTATCAGAGGTATTTCATCGTGTTCGTGATATGTTCTCCTACTCCATCATCTTGACATTATCCATGTGGGGAGCAGGTGTCCTATTTGCTTTACTTATTTTAAACCCAGTCTTCAGAGACTTGCCTAATGGATTTGGACTTATTTTAGGAGCAGGTTTTCTAGGCGGACATGGTACTGCAGCTGCTATAGGAGAAGGGTTAGCGCATGCAGGCTGGGAAGAAGCAATGGATCTTGGTATGACCTCTGCTACTGTAGGAATTCTGGTTGCTGTTTTAGGAGGTCTTTTTCTTATTAAACGCAGTACGGAAAACGGAGATACCACATTTATTTCAAGCTTTAGGGACCTCCCTTCTGAACTAAAATCTGGATTAATGCCGGCTTCCAAACGTTCTGCTATGGGACAAGAAACGGTATCATCCAATTCGATTGATCCGCTTGTTCTGCATCTGGCAATTATCGCTTTTTTAATCGGCATATCTTACTGGTTAACCAATTTATTGACAGAATTAATACCAGCTGTGTCCATACCGCTATTCAGTGTCGCCTTTATTTTAGGCTTAGTTTTTCAGGGCATCAGCCGGCAGTTAAAGGCTGATAAATATATTGACGGGCGCGTAATGGAGCGTATCGGCGGAACAGCCACTGATTTCCTGGTTGCTTTTGGTATTGCTTCGATCAACATTACCGTCGTGATGGATTACGCATTGCCGCTGGTTTTATTGTTTGGCTTTGGAATACTTTGGGCATATATTCTCTTCCGTTTTGTCGGTCCAAATATATTCAGAGATTTCTGGCTGGAGAAATCTATTTTCGGCTGGGGCTGGAGCACCGGTACAGTTGCGATGGGGCTTGCCCTTTTACGAATTGTTGATCCGGAATTGAAAAGCCGGACGCCGGAAGACTATGCGTTGGGATATGTAGGTGTTGCGCCTGTTGATATTATTATTGTTACTTTTGCTCCGATTCTTTTCGCACTTGGACTCACTTGGGTGATTCCAATCGTTCTCTTGCTTGGTACTGCTGTTGTAATTATGATTTACAAGAAAGCAGGCTGGTGGGGCCAGGGTAAACATCAAAACACATCGAGCTGACATGCTTGATGTGTTTTTTCTTTTTCAAGTTTAATTACACAGATTAAAAAATCACCGCAGACATTATAGAAGCGATATAAGTAAGCCCCCAATAGCTCCGGTCAAAACAATCACCCAAGGCGGCAGCTTCCAATAGACCAGCATACTAAATAGGATAGCGGCAAAAGCAAAATCAATCGGACCCAGGATAGCACTTGTCCAAATAGGATGATAAAAAGCCGAAATTAAAATCCCTACGACAGCTGCATTTACTCCCATCAGGGCTCCCTTCATTTTTTGATTTTGACGGATTTGATTCCAAAATGGCAGCGCACCTAAAATCAATAAGAATGCCGGCAAAAAGATAGCTGCAGTTGCCAACATCCCGCCTGTCCATCCGTTAATAACAGCGCCAATATATGCAGCAAATGTAAATAATGGTCCAGGCACAGCCTGTGCCGCCCCATAGCCGGCTAAAAAGGAGGTTTCGTCCATCCAGCCTGTCAGTACAAATTCACGCTCCAGCAACGGCAAAACAACATGTCCGCCGCCGAAAACAAGTGAACCAGAGCGGTAAAAACTATCAAACATAGCAATCCAATTCAGAGATGTCACTTCTTTTAAAATCGGAAGCAAAATAAGCAATCCGAAAAAAAGCGATAAACAAATGCCCCCCAGCTTTCGGGAAATCGGAAAAACGAATTTCGATTCTTCGTTCTCAGCATGATTTTTATATACCAAATAACCAATGAGGCCTGCTAATAAAATAACGCCAACTTGAGTAAAGGCTGTTTGCCATAATAAAGTGATAACTAACGCGAACAGCGCAATGGATTTGCCCTTTAAATCCGGTGTCAATTTTTGAGCCATTCCTAAAATCGCATGCGCTACAACAACAACTGCTACGATTTTTAACCCTTGAATCCAGCCAGTCTCTTCCATAGCTGAACCTTGTAAGATCAAAGCAAAAATAATCAACGCTATGACAGAAGGCAGCGTAAAGCCAATAAAAGATATTATCCCCCCGAGGATGCCTCCGCGCATGACACCAATACCAATACCAACTTGGCTGCTTGCTGGCCCAGGTAAAAACTGACACAGTGCAACTAAGTCGCTGTAACTTTTTTCATCCATCCATTTTCTTTTCCGGACATATGCCTCATGAAAATATCCAAGATGCGCAATCGGTCCGCCAAAAGATGTCAATCCCAGCCGTGTAGAAATAAGCAGAATTTCGAATAGCAGTTTGAATTTCTCTTTTAATGTTGTAATATGATTCACCCAGTACACCCTTCCCTGTCAGTCTTTAATTTCTTTAAACAGTTCATATGCTTTCTCTCGAGCTTCCTCCAGCACGGTCCGCCCTTTATCGGTAGCCGTATAATATTTTCTTATTTTCCCGCCTGCATTACGTTCTTCCATACTCAATAGTCCATCCTTTTCCATCGAGTGAAGAATCGGATATAAGGTTCCTGGACTTATCTTGTATCCATGCTCCCTTAATTCATCCAGCATCCATACACCAAAAATCGGGTGTTCCATCGCATGATGCAGAATATGGATTTGAATAAATCCCAAAAATAGCTTTCTTAATATTTTTTCTTCCAATTTGATTCATCCCCTGAAGTATTGATATCGAAGCCTGATATCGGATTTCGTTATTAATTTATCATTGGAACGTAACCAATTCAATCCATCATCTAAAAAGTTTACAGAAACTTTACAAAACGGCAAAAAGCCAATCCGTCCCATTCGTATATGGAACAAATTGACTTATAAAGATTAAATAAATTTTTTAGAGGTTAAGCTCCTTCTATCATATCCCGCCTATTATAGCCGAGGTAACCAATTATCATTAAAGCAATACTAATACCTGTTAAACTAATAAAAACGGGAGCATCAAAACGGTCCATCGGCATTTGCGGAATCCAGCTTTGGATGGCTGTTTTCGAAAACCAGCCCGGTAAATCCAAAATACCGCCAAAGTAATTTAAGATAAAGGAATAACCAAGATACGCATAAATTATTTTCCCTAACTTCGGTGCCCATCCAAGTGCTAATGCTGCAAGTCCTGTAAAGAATAAGACGGATGGAAAGAAGTTATAGCCCGCAGCCAGAAAATCTCCGATATCCAGCACAGCATTTTCGCCCATAACGGAGATAGCTGTACCTCCAAGACCGCCGGCCGCCAGCAGCGTTCCAATCAATCCTGCCAAAACGGCTAACCCGATTGTCGTCCAGTAAAATTGACCGCGCGTGACTTTTGTAGCGTGAAGCTGACTTAAATGCAAACGGCTCTCTTCCGCGAAAAGCTTATTCACAATAACGATTGGCAGAATAGAAACCAAAACCATCATGACCATCATAATTGTTCCTGTAAAGGATTCTTCAATAGAAACGCCTGACTGTGCAAACATTTGCGCCATCATTTCATTACTTTCAAGAAATGTCTGCATATCCTCATAAATGGATCCGTACGCTGCGCCCATCACTGCAAAGCCAATCAGCCAGCCAATAATGACTCCCTTATTCAGTTTGGTAAACAATCCCTGCACCGATAATAGAGACTGTCTTGCATGCTCCCGTCCTTCTCTTTCAGGCAGGTAACCCGCGCCCATATCACGCCCGCCTTCCAGTGTAAAAGCAAGGATTACCATCACTGCATTAAAAATCAAGGCAAAAATAATCGGCAGCCAGTTGTTCTCTGTAAAGGGATACGTTAAATACGTCCAGCCGAGCGGATTGAACATGGATAAATCCACATTCGATACATCCGTTCCAGCACGAATAATATAGAGCAATCCAACCAGACCGAGCGCTGACCCTGTGGCGCTGGATGAAGCAGGCATGATTTGTGCCATCACCAGTCCGATGCCTGCCCCAATCACACCAGCTATCCCAACTGAACTTCCAAATAAAAAGGAACCTTGGACAGAAATCGTATCTGCACCGAAAATCAGTAACAGGCTACTGATAACAAGCGCCAATAGCACATTAATTACAATCACTTCTGCCATTGCCGCAAGCGAATTTGCCTGCCGCCCGATTTGAAAAGAACGGACAAGCTCCGTCAGTCCGAGGTCCTCCTCCTTACGTGTGTGCCCTACAATATGCAGGACAGACATAATCATCGCAAACAATCCGCAGAATAATAACATTTCATGCGCATACATCGCGCCTAAGGTATACTCCGCTGCCGTTTCAATTGGTGTGGGACCGACCATGGAGATCATTGCCGGGTTTTGCAGTGTTTCATACATTCCTATTAACCCCTGCCCCTTTGCTATTTCTTCAAACGCAGGAACAAAGCCTCCTGAAAATAAACCCACTCCCAAAATCCAGAAAATAATCTTTTTCCAATCACGCTTTAGATACTGTAAAAACAAGGTATCCCAACGTGCAAATTTTTCCTTCATTGCCTTTCACCTCCCTGTCAGCTTTTATCCCTCATAATGCCGCATAAATAAATCCTCAAGCGTCGGCGGCACCGCTTCAAACTTCTTCACACCAAGCTTCGTTGCCTCGGTTAAAATAGCATTGATGTATTTATTGTCAGCAGAAAAGGTAGCTTCGTTATCTTTCTGTGTAAAATCATGGACGCCCTCTACAAATTCCATTTGCGAAACATCCGCTTCTGTCGATAACGTCACAGCAGAGCGTGTCAAATGCCGTAATTCATCCAATGTCCCGGACTCTACAATCTCCCCTTGACGAATAATAACGACACTGTCAGCTAAACGCTCTACCTCACTCAAAATATGAGAAGACAGCAAAATGGACTTTCCTGCTTTCTTGATTTTTTCTACCTCTTCCTGAAAAACGGCTTCCATCAACGGATCAAGCCCGGAAGTCGGCTCATCAAAAATATATAAATCGGAATCTACAGATAAAGCGGCGATCAAGCCAACCTTTTGCCGGTTCCCTTTGGAGTACCCCTTGGCCTTTTTCTTCGGATCCAGTTCAAAACGTTTGATTAAATAATCACGTTTTTGCTTATCTCCGCCGCCATGCAGCTTCATAAACAAGTCAATGATTTCTCCGCCTGTCAGACTCCCCCAGAGCGCAACATCTCCCGGCACATAAGAAATACGTTTATGGATTTCCAGACTTTCCTTCCAAACGTCCTTCCCAAAAATTTCTGCCTGCCCGGCATCCCGCTTAATAATTCCCAATAAAGCACGAATCGTCGTAGATTTACCAGCACCGTTAGGACCGATAAAACCAACAACTTCTCCCGCATCTACCGTGAAGGTTACATCACTTAACGCTTGAAACTTACCGAACTTCTTTTGCAGGCCTTGTAATTTCACAATTTTTGTCATAAGGCTGACACTCCTTCTCTCCTTCATTTCATACGCTGTTTTATCCAGTTCCGCCTATTTAATCGTTCAAAACACAAATAAAACTATTTATCATATTACAGTTCAATATAATGCATTATATAAAAAGTTTTAAACCATAAAACCATTTAACAGTTCAATATTATTCCTTTTTATGAATGAAGTCAATATAATATATACTATTTTTTATTTGCCAGTTCATAATTAGACAGATATAATAAATAGGAAGAGAAACGTTCATTTTTAGAAATTTTATTGAATGTTCAACGGAAAGCAGGTTATATATGTGAATGGTTTTGAAAAAAGAACAGAGGAAAAGAAACGAAAGATTTTAGAAGCAGCTTTTGAGCTGATAAACGGAGATACAGATGCCGGCAATGTAACCATGGAGGAAATCGCAAAGCATGCAAATGTCGGAAAAGCTACCCTTTTTAAGTATTTTGGCAGCAAGGATAATCTGATTCGTGAAGTTTTCCAGGACTTTATTAATCAATTAATTACCGATGCCAAAGAAATCATAGCTGAAAATAAATCCTTTGAAGAAACACTGATTGCATTAAGTCAAAATAAAATCAGCTATTTAGATAAAATCAATCACCAATTTTATATGCGAATGATGGATTTCTTTACGAAAAAGGACGAGGAAGGCCTATCTTTAATGATGCAGAAATTTAATGAAGTAAATTACGGCATGCTATTAGATTTATTCCATCGAGGCCGTAAAGAAGGTAAAGTGGACTTAAAATATTCAGATGAATTTCTGCTGCTCTATTTCCAAGCAATTGTAGAGGGTATTTCCAAGCCGCAGATTTATGAGAAAATCGCTCCCTATACCGAGGAATGGACAGAGATGCTCATTAAAGGGATTGCCCCGAGGAAGGATTGATAATTGCTTTAAAACAGTTATCCGATTGAAAAAGGGAAGGACCCTTCGCTGGTTCCTTCCCTTTCTTATTAATACCCTACTTCCACAACGGCATTGACAATATACATCAGGTCATTTTTATCCTCTTGCTCACTTAGATAGATACCATTTGTCGAGGCCAAGCCTCCATCTAGTTTTTCCACCGAGACATCGCCATATGGTATTAACTTTTTGATTCTTTCCTCATCCAAGTCCTCCAAATCTCTAGGGATGCCTAATTTCACATTTACCTTCATATTATTTAAATCCTGATTAGGAAGAGCATCCTGAATACCTGGCATTGAATTAGATTGAATCGCATTGTTGATGGCACGCTCTGAAGCTTGGTTCACGTTCTGCCCATGCAAATCTACTCCTGTACCTGTTTGAATAAATATCTTTTTTTCCATGTTGCTCTCTCCTCCTTGATTTTTTCATTTTTCATCTAACACATGAATAGCCTATTTCTGTGCCTGACGGATTTTGAAATATGATTATTGCTATTCTTCCAACCGCTTATGCGCGTCCTCATTTGTTTTGATTCAGGAAATATGATGGCTGAAATAAACAGACCAAGCCCTTTAGTTATTTCATCGTCAATCCGGCTGCAATTCCATGATAGATAAGCGGCTCTTTTCCTTTCATTTTCCCGATATAATCTATGATAAAACACTCCTTTTTTTAATCAATCATCAAAAATCGAGATCTTAGAAAGTGCTTTTCTAAGATTAATAGCATCCCAAGGCAGATGTTCGGCAATCCCAAGTCCTACAATCTCAGCTTGTTCAGAAACATCATTCAACACACGCACCACTTCCGCAAGCTTCATTTCCCCTACTGCAGCAGGAAAATCTTCCGCATTTGTATATGGTTCCGCCGGATAAATGGAACGGAAATCTTTTGGAGACAAGACATCCAGATCAAAGTGAACAGCTAAATATTCGATTTTGTTTTCCTTTACCCAATCTATGATTAGCTGGCTATTCTCTTTTAGCTCATCCGGACCGGCAAAGCGTACATTTAATTCCTTTACTAGCTTATCTCTATCACGTAAATCCTTTTCTATTAATCCTGCATACATCATATGACTTGTAGAAACTGGATTTTTCACTTTGGTAACAGATTGATCCGCACCTTTTCCAAGCAAATTCGCTGCTACCATCTCATGCGCATTTGACGAATCATTTGTTGTTGCAATATCAGGATGTGCATCCAACCATAAAATCCCTAGCTTATCACCATATTTTCCACTCAAATAATCAAATGGCACTTGGTCCATGGAGCAGTCCCCGCCAAAAATAATGACTTTATCCGGCTGTTGTTCTTTCAGGATATCAACTGTCTTTTCCATTTGTTGAGATATTGCTGCGCCACCTGTTATTCCCTTTTCCTTTTCTAATTTCTTTACAAAGTCCGCATCCACTTCTACTTCAAACGTTTTGCTCGTATTACTTTTCGGAGCGATTTGAGCTAATAATTCACCGCCAAAGACATAATCAGGATTATTACCTCCCTGCCATTGCGGGAATAAAAGTCTTATTGTCTTTTTATTTTGTGCCATATATATCCTTCCTATCTTTGATTTCCTATCTTATATTCCGAGTTTATTTCATGATCCATTTTCATAGTTAAAGCACTTGCAGCAAACTAATGATGTGTTGTCTGATAAAAGATGGATTTTCTACTTCAATCCTTTTCCCTAAATTCCTACACGGTTAAACATGACATCTAATATAACATTCCTTTCTATAAATATGATTTCATCTATTACGTTATCTCTATAACAGGTGTATATTGGCTCTGCAACAGGGTGGAGAATTTAATTTGAATTTATTATAGTATACGTATTACTAAAAAAGATTATAAAGGAAGTCAGCTAAAAATAGAGAAGTAATAATTTGTCTCCTTCTTATTCCATTAAAAATAATACACTATATATTCCATAAAAGTAATTTTTTACTTGATATTGATGTACTTCTTTATTAATAATAAAAAATTCCCTTGCAAAATTCATTTCATAACCCTCCCAAACTATTTCCCGGGAAATTCCCAACAATTTTCATTACATTATTCTTTAGTCTGAATGAATATTTTATCTACAAAAAACCATTGAAATTCGACAACAACTACTAAGTATATCTATTAACAAAAAAGAAGGCAGCGCTGCGTACCATTCAGTACCAACGCTGCCCTTTCCAGCCTGAAATTCAGGCTGGAGGATTCTACTTCCGGCTTCAGCAATTACCGATTAAAGGACAATGGAACCTCCTAACGCTATTACCATTCAAAAGTATTCGTCATATCCATCGCTTTCCCAGTACCTTTTTCGCTCCTTTCTGCCCGTTGGCTGATTTCATCTCTTAATGTTGCACAAAAATTCTGTTCCAGCTTTAATTTAACTGCATTTCTCAAGGACTCTTGCAAGAGCTCGTCTGACAAATGCCTAAGACTGTTCATGAATATCCCTCCCACGTTTGCATTTTTGAACCTTTCCATTTTAAACAGCCGAAAGTAGAATCTATCTAAAATATTACAAAGTAAGACAGAAAGGGCAAAATAATTCGACAATAACTGCCAGGGGGGATAACATTTTCAGTTTCTCTTTGGAAAATCTTAAAAAAAGAAACTCCAAACTTATTCTCGCTTGGAATAAGTTTGGACTACTCTTTTAACGCCGCTTTACGCTATTAAATTGATTACTATTTTTGATCTGGATCTTCTTCTGAAGAATCAACCGCTTCTTGATTATCTTGCTCATAAGACGCAGCAGCCTCCTGTTTTTTTCTCTCATCAACCTGACGCTGCGTGATGATTTTTCCATCCGGCGTCATATATTTCTTGTTCATCTTCCTAGTTTCCGGATCGATAAAGCTGTAGATAATCGGAATGACAAACAAGGTTAGGAACGTACTTGCAGTCAGACCGCCGATAACGACAATCCCCATTGGTGCAATGCCTTCCATGCCTTCACCGATTTCCAGCGTTAGCGGAAGCATACCCAGAATCGTTGTAATAGCTGTGATGAGGATCGGTCTGAATCTGTCTTGAACGCTGATTTCAATCGCTTCATAAGCAGACATTCCTTTTTCCTTCTGCTGCTGGATATAATCGACAATCAAGATCGCATTGTTCACAACAATTCCGATAAGCAGAATGATACCTACCATCGCGATGACACTTAGCGGATTATTGGTGATTAACAGGGACAAGGCAATCCCAATAAATGCTAACGGAATCGTCATAATAACTGCAAACGGTGCTTTAAATGATTCAAACTGAGCAACCATGACAAGGTAGATGAACACAATTCCAAGTGCAATCGCCAGAATTAATTGTGGAATCGCATCATTTAGCATTTCCATATCGCCGCCCATAGAATGCTCTGTATCCTCATGAAGGTCAAGGTCTGCAATAACGTCATCAATCAGCTGACTTGCTTCATTTAAAGAAAGGCTGTCGCTGAATGAAATCGTTAATTCTCTTGTATCTGTCATCTCATCTCTATTAATAAGGGTAGGCGATTCAGCCTCTTCTAACGATGCAATATCTCCTAAAGCGATATACTCTCCTTCATCATTTGGGATGGAGATATTCTCAAATGCCTCTTCACTTTCTAAGACATCTGCAGGATATTTCACGTTAATTGTCGTGTAACCGCCAGTTTCTTCTATTGTAGAAGCTTCGACACCATTGGTTGCCTCATATAGAGCCTCGCCTACCTGTGCCGGCTGAAAACCATTTTCACGCGCTTCAGCTTTATCCACAACTACTTGCAATTCTTCTATCGTCCCTGAATTGCTGGAAGTCACACTATTAATATCCGCTTCGTCCTCCAATTCATTGATGATGTCTGCTTCTGCTTCATCCAGACGTTCTTCATCATTATCGGAAACATTCAGTACAACTGTATTTGGTTCCCCGGCACCAGCCTGTGACATCGGGATAACATCTATCTCTGCAGATGCATCTGTATCTTGAATATCATCTTCCACTTCATTAATAAATTCAGAAGTAGTTATATTTCGATTACCTGCATCTTTTAATTGCACGCTGATGGTTGCTGTATTGCTTTCATCTGCAAAAGACATCATACCGGATGAACCAGCTGTACTTAGATAAGCATCTACTTCCTCTTGGTTATCCAGTTCCGTTTCAATATCTTCCACCGTTGCCAGCGTGTCTTCCAGTAAGGTTCCCTGTTCTTTTTCCACCTCTATGGTTAAGAACCCTTCATCTTGCTCTGGCATAAACTCCATTCCCTGCGCAGCCAAGCCAAAGGCACCAGCAGCAAACAGAACAACCGCTGTAATCAGCACAGACGCCCTGTGCCGCAACGACCATGCTGTCGCTTTTCGCAATCGTTTCATATAGCCTTTTTGTTTCCGCTTCGTTTCATCCATATTTTTCGATTCTGTCAAAATACGGCTTGCCAGCATCGGTACGACGGTGACCGCTACAAACAAGGAAGCCAGCAGACTGAATACGACAGTGATTGCTAACGGTGTAAATAACTGTCCTACCAAACCTGTAACAAATACGACCGGTAAGAAGACAGAAGCAGTCGTTAATGTAGAAGCAAGGATTGCTGTAAATACTTCTCTTGTTCCTTCTCTCGCTGCTTGTTTCGGATTTTTACCCATCGACAGATGTCTATAGACATTCTCAATAACAACAATGGAGTTATCGAGCAGCATCCCAATTCCAAGTGCTAAACCGCCCAATGTCATCATGTTGATACTGATATTTGTGAAAAACAGCAAAGCAAAGGTGGTGATGACGGAAAATGGGATCGATAACCCAATAATCAATGGAGCTTTTAGGTTTCTCAGAAACGCAAACAGCACAAACATAGCTAATACCGCACCGCTGATAAGGGAAACATAGATACTGTCAATCGCCATATCTATATATTCACCTTCGTCATAAAGCGTACTGACAGAAAGCTGTTCATACTCCTCATCATCAAGCAAAGCATCCAATTCTTCATTAAACTCTGCGTTAACAGAAGATGCATTCGCGCCGTCAGCTAACATCATTTCAAGCTGAACAGCATCTTCCTCATTAAAGCGGGTAATGACGCCGCCATTATCTTCGGAAATAGAAATATCTGCTACGTCATTCAATGTTACCTCTTCATCAGGCATGTCGAGCAGAACAAGTTCCCGCAGTTCATCCAAACCATCTAATTCATTCATGGTACGAGTAGAAATGTTATAACCTTGCTCTGTATCTTCAATTGTATTGATAGGCATCGAGATATTATTCGCTTCGATCATTCCGGCAATATCCGATTGAGATAGATTATAGTCACTCAGCGCTTCTGTATCTAATTCAACAGCTACTTCCCTTTCCATTAAACCATTAATATTGATTGATGCAACTCCTTGAATCGATTCCAGCTCATTCGCCAAATCATTGACCTGATTTTCAAATTCTGCTGTGTCTCCATTTGTCGATGTCGCTGCCATTTGTATGCTTGGCATCATGGAAATATCAAATTCGATAAAACTTGGCTCTTCCGCCTGTTCCGGCAGATTCGCAGAGGATATCGTACGAGTTATTTCATTCTCCACCTCATCTATCGTCATATCATAATCAAATTCCAAAATAACGAGGGATGAAGATTCCTGTGATTGTGAGGATATATTTTGTAACCCTGTAACGGTAGAAAGATCCTCTTCCAGAGGTTCTGTAACGCTGTCTAAGACTTCCTCAGGCCCTGCTCCAGGGTAGCTTGTTGCGACAACTGCAACAGGCGGTTCAATCTCTGGCATCATTTGGATTGGCAGCCTGGTTAACGATACGCCGCCCAGAATTAAAAGGACCAGCATCACAACGATCGTGAATTTTGGTCTCTTAATAGAAAAGTTCGATAAATTCTTCACTTGCAAAATTCCTCCTATTAATTTTTTTGTTGTCTATTCAAAATTTCAACAACATGTTGTATTATTTATTGTAAGGAGATATGTATCATTAAACAATGAACAATTAGGGTCTATTTGTTGAAAAAAGGAGGAATACATGATGGGTGTCAAAGAACAGACAAAATTTAATCTGCAGGAAGCATTTTGGGATATTTATAAAGAGAAACCTATCAATAAAATTTCGATTAAGGAAATAACAGATCGCGCAGGATATAACAGAGGGACCTTTTATAATTATTATACGGACGTATACGATATACTGAATGAAATCAAACAAGGCCTTGTGCCATCAGAAGAATTAATCTCAGCTGTTTTACAGTGGTTTCAAGACTATGATCTGAGCAGTATTACGAAGGAAGAGAAAGAACAAGCCCGCTTTGAGGTAGAACAATCCTATGACGACGAATTGAACGAAAAAATGAATGAACGGATTATGGTGCTGCTTGGACCGAATGGGGACCCAGATTATTTATATGAATATAAAAAAGAAGCCCGAGCGAAAGTAATGGAGCAAGTAAAAGATTTAAATGAAAAAGATCAAATGAAACTGGAATACATCATTGAATTTTTGCTCTCAGGCATTATTCATACGTGGATGCTCTGGAATGAAAATAACATGAATATATCCAAAGAGGAAGTAGATGGAATGTTTGACGAAATCTCGGAAATCGGATTCGAGAAGGTGCTCAGCGATATATTTAATAATAAAAAGTAACGCAGGATAAAGTAATGAATGAAAGCTGAACAGGATATGAAGCGTAAAGCCGCTGCAGCATAGAAAAGAAGCTTTTCCTTCTGAAATAAGACAGGAAAAGCTTCTATACGGTTAATTTCGCATTATTGTTTTGCTTTATAAAAGAACATCAACTTCTTCATCAATCCGCTATCTTGATTGTGTATGAAATGATGGTGAATCAGAGCTATCTTCATTAGGCATGTGAATGAACAAAGCTGTCTCCTGACTTTTTAATCGCCCTTTAACATCCGCAGCCCATTAAGAATAACAAGAATCGTACTTCCTTCATGCCCAATCACACCCAGCGGCATATTGATGATCTGTAGAAAATTGCTGGCAATCAGAACAGCTATGACAGCAAGAGAAAAGATAATATTCTGCTTCACAATAGCATTCATTTTTTTCGAAATCCGAATCGCATTAACCATTTTGGCTAAATTATTTTTCATCAGCACAACGTTTGCTGTCTCCAAAGCAATGTCGCTTCCTGCACCCATCGCCACACCAATGTTAGCTGTCGCCAAGGCCGGTGCATCATTCACACCATCGCCAATCATTGCCGTCTGCTGGTTGTGCTCTCTCAGCTGCCTTAAATAATTTACTTTATCCTCCGGCAGGCAATCAGCATGGAATTCTGTAATTCCAGCTTCCTGAGCAATGCTTGCTGCAGTTGCTTGATTATCACCTGTCAGCATAATCGTTCTTAAACCAAGCCTATCCAGCTCTTGAATCGCTTCTACAGTATCTTGCCGGAGAGTATCCTTCAGCAAAAATACAGCAATAATCTCTGTATCTTTTCGCACAAATATATTGGTTGTTGCTTGTTCTTGAGTCGGAAATGCTTGAAGGTACTGATCTGCCTCCTGCTTCCCAACCAATTCTGCATTACCAATCAGCCAAGAAGCATCAGCCATTTCAGCTGACAACCCTTTGCCATTATGATGCTCAACAGATGCAAATAGCTTCTCAGGTGCTTCTTTGTATGCGCTCGCCCATTGTTTCATAGCCTGAGCCAGTGGATGAATAGATTCACTTTCCATCGTATAAATAACATTTGCCAAGGATTTGATATCCTGCCCTTGCTTCATAAAATAATCAACGACAGTCGGTTCTCCTTTGGTCAATGTTCCTGTTTTATCAAAAGCAACTGCATCTAATTTAGCTAAAGCTTCTACATATACACCGCCTTTGAACAGAATTCCCTGACGCGCACCATTGGAAATTGCGGATAAAGTCGCCGGCATAATGGAAGCAACTAACGCACATGGCGAAGCGACAACCAATAGAATCATGGCGCGATAAATCGTATCTGTCCAAGACCAGCCAAATAAGAAATGTGGAAGAAACATCATCACAGCAACAGTAATCAACACAATATTGACATATAATCCTTCAAATTTCTCAATGAATTGCTGGGATGGAGAACGTTCTTCATGTGCATTTTGAACCAGTTCGATAATTTTTTGAAACATGGTCTCTGTCGGCAACGTATTTATTTCAATTTGCAAACTGCTGCCAAGATTAACAGTTCCAGCATATACCTCATCGTTTATTGCTTTAGTCAAAGGAATCGATTCTCCAGATAACGCACTCTCATCTACGGTTGTATCTCCTTTGACTATAATTCCATCAGCAGGGATTCTCTCCCCTGATTTTACCGCAATGCAATCACCCGGTTCTAAATCACGAATGCTTACTATCTCACCATTTAGCAGGGTAGCAGTTTCCGGCTGCAGCTTCATCAGGCTTTTCAATTCATTCTTATTCTTATTTTCCGTATAGCTTTCCAAAGCACCGGATAAGGAAAAGATAAAAATCAAGATAGCGCCTTCTGCCCAGTAGCCGATAGACGCTGCTCCAATGGCCGCAATAATCATTAGCAGTTCTACATTTAATTTTTTAGTTTTATATGTCTCTGTGATTCCTTCCTTCGCTTTCGCAAAACCGCCGATTAAAAAAGCACCAATCAATAAAATAATCCATAAGGCGTGACTGATATGGCCGGACAATATCCAGGCAGTCAAAATAAGTATTCCGCTTATTGCTGCGGCAATGATTTCTCCATGTATTTTAAAATATGATAATAAAGAGCTACTGCTATTTTTTCCCGTCATTTCATTATCCCCCTTTTACCACCGTATAATTTTCTGATATTGATTATCATTTTCATTTATTTATAATTAATATTATATTATAATCGTTATAAATAGTATACCATACTTCTCCTTAAATTGTTTGTAGAAATGGTGACAAATTTTATTCAGGATATGCTATAGTCACAGGTAAGAGACTTATTTCAATGGTTAGAGGAAAAATTATCAAAGGTGGGGTTCGATTATGCGTAAAGACAAAGAAACTCCCGAAGAAACCAGAGAAAGACTCCGGCAAGAGGAATTAAAAAAATCATCAAGCAGTATTCATGGTGGAGGCCTGTCCGATTTAGTTGGTGGATTAGGATGGAAAGGTACAGGTATTTTAATTCTGCTTCTAATTATTGTCGGTGTTATTGTATTATTATTTTTAAAGTAGACAGCGGATTAAAACTGGATGGTTAGAGAGGACTATAATGATTTAAGGCGATTAAAGAGTGACTAAAACAAAAAGCCTCATTTATAACGTTTATCATTTCGATAAACGTTATAAATGAGGCTTTTCCATTCCAATCATTTTTTAGAAGTTATAGACACCTTATTATCTCCCAGCTCGCTTGGACTGTCTCTCAGCCAAATCCTGATAGAACCGCTCCTTATGAGAAGGATAGCGCCCATGTCCCCGGCGTTCTCTGGATCTTTTCATTTGTGCCTGGATATACATCATCAGCGGTAAAACGCCAAGTGCATACCTTCCATATCGTCCCACTTCAAAATCTGGTAAAACCGACTCAACCACAACAGGAAATACAGTAAACACCAGGCCGATCATCACAACTAAAATGATTTCAGCATGGAATCTTCTGCTGACACGCGTAACCTTCCGCCCCATCGCCAGAATAAACGAAATAATATATACAGCCACCAGGCAAAAACCAGCATAAAGCATCGTAAAAAATGCTGCGTCTCTCGCATTATCACCAATCAAAAAGTTTATCGGCTCTCCTTGGAATAAGATTCCCTCTTCGCTTCCATTAAACGTAAAGAATACAATCACCATATAACCGACCATAAAGAACATAAAGAAGGTAAGGCCTAAAACAACGATACTCCACAAGATCAGAAAAAGTCTGCGAATAAAGCGAAAGATAAGACCTGAACCAGGAATTTTGCTAAAAACATAAACAATAAGTAAAAGAACCATAAAGCCGCCAACTACAAATAGCGTAGAAAGAATTTCATCTGTAATCATCATCTGCTCCTTCATTTTTCTCATAGAGAGAAGTTGCTATTATCATATACAGACTTCGCGTTAGCTGACAATAGGTTTTTCTAATCAATTCATCATCGTTATAATAAGCCCAGCCTTCCTTCATTTATCCTATCGTTACTTTGGAAATCACATGAAATACCCCTGAAAACAGATTAAAAAATCTAATTTCAGGGGTGTTTTCTCTTTATTATTTCAAAGAAATTCATTCTAGAATATAACCTTTTTAGTACCCTGCAAATTCCTCTGACCGGATATTATCTTCATTGACACCGGCATCTACAAGCATTTTCTGCATGGCTTCTACCATGTCACCGGGTCCGGATAAATAATATATCGGCTTATTAATATCGGAAACATACCGCTTAAGCAGCTCGGCATCGATATGCCCTCTTTCTCCGCTCCATTCATCCGCATCCGACCTTGTCATGACTGGGACAAAGGTGAAATGACGATTTCTTTTTTCCATATCTTCAAAATCAGATAAAAACGGTGCATCCTCCGGCGTTTTATTCGAATACAGCAATGTAAGCTCATGGTCTGTTTTCTGATTGGTAGCCTCTGCGATCATGCTTCGAATCGGGGTGATACCGATACCGCCAATGAGAAATACTGCCGGCGTTGATTCCGTTTTATGCAGGGTAAAGCTTCCGTTTGCTCCGTCAAATTCGACTTCACTGCCTTCGGGAAGGTCTTTTAATTCTCGTTTAAAAGCGGAATCTCTCAGCCGGGTTGTTGTAACTAATTCTTTTTCACTCGGTGCATAAACGAATGACAATGCTCTTTCCGTTCCTTTCTCATCTATCTCGCTTGGATTAATCAATTTAATATGGGTCAGCTGACCTGCTTTAAATTCAAATCTATCTGGCATTTCCCAATGAAAAGCCATTGTATCTTTTGCAACCAATTCTTTTTTCTTTAATTTGATTCTGCTGTTTGCCATTTCTATTCGCTCCTTTGTATAGAGTAATTCACTTACTCAGAAAGTTGCTGATTGTAAGTTATCATATGAACATATAGTAATTTTACCCTTATTTCTCTATTTACAAACAGGCTGGCGAATATAAGCTTAGAAATCAGTAGTACAAATTTTTATTCCCTATCTGCTGATAAAAATTCTTCAAGAGCTTGTTTATTTTGTTCTACATCGATTTCCAGTACAGCTCCAACGTCAGTCCGGACATTTTGATAGGAATTATCTACAGGAATTCTTAATGTTTCCATCGGGTGTTCACTGCCGCTGATTAGTCCTTTCCCTACAGTAAGGATGGTTTTACTATCTACATTCGTATCGATATATGGGTCAGCAACTCCTAAAAGCTTCGGCAATTTCATCAGACCGTGGATACTTACCGCTTCATCTTTCAGCTTGCCTATTATTTCCTGCTGCCGCTGCACTCTTCCGTAGTCTCCATCTGCATCCTTCCGAAAGCGCACATAGCCAAGCAGTTCGTCTCCATGTAAGACTTGTCTCCCTGGTTCAAGCGTCATTCCGATATCCTCTGACATTTGGTGTGGGATATCCACTTCAATACCATCTGGAGCAATAATGTCTGCGAGCTTGGAAAAGCCTTCAAAATCAACAACTGCATAATAGTGTAAATCGATATCAAAATTTTGCTTCAGCGTTTGTCTGAGCAGCTCCGGACCATCAATTGCAAACGCAGCATTAATTTTCTGCATGCCATGTCCCGGAATCTCAACGTATGTATCACGCATAATAGAGGCAAGCTTGATATCGTGCGTATCCTGATTGTAGTTGGCAATCATAATCGTATCCGAAAGCCCGCGTTCTTCTCCGCGAGTATCGCTGCCTAGCATTAAAACATTAATTTCTCCAAATTGCGGCTCTGAACCTTCAAATGGAATAAAGGTTGTACCATCATCCTTGTATTGGCCTTCACTTGCTTCGGATAATCCTTGATAATATTGCGTAATGATATAGGCGCCTGCTGCAATGATGCAGACGAAAACAAATAACAGGACACGCCGTATCCATTTACGCTTTCCAGATTTTCTTTCATGTCTTTTCATATTGAATGCTCCTTGTATATTCTTTTAGTTAGAAAGTTTTTTTAAAGCAATTTGTACTGCGATAGCATCATCCATATATCCAATAGGGAAAATATAATCAGGAACTACATCAACCGGTGTAATAAAATATAATAGTACGCCTCCCATGACAGCTAAAGTAAAGGGAGTCCTCTTATTTTGTGCAAATTGTGCATAAAAATCCTTGAGTTGATTAATAAATGGACCAATGCTGCCTACTTCATCAAGCTTTTTCTTAAACTGATCATGTATAATTTGTTTTCCTTCCTCTGTTTGGGCATTTTGTTCATACCTGTCTAATTGCTGCTCAATGGCAGTTGTACTTAAATGATTATGATAAAGATTCGATGCCTTTAGTATTTGCTGAATCTCTTCCATGGATGTATGCATATCCGAAATCCCACGCGCTTCATCAGCGTGTATGGAATAACCGGCAGCGTGCAGAAGTTCTATGAGCGGTATATCTAAACAAGAAGCAAACTTCTTTAAGTGCTGGATGTTTGCTTTTCGTTTTCCATTGATAATACGTGAAATGGTCCCTTTATCAATACCGGTCTGCTCACTGCATTTTCTTATCGAGATGGCACGAGCCTGTAATAACGTTTTTAATTTATCACCAAAATTATCTGTAGACATATGTGCGATCCTCTCATTTATAGTAAAATTTAATGTTTGCGTTACTTGCGCTATGACAACTGCAATAGTATCGATATGGCTGTATCGTTTAAAATTCTGCCAGCCAGATAAGCTAATAATCTATTAAACAATATATCCAAACGTTGACAAAATGTCAACACACAAATAAAACACGGTTCTGCTTTAAGCTTAGCAAAGTTATTTAGTCCCTTCTATAAATTAAAATAAGGATGCAATCCTTGTTTTTACAGAATAGCACCCTATTTTTACATTATTGATTACTTTTCCATTTTAAAAATTAATTTCATTCCTTCATGACTTGCAGAAAATCCTAATCTTTCATAAAAGCGATGAGCATCATTACGCTGCTTGTCTGTTGTCAGCTGCACTAAACCGCATTTCTCTGCCTTAGCGATAGCAATTGCTTCTTTAAATAAAGCTTCCCCTATCTGTTTTCCGCGATACTTCTTATCCACCCGTACGCCCTCAATCTGCGCCCGCTTCATCCCTAGCCTTGCTAGTCCAGGGATAATAGTCAATTGAACACAGCCGATAACTACCTCTTCTTCTAAAGCTAAAATAACCTGATTTCCGATTTGAGCCTCTATTGCATCAAAAGCTTGATCATATTCCTCAGGCAAAGGATCTTCATACCTTTCCCGTCCGGAACCTAATTCATCGTCAGCTAATAAGCGGACGATGGCACGTAAATCTTCTTTTTGAGCTTTTCGAAAATGCATTATGCGTATCCCCTTTCATGCAGCAGCTTCCTCATTTTAATTTATAATACCTCTCCACCAATTTCATCCCTCTTATTTATCTATTGTAATTATAGAAGAAATTATTTTAAATTCACATGTTTTATTTCTTCCTTGCAGGGAAAGAAAGCAACAAAAGCTTTTTGAAGGAGGGGAAGAATCATGAAACAGTCGGAAAATGTGGAGATAAAATCCTTGCAATTCAAAGATGACGGCTCGATTCCAAATAATCCGGCCTATCCACTGCTTTTGTATAAAGATGTTATAACTTCAACGGATGATGTAAAAGCGATTTTAACAGAAAATAACTGGCTGGGCGCATGGCGCGGAGGTGTTGCTTCTTTTCATCATTATCACAGTAATACACATGAAGTTCTTGTTGTTGTCAGCGGGAAAGCGCAGCTCCAGCTTGGCGGGGAACAGGGAGAACAGGTACAGGTTGAACAAGGTGACACAGCCATTCTTCCAGCTGGAGTTGGTCACAAGCTGCTGGAAGGCAGTACAGATTTCGCTGTAATTGGTGCCTATCCGAATGGAAAAAGTTATGATTTTTGTTATGGAAAGGCTGAAGAGCTCCCTGAAAACGTGGAGAATATCAAAAATGTTCCCTTACCTGATACCGATCCGTTGTTTGGTGAGCGTGGTCCCCTGTTTTCATATTGGGTGGATGAATGAAGCGGATGCTTCATCGTGTTTTAAAAAGCATTTTATGATTTAAATACAGAATATTTCCCTCACAAAGAAACCATTTTGATGACAATCTTATCAAATGGTTTCTTTGTGTTATTGAAAAGATGATGAACAATACAAAATATAAAGCCAGCAGCCCCTCTTTCAAAATCGTTTTTCTAACAACTACATACGCTTAAATTGTTCATGCTATTCTCTGAGGTCCATCCTGCTCCCTCTTGAAGGCAGGATTTTTTTGTCAGCTAATAGATTGATAGCTTACTTGACAAAAAAAGCCCTAAATGATAAATTTTGATTAAACAATCAAAAATATTATCAATCAACCAAATTACGTGTTGATTACTCAAAAAAAGGAGTTTAAAAATGAACAATAAAATAGATGGATTTCATCATCTTCCCCGCTGGTTCCAGCGTATCATACCGTTGTTAAGTATTATTTTATCGATACTTTCATTTTTCTATGTGATGCACCTATACAGCTTGGAATCCTTAGCATTCGTCCAATGGATTCGTTTCATTATCTTTTCTCTTATAAGCGTGGTATTTATACTGGCTGCTATTATTTATTTTTTTAATGGGGCATTGGCTTGGAAGTGGTTTATTGGCGGTTTTGGCCTGCTGCCAATTTTGCTTTTACTGCAGCTTATTATATTTCTGCTGACGATAGTCAGAACAGCTGTCGATGCAATCTTCCAAGGAAGCCTTCCTGAACCAATCCGCATGTTTATTGACAATTATCCAAGCAAATTTGATGTTGTTATATTAGCTGTGCTTTTTATCGTTGGGATGATATGGATGATTAATAAGCTAAGGCATAAAAAAGGCTGAAGAAATGAGGAGGAGAATTCATGGCTGATTTAGAAACAGCTCAAACAAAGCGTGCGCTATCTTTGGATCTTGCACGAGGCTTCATGCTTTTTCTGATAATCCTTTCGCATATTCCATTGTTTTTATATACCATCGAACCAGGTGTTATCACTAAAGTTTCCGGCAGTACAGCCTTCGATCATTTCTTAAATTTTCTAATGGAAATCATCGTGGATAATCGGGCGCGTCCATTATTTGCTATCCTGTTTGGCTATGGTCTCGTCATGATTTACCGTAAGCAATCGGAAAGAAAAGGTGCAGCAGAAGCAAAGCGATTGATAAAAAGACGCTGCTGGTATTTAATATTATTTGGCGCTATCCTCGCCGGGGTTGCAGGCGGTCAGGATATCTTGATGACTTATGGTATTGCAGGACTCTTATTAATCTCCTGCTTGAAAAAGGATAACAGGAAGATTAAAAAATATGTGCTTATTTCTACGGTTATCTGTATTTTATATATCCCGTTTTTTTGGGGCGGTGTTCTGGTAGAAAATCAGTCGTACGGATTACCGGTAGAGCTAACTGGTCAGGAAACGTATGCAGGTACGATACTTGAGCGTCTGGTTTCTATCCCGATTATTCCATTATTTACGCATATCACCTTCCCTGTTATTCCCTCCGTCCTAATTGGAATGTGGCTGGGGAATATAAATATATTGATTAAACCGCAGAATCATCTTAAGCTGTTAAAGCAATTAAGCCTTATCGGTTTAACGATTTCACTGGTAGGTGCTATCCCGCTCGTGCTGATTAATGATGTTTGGTTTCCAAATCTTTTCACCGCAGGTTTTGCATATGGTATCCATATTCTCACTGGTTTTGCTGGCGGCTTAGGTTATGCAGCACTGTTTGGATTGTTGGGGGTCCGTATGAAGAATCATCGCGGCGTCATCCTAAAAGCAATCACTGCAATGGGCAAACGTTCCTTAACATTTTTCGTGCTGCACGAAGTTTTAACGGTTATTCTGTTATCCCCTATCGCCTTTAATTTAGGGGCCTCTTTAACTGTTACCACTTCTATATTAATCGGTATCGTGATGTGGATGGTTACTCTATCGATTGCGTACTTGATGGAATGCCGCCAAATAGCGGGACCGTTGGAGAATTACATGCGATATTTAGTTTATAATAAATAGCCAGAATAAAGAATAAGGCTGGAGAGAGATTGCTTCCGCTCAAGCCTTATTCTTTATTTATATTCAACAGAGTATCAAAGAATATACCTGCGAGCCCTTTTGACATCATTTCTTCCTTATGAAACAGCTGCTGGCGGTTCTTTTTTGCTCTTGATATAGTTTAAAACAAAAATCACAATAATGATTGTGTATCCAA
The DNA here is from genome assembly GCF_037969835.1 of Oceanobacillus sp. FSL W7-1281. Lineage (GTDB taxonomy): Bacteria > Bacillota > Bacilli > Bacillales > Amphibacillaceae > Oceanobacillus > Oceanobacillus oncorhynchi. The sequence continues at coordinate 1,385,961 of NZ_CP150214.1, read as the reverse complement.
TCATATCCGTTAGTAACTCTGGTACGATCAAAAGTAACGAGCTGATGCCAAGTATCAGCCGGGTAATGACGTTTAAATGGGTTTTGATATATCCTTCAACAGCAGCACTAATGGCTATTACCGCTACGGAAGAACTTATCGCAACCATTATAATTTGAGGTATCGCCGCAAATGGAAACTCTGTTGCATTCGCAGGCAACCCAGCCGGGTTAATTAAAAGCATGGCAGGTTCGTACACAAATATAAATGGCACAATGAAACCTGCGATGGATAATCTCAGTGATATAAAGCCTGTTTTCATCGGATCGCCTCCTGCCAAACCGGATGCGGCAAAGGAAGCCAGAGCAACAGGCGGAGTGATGTTGGCAAAAATCCCAAAGTAGAACACAAATAAATGAGCAATAAGAACCGGAATACCGAACTCTGCCAGAGCCGGAGCAGCCATGGTAGCTGTAATAATATAGGCTGGTATAGATGGCAGACCCATTCCTAAAACAATAGATGCAAGCATCGTTAATAGTAACGTAAGCATCAATGATCCAGCCCCAAGGCTTGTAATGGCAGAAGACAACGTGGCTCCAAAACCAGTTAAGTTAACAACACCAATAACAATACCGACGACTCCGCAGGCAACAATCGTTGATAACGCTTGTCTTGTCCCGGTTTCTAATGCCTGCAGAATATCTTTGAAGTTCATTCTTGTATGTTTTCTAAACCAAGATACAATAACAGTAATGATGATTGTATAAAAGGCAGCATAAGAAACGGGCACATTAGAAAAAAGCATGATAATCAAACTGATAAGCGGTACCGTTAAATGCCAGCCTTCCTTCAGCACTTTCTTTACCTGAGGAAGATCCGCTTTGGGCAAGCCTCTTAAATTTGCACGACCAGCGCGGTAATGAACCTGCATGATACTGCTTAAAAAAAATAAAAATGCGGGAATGATTGCGGAAAGAGCGATTGTTCCATACGATATACCTGTGGTTTCAGCCATAATAAATGCGCTTGCTCCCATAATAGGAGGTAAAATTTGACCGCCGATCGAGGAGCTTGCCTCAACAGCACCTGAAAAGTTTTTATCATAACCAATCCGTTTCATTAAAGGTATCGTAAAAGCACCTGTGCTTACAACGTTTCCGACAGCTGAACCGTTGACCGACCCCATAAAAGCACTTGAAATAACAGCTACCTTTGCCGGCCCGCCCTGTTTATGGCCAGCAAGCGCCAGAGCCAAATCATTAAAAAATTTCCCCATTCCCGATTTTGCCAGAAATGCTCCAAATAAAATGAATAAGAAAATAAATTGAACAGACGCTCCGATTGCTGTAGAAAATAACCCTTCTGTTTTCGTATATAATTGACCGAAAATATCTGCTAAATCAAAAGGCCTTGTTAATAACATTCTCGGCTGCCAGTCTTGATGGCTAAAGAAAGGGTAAGTTAGAAATAACAATGCCAATATAGGTAAAATCCAGCCAGTAACCCTGCGTGCAGCTTCAAACACCAAAATAACGGTCAACATCGCCATCAAAATATCAGTAGTATTTGCAACGCCGCCACGTACAGTTACAATATCCTGATATACAGCAAACAAATAAATACAGGAAGCGATCGTTAGTCCAAAAAGAATCCAATCATAAAAAGGAATTTTCCTGCGGTCTTGAGCTTTAAATGTTGGATAGAGCAGAAAAACCATAGCCAACCCAAACATTAAATGAAAATTACGCTGCAGGAGCGTGGGCAGCGGGTTAAATGTAATGTACAAATGAAATAATGCATAGCTGATTGCCAGAATACTAAAAAACCAGACGATCGCCTTGTTGTCCCACTTCCGTACATTTGATTCCAAATCATATTTTTCCAGCACTTTTTCTACCTTGTCCTGTGACATCTCAGAATCTGCTGCAGCGGTTAATTTATCATTTTTCAAAAATAATCACCCCTTATGTATTCCCAGACAGGTAATTTTCGTGTTGTAATCATGACATTTTCATATTGGTCAAAATGGTGATATAAAGGTATTTCACGATTTCCAATAAATAGCGTAGTTTGTACAAATTCAGAAATGGTTACATTTAAATCCTCATAATCCATATCAAGCTCCATATGGATAAATCCGTTTTCTGTCATTGTTTTCTTGGCTTGAAAGGGAGTGCCGGCACCAAATGTTTTGAAAAACGTATCGCTTAAAATGATTTTCTCGTCTTCCCTCTGATATCTTTCAAACCACTCCTCTTTTTCAATCGAATGAATCCATCCTAAAACAAACGCTTCCTCTTTGATAAAAAAAGAAGTATGCTCCCCCGCTACTTCGATGACAGGAATACGATAGAAAAGAGGAAAAAGGAGCAAGATAAGCAACGAGCTCCCTATCCAAATTCTTTTTTTCTTATTGCTCATTGAAGTATTTTTCAGCCCCTGGATGTAACGGTGCAATGAGCCCCTCTTGAGCGTCTTCTAATGAAATATCCTCTGCTGCTTGATGGGAATTACTTAATGTATCCAGGCTTTCAAAGAATGTTTTCGTTAGTTTATAAACATCCTCCTCGCTAAAATCACTGCGCACAACCAGCGCATTTGGCACAGCTGCAGTCGGAACAGGCTCCTCGTTATCATATGTGCCAGCCGGGATTTCAAAGTCTATAAAGTATGGATGTTCCTCTGCGATTTCTGTAATATTATCTGCATCGATCGTTACTAAATTAATATCCGTTGTTTCCGATAATTCCAGTAAAGAAGCATTAGGGAGACCGCTTGTTAAAAAAGCTGCATCAATCCGTCCTGAAGATAAACCATCCGCCGCCTCGGCATAGCCAAGGTAGTCTGCCTGCAAATCGTCATAAGAAATATCGTGTCCCTCCAATAACGCACGGGCATTCAGCTCTACTCCAGATCCCTGATCACCGACAGCAACGCGTTTGCCAGTTAAATCCTCTATTGTTTCAATTCCAGCATCAGCCCTGGCAACGATTTGAACCACATTCGGATATAAGTTCGCAATCTGGGAAATGCCTTCTAATGGTTCTGAAAAGCTCGCTTCCCCATTTAACGCCTGACTCAGCGCATCACTCATCACAAAAGCCATTTCCACTTTTTCCTCTGCCATTAAGTTTAGGTTCTCAGCCGAAGCCCCGGTTGTCTGCGTTCTGGAGTTTACATCGTACGTATTCGTGTAAATATCGGCTAAAGTAGTCGCTATAATATTGTAAGGACCAGACGCTCCGCCTGTAGCAATGGTTACGATATTACTGTCTAAGCTCTCGCTCTCACTCTCGCTTTCCCCGTCGTCTCCGCTTCCACAGGCCGCAAGCAGCAGTCCAGCTAGTACAATAAATAAGATCAATATCACCACATACTTAAGTTTCATCATTTTCTCCCCCTTTTCCCTACTCTTCTATTACATTTATAATCCTTGTCTTATTAAAATAGAACTTTCAAAGGAACATTGACTATTTATTTTTGTTATGTAAAACAAAGACGGCTCTCTATGAAGAGGAAGCCGCCTTTGTTGATTTATGAATGTTTTTTTGTCTATTTTTATTGGATTCATATTTCATGCTGAAAAATGTTAATGTTACATTAACAAGGATATTCAAAATTACTAACAAGGTCGGTAAGTCCATATTTGGTGCAAAAATGGTATGAACCAATGTAATAATCACTCCAGTAAGAATGAAATAAGAACTGACCCCAAACACTTGAAAAATGAAGTTTTTACCCTTAACGATATATATCCCCAAAGGAACCAATAAAACAATACTTAGATAAGAGCTTATCGCCAGCCAGCTCACTGCCTCAAAAGAATGATTCGGGAGCAAAGAAGGCCATATATTTAGCAGCGTTTTTAAACCAAATATATAGAAGCTCATATAAAATAACAGCCCTGCTATGTTCAAAAAAATACGTTCCATCAGTAGATACCAAAAGCTATGTCTCTCATGTTTGGTTTCATACATCAGTTCATAGATAACCGCCAATAATAATCCCCCTGCTATGACATATAATTGCAGCATCGGCAGATTCCCTTTAAACATTTCGAGAAAGAATTTGGCAACCCCTATGAATTCGCCTAACACTGGATTCACCTCCCACTTTTTGTTATAGCTAAGCAGCCTCCATCGATAGATTGAGATTTCGTTTGCTTACTACCCCTTATACGAAAGCATTATGAAAGCAGCGCTTCCATCATATCTCCTCTTCAAATGACAGATTTACTGGTTCATCCTGCAGTTCACCATGTATCTCCAGATTCGTTGTCGGCGTATTTTCATCTACTTCTTCAAATGTAAATTGATCTGACCATACGGTTCCCTGGCCGGCTAAATTGATACCAAACGAAATAACCGCACTTTTTTCCGGCACATCTAACACAATCGAATAACGATTCCAGTTTGTTGTCCCTTTAATCGGGCGGTTACTCATATTATCAAATTGAACGACATCCTCCGTCGTGTCATCTACCCGCATCCACATCCCAGCGTAGGTTTCGACATCTTTTGTACGAATGAAGCATGAAAGCCGAATACGTTTGCCGATAAACCGCTCAGCCTTAAATGCCTGCATCATCGTAGCAAATTGTGTAGAATCAAGCACGGTTTTCGATGTTAAATAACCTGATGCCTTTCCTTGATGAACAATTTCATGATCCAAACCCATTTCATAACTAAACGGATCTGACCCGCTCAAAAACCAGCCCTTTATTTTTGTTTCCATATACGATTCCTCCTTCTTTTTTATCACGTCAGACATTAGCCTGCGATATTGGCCAGGGGGCAGCTTATATATTTTTTTAAATGCTCTTGTAAAGGATTCTTGTGATTCAAATTGATAGTAAAATGCAATATCCAAAATTCGTTCCTTTGAGTAGAGCAAAGCGGCAGAGGCATTTGCCAGCCTGCGCATCCGAATATACTCCGTAATCGTCATCCCTGCCGATTTTTGAAATATGCGGTGGAAGTGGAATTTCGAAAAATTGGATTGCTGCGCGATGTCTTCTAATGTAAGCGGCTCGTGCAGATGCTCTTCGATATACATAATGGATTTTTTTACAACGAATTCATAGTTATTCAACGTAAGCTCCCCTCCTTATCTAAATATAGAATATCAAAATTCACGATTTGCTTTTTGATATATTTTGCGATGTGCTTGTTTTCCTTTTTTCTAATTACTTTCACCCGTAAAGCAGGTGTTTTTCCACCTGTATTCATGTACTTAAAAATTATAGCTGACATGGTCATGAATGCAGCCTTTCCTTCATATTATATCTAGAGGTGAGATAATGGGAAGAATAGCTTACCGGGAAGCAGATGTTGACGTAATGGCGAGGATGATGAGGGCAGAAGCGGAAGGCGAAGGAAAACAAGGGATGCTGTATGTTGGAAATGTCATTGTTAACCGCGTTGCAGCAGATTGCAGTGATTTTACGGATTTAGTAACCGTTGATGATGTTATCTTTCATGTTCAAGGCGGAAACTACTCTTTTGAAGCCGTTCAAAAAGGAAACATGTTTTATCAAAGAGCAAGACCATTTGAAAAAAGATTAGCAAGACAGAATCTGGATTTTTGGAGAGAACACCCGGCGAAATATGCTCTGTGGTACTTTAATCCATATGCTCCCTGTCCTCCAACATGGTATGATCAGCCTTTTTCCGGTCAATTTATGGATCATTGTTTTTATGAACCGGCGCCAGGAACATGTGACAGTGTTTATATGGGATGATAGACTTGTATTTCGTACTTTTTTGTAATACGGACTAGAGGAATATTTTTTCACAATCAGGTTATTAGAACCTAGCCAATGAAAAATGGCTCTATTAATTGAATTATGATATATGAGAAAAAGGACTGTTGCACAATTAAATAACCATTGTGCAACAGTCCTTTTTTAAAGAGTTTAGATTTTAAATAATGCCTGTTCAAAAAACAGGATAAAAAGAATCTAGAAGCCGAGTGACGCAGCTTTGAATATTAGAGTATACATAACTGGTAAATGAGGAACGAAAAAGCAAGCCAACGAACTTCCACAGGATGCGGTGACTTCTACGTTGCCCACACGGCGCGGGCGTTCTTAGTAGAGGATTCCCTTCCTGAAGTGTCATTTTCACCGGACTTTTTAAACATTCTCCAATACCAACTCTAGTCGAGTATTAATTGTAAAGTGACTAAAAATATTTTTTTAGGTAGTTAATTCATAGCTTTCTGCAATCAAATCTCGAATATCGTTTAAATCCTTTGTATAATCAAGAACAATACTGACCCAATTATCTTTATCCATGTGATATGCAGGATATACATTTTCATTTTTTCTTAGTGAACCTATAAATTCCTTTCTGGCTTTCACATTTAATACATCAATTTTTCTATCGTTTTTTATTCCTAGCTTATCTTCTGTGATATCCATAATTAAGCCAAACCATTTTTCATTATCTTTATGCCTTAAAGCTGCAAAATTCGGGAATTTTTCCCAGGGATAATCCGGTTTTACATCATATCTTTCTTTAACATATTCAAAAATATCTTTTCTTTTTAACATTGATACCCCCCCCTTATACGCTGGTTTATCTACTTATTTATGGAGTGCTTTATCCAATAAATTGTTCCCTTTTCTGGGTAACATCAAACCTGCATAAGCGTTATCAATAAATTTACGATTTGGATAAGAAAAGCTATTTAAGTGAGAGGCTGTATTCTTTTATTTCAATTTCCCGCCAAACACAGGCATATCACTCGCATCCCCATAATCTTCAATGCGCTCGACATTTTTCAAAAATTCCATGTCCTCATCAGAAATGGTAAAGTCTACATCGGCATTATTTTTCATATGCTCCGGATTAGCCGTTTTTGGCAATGGCAGCAAGCCAAGCTGCAACGTATAGCGGATGCTTAATTGTGGAATGGAAACATCATATTTTTCGGCAATAGCTGCTACTTTTTCATTTTTAAACAATTCTCCATGAGCAATTGGTGAATAAGCCTCAACAAGTATGCCCTGTTCCTGCGTATATGCAATCAAAACAAATGGTGTATTGCTGATATGAGCTAAAATCTGGTTAACCATTGGTTTGACATTGCAATGATCAAGAATGTTATCTAAATCCTCTTTTTGAAAATTTGATACACCGATGGCACGAAGTTTCCCCGCTTCATATGCTTCTTCAAGAGCACGCCAAGCTTCGCGATTCCCTTCAAAGAATCGCTCTTCTCCGTCAAACTCCATCCACGGCTGCGGACTATGGATAATCATCATGTCAATATAATCAAGATCTAACGTCTCCAGGGATTCGTTAATCGATGAAACAGCTTCTTCATAGGATTTTATTTCTGCAGCAAGTTTTGTGGTAATAAATAAATCTTCTCGATTCACACCACAATTTTTAATTCCTTGACCGATGCCGCTTTCATTCCCATAAGCCTGAGCTGTATCAATATGACGATAACCAAGTTTCACAGCCTCTATCACTGCCTGCGCGGCATCATCATTATCAATAAACCACGTTCCAAGACCTAATTTAGGAATTTCAACCTTATTGGACAACTGATACGTTTCATTTAAAATCATGTGAACATCTCCTTGTATAAATAAAACGAATAGACTATATTTTATAGCTTATCCGCTTTGAAAATGATTATAGTACCTATAGTCAACTATAGGTCAATCGTTTTTTTATTATAATTGGATAAAACCTGTCTTTACATATCCTTCGTTCAGCACTTCCCGGAATAGAAATACATTGTTATTTCCTCTCCTCATCTACCCGCCAAGGATAAAAGCAGAAAATTGCGGAAATTCATTATGAAAAATATTTGGATATTCTTTAACAGAAAGCTACAAAATATCAAATGAAAGTGTATAATGTACTTCGTGACGAAAATGGACAAAATCGGACAGTTATTTTTTATTTTCTATAAATCACTGGTAAAATATATAGGAAACAAGGATACGAAGTTTCTTTTTGTTTAATGGAGGTTAAGAAATATGTTCAAGAAAAAACCAGATAAATTTTCCCTTTATCTCGTTGATTTTGCAAAGCATTTACATGAAACGGCAGATTATTTTGTTCATTTCAAGGTAAAAGACTCGGAGACACTGAAACAATTTTCCGATACGATAAAAAAACATGAATCCGTCGCGGATGATAAGGTTCATGAAATTATTAAAGAGTTAAATCAGGCTTTTATTACGCCGATTGAGCGCGAGGATATTCTTCAGCTTGTCAATAATCTGGATGACATTATGGATGGGATTGAAGAGTTCTCCTCCAGAATGGATATTTATCATATTTTATCTTCAGATGATTATATTGACCAATTTACAAATTATATATTGAAATGCGCCGAAGAAATTTTGACATCCATGGAATTGATTGCTGACTATCAATTAAAAGATGTAGAAGGGCATGCCATTCGGATCAAAGAATATGAAAGTAACTGCGACGAGTTATACCGTGAATCCTTAAGGAACTTATTCCAAACCGAAAAGGATGCTATTAAAGTCATTCAGTATAAAGAAATTTATGAAATTCTGGAAGAGATTGCAGACTATTGTCAAAATGCAGCAAGTACACTTCAAAGTATCATCATGAAAAACGCGTAAAAGAGTGGTTAAAAAATGGATTTTCTTACTATAATTATCGTATTGATTGTAATTTTTGCTCTTCTCTTCGACTTTATAAACGGGTTTCACGATACAGCAAACGCCATTGCAACATCGGTATCAACGAAAGCCCTGACACCCAGAAGAGCAATTATATTGGCCGCTGTAATGAATTTTGTCGGAGCATTAACCTTTACCGGCGTTGCTCAAACGATTACGAGCGGCATTACGGACCCATTTGAATTGGATAATGGGTTAGTCGTTATTTTAGCCGCTTTGATTGCGGCAATCATCTGGAATCTGGTGACATGGTATGCAGGAATCCCAAGCAGCTCCTCTCACGCAATTATCGGAGCTATTACGGGAGCGGTTATTATATCAGCAGGAGTTCACGCCATCCATTTTCAAGGATTTCTATCTATTCTTGAAGGGCTGCTCTCCTCGCCAGTGATTGCCTTTATCATCGGATATATTATATACAGTATTATTAAAGTTATTTTTAAAAACAGCAATTTAGCAAAAACCAATAAACGGTTTCGGCTCGTACAAATTTTAACAGCATCGGTACAATCCTTTGCCCATGGTACGAATGACGCTCAAAAATCAATGGGGATTATTACGATGGCATTGATTGTCGGCGGCATGCACCCAACGACAGATATCCCCTTTTGGGTACAGGCTTCATGTGCTACAGCAATGGCGCTTGGAACTTCTGTCGGCGGATGGCGGATCATTAAAACAGTCGGCGGAAAAATTATGAAAATCCGTCCGGTAAATGGGGTTGCAGCTGACCTTACTGGTGCTGGTGTCATCTTTGGAGCAACACTCATTCATTTACCTGTAAGTACGACCCATGTAATTTCGTCCGGCATCCTTGGGGTTGGAGCCTCGCACCGGCCGAAGGGAGTTAACTGGGGAGTAGCCAAACGGATGGTTGTCACCTGGGTGATTACATTGCCAATAACTGCTGCGCTTGGCGGGGCTATTTATTATATTTTAGATTTGTTTATTTAAAAATAGTATAGCTGCTGTTACAACAAATCATGAAAAGCTGGGTATCTTTGCTGTAGGTATAGCAGAAGGGCATTATACACTTAGATAATCTGGTCTTTCCTTAATTAGGGAAGGCTTTTTTATTGTTGATGTTGGTATTTTTAAATTAACAACAGGGTGAATGCATGTTTCAATGAATTCATCTTACGTCGTTTTAAAAAAGCTTTGCCATAAATAAGCTGACAGGAAGCATATTGAGTTATATCATATCGACACACATGATGAATAGCTTAAAGAAGTAAACTACTATAAAATAAAAATATATTTCTAAAATATTTACTATTTACAACTAAACCGGAGGAATAGATATCATGTCATTAAAAGCTGGAGACACCATTACATTTGAACGAACTTTTACATTAAAAGATGTTGAATTATTCACAGCACTTTCAGGTGATGCAGGTATTCATCACCAAACTCCTGATGAACAAGGAAGACTCGTTATTCAAGGGCTGTTGACTGCCACACTGCCAACAAAAATTGGCGGAGATAACAACGTGCTTGCCCGTAATGCAAATTTTGAATTTCTACGCCCTGTCTTAACCGGAGACACGATCACTTGTGAAGTATTCATTGAAGAATATAAAGAAACAAAAAAGAAACGAAAAACAATTGATACAACCTTCTTATGCAAAAACCAACACGGCAAAAACGTATTAAAAGGAAGCTTTTCCGGGATAATACGTTAAATTTTGTCAGATCTATATATTGGGAAAATGAAAAAGGAGCAGAGGAATACCTCCCCCTAAAGCAGGCCTGAAAACTACTGCAGGGGGAGTAAATCGTAAAATTAATGTGTTTGAAATCGCTTCATTACAATATATTTCAAAAGAGAAAAAATTAAGGCAAACTCAGTTTGGTTGTTCTGCCTCCATCAACCGTATAGACCTGTCCTGTGATAAAGCCTGCTTCATCAGCAGCAAGAAAAGCAACCAGCGCTGCTACCTCCTCCGGTTTTCCAGTCCGTCCTACAGGATGAATTTTTCCGAGATCGCGTTTGAACGCTTCAGCATCTGGTGAATTTTCGATAAGATTAATGTTTAGATCGGTGTCGATCCATCCAGGTGCAACAGCATTGCAACGTATTCCTTCCTGTCCATGATCAACTGCTATGGAACGAGTTAACCCTAGAATACCGGACTTTGTGACAGCATAGGCCGCATGCCCAGGGTTTGCAGCCATCCCCTCCACTGAACTGGTATTGACAATACTGCCTTGTGTCTTGCGCAAATAAGGCAATGCGGCACGTGTCAATAGAAACGGTGCAGTCAGATTCAAATTAATGTTGCGCTGCCAATCCTCTAAAGTCATTTCTTCGATGCTCGCTTCCATCATCATGCCTGCATTATTAATTAGAACATCCAGCCGTCCAGCACGGTCAATAACCTCTGCTACAACGCGCTCAGGTGTCTGCGGATCGGAGAAATCAGCAGAAATCCAGTCGAACATCTTATCCTCGCCGCGCTGCGCAGTGATGACAGTCGCCCCCTCTTGGTGCAGGCGACACGCGATGGCTTGCCCGATTCCCGAACGCCCTCCAGTCACCAATGCTACTTTACCTTCAAAGCGCTTCATTTGGTTTGTCATTATCCTATTCCCCCTTTGCCTAATTATGTTACACATTTGGATGGACGCTGTAAAACACAGGGATTATGGGGGAGCTAGGTCATATATAAGGCAATCTATTTTTGCCTCTATTGAGTCAAGTGATATTAAGGCTACAATATTATTGTATCGACAGCCCCTGCTTCACATACCCTGCATATCAAAAAGGGACAGCTTAATATTCAGCTGCCCCCGTCATACAAAAAGGAGTAAATAATACATCTTTTATATGTTTATATTTAATTTTTTAGCTTCTGCAACCATATTTTCAATTAAAACTTCAACTGTTTGGCTTTTAGCTAATCTGGTACTTTGCCCGGACCAAAGAGACATGAAATCTGGATTATTTTCTGCAGAGGCAGCTTTTCTAATATCCTGCGTCAGTGTATTTTGAACAGGAAAATCCGGCAAATATACTTCATGATTTTGCATTTCTAAGATAAAATGATTTTTAACTCCCCGCGCCCATTTACCAGAAAAGGACCGGGTGTAGACCGTTTGATCCTCGCTAATGCTCAGCACGGCTTCCTTGTGGACCGGATGTGCTCCGCTTTCGACACAAGTCAGGAAGGCCGTCCCCATTTGCACTCCCTGTGCACCTAAACACATTGAAGCAGCTAATCCTCTCCCATCCATGATTCCTCCAGCAGCAACAGTAGGTATCGTTATCGCATCCGTCACTTGCGGGAGCAGGGACATTAAACCGACAGAATCAGAGCTTTCCTGTTCCTGATTAAGAAACCCTCCTCGGTGACCTCCAGCTTCACTTCCTTGGACCACGACCATATCCATTCCTGCCGCTTCATTTTGAACTGCCTCCATAACCGTTGTAGCAGTTCCCATCAGCGTTATATTATGTTGTTTTAATTCTGCAATCACTTCCTGGGATGGAATGCCAAAGGTAAAGGAGCAAATAGGAACCTGTTCTTCGATGACAACCTGAATCTGTTCTTTAAATGCTTCCAAAACTTCATTATAATCAGCAATTCCAAAGTTATCCTTATCAGGTAAATGTAATTGCTGACGAATTGTGGTTAAAGCCTGATTCGCAGCTTTCATACTATCTTCTGAAACATCGAATGGCTGAGGGACAAACAAATTAATTCCAAACGGCTTTGAGGTCACCTCCCGAATTTCCTTGATTTGATCCCGTATTTGCGCTGGAGCCATGTACCCTGCCCCAATCATCCCCAAACCGCCTGCATTCGAAGTCTCGGCTACTAATTTTGAAGTAGTCACCCCGCCAGCCATTGGTGCCTGTATAATCGGATACGCTATCTTTAAACATTTTATCATTTCATTACGTAGCATCATTTCCCGCCTCCCTGTTCTTTTCCTTCACGTCTCTATTTTTCTTATCATGCAGCATTTCATTGTGGACTTTATGGTTTTCGATTAAATAATGATATATAAATTATACAATTTTTTTGGTATATTGAATAATACGTAATTATGATATTGGATATCAATACATCAGATAACAGAGAGAAAAAGGAGGAAGGGTTCCTATGGATTTGCATTTATTAAACATTTTTCGTACGGTTGCGAGGCTGGGGAGTATTTCACAGGCTGCAAAAGAGCTCCAATATGCACAATCAAACATTACCATGAAAATACAGCAATTGGAGAAAAGCCTGCAAAGCCCCCTTTTTTATAGATATAATCGCGGGATGACATTGACGGACAAAGGAAGCTTGCTTTTAGCATACAGCGAAAAAATATTCCATCTGATAGAAGAGACAGAAGCGGCGATGAAGGATGATCAGACACCCGGCGGATCGTTAATTATCGGGTCCATGGAAACAACTGCGGCCGTGCGTTTACCGCTTTTTCTTTCAACGTATCATCAGACTTTTCCCAAAGTGGATTTAACCTTAAAAACAGGTCCTACCGAACAAAATATCCAGGGTGTGCTTCAGCATCAGATCGACGGTGCATTTATTGCCGCACCTGTTGAGCACCCTGCTCTCATCCAAAAGGAAGTATTCGAAGAGGAAATGGTTCTGATAACCGATACAAAGCATCCGGATATCGCTTCCATCAAAGATATTCAAACCGATACCGTACTCGTCTTCCGCTCAGGGTGTGCTTACCGGGAAAAGCTTAAACATTGGCTGCACCAGGAGGGGGTGATTCCTGCTAAAGTGATGGAGCTCGGAACAATGGAGGCAATTATTGGATGTGTATCGGCGGGACTTGGCCTAAGCATGCTTCCGTTAAGTGTTGTTTCTAAACATATACAAGAGGGAAGCCTGAAACAACATTCCATCCCTCATCCATACGAGAAAGTGAAAACCGTATTTATTTATAGAAAAGACAGGTATATTCCGGCATCTTTGACGGCATTTATCAACCTATTTCAGGAGAAGGTGAAGTCTTAATTAAGAAAAAACCGGACGCTACCGCCCGGTTTTTCTTTTCCCAGTCTCACGTCAGAACACTTTCCGAGACTTTTTCGTCCGCTTCATCTTTCACAATTTTGATAACCCTGGCCGGATTCCCGCCAACGGCTACATTATCCGGTACATCCTTCACAACAACCGCACCGGATGCAATAACCGCATTATCTCCGACAGTTACTCCCGGATTAATGACTGCACTTCCCCCGATCCACACATTGTTTCCAATCGTAATCGGCTTTGCGTATTCTTTTCCTGAATTACGCTCGATTGGGTCAATGGGATGGGTTGCGGTATAAATTTGAACGCCGGGCGCAAGCATGCAATTATCTCCAAATCGAACTTCACATACATCCAAAATCGTACAGTCGAAGTTGGCAAAGAAGTTTTCTCCTACGTAGGTGTTACTTCCGTAATCAAATCTGATGTTCGGCTCCATATAAACGTTTTCTCCAGTGGCACCAAGCAGTTCCTTCAATAATTTCGAGCGTTTTTCTTCTTCTGTTTCCAGCGTTTGATTATATAGCCGAACCTTCCCTCTCGCTTCTTGACGCTCTTTTAATAAAACGGAGTCCTCCGGATCGTACATCTCTCCAGATAACATTTTTTCTTTTTCTGTTTTCATATCCATAAGCTCCTTCATACTTTCTATCAAATTCATTCCATCTATGTTTTCTAATCGCTCGCTGGATTCCCGGCAATTAAAATATTATCGGGCACTTCCTTTATGACGACGGAATCCGAAACAACCCTATATCCATCGGCTTCTCCTATTACACAGTCAATTCTATCAAGTTACCTTCCGGGTCCTCAAAGACACTTTCATAATACCCGTCTCCAGTCACACGCGGACCATTTACAAGCGGGTAGCCATCCTTTTTTAATCTGGCAGTCATTTGGTCAACGAGCTCTTTGCTGCCCAGCGAAAGAGCAATATGAGCCCAGCCTAGCAGCTCAGCAGAAGCGGATTGTTCAATATCTGATCTACGCATGATTTCTAAGCGTGCAGATGTATCAAATGTTAGAAAATAGGATTCAAAGCCCTTCTTTTCATTATAATACTTCTCACCTGCAACCGCTTGAAAATACGTTTCATAAAATTCCTTCATCTTTTCTAAATCCTTCACCCAAATTGCCACGTGTTCTATTTTCATATTTTTTTCTCTCCCTTCGGATGGCCTCTCTTAACAAGAAATCCAGTCCGAGATTTTATAATCCATTTAAATAAGTATGCACCTGCTGGATATTGCTTTGTTCGTCACAAGTGCACTGAGTTAGTATCATTAAATCCATAATAACAGAATTCGTTCCTCTGCTCTTCCATTCTCTACAACAATTATGATGAATACTTTTATTCTATACTTGCTTGATACGCTTCGTACATTGCCTCCCAATCACTTTTATCTTTTTCTGTAATTTCTCTATGAACACTACAAGGATTCCCCAAAGCAACAACATTTTTTGGTATGTTCTTTGTCACGACAGATCCGGAACCAATTACACTTCCTCCACCAATAGTTACCCCTGGATTGATTACAACATCCCCTGCTATCCAAACATCATCTTCAATGATAACTGGCAAGGCATATTCTTGACCAGTATTTCTCCCCTCTCTATCAATGGGATGCAGCGCAGTGTAAATGCTGACTCTCGGACCAATTGCAACATTATTGCCAATATGAATCTTGTTTAAGTCTAAAAAAATACAGTTAAAATTGCAGAAAAAATTATCTCCCACGTAAATATGCAAGCCGTGACTGCAATAAAATGGAGGTTTGACAGTATAGTTTTCTCCTGTACTTCCAAATAGCTGTTTAATTAATTTCTTTCTTTTCGTATTTTCTTTTTCTGTTGTCTCGTTAAACAGTCTGGATAAATATCTCCCTTTCTCTTTCATGCTTTGAATCTTTTCGTCTGTTTTGTAGAGTTTTCCAGCAAGTAAATGATGCTAGTATAGTTTCATGGACACAACCTAGTTAAGTTTTTAAGAAATTGACAATACTAATAACGAAGGGTTGTGTCCATATGGGAAACAAAAATAATGGCAAAAAATATAATGAAGATTTTAAAAAGATGATTGTTGATCTTTATAATACTGGCAGCTCAGCTAGAGATTTAAGTAACGAATATGGCGTTTCTGAAGTAACTATATATGCTTGGGTCAAGAGATATTCTCCTATAAAAACAGAAGATGGTTCAACGGTTACTCCAGATGAAATGGTTAAAATGAAAAAACAAATGCTCCGTCTTCAGGAGGAGAATGACATCTTAAAAAAGGCTATGGCCATATTCGCGAAAAAATAAGTCTTTCTGAGCTGACAACGATGATAGAAAAACATTCCAATCACCATTCGATCCAAATGCTTTGTGATGTATTACATGTTCCTAGAAGTACGTATTACGATACATTAAATAAAACCGAATCAAATCGCAAAAAGGAAAATAAAATGTTGACCCAAGAAATTAAACGCATTTATACAGAAAGCAAACAGCGTTATGGTGCACCTAAAATCCATTATATTCTCCAAACAAAAGGTTTTCGGGTGAGTCTTAAACGTGTGCAGCGTCTGATGAAAGAAGCTGGTATTCGCTCCATTGTGATGAAGAAATTCAGACCAACACCAAGCAAAGAAACAATCATAGAGCGTGAAAATATCTTGAAACGAGACTTTTCAACAACCACGATGAATGAAAAATGGGTTGGAGATATTACGTATATCAACACATTAAAAGATGGCTGGTGTTACTTGGCTTCCGTTATGGATTTACACACAAAGAAGATAGTTGGATACGCTTTTTCACGATCCATGACAACCAATTTAATTTCAAGAGCTTTAGAAAATGCTTATCAAACTCAACAACCACAAGACGGATTAGTCTTTCATTCGGATTTAGGTTCCCAATATACCAGTGATGAATTTGCAAAAATGATTGATTCTTATCATATGACACATTCCTTTAGTCATAAGGGTTGTCCATACGACAATGCCTGCATCGAATCGTTTCATGCGATTTTGAAAAAAGAAGAAGTCAATCATGTAAGCTATATCAATTTTTATTCCGCTAAAGTAGCGTTATTCCAATATATTGAAGGGTGGTATAACCGCAAAAGAATACATGGAAGTATCCATTATCAAACACCACAAAAGCTAGAAAATAAGATAAAGGCAAGTGCGGCATAACGCAACACTTGATCCAGTGCACGGCTTTACATGGAGTGGCGGGCATGATAGCCTCTCGTGCAAAGCCAGTAACGTTTTAAATAAGCTGGTTTCCTGGCTTAGCAATCATGCCCGCAGAGGCTTCATGTCAAGCCCCCAGCGTTTTCCGGGAATCAGAATGAGAAAGCAGATTTTGACTTAACTATGTTGTGTCCGAAATATTGACATAGATCCATAAATTTTGATATTGTTTAGACATTGTCGTACTGTGACCTCCTTTAGACGACTTTTATATGAAGTTTAACATAAGTACGGTAATCTTTATAAAGTGAAACTTCCTTCAGTAGGCTTGAATCTCAATTACTCATCTCAACATAAAACATTTTAAAGGATTTATTAAATTAGTTTCACATCAATAAAAATTGTTAAATAAAGGAAAATCCTCTTCATTCATACCCTTCTCCTTTTATTAGATAAATAGAAATAATCAGTCCTCTATGGTATGGTAATATATGATATTATTTATCCACCATAACGAAGGAGGAGGTGTTACATAATGAAAAAGTATGTATTGATTATGATGACTTTATTTGTAAGCGCATTACTAATGGCATGCGGCGGAGAAAACGATGAAACGGAAGCTTCTGATACCAACACCGCTGGCACTCAGGAAGATGATAGTGAAAATCAAGAAGCGGGCGCAAATCTTCCGGAAGAAGTAACCCGTGATGCCGATGCTGAGCCAATTGAACTCGAAGACCAAATGGGGCTTGAAATGGGAGACAAAGGCTATGTCATCACACAATCAGAAAACCTTCCGCTTGCTGTAACGTTAAACAGTGTAGAAAAAACACAGGACCTTGGAGCAGAAACGAAAGACGGGGATGAATTTTACCTGGTCGGTGATTTTACATTCGAGAACCTGGGAGACAGTAATATAAAAATTGAAAAACCAGATGCAGCATTAGGTGCAGATGAATCCGTCATCCTGAATGACGAACTGACAAAAGGAGATCGGCTCGGAATGGGGGCTTGGTATCTCGATGACCAAAACAATATCGACTCCGACAATCCAACAAACGCAGCCTCCTTAGATCCTGGGGAAGAAGCAAATCATAAGATTGCTATTTCTATGCGTGAGAGTGCAGATGACTATATTATTTTCTTTGGTCTTTATACTTCAAATAACAGAGATTATCAGAATAAAGCTGCATGGACAGTCCAGTCTGACCAGATAGATGAAAATTAATCAGATGACTTTACGCAAAATTGGCATTGAAAAAGTCCAATAAGGAACTGGACTTTTTCGATGCCGACTGTTATTTTTAATATCTCATATAAAAGGGTTTTCCATTGAAGTATTATATTAGAAAGTTATTAATTCTTCCTCAAAATGTACCGTTCCCCCGCCGCAAGTACTTTTATGCTATATCGAAAAGATCAGCTGGGTTACCGTTAAAAACATTCATATTTGGCGCATCAACAATTTATACATTTATAATAAAATCAGTCTTGAAAATTATTTCCTTCTATTATTGACAACTTATATTAGAAAACTAAAAAATAACAGTATATTTTATTAGCCTTCATTATTGACTTGAAGTCAACTTCAAATGATAATATTAAGTTAACGTTACGATTGCGACGTTTTTTAAATAAGTAATCAACTCTGGATTGCAGGGGAAGCAATATAGAGAAAAAATATAAAGTGAAGGATGATTTTATACGCAATCACCTATAGAAATATTTAACTAATACGAACTCTCTAGCAGCTAACGCTTCATTATCCCTCAAGAAAATATACCATCATCGCGAAAGGAAGCGGATATAATGATACTGACATTAATTATTTCCCTTATTTTAGTCGGCGGCTTCTTTATTGGTCTGAAACAAGGATTGGTTCTACAATTTGTAAATATAACGGGCTTTATTGTTTCACTTGTCGTTGCCTATCTATTTTTTAATGATATTGCCCCGCATTTAAACTGGATCCCTTACCCCGGTGCAGCAGACAGTTATTTCGAACCCATTTATTATCAAAGTATTGCTTTTCTGTTCTTGCTTATCGGTACAAGAATTTTATGGAACATTCTGGGCTCCATCCTTCATTTTTTAGCAAACCTGCCATTGATAAATATCTTAAACAGCTGGCTTGGCGGAGCATTTGGTTTTGTAAAAGTATATTTGGTTGTTTTCCTTTTTCTAAATCTTGTCGCCTTCGTTCCCATCGTCTCTTTGCAACAGGCGGTTTCCGACTCAACACTGGCACAAACGATGATTGAGCGTACCCCAATTCTTTCTGAGAAGGTAGTAGAAACTGTAAATAACGCATGGAAACTCTAATTCATCTATAAAAGAGTCCTCCAATCCTTTTACTTGACCTAAAGTGAACTTTAAGTATTAGAATAGTCATTAAAGAATAAGGAGGTAGAAACCATGCAATCAAATTGGACACAAGAACAGCTTGAAACGTTCTCTACAGCGGATGATATGTATATCTCCCCGTTTTACAGCGATGGAAAAACATCTGGAACACCGACTTGGATCTGGTCTGTCGTAGCAGATAACAACCTGTATGTCCGTGCCTATAACGGCCAGCGTTCCAGATGGTATCAATCAGCCGTTGAACAAAAAGCAGGAAAGATAAAGTTAGCTGGACAAGAATATGACGTCACATTTGAACCAATGGATAATAATCCTGCGTTAACAGAAGAAATAGACGAAGCATATAGAAAAAAATATGGTTCCAGCATGTATCTTTCTCCAATGCTGAAAGAAGGACCCGTCAGTGCAACTGTAAAAATATTACCGCGCAATGTGTAATAGGATGATACAAAACCGGCTAATCAAAATATCGATTAGCCGGTTACTTTTTTATACGAAATTAATCAAGAGATTGATTTCTATAAACTGAAAATCCATCACACTATCAAAAATATAAACTACACTTTAAAGGCATCATTCATTCTTTTAATAAATTCTTGCACTACCGGAGAAAACATGACATTTTTTCGCCAGGCAAATACACATTGTGTTTCCAGCAACGGATTCAAGGGGATAAACCGGAAGCGTTCATCCTGCCGGGGGATAATTGCTCCTTCGATCGCAAGCGCGGAGGCTATTTTATTTTCAACTAATGAAAACACATTAAAAATCAAATTATAATCCCCGGCGATATTCAATTCGTTTAAGTCCTTATTCATCCACGTTGAAAGCATTTTTTGTACTTCTTTTCGAACTGGAGCGAGCAGCGGCACTCCAATTAAATCTTTTGGTTCCAGTGACGTTTTCTGAGCTAGAAAAGAGCTTTTTTCTACCAATAATCCCCATTTCTCTTTTTTTGGAAAAGAGACATAATCATACTTTTCCGTTGAGATTGGTTTTATTAATACGCCAACGTCTAATAATCCTCGATCCAGCTTATCAATAATATCCTCACCGGTACCACTGAAAATGCTAAATGTTACTTCAGGATAATCTGCAATAAATTCCTCCAGAATCATGGAAAGCGTGTCTGAATTATCTGCTTCAACACATCCGATAGAAAGATGTCCGCTAAATAATTGCTTACGCTGATTCATAAATTCCTGCGTTGTTTTATCAGATAAAGATAAAATTTCCTGAGCTCTGTCTACCAGGTACTCTCCAGCTTTAGTAAGTGTCATATTTCTTTTTTCACGAATAAATAATTCCGCACCCAGTTCTTCTTCCATCTCTTTTATTTGTCTGCTTAACGTAGGCTGTGTTATATGAAGAACCTCGGAGGCTTTTGAAATACTTCCCTCTTCAGCAATTACTAAAAAATAGCGCAATACTCTTAATTCCAATTTGATCTCCTCATTTTTATTGGGCTTTTTTGAATCCTATTTCATGCATTCTTTTCAATCCATTATAATTATTTCTGGTGGAAAAGTATAATAAATATAGCTGAATGAAGAAAGCTTGAATTCCTTCTCTGATTGCAATTTTTACTAAAGTTATTTTGAAAATGTACATAAAAAAACTTGGTTACTATGAAGCCATGAAGCAGCAACCAAGTTTGAACTTATGCAACAAGCATCATTTTTCTCATTTGTTTTCTACATTAATTTTCAAGTGATTCCCGAAGCATTTTTACTTCTTCCATGTTGAGGCTTGTTAATTGAGTGATTTCTTCATCCGAATAGTTTCTCTCTAACAGCTTGGTGGCAAAATTCCGTTCCGCTTCTACCCTGCCTTGCTTTATTCCCTGTTCTTTTCCTACTTCTACTCCTTCCTGTCTACCTTTTTCTATACCTTGTTTCATGCCTTGTTTCATGCCTTTTTCTAAGCCCTTTTTTGTTGCCTCTTCCTCGATTTCTCTAAACAGTCTTCCAAATGTCGGCGTATCTCTCAATTTTTCCATTCCCATGATTTTTCCTTCCTCCTTTTCGTTTTCTGCGATTGGTAATGATTCATACAGTTTTTCCTGTAATTCCGCTGGGACCTGCAGAATATAATCGATAAAATACAATAGGGCTGAAAGATAGGTGTCTCGGTGTGAATATTTTTCGAGTGCCATACTGATAAGCTGCTGCTTAAATTGGAACCTTTTTTCATCATCCTTCTCTGTTCTGCCTGAGTTTTCACTAACATAGATTCCTGCAAGCACTGCTAAAGCGAATGGATTATCAGATTTTTTCAGTTTCTCCTTATCCTTTCCGTAAAATCGATAGACATTGTATAAGTAAGTTAATTCTGTTCCGTAGAAAGAATAACGAAACGTATCTTCATAATGCTGGTGACTTGCATCTGTCAGCAGGGCGATGGAATAAATCGGATGCTTATGTTTGTCATAGATTCGATAAAAGTACTTAAACATGCGTTCAGCAAAGTCTTGCTCTCCAATAGCCTGCACTTCAATATGGACGAAGACGTATTTTTCTTCACCGTTCTTCAGCGTCACTTTGGCTAACCTATCTGAATATTTCCTGCCTTTTCTTGAATTAATTACAAACTGAAAAAGTTCTATATTCGGGAAATCTACTTCTTTTTCAAAATCAATTTCCGGATACAGATCGGGTGCAAAAAATTCCATAAATTCTTGAAACAGTTCTTCAATCAAATTTTTCCAAAGCCCGTCATAGTCCGTATTCTTTGCATCATAGCTGACGGTATTTTCTTTTACTGTCGTTATCATTAGTTTATCACATCCCCAGGTAATATTAAATTTGCTTTTAATCATAGCGGCTATGTATGGGGAATGCAAAACGGTAAAATAGGATTTCCTGCTTGAAAAACCGCTGTATAAATGACGTTTTAACTAAGGTTTGTGTCTTTTTCGATGACAATAGGAAGTTCATATTGCATTTTTCATGTTTTTTTATAATATTAAAGCCAATTGTTTTTTACTTATCCAAGGTTACGTTCCATTCAACATCCTTCCTCGATATAGAGAGCTTAGTCGAAGTATATTTCCTCTTTACCACAAAAAAGACTCCCTTTATATGAAAAGAGAGGGTTCATCCTATCTCTTCATATTAAAGGGAGCCAATTGCGGTCAAACCTATATTTAAGATTGTCATCATTTTTTTGATTATATGCTAGTCTTCCACTTATTCTTCATCAAAAATGTCTTTTGCTAAATTAAAGGCAGACCAAGCTTTTGGCCACCCTGTATAAAATGCAACATGCGTAATCAATTCCACGATTTCTTCTTTGGTTACGCCATTTTGTTTTGCTATTTTCAAATGCGCTTCTAATTGCGGTACACCTTGAGTCATTAAGCTTGCACAGGTAATCATGCTGCGGTCACGCGGAGACAATTCAGACTCTCTAGACCACACTTCACCAAATAAAACATCATCATTCAATGCTGCAAATTGAGGAGCAAATTCTCCTAAATTATCACGACCTGCTGTTTGTTTCTTTGCCATGATTCATCCCTCTTTCTATTATTTATTTTCTTCTAATTTCAGGTAAATTTCATCCGATACAGGCTCCAGCCATTCTGGTGTCCCAGCTGTGATAGCAATATGCTCAAACCAGCTGTCCTTGGTTGCACCATGCCAATGCTTGACACCGTCATGTGTTACGACCACATCACCAGGCTTTAAGAATTGCGCCGGTTTTCCTTCTTCCTGATACCATCCTTCGCCGCCGGTTACCAGCAATAATTGATAACCGTCATGATGGATATGCCAATTGTTACGGCATCCAGGTTCGAATGTGACATTACCGACACCTACGTTGATTTCCGGATCGGCTACTAAGCTTTGCAAATAGCTTTGCCCTACAAAATATTGTGCAAATGCATCATTTTTTTCTCCAGCTGGAAAAATCACACCATTTTTAACTTCTTCATTCTTTGCCATTCTTTATTCCTCCCATTTCGGATATGGATCTAAGAAATTTCTGCTTTCTCTTGTTACGTTTTTCTCCTTCCAAGTTATCTATTCTAGAACTGAATAAACGGCTGGAAAGACTGTATCTATACTTATTATCTTTTTCAATTTCTATTTTACTGCTGCGTTTCTTTATCGTCTAATGCCTATTAAATTTGTGAATATGCTTATAAGGCATTACCTCTTCTATTTTAGGTATTATACACCAGTGCCATTCTTTGTTAATCTAAACTATAAAAAGTAAAAGAGAAACTAATGAATAGGGTGATCGAATTACATGGAATCAGCAAATAGCATTTCTAAAAATACAATTTCAAATTCCAGAAAAATAGCTATAAGTACCCTATTAGGTATTTTAGCGGCTTTTGGTTCGTTGACGGTCGATATGTATCTGCCGAGTTTTCCAACGATTGCTAATGAGTTTGGAACAAGCGCTTCCAATGTCCAGTTAAGCTTGACCTTTTGTTTGTTAGGCCTTGCAGCCGGGCAAATTGTCTTTGGTCCATTAAGTGATAAGCGCGGGAGAAAAATTCCGCTTATTTCTGCATTGATTCTTTATGTATTTGCTTCTGTCTTATGCATCTTCGCTCCCTCCATCTGGCTTTTCATTGCTGCCAGATTTTTTCAAGGGTTGACTGCTTCAGCAGGAGTTGTCATTTCCAGAGCAATCGTCCGGGATATCTATTCTGGTAAGGATTTAACCAAACTATATGGATTAATCACCCTCTTTGTTGGAGTCGGGCCTATTTTAGCTCCCATTATCGGCGGAGCGGTTCTTAACTTCACAAATTGGCAGGGTATTTTTCTGTTGCTGGGCTTTCTGACGTTAGCCATATTGGCATTTATCTTTATCGTTCTGCCCGAAACAAATCCAGCCTCCAATCGGGTCGATGGAAGTATCAAAGAAACCTTGATGACGTTTGGCAAATTAACAAAGAATAAACGATTTTTAGGCTACGGACTGACTCAAGGGTTAATCATGGCAGGTGTATTTGCTAATGTTTCCGGTACACCGTTTATTTATCAGTCCATTTACGGGGTATCACCGCAAATGTTCAGCTTCTTGTTTGCTTTAAATGGCGCCGGAATTATTCTTGGCACCAGAATCATTGGTCGGATTACTAAAAAAATAGAGGAAGATAAACTCCTTTACATCGGACTGTGCATCTCTACTTTATTTAGCATTATTTTATTTTTCATGACCTGGATACAGGCACCTTTACCTTTGATTGTTATTCCTTTATTTATGGTTGTTTCCTGTACCGGGATTAGCACGCCTTTAACTTTTTCTTTAGCTATGCGCAATCAGAAAAAGCATGCAGGAAGCGCATCTGCTTTCTTAGGAATTCTGCCTTATCTATTAGGCGGCATCGCGATCCCTTTTGTAGGGATTGCCGGAGAAAATACAGCTGTTCCAATGGGGATCACCATGGTGATTGCCAATCTCGGCGGATTGTTAAGCTATCTGCTATTTGTACGTAAAAATCCTTCAGCTTAACATGTGAAAAGGCATTCCAGACTAACGAATCTGGAATGCCTTTTTCAACTGTTCTTATCTTTCACTTCTCTTCCGATGTCGTCCATTTTACAACGAGGGATATCTCTACCAAATTCCGTACAAGACTTCTACAGGAAAGACTCACTTCACAGCAGGACAATTTTTTACTTAACTAGACTGATTTCCTTCCCAATAAGGATTTGCATATCCATATGGGTTAGAACGAGGGAAATTATCAATCGCCATACCTGTGATGACTCCACCCAAAAATGGGACACCATATTGGAAAACTGGATTTCCATAATACGGACCTCCAAAACCTGGTCCAATAAAGCCGGGGCCATAAAAACCCGGGCCGAATCCCGGACCAAATCCTGGGCCGAAAAATCCCGGTCCCCACGGCCCCGGTCCTCCAAAAAAGAGCCGGGAATCCATCATTCCATGTTGATTATATTGTTGTGCAGAAGGCATATGCATCTCATCCATATTCATGCTCATTCCTTTCTCTTTTCACATCCACTTTTAATGTATGCGTTCACCTAGAAAAGGAATGGGCTTGGATTCTCGTTCTATTTCTCAATTGCTATTTAAAAAGAAAGACTATAAACCTTTTAATATAGAATCGATAAGGTCTATAGGCTTTCTTCAATTATTTACATGTAACAGCACAGTATATAAATTCTTAAACGCTTAGTGCAAGTACAGATCATCTATAATCTGTTCCTCGCTCCAATCTTCAGGATAGTAAGTCGGCCATTGGTCAACTTCCTCCAAAAGTTCGTCTTTGTCATCTCCCCAATAAATATGGAAATGAGAAGATTTCTGTGGTGCGATGATATGGTCGCTGAACTGAATGTTCTGAGGTGCTTCCTCATCGCCTTCTTCTAATTCAAACAGGAATCGGACACCACGATTTCCTGCTTCATATTCAAGGATTTCGTAGCCGTCATATGCATAGGTTCCTGAATAGGTTGTATCCCCTTCATGGAAGGTAAACTCACCATCTTCTGTAATTTCGATGTTATCTACATCTGTTGCATAACCTGTGTCATAATACTCCTTGTACTCTTCAAATGTCATATCGTCACTTTCTTCAGCTCGATGCTCATACACTTCGTCAAGAGCACCTTCTTCAAAGTAAGGGTAGATGGATTTCCACTCTCCAGCCCAATCCGAAATATCTCTGTCTTCCACATCTTCATCATCAAAGTAGCCTTCATACACATCCCCATCGTGGTCATCAATTACTACGGTGACAGGCTCCGTTTCACTGATGACTTCATGGTCTTCACCATATAATGTCGCCTTTATCTGCTGGTGGTTTACTGCTTCAGATTCGAAAGTTTCTCCATCTCCGCCGTCAGCTTCTTCCCATTCCCCTTCATCGCCGCCTCTGACATACCAATGCCAATGACCGTCTCCTTCACCTTCAGCTGAGACTGCTGTAAGATTTAATGTATCGCCAGTGTGATAATGGGCATTGAATCCTTCAATCTCAGCACCGCCAGCTTCTGCATTTTCTTCGGACTCATGATCATGCTCATGTTCCTCTTCTTCGGCTGCCTCTGTATCCTCGGTTGTTTCTTCTTCCGTAGCTGCTGCTTCCTCCGACCCGGTATCTTCTTCGTCTGCAGTATCTTGACATGCTGCAAGCACCAGTGCCAGAAATAATATTCCTGCAATTCTGAGCAAGTTTTTACTCATTCAAATTCTCCCCTTCTTTATGTAAATAGTAACGATTACGTTTTACATATTACCATCATATTTAAAAGAATACAATAGGGGAATGGATATAAATTTTTTACTATTTTAAAAAGTGTTCATTTTAATAGGTTTATTTTGGGTGATTGAGTAGAAATTTCTATGTGCTTATTACTTGTTATTATTAGTGGTTAGCCATCACCTGCTTCTCTATCGCTGAAACCAAAATACAGATTTTAATACTCTATATTTTCGTCTTTGTCTCCAAACACAGAATACTTGTGAAGTTGTTTAAATAAGTGTTTTTTATCTTTTTTTCTTTGCAGCAGCAATACACACTACATTAAATTTCAATCCCCTACATTGACATATCGTGAAAGTTCGATATATAATAACCACCATGGAACCCATTGATGTATTTAAGGCGTTATCAAATGAAACTCGACTGAACATTTTGAAGTGGTTGAAGGAACCGGAGAAGCACTTCCCTAAACAAGGCGCTCATCTGCCTAAGGGAGTAAGCGTTAAAGGAGGAGTATGTGTTGGCGATATTCAAGAAAAAGCGAAAGCTTCTCAATCTACGGTTTCCCAATACCTGAATATGATGCAAAATGCAGGTCTCTTAGAATCTGTTCGTTATGGTCAATGGACTTATTATCGGCGAAACGAAGAAACATTATCTCGGTTAGCTGAATATTTTAAAACAGAAATCTAAGTCGATGACAGGTTTCTGTTTTTTTATGTGTCTTTATATCGATAATTCTAGATATTCAAATATAATGATTTAGGAGGATATTATTTCATGCGTTACTTAGCATATATTTTAGCAGTATTAGCAGGAACAGCACTCAGCTTCGAAAGCGCAATATACGGGCAGCTTGGAGAATCGATAGGAGAGCTGGAAACCAGTTTTTATAACTTCTTTATGGGGACACTCATTATGGGGTTATTATGGTTATTCTTTGGAAAAGGGAAGCTTTCCTATGCGATGGAGGCACCAAAATGGTCTCTGCTCGGAGGAATCTTAGGCGTTGTATATTTAACAGCTATCGTGATCAGCGTTCCTTTTGTTGGAGTTGGCATAACAATGGTTACCGTAATTATCGGTCAACTGATTATGAGTATGGTGATTGAACACTATGGCTGGTTTGGCATTAAACAAACCAAAATTAATAAGGAAAAAGTATTTGCAGTTATTTCTATGATAATTGCTCTTATATTAATTAACTAGGAGGTCTACTAATGGAGATATTAATGATTCTATTTACTTTATTAGGTGGTATCACATTAAGCGCGCAATCATCCGTCCATGGAACATTCAGCCAAAAAGCCGGAACCATTGAAACGACGTTTTTAACTATGTTAACCGGATTAGTATTTCTGACAATTATTATTATATTTTTTAGCCAAGGTAATGTACTTGGGATTCTTTCGGCACCAGCATGGCAGTTAAGCGCTGCATTTTTAGGCACAGGGTTCTTACTTCTCTCTGTCATAGCTGTTCCAAGAATTGGCGTCATCGCGGCCAATGTTGCTATTATCAGCGGACAGCTTGGAATTAGTGTGATTATTGATCATTTTGGATGGTTCGATAGCTTAGTCATCCCGTTAGATTGGAAGCGTCTTATTGCGATGGTATTTATGATAATTGCTGTTTACTTCATTTATAAAGGAAATAAACGCTCTATCGCGGAAGCTAAATCATGATTTTTAACTAACTATTAAAAAGAAGCTGCTATGATTATTTCATGGCAGCTTCTTTTTTTATAAAACTTTATTTTCTTTTAGTAATTCTTTTACCCTTGGAATAACCTTTTCCCCGTAAAGAGTATCTTCAAATAATTATTGAACTGTATATCCTCCATCCACAGATATTGATTGACCAATGACATAGGTTGCGGCCGGTGAACATAACCAGTGGACAACGGAAGCAACCTCCTCTGCTTTACCTATACGGCGAATAGGGAGTTGATTGATTAATTCCTCCATTGCATCACTTTCATTAATTAACATATTTTCAACCATTGGCGTTTCAATGATTCCTGGTAGAACTGCGTTAACCCGGATGCCTTTTGAAGCAACTTCTAAGGCAGTACTCTTCGTTAATCCAATTACTCCGTGTTTAGATGCGTGGTATACGGAACGGCCAGGAACACCGACAATTCCTCCCATGGAAGAACAGTTAACGATAGCTCCTTCGCTACCTTGTTTCTCAAATTGTTTCAATTCATATTTCATGCAGAGCCAAACGCCCTTCGCATTAACATCCATTACATCATCGAAAACGTCTTCTTCTAAATCAACTGTGTCTGTGACCGGGTTTTGAATACCAGCATTGTTAAATGCATAATCTAATCTTCCAAATGTATCAACTGTTTTTTCTACCATTGCTTTAACAGCTTCTTCGTTTGAAACATCACATTGAATAGCTATCGCTTGATAACCCGCATCAACTAAGGCTTGTGCTTCTTGTTTAGGCTCGTTTATATCCACTAAGGCCACACTTGCTCCTTCTTTTGCAAACAATTGTGCCGTTGCCAGTCCCATTCCGCCTTTTGCTCCAGTTGCCAGTGCTACTTTACCTTTCATCGTTGTCATGAAAACCACTCCTTATGATTTAATGAGAATACGCTTGTACCTCTGCGTTATTTTCTCTTACAAAACAAATGTTAAGCCTTCCAGTCAACTCGAGGTCAAGCGCTTTTATAAAATTTTTTAAATCATATAGTTTATTAAGGCTTTTGACACTCAGAATATATCACGATACCCTAGAGTTATATCGAAGTCTATATTTTAAAAAAGAAAGGTGCGTAATGATGAAGACATATTCTATCAGTGAGGCTGCTAAAGAATTGAATCTGACTGTATATACCCTGCGTTACTACGATAAAGAAGGGCTTATGCCTTTTGTAGAACGTACAGCTAGCGGGACAAGAGTGTTTAAAGAATCCGATATCCAAACTTTAAATGTCATTGAATGTCTAAAGGATACAGGGATGCCTATTAAGGAAATTAAAACATTTATTGATTGGATTTCTGAGGGAGATTCCACATTGCAACAAAGATATGACATGTTTATCGAACGAGAAGCTACGGTAGAAGCACAGTTGGAAAAAATGAACAAGACGATGGAGGTCATCAAGCATAAACGTGGGTATTACAAGACAGCCTTGGAGGCAGGAACGGAAGCTATTCATAAAAAAGATGAAACTGAAATTCCTATGGACTAATGTATGTTCAATCATTTCCGGAAATGAATGACCCGGTGGATTGGCAATCAGAAATGGCTATTGATTTGAAAAGATATGAATATTTTCAAGCGGTGTTTCTGTTTAATTTTGGTTAATCAATACTTGTACTATTTTAAAAAAAGTTATGGAATATAGTATTCTTTGTCATAAAGACGCCCCTATGTAGATTGTATGTTTGTTAACATTCTACATAGGGGCGTCTTTTTTATGTATATTATTGGTTAATCAACACTCGTGATTTAAAAATGCAGAAGTACTAAAGCCTCAAACTCACCTCCCACCTAAAATTCTTAGGAGTTTTTTAGGAAGGAGCCCTCTTGGCTGAAACAATAGACTTTTCCGTATCTATCCGTATTTTAATGAATCCTATGATTCATTGTATCCAACTCCTTTCATTTCAGCTAATGTAAGAATAACCCTCCTAACCTGACATCTAGTGTGTCAGGATTAAAAAATACTTTTGAAATTTTGGATGTTAAATGAATAAAAGGTGTCAAATGGAGTTTCCAGCACCTGTCGCTTTACAGATTTTTAAACATATGGAAATATACTTTGTCAATCTATCAACATATCGACCTATCGACAAATTTTTTAATAGATTCTAAAATGGTTGAATAACTATAATAGAAGGAGGAGGTAGCATTATCTTTTCAAAACAAGGAAAACGAGGCTTAAAAAAGTTTCTGTTTGTTTCTATCATTTTGGGAATTGCCCTAACAGGTATGACTATTTCCCATCATGCAGCAGAAGCAGCAAATACGCGCATTTATATCGATCCAGGACACGGCGGATCTGACCCAGGAGCATCAGCGAACGGATTACAGGAAAAGGATGTAACGCTGGATATCGCATTGAGGACCAGAGACATTTTAAATGAGCAGTATAGCGGTCACACGATTAAGCTTTCCCGGACGTCCGACGTTACCAAGTCATTAAATGCGAGAACTAATGAAGCAAATAATTGGGGAGCTAACTTTTTTGTTTCCATACATATCAACGCAGGTAATTCTACAGGCTATGAATCTTTCACATGGAACGGAAGCTATGAAAATAAGGAGAGAACCAACGCCATAAGAAATACAATCCATAATGAAACGGTGGAACAGACAGGATTCACCGATCGCGGGAAAAAACAAGCCAATTTACATGTCTTACGTGAATCAAGTGCACCAGCCATTTTAACGGAAAATGGGTTTATCGATAATGCAGCAGATGCGGACAAGTTGAAAAGTGCTGCATCTATAGAAAAAATAGCACAAGGGCATGCAGATGGAATAGCCAAAGCGCTTGGGTTGCCTGCGAAATAAACTATGTTCTTTTCTAATAAATGAATCAGTTTAATAAAACGAAGCTTCATTCAGTGGGTTAGCTCACCTGATCTCCCGCCTAAATAAATTCATTCTTACTCTTTATTTGGAGGCGGGAGTTTTGCGAGCGGGTTCTCCGTGGTAAAACATCAGAAAAAAGAAAGCATTCCAAGATATTTAACCTGGAATGCTTATTAGCTTTAGTAAACCTTTTATTTTAACGTTCTACATCATCTTCTAATTTTATCCTTTGTTTTTCCTGATTATAAAAAGCTTCAATCCTTTGCTGCTCTTCTTTCATAAGTGGTAAAGCAAAATTATAAAATTTCTCAATATCACGTTCACTGGGAATTTCTTTCGTTTGAGCTTCATGTAATATTTCAGTATATATGTTACGGTCTTCTTTTTTTATAATAAGTGGCGGCAAATCATTTTCAATTAGTACGTAATTCATGATCATACGGCCTGTTCGGCCATTCCCATCAGAAAAAGGATGTATTTTTTCAAAAGCAATATGCCCTTCCAATATCGCCTTTGTTCTTTCTTCGTCTGAATCAGCATTCTCTATTCGATATTTTAAGTTTCCAACTAATTGATCTATTAATCCAGATACTTTTTCAGGTGGCGCTGTTTGAAAATCCACACCCTTAATATAATTAACATCTGTTTTAAACTGTCCTTTGTCGTGCTGCAATCGATCAGTTAATTGTTCATGTATATCTTTAATCACAGAAATGGATAAAGGTATATTGTTTTGTATGTTATTCATGACATAGTCAAATGCTGTTTCATGATTTAAGACTTCAAAATACTCTCTTTTAGTGATTTTAGAGTTATTAGGCAAAGTTTGATCGATAATAATCGTAGCTGTTTCAGGTAATGAAATGGTATTCCCTTCCAAGGCGCTCGAATGATGTGCCAATCTCACCAAAACATCACTTATATAATCGGGTGTCAATTTGTTAAGTAGAAGATCCAAGGTGTAATCCCTCCTTAAAAACACTTCATAAGAACATCATAGCACACGTTTCAATCGTACGTCTAAAACACAAAAGCAATATTATATTCTTTTTAATCTTTATAATCTATCCCAATCAATTTCACTCAAGTCCTCTGTCTCTTCATTTTCAAAATGTTTCATTCGATCAAGAACTCCAGTACTTTGCAAATAAAGTGTTTCCTGTATAGCGTTCCAATCTCTTTTACTGACAAGAACAGCGCCATCATCATTTTTTTCGCATGTAATTTCAATCGATGTGTTATTATTATTAACTTGTTTAATCAATTGGTAAAGGTTTTGCTTTGCTTTTTTCGGATTGAAACTTAGCATGATAGTTCCTTCTTTCTTTTACGATTGATAACACTACAAATTGTAGCGTACGTTATTATCTCCGTCAGCCTTTAATCTGCAATTTACCGGACATATTCTTTCATTTCCAGGCAGAGAATGCACCTTTACTCTTTGTAATAGACAAGCTGGCTGGTTGTAGCTAGCAATTTACCTGCTGGGCTCCACATTTCCGCTGTCTGGTCAAAGAAGCCATCGCGGTATTGAGACGCACGAGCATGGCCTAACAACTCTTTATTGCCGTGTTCTGCAAGTGTCTCCGAATCGATATGGAAATAAACAGTGAGTGAAACAGTGCCAATGGGTACCATTTGTTTGCGTTGCACGTAAATACGCGGGAAAAATGCATCGCACATCGCCGCAAGTGATAAGAAATCAATGGTTCTTCGCGGTTTATCCTGAATCCATTGGAGTGTGACAGAATCAGAAATGTCTTTTGTATTTGGTTGTGAAAAAGAAAATGGTGACCCTTGAACAATCTTCATATCGTAGTTATGTACCCAAGGGGGCATTCCTTCTAACGGAAAATTTTTAACTTCGTTGACAGTTGGTACATCCGGAAACTTCATCTCTGAAGCAGACCATGTGTCGCGACGACTTGCAAGAACGGCAGTACCCGTAATAATAATATCCGTTTCTTGATAGAGTTCAATAAACCAATGCTGTGTGGAGCGATTCGTTCTAACCGGTGTAGCCTTGATGTTGAAATTACCATCTGAAACTGGAGCTGCATAGTTAATAGTCAGGGCAACCGGCTCTCCTTTTCGCTCCGGATGCTCCATTACAGCTCTAAGAAGCGTAGCCGCAATGACACCGCCAAACGGTCCAACCATATTGGCATACCGTTCTGATGTGTGACCGTAGTAAATCCCAGATTCCATAGTCAACTGTGTGGCTGTATCAAATGGATGATTTTGTTCATTACATTTCATAATACATCTCCCCTATTTTTAAGATAAATGTTCAAAAATTAAAATATTATTATATTAATTACATTATTAACTTTTCATTCCTCTTTTAAAAAACAGGCAATGTCCAGACACAAATAGAATAGAATCAGGATCTCTGCAACAAGATTTAATTTTACTCCGGCTCCGGTAACGATATCTTTGAACTGATACCGAACTCTTTCACTATTTAACTTCGTATTTAAAGCGCTCTCTTTTCATAGGTATCCTGCTCCGTTCCCCGGCTACTCTATTTATTGCTGTAATAATGAACCGCAGTATTCACATTTTTTAGTTTGTCCTTCAGCAATTTTTTCCTTCGCTCCACAGCCTTGGCATGTAATAACACGATAGTTTTTTTGCTTTTCTTCTTCATAAGCAGCCATATCCCGTTCTTTTCTATCAGGTAAAATAATTTCAGAAGTTGCTGCATCGATATATGTATTTGGGAAATAGCCACGATCAATCATTTTTTCTAAATCTTCCCGTGTCTCCTGTATGGTTACCCCAACTGCACGCGAGATTTTCTCCATGGATTTCTCCCCTTGGTTAATAACAATTGCAATATACATTTGGAATTTTCTTCCTTCCTCCTTCATACTCTGAGATTTTATATAGAGCAAAATTCCTGGTAAAGCAAATAACAGCATCCCATAAAAGAAGGTTCCAATTGTACCATAACTGCTAAAGGCACTGAACACCGAAAACACCCCAAGTATCATTAATACAAGCGATGTTGTTCTGACAGTCCCACTATTCTTTAAAGTTGCTGTCCTGTCAGAGTTCATCCTCCTCACTAGTAAATAGATACCTACTGGCCAGAAAGCAATACACCAAAACACAATCCATCCCCACGAAATTTGTTTTTTTTCTACATCCATTTGAATTCCCCCAAAAAAATTAAAAATCACAAATCATACCTTCTTTATCCTAGCTTCAATATAACTATACCATTTTTCAAGCTAAAATTTGATGATTTTCATCGTTTATTACGCACCCATTTTTATTCAAAAGAATTGCTCTTTCGTAAGCAAAAGGAAGTAACAAAAATGCTATGTAGAGAGTTTTGAAACATACTTATTTTTCATCGTTGTCTTAAATGCTGATGAATAATAAATATAATATACTTTTGACTAATAGTTAAAAATATATTACATTCCTTTAAAAGGAGTCTGATGCTGTTCAATATTTAGGAATCGCCGCTTTTTATCATGATGTTGTTAAATAAAAAAACTGACTAGCTGCACTCCGATCTAAAAATGGTCTCAGAAATGATCAAAGTGAGCAGGCAAAACGTCATGCATAAATTGTACACATAAAATAGTCCGTTGATTTATACCAATAAAGCAATTGTGTTTGATTTTATAAAAAAAGAGAGGTGTTTAGATGTCTTTTATTTTCTGGATAGCAGTTTTGGGTATTTTTGCTAGTGGTTTTTTGATATACTTTTTTGAAAAAAAGAACCCAAAATAGGACTTGCATTTATAGAACTTAAATTTATAAAGGAATTCGCCTCAGGCATGAGGTTGTATCTATGCTTTTATAAAATATTAAGCTATAATAGCCACATATTAGCATGTGAAAGAGATTAAATCAGCTTGCCTATAGAGGCATTTATCCCTTTGCTATCTCGTTAATTGCGGAGTACTCTCAGCTACACACCATTTGAGAAGGAGAAACATATGGCAGAATTACTAAAAAACAAGTATAATTACGAGTCCGTTCACGAGCTGGCTTTAAGTATTCGATCTGTATATCATCCGTTTCAAGTTGATGATTTTGTCAACGACATTATGGACGAAAGATGGAATGAGTTAGGATTGAAAGCACGTATGCGGCAAATTGCTATAAGATTAGGAAAGTATTTACCAGCCGATTATGAACAGGCGCTTGGTATCCTTGATGAGGTCATTGCGGGTTATCCTGCAGGATTTAACGACTTTACTTTAATGTATTTACCAGATTTTGTTGAAGTCTATGGGCAGGATGAACGCCATTGGGATCTGTCAATTGCTGCTTTAGAAAAATATACCTCGTCCTCCTCTTCTGAGTTCGCCGTGAGACCATTTATCATAAACTATGAAGAGCGTATGATGTCCCAGATGGCTGCCTGGGCAAAGCATGACAATGAGCATGTCCGGCGGCTTGCCAGTGAAGGCTGCCGTCCTCAACTGCCATGGGGACAAGCATTAGCCAGTTTCAAAAAAGACCCATCGCCAGTTCTTGGTATTTTAGAACAGCTTAAAGCTGACCCATCACTGTATGTTCGTAAAAGCGTGGCCAATAACCTAAACGATATTTCCAAAACACATCCTGACCTGGTTGCAGAAATTGCCAAGGATTGGTACGGTCAAAACGAGCATACGGATTGGATTGTAAAGCACGGGTGCAGGACACTTCTTAAAAAGGCCAACAGGGATGTATTGGCCATCTTTGGTTTTGCAGATGCAGATTACGTGAATATTGACGCCTTTGCTCTAGGCGCTACGTCTATTTCCATTGGCGGGAATATGGTCTTTTCTTTTAAGATTGAGGCAAAAAAAGCAACCAAGGTTCGGCTGGAATATGGCATTGATTATGTAAAAGCAAACGGAAAGCGAAACCGTAAAATATTCCAAATATCCGAGCTTTCTTTAAAGAAAAACGAAACGAAGACTTACACAAAAAAACATTCTTTTGCAAATTTAAGTACAAGGAAGCATTATACAGGCATCCATTCGGTTACGCTTATTGTAAACGGCGTCGAGCAGGGTACGCTGGATTTTGAAGTGTTAGCTGCTAATAAATAGTCTAACCTTGGATTCCATTTAGCGGCTCTATCATTTTCAATATCTAGTACTTCTATTCATGTTACTTCACTATTTTTGATAAAAATATAATAAAAGGCTATAAATCCTTGTAAAGCAAAGATTTATAGCCCTTTATTATCATTCAATATCTCGACAATACAATATAGTGCACTACCGTTGATATCATGCGGACTGCAAAAAAATTTTATTGTTTGAATTCTTCTCCTACCCCAACATATATTTTTGAGCCAAAATAAAGAGCCCTTCTGTGACAGAAGAGCTCTTTATCAATTATAAATTATTATTTTACAACGTTAGTTGCTTGTGGTCCACGATTACCTTCTTCGATGTCGAAAGTAACTGCTTGACCTTCTTCTAATGTTTTGAAACCTTCGCCTTGAATTGCTGAGAAGTGTACGAATACATCGTCTCCACCTTCAACTTCGATAAATCCAAAACCTTTGTCTGCGTTAAACCATTTTACTGAACCTGTGTTCATATGAAATTCCTCCATTGTGCATAATGCACACATTTATTACTTTGGTTGTTCTGATAATAATTCAAGACGATGATATAAATTGTGAAGTTATGACATAAATCCTGTATTGCTAGCACGAACAATTAAGTTATTTGTAGTATAACACATGCCATTCAAAAAAGATACCCTTCTTTCTATATATTTGAAAGACGGTCTTCTTGTTCAATATAATGCTTTTCAACGGTGAAAATTTTCGTTACAAGGAATCATTCATACTGCAATAATTCGGGACTGCAAGGGACATACATTTTTTACTTGCCAAATACAGCCAGCTGCACAGTCAAATCACCTTCTTTTTAAATAAGATACAGAAAAGCAGATCAAAATTTCATGTAGGAGGGGGTGAAATACCGTTGAATAAAAGCTATTATCATAGTAGAAAGCAGCGTGGCAGGGATTCTTGTCCAAATTGCCACTGCCATCATTGCCATAAAGAGCGCAAAAAGATTCATGAGGGAAATAAAAATAGCACATCCAATACAAATACATTTAATCCTATATTTAATCCATCCATTACAGTCAATATATCCCCTGAATATACACCAACCCCCATAGGAGTGGAGACTGTTCAATACCTTACCCTTGCCGAAGAAGGGAAAAAGGTTTATACGAATAAAGATGCATTAAAGCAATATGGAAGCAGTGATATACTTGATCCGGACAATGTTTCCACTCTAAATTTATTTGTCAATGGCGTATTGCAGCCCCCGTCCATTTACACTGTCGAGGAAGGTATTCTTCACTTAGAATCCAGTGACCTCCCTCCAAAGGATGCCCCAATTACGCTTCTGTTTGTCACGGTTAAAGGATAATATTACCTTGCTATGTAATAAATATGCCTTTTTTAATGGGGCATTTTGTTAACTTTCAATACGAATTAATTCGTCTGACCAAGCATTTCCAACTCCTCTTCATAGAATAAAATGTGGTTGATATAAAATGGAGGTGAAAATGAATATGGCACTTCAATTAATGAAAATCGCTATTAGCGGTACAATTGACACAGATGTTAATCCTGAGTCCGCAAAATTCTTTTACATCACAACAGAAGATACAGCAGCAGGAAGTACCTTATCTATTGATGCTGCAAGTTTCCTGGGGGATGATGGTGAAGCGGTAACGACACTTCCAGAACTTGCAGAAGATAATAGTTATTTCACTGTGGAAATTAACGGTGTTGAGCAAATGCAAGGCATATCAACATATACACCAGGTGCTACAGGGACTGGCTCATTAGACATTGCTGTTCCTGCTGGCGGAGGGTCCATTCCAGCAAACCAAACCGTTATCCTGCAAGTCGTTAATTTCGCAGCAACATCCTCTGGGACATTTGACACCTAGGATAAAAGTACTCCCTTTGTGCCCGCCAGATACTGGCAGGGCACAAAGAAATTTATCTATTGTCACCATAAACGCCTCATATAAGAAAAAGTCTATTTACATGACCTCACTTTTTTGGAAGTTTGAATAACATTATATTGTCATGCTTTTCATTTCTATTAAAGAATAGGAGGGGGATTAGTTATGAGTATTGAATTCTTTACATTGGGTCCGACAGCTATTCAAATATATGAGGCAGGAGAGCAAAACCCGCAAAAAGCAAAACGAATGGTCTATGGACAGGCTACGTCAAATGCAAATGGGATAGCTACACTTTATTTCACAGACAATGGATTAGCAAATGGAAACCCATTATTAGATAC
This sequence comes from Oceanobacillus sp. FSL W7-1281, assembly GCF_037969835.1. Lineage (GTDB taxonomy): Bacteria > Bacillota > Bacilli > Bacillales > Amphibacillaceae > Oceanobacillus > Oceanobacillus oncorhynchi. Next base: position 1,347,703 of record NZ_CP150214.1, on the reverse strand, counting down.
GATTGATTATGCGGTATCAAGCGTATATTCAACAAATGCTACGATAAATGCAAGACCAAGAGTGCAAATGCGTGAGAAGAACATTACTGGAAAATATGTTTCGGCCAATGTTACAAATATTAGTGGTGTAACCGTTCTAGGCATAAGTGTATTGGGTTCGGAAAATCCAGTGAGTGGGATTGTTGTGGACTTTATGATTTTGGGTAGTTTTAATAATTAGGATAGGCCTTCTACTAATGGAAAAGTATCAATAAATGTACTTGTTGGAGTACCAATAATGATTGTCCAAACCACAATATTTAACATATTCTCCCCAAACAAAATAGCATATACATGATGATGCGCTTTTATCATATACCTAAATTGCAAATATATTCGTGTCAATGAAAATAAAGTAAAGAGCCGAAACCCTGGTCATCAAAGGGTTTCGACTCACCTACAACTACTCCCACTCGATCGTAGCCGGCGGCTTAGAGGTAACATCATACACTACTCTATTAATATTATCCACATCATTCACCAAACGCGTCGAAATCTTCTCAAGCACATCCCAAGGAATCCGCGCCCAATCCGAAGTCATTCCATCAATCGAAGTTACCGCACGAATACCAATCGTATGTGCATACGTACGAGCATCTCCCATGACACCAACACTCTTGATGTTTGGAAGGACAGTGAAGTATTGCCAGATATCGCGGTCAAGACCTGCTTTTGCAATTTCTTCACGAAGGATTGCATCGGATTCACGAACGATTTCTAAGTGTTCTTCCGTTACTTCACCTAGGATACGGATAGCAAGTCCTGGTCCTGGGAATGGTTGACGCCAAACGATACGGTCAGGGATTCCTAATTGCGAACCTAATTCACGCACTTCATCTTTGAATAATGTATTTAATGGCTCAATTAATTCAAATTGCATATCTTCCGGCAGACCGCCTACGTTATGATGTGATTTGATGGTTTGAGCTGTTTCTGTTCCACTTTCAATCACGTCAGTGTAGAGCGTTCCTTGCGCTAAGAAATCAATATCCTTTAATTTTGCTGCTTCGTCGTCAAATACATAGATGAATTCATTTCCGATGATTTTACGTTTTTGTTCTGGATCGGAAACGCCTGCTAATTTAGATAAGAAGCGGTCTTTTGCATCTACTTTGATAATATTCATCTGGAAGTCTTCTGCAAATACTTCCATCACGTCGTCTGCTTCATTTTTACGAAGGAGACCGTGATCAACAAAGATACAAGTCAGCTGGTCGCCGATGGCCTTATGAATTAAAGCAGCAACAACAGAGGAGTCTACCCCGCCGCTTAATGCGCAAAGTACGTTGCGGTCGCCGACAGTTTCCTTGATCTTTTCTGTTTCCATTTCGATAAAGTTTGCAATCGTCCAGTCTCCTGTACATTTACACACATCGAAGACAAAGCTGTTTAATAAATCATTTCCATACTCGGAATGACGTACTTCGGGATGGAATTGTACCCCATACATTTGCTTATCAATATCGCTGATAGCAGCAACTGGTGTAGATGGACTTGTTGCATCAACGATGAAAGAAGGTGGTGCTGCAGTTACTTTATCGCCGTGACTCATCCACACCGTTTGTTTTGTCGGTGTATCTTTAAATAGAGCCGGGCTTTCATTTAATTCGATTAATGCTTTTCCGTATTCGCGGTTTTTGGATGCTTCTACTTTTCCGCCAAAATGCAGGGACATTAATTGCATGCCGTAGCAAATACCGAGGACAGGAATTCCTAATTCAAAGATTTCCTCATCACAACGGAAGCTGTCTTCGCCATAAACACTGTGCGGTCCGCCGGAAAGAATGATTCCTTTTGGATTCATTTCTTTGATTTCTGCAGCGGTCAGTTTATGTGAATGAAGCTCACTATATACGCCAAATTCACGAATACGGCGTGTGATTAATTGGTTATATTGACTGCCAAAATCTAAAACCAGTACTAATTCATTGTTCTCCATAACTAGACTCCAATCTGTATCTTTTATAGAAAATAGCTTGTAAACTATACGTTCCTTTACCCTGTATTCGAAATCCTTTGTCTCACCTATTAAAAAGCCCGGCTTCCACCTTTCTACTTCCTGCAGCTCACGCACACAAAAAATCATAGAAAGGCAGAATCCGGGCAGCATAAGCAAACCTTCTTCTGCCTTCATAGTCGAGTCATTTACGGTGACTCGGTAGAAACTTTCGAACCTTATTTTCGAGGATATACGAAAGGCATATGTCAAACGATAATTTTTCATTATGGGAAGACATATTCTTACAACGTCTCCCACAGTATTTCCTTTTTCATTCTACTAATTGATACGCCCCGGGTCAAGCCATTATTTGATTGATTAAATTTTTCCATAATTGAATTATTTCCTCTTTTTCACCTGTGAGCCGTTTACTGTAAATCATCCGCTCGTAGATTCTTGTCAGCTTGCTCATTTCTACGGCAGAAAGATGCTCATCCACTCTTCGGGCAAACTCCCTTAAGGTTTCGTCACTTCCTCGTTTGAAACCTTTTTTACCTGTAAGCTTTAACAGGTAGAGATAGGCTTCCTGGAATGCTGTCTCATCAAAATGGTTTTCCAGTTTTCTTTGTAAGAAATAAATCCGTATCTCTCTACGTTTTATATAAAGGGCAAGTAGCAGCAGCAACAGAACAATCGCTATTCCAATAAGGATATAACCTGTTAGTGCAGAAATCCCTGTTTCTTCATCGGAAGCAGCTGTATCTTCTTCCTGATCTTCTGCTTCATCTGTCTCTTCTTCCTCTTCTGCGCCTTCTTCCTGGTCTAATTCTGGTGCTTCAAGCGGTTCTTCTTCCTCTGGCATAGGAGAATCATTTTCCTCTACATCCGCTTCGAAGTCAGCCATATTGGTGAAGCCCTGTGTCGGTTCAAATGGCACCCAGCCCACCTCTGGAAAATAGACCTCTACCCAGGAATGGGCATTGCTGTTGGCAACTTCATTCACATGCGTTTGTTCTTCAGCATTGGAATCGATTCGTTCTCCGCTTGTGAAGCCTTTCGCCCATCTAGCTGGAATCCCTTCTGACCGGAGCATTACAACCATGGCAGTGGAGAAGTTATCGCAATAGCCAATCTGTGTCTCAAATAAAAATTGGTCGACATAGTCCTCTTCTTCTCTCGGCCTCGGAATATCGGTGGTCTGGTATTCAAAGCCATTTGCACTGAAATAACGCTCGATTGCGCGTGCTTTATCGTATCTTGTTTCATGATTTTCTGTTATTTCTGCGGCTAAATCTCCCACTCTTTCTGGAAGGTTTTCCGGCAGCTGGGTGTAACGGTCTTGAATTTCTTCAGGATCCTGTTCGGAGTTATTCTGCAGTGCTTCGATATCAAAGGATGGATTCTCATAGTTTATTTCATAAGCTTCCAGCGTGCTGTCCTCTTCATCCCGTGTTGTTTCGATTCCCTCCATACTTTCATCGAGGTGAAAATCAACCTGCTCCTCTGTTCTAATAGAGGAGACACCATAAGGATAGATGACCTTTGGCAGCCGGTTACCTCCCGTAAAAGCAACCTGTGCCTCTAACGTTTCTGTCTCGACACTGTCCTCGAAGGTGGATAAAGTAATCTGTCCGCCTGTCTGATTCAGAAGATTTCGATCTTGAGAGGTTTCCCAACCCTTTCCTGTATAGACATCCTTTGTTTCGATTCGCCAATAATGGTCCTCTTCTACGGTCGCTTCGAAAAGGACTGTATCATCCTGGACAAAGGAACCGCCAAGCTGGGAATCATCTTCTCCATACCCTACTCGTCCTGTTCCGAGACCGCTGTCTCCAATGTTATCAGCAGCACCCTGCAGGAAGGGGAGCGGATCCGGCCATTGCGGCTCTGCCTTCGGGGCTTGGTATCCGATGATACTTACCACTGCTACGACGAATATAAGCGGCAGCAGCCAATATTTTAATCGTTCGCTGACAGAAATAGGAATTCGTTTATTTTCAATCTCCTTGCTTAAACTGGACATTCCGAGCGCAATAAAGGAAATAATAAAAATACGGACAATCGCCGCAGCGCCTTCATATACCGTAAATGTATCCAGAATGCCAATATAGACAAAGGTCAGCAGAATAAATAAAATAATATTTTTCATTCTCACAAACCAGTAATAAAGCAGGTAGCTCATCAGCCAAATAAGCAGCAAAAATAAGAGGCTTCTGAAAAAGGTGGTAAGCATATACCAATTACCGGAAATCATCAGCTCCAAATTATACATGACTTCCTGGAGAACCTCTCCTGCCCAATTCAGGTCTAAAAAGCTGGTCTCGAAGTAAAGCATATGGATGATAAAAAGCAATCCCAGTCCTTTTACAGGGATACTAATCAGCCAATGCAGCTGAAAATAAGAGATAAAAAAGCAGTACAGCGCAAATAACACAAAAACACCGATGCTTGTTTCCGAAATATCCCCAAGCGGATAGAGCCATTCTAAGAATAGGCAAAATCCTGCAATATACAATAACAGCGTGTGCAGCGTTTTTACTTGTTTTTGGGTCTTTATCATTTAAAAATCACCTCAACCGGATCCGCTGCAAGCTGGTCCATACTTAATTCCTGGACGGCTATCCCGGAAAATCGCAACGGCTCCAGCAGGTGCTTCTCCGCTTCCGGCAGGACTTTCTCTGGATAGATATAAATAATCGATAAATGCTTCATACGCTGTCTGGCTTCTTGGACGGCCTGTACGAATTGGGGATCAATGGATGTTACAATCAGAAAGATAATATCTGCTTGATTAAAATGAGCCATTTCTTCACGGAACCGGGGGGAAAAAGAGCCCTCCTTCTCCTGATTTGCTGTCAGAAGATAATGCTTCATCCGCTCCATTTGATGCTCGCTCTGATCCAGCTCAAACAAATGCGGCCGCTCTCCAATGGAAAGAAAGCTTGTCTGATAATCTTTCTTTGCTATTTTTGCTATAAGAGATAAACTTATTTCAATCGTTGCTTCATAGATGAGCTGATTTTTCTTCCCGTTCATAAAATTATCATGAACCAGCAAGATATCCATGCTTTTCTCTCGGTCAAATTCCTTAGTCATCATCGTTTGTTTTCTTGCTGTCTGTTTCCAGTCAATCCATGCGAAACGGTCTCCTGGAGCATATTCTCTGGCTCCGGAAGCAACAGTCGTATTCATATGCTGTAATTGATTGGACATTACTCCGCCCTGCTCATAGCTTGCCATATCACTCACTAAACGAAGCTCATGCTCATAGGGATAGACAGCGAATGTATTTTCCACCTGAAAATCGCGGCTTTTCTTAATAAAACCAAATATGTCACCTGTTTGGATTGTTACTTTATCCAGTACATGCTCTCCACGCGGCAGGGATTGTATCGAATAACTGAATGTAAAATGTCTGCGGAATAGAGGAAATAACATACGTATCAGTCTGCGGGAAACTGTCATTTGTCCTGAAGCCTGAGAAGAAAGGTATTTCGCCTTCTTCGTATCTTCCTTCATTAAAGACTGGGGAAATTTTTCTTCAAACGTACAATATAATAAAGGAAAAGGAAGCTTCCGCCTTAAATGCACCTTCACAGTTATTTCATCCCCCGCCTGACATACCGGATTCTCGATTTCCCGGTAAATCTGCCAGGTACGCAGCGGATAGCTGGCAAAGAGAAGCTGGTAGATGCCGATTGGCAGGTAGCCATAAAATAAAAACCAGCTGACAAACCCGCCCTGAAACATGGCATAGCAGAAGAGAATAACAATGAGTGCCAAAACGCCGAGACTGCGAAGAATGATTCGGAGATTCTCCTTCATTCTGCGAAGCCTTTCTTAATCGGGATATGAGCAGATTGAATAATAGCATCAACAACTTCCTCGCTTGATTTGCCTTGATATCGCGCTTCTGCTTTCAGCATTACCCGGTGAGCTAACACATAAGAAGCGAGATACTTCACATCATCCGGGATGACATAATCTCTTCCTTCGATATAGGCATACGCTTTGGAGGCTTCCATTAAAGCAAGTGAACCCCTTGGACTCACGCCTAAATAAATCGAATGGTGTGATCTCGTCCGAGTGACAATATTTAAGATATATTGCTGGATGGTTTCGTCTATATAAACACTTTTGGCTTCTTCCTGCGCCAGCACTAATTCCTCCTGCGACATAACTGCCTGGATTTCTTCAATGGGGTGATGACTTTGATTTCTCGCAAGCATTTCTAATTCATCCTCATAGGTTGGATAGCCCATACGCAATTTTAATAGGAAACGATCGAGCTGCGCCTCTGGCAGCGGATAGGTTCCTTCATATTCAACCGGATTTTGTGTGGCCATTACAAAGAAAGGACGTTTTAACTGTCGCGTCTCTCCGTCCACGGTGACACTTTTCTCTTCCATCGCTTCCAGTAAGGCGGATTGCGTCTTTGGAGACGTCCGGTTAATTTCATCTGCTAGAAGAATATTTCCAAAGACCGGTCCTTCACGAAACTCAAATTCTAGTTCTTTGGGATTATAAATAGATACCCCTGTCACATCCGACGGCAGCAGGTCTGGTGTGAATTGAATCCGGCTAAAATTACAATTGACTGATTTTGCTAATGTGCGGACCAGCATTGTTTTCCCTACTCCGGGCACATCCTCCAGTAAGACGTGACCTTCTGTTAATAAGGCTACTAAACTCAATTTTACAATTTCTTCTTTACCAAAAATAACGTTATTGATATTATTTAACACATCTTGAATCTGTATGTTTTCTGTTAGCTTTTCCTGTTCCATCATCACCCTCCTTATCTTCCTGAACCTTTCTGCCTTTCATGTTACTATATTAGGAAGCATATTGAAACGAAATGCATTCCAAAGATTTAGTTATCTCTTATTATGGACAAACGATAGAATGAATATTCATTGGCTGGTTGTTAATGCATTTTTCTCTATATAAATTGAAATTCTAGTTTTCCTTTCTAGCAATCGCTACGGAAAACAATTAACTTTTGTTAAGTAATAAAGATAGATTAACTATTTCAACTTAGATAGTTTAATCTCATTTTTATAAGAATCTTTCAGTTGAGGAGGAAAAGACCACTGAATGAAATTTCACTTAATAAGTTCACCTTATATTATAGAGTGAACTTTATGTCAACGAATTACGCTGCTTTTTTCAACATGCAAAAAGAGCAGCCGGGATTTCTTCCTCAGCTGCTCTTCCTTTTGATATGATGAGATTTCCCGAAACCTTCCTACCATAGAGTAAGAGGCTGCTTGGAGGTTGGTTCGAGATAGACTGCGTCGATTTGTTTTAAATCCTGCTCTGTTAGTTCAATTTCCGCTGCTTTTATATTATTCACAACATGATCCGGATTACTGGATTGCGGGATAGCGATTGTTCTTCCATTTCGTATCGACCAGGCTAATAGAATTTGGAATACGTCTGCCTCGTGTTTTTCTGCTATCTCCTTTAACACCTGCTGCTTCGTTAAATTCGCTCCGAAGCTGTCGCCGCGGTCAATTGGAGAATAAGCAATCACGGGCATGTTATGCTGAGCCATCATTGGCATTAAATCAAATTCGATACCTCTGTTTGCGACATTATAGCGTACTTGATTCGCTTTGCAGTTATCCCCGCCCGGTAAATGAATCACATGCTCCAAATCATCTACATCTATATTAGAAACGCCCCATGCTTTGATTTTGCCTTGATTTCTTGCCTCCTCTAAAGCTTCTACCGTTTCTTCAAAAGGAACCTCTTCTTTCCAATGCAGTAAATATAAGTCGATATAATCGGTTTCTAACCTTTTTAAACTATTATCCAAGCTGACTGGCAAATCTTTTTTTGATGCATTCGACGGGAGAACTTTTGAAATAAGAAATAAATCTTCCCGGGCGTAAGGTTTTATAGCGCTTCCAACTAATTTCTCCGCATTCCCGCTGCCGTACATTTCAGCCGTATCAATCAATTGTACACCCTGATCAATCCCGGTACGGATAGCTTGCACCTCTCGATCAAATGTATTCGCCTTGTCTCCCATGTTCATGGTGCCTAAGCCAATCGGCAACACTTCTCTGCCGGCAATTTCCACCTTTTTCATTGCGCTTCACTCCTTTTTAGGAACTGCTTTCTATGTCTGTTCCACTCTTAGAGCAAAATGAAACGCAAAAGAGGCGGTATCGAGAAAATAACGAGTTTTACACCTTTCTTTTAAAACATTAAAGCGCCCCAACGACTGGATGAGGTATATATAATTCTTCCAGATAATCTATCTCCTCAGGCGTCAACTGAATATCTAATGCAGCTACTGCGCTTTCGATATGACTTTCTTTTTGGGCACCGATGATTGGAGCTGCAACCTGATTCTGGTGAAGAAGCCAAGCCAGGGCAACTTTATCTCTTGTTGTCTGATGGTTGTTTGCTATTTCACCCACACGTTCTACGATGCTATTATCCGATTCCATCATAGCATCATATTTGGACTGTTGAACCGTATCTGTTTCTGAGCGATACGTCGTTTTAGATAAGTCACGTGTCAATCTTCCTGAAGCAAGCGGACTATACGGTGTGAGAGCTATTTTTTCATCCTCGCAGAACGGAACCATTTCCCGCTCTTCTTCCCGGTAGATTAAATTATAGTGATTTTGCATGGAGACGAATTTCGTCCAGCCATTGCGTTCCGCTACCCGCTGGGCTTTTTGGAACTGCCACGCATACATGGCGCTGGCTCCGATATAACGTGCTTTTCCAGACTTCACTACATCGTGCAGTGCCTCCATCGTTTCTTCAATCGGCGTATCGTAATCCCAGCGATGAATAATATATAAATCAACATAATCTGTCCCAAGTCGTTCTAAACTATGATCTATTTCACTCAAAATTGCTTTCCGGGATAAACCGCCTCCATTGGGACGATTTGGGCGCATCGTCTGGTGCACTTTAGTAGCCAGAACGATATCGTCACGATTGGCATAATCGTTTAACACTTTCCCAAGAATCCTTTCACTTTCTCCCATGGAATAAACATTCGCCGTATCAAAGAAATTAATTCCTGCATCGATCGCTTTTTTTATCACAGGCCGGCTTTTTTCTTCATTTAAAACCCATTTATGAATCCATTTTTCGGGATCTCCAAATCCCATCGCTCCCAAGCAGATACGAGAAACATCCAGACCAGTATTGCCAAACTTTACATATTTCATCTAAAACATCCTCCTTTTGGTTAAGAATATACGCTTTTTTCTAACGGTTGCCAACAAATCTAGTTTATCTATCCCTCATTATCTATCATTATAAAACGCGGTATCTTTGACAACAAATGCCTAGATTGCATGCAAACTATACTCTAAAAGCATACCTATATCACTTACGACAAATGGGATTTATCACATTTTTGATAAATCCTATTTGCTTATTTTCTATATTCGATTTCCAAAACAGGCATGGTTTAAACCATGTTCTTTTACTGCATGCAAATCACTCTGACCTGCCTTTGGCATACTTAATATTTCCATTCTTCTGCCAGTTAAAAACAACGTGGATTACTTTATTTTATCCTCTAAATCCGATATAAATTTAGCAGGATTCCCGCCAACGATGGTGTTCGGAGGAACATCCTTCGTAACAACGGATCCAGCTGCAACAACCGAATTTTCACCGATTGTTACCCCAGGCAGAATGGTTGCATTCGAACCAATCCAGGTTCTCTCCTTCAATTCAATGGGTTTAAGGTACATCGTTCCCCGGTTTAACGGATCATAGTCATGATTGATGGTAGCGAACACAACATTATGCCCGATTAAGCTTCCATCACCGATAATGATTTGCCCCTGATCTTGAAAACGGCATCCAGAATTTATAAATACATTTTTCCCGATGCTTATATTTTTTCCAAAATCGGAGGTAAACGGTAGAAACAAGGAAAAACTTTCATCTAATTCTTGGCCGGTAATCTGGGACATCTGCTGCCTGATTTCTTCATTGGTATGCACGCCATTATTTAATATGGCACATAATCGCCTCGTTTCATCTGATACGGCCACCATTGCCTTATTGACTTCTGAACCGCCATGAATCACACCTTCTTCTGCCATTTGTAATAACAATTCCTCTAATTCCATCTGGATCGGTCCCTTCCAGCTGTATTTCTATTTCATTCACTATTTTAAAAAGACACTGTCATAACCTTCATGCTCATCCAATCTTACTTCCATTTAAACATAGCGATTAATGCTTTTCCATGATTTTATAGTGACTTCGTTCTACCTTCCTCAGGATAAATAAGTAAAATGGAATGGTTATTAAAATAATAAACAAATTAAAAAACCATGAAAAGCTGTTACTCACTCTTCATGGTTTTTAATTTATCCGTAATAAATCGGTCCGTTTGGTCCAAGAGGAATACCCAGCCACATCCAAACAATCAGCATAATCGTCCAGCCTATCAAGAAGAAGATAGAATATGGAAGCATGGTCGATACCAGGGTTCCAATTCCCATTTTCTTATCATATTTCTGGGCAAAGGCAATAATTACTGCAAAGTATGTCATCAATGGCGAGATAATATTTGTTGCTGAATCAGCGACACGATAAGCCATCTGCGTAAATTCCGGCGCATAGCCAAGCTGCATCATAATCGGAACAAATACTGGAGCCATCATGGCCCATTTTGCAGATGCACTTCCAATAAAGATATTGATAAATGCTGCAATCAGAATAAACAACAGAATTAAACCAATTCCGCTAAAGTTTACACTGTCTAAGAATTCTGCTCCGTAAACACCAATCACAAGTCCCATATTGGTTTCATTAAAGTAAGCAACAAATTGCCCGGCTGTGAACGCAAGCACGATAAACATCCCCATCGACGCCATCGTATCGCTCATTTGTGCTGCAACATCTTTATCATTTTTAATTTCTTTTGTTACCAAACCGTAAACAAGTCCCGGTATTAAGAATAGAATAGCGATAATCGGTACAAGGGAATCCATAAATGGCGACATGATAATCCCATCGATGCCTGCATCCTCCCCGCGTAATGGTGCATTTGAAGGGATAACCAGCAATGCTGCTAAAACAAGAGATACGACAAAAGATACACCTGTCCAGATTAATCCTTTTTTCTCTGTTGCAGAAATTCCTTTAATATCTTCATTTGCTTCCCCTTTATACGTACCAAGACGAGGCTCTACAATTTTTTCCGTTACCCAGGCACCAATAATCGTAAGCACAAACACAGATACTGCAATAAAGCCCCAGTTCATCGCAATATTCATTTGCTCTGCATAGGCAGGGTCAATAATTGCTGCTCCGGCGATGGTCATTTCTCCAAGCATCACATCTGTTCCGGATAAGAATAAGTTTGCACTAAAGCCGCCAGATACGCCGGCAAATGCTGCCGCAAGACCTGCTAATGGATGACGCCCGAGTGCTGCAAAAATTAATGCACCCAATGGAGGCAAAACAACGTATCCTGCATCAGAAGCCACACTGGACATTACCCCGGCAAAAACGATACCTAATGTAATAAAGCGATTCGGGATTGCCAATACAAACCCGCGCAGCAGCGCACTGATAAGGCCTGTCCGCTCTGCTACCCCGATACCAAGCATTGTAACAAGTACTACACCAAGCGGCGCAAATCCGATAAAGTTATCGGTCATACTGCCGAAAATATATTCAATCCCCTCCGCGTTCAGAAGGTTCTTAATTTCCACCGCTTCTCCTGGATCACCAGGATTTTCAACACTTATATTAAATGGCTGTAATGCCGCAGAAAGGACTACAACCAGTAAGGCCAAAATGGCAAATAATGTAGCCGGGTGCGGCAATTTATTTCCGACCACTTCCACAAAATCTAAAAACCGTTGAAATGGATTCTTTTTCTCTTTAGACATATTGTCGCTCCTCTCTTTTTGGTAAATCGATAATATTCTGACTAATAAAAGGCCTAGAGAACGGTTTTCATTATACATAGTTTACCTATTAATGAAAACCTTTTCTGTAAAAGTAATAAAAGTAACATTAGGTATAATTTTATGAATACTGTATTTATTACCACAGAGAGCCTTCTGCAGCATGCTCTCGGAGGTTTGTCTTATATTCTTATCGTGCAATGAAAAAACCGAATGAACAATACCCATTCGGTTTTTTCATGTTTATTCATTATGATTATCAAGAAGGCAGCTTTTCTGATTTTGCCGCTTCCAGCGCCTGATCAAAATCATGAATAATATCATTGACAGCTTCAATACCGCAGGAAACACGGATAAGTCCTTCCGGAATACCAAGCGCTGCCCGCTCCTCTGGTGTGCATTCCACATGGCTGGTTGTTCTTGCCGGTCCTACCGTTGTTTCCACTGCCCCTAAGTTCGCAGCACGATGGGCAAACTGCAGCTTTGGAAGTACTTTTCGGACTGTATCGATGCCTCCCTTTACAGAAAAGCTCAGCATGCCGCCGAAATCATCCATCTGTTTTTTAGCGATATCATGATTGGGATGTTCTGGCAGACCAGGATAAAATACATCCTCCACGATATTCTGTTTTTGAAGGTATAATGCCAGCGCCATCGCATTTTCACATTGCTCACGAACACGCAGATGTAATGTTTTCATACCGCGGAGGACTAAATAAGCAGCCATGGGGTCCATTGTAGCACCATTGATTTCCCGATAATGGAAAATAGGCTCAATCAACGCTTTCCTGCCGCAGACGACACCGCCTAAAGCATCGGCATGCCCTCCCAAAAACTTGGTCGCACTGTGGATGACAAGATCTGCTCCAAGAGCCAGCGGACGTTGATTCATCGGTGTCGCAAACGTATTATCTACAATCACTAATGCGCCCGCTTCTTTCCCTGCCTTAGCCATCCGTTCAATATCGGTTATTTTTACAGTTGGATTCGTAGGCGTTTCTAAATATAAAATTTCACAGCCTTTTTTAATCTCTTTCTCCATTTCTTCCATATTTCCTGTATCGCATAAATGAACTTCAATTTGCTGACGCGGAAGAAATTCGGAAAATATTTTATTCGTTCCGCCATAAGTGTCTTTAATAGAAACAATTCGATCTCCCGGAACTAAAAACGTAGCTAATGTATTGCTGATTGCTGCCATTCCCGTTGAAAAACTGGTTACCGCTTCCGCCCCTTCCATTTCTTTGATTTTATCTTCAAAGGATTGGACGGTTGGATTCGTATTCCGTCCATAAATATGCCCTGCTTTTTTTCCTGTAGCTACGTCAAACCATTCATCGATATCATCATAATTATAGGCTACGCTCAAAACAACAGGCACCTGCGTCGCTCCATGAACCAAATAATCCGCTTCTCCCGCCCAGACCGTTTTGGTCGCCAAGTCGATTTCTTTCTTGTGTGTCATTTTTTCTGCCTCCTATTTTTCTGCCTTCCCTTACCCGGCAGAATTTTCATTTTTGCCTTCCTCTATCTCTTTCATTGGCATGGATTCCTTGACATAAAGATTTCTTGGTACGTTTCCAAATGTCTTGCAGCCTGTTTCTGTCACATAGAAAGACTCACTGACTTCAAAGCTTTCCCCTTCCGACCAGATAGCAGGAATGAGATGGAATGTCATATTGGGACGGATGATTGTTTTATCCCCTTTTCGAATACTTGCTGTATGCTCCCCCCAGTCTGGAGGATAATTTAATCCCATCGAATAGCCGAGACGTGACTCTTTGAAGACGCCGTGTCTCTCTACCGTTTTCCGCCAAACTGCTTCTATTTCCTCACAGGTGACTCCCGGCTTAATAAAATCAAGACATACATGTAACCCTTCTAAAACAATAGATGACAGGTTTTTCATCGATACAGACGGCTTTCCAATTTGAACGGTCCGTGCAATCGGGGCATGATAGCGCTGATAGCAGCCTGACAGCTCTAAAATAACGGTCTCATTCATCTGATAGGGCTGATCCGTCCATGTTAAATGAGGCGTGGAAGTCCGTTCCCCGGCTGGGAGCAACGGTATAATCGCTGGATAATCGCCGCCAAATTGCGGCGTTCCCCGGAATTGTGCATAGCTGATTTGGGCAGCGACATCACAGCCTCTGACCCCTTCATTCACCAGGTCGATTCCTGCCTGCATCGCCTGTTCAGAAATCACTGCAGCCCGCTCCATCATCGCTAATTCCACTGGAGACTTTTCGATACGCAGCCAATTCACGAGTAACGTCGCATCTTTAAATAATGCATCCGGAAGCCCTTGAGTTAACGCAGCATAACATTTTGCCGTAAAATAATAACTATCCATTTCCACACCAATATGACGGCTGCTCAGACCAATTTCTGTTAAAATCGAAGCAATAAAATCCATTGGATGGGTTATCCGCGAATGTACATACGTGTCTGGATAAGCAATTATATTTTCTTCCCGCAGCCATGTGGTCACTTTTGCAGCATTGGCATCTGCTGTTCTCCCTATCCAGATTGGCTGCTCCTCCTCATCAATTACAATCAGCATTTGATGAACATAGAAGGACCAGCCGTCAAAACCGGTTAAATAATACATATTTGCCGGATTGGTGATAAGCAATACTTCTATTTCCTGCTTTGCCATACTCTCCTTTGTCTTCGCTAAACGTTCCCGGTACTCCTCTCGATCCACTTTCACAGCAAACAAGCCCCCTCCCCATCTTCCTATTTTCCCAAAATGCTCTTCTGCGATGAAATGATATTTATTTCTGTTTGAATTTATTATATATTTAAACTATTCTTTAAATCATCCGACATTTTGTATGAAAAGAAAATTATTTTATTATACAGTTAGGAGGTGTCGTCCTAAATAAAAAAGCATGATCTCCATACAGACCATACTTTTCGTTCTTCCACTCATGTGTTGTTTATTTCCCATGCTCTCATACTCAGCTCCAACAGGAATAAATGATGAGAATCATGGAGCGACAGTCCCGTCAGCGCTTCTATTTTTCGCAAGCGGTATAACAATGACTGTCGGTGAAGATGGAGTGATTGAGCTGTTTTACTGACATTTCCCCGATGCTGCTGGAAAGTGAGAAATGTTTCTATCAGATTAATCTTCCTTTCTTCTTGATACGTTAACAACGGCTCTAATACGTCCTCCCTGATGGTATCCATTTCTGAAATAGGTTGAAGCTGCAACAAGATCCGCTCAAGCACTGTATCTTCATACCATGTACGCGGATTTCCTTTCTTTTCTCCAATTTGCATTGCCTGTTTTGCTTCGATAAATGATCTTTGAAAATCGGTAAATGATTCTACTTTTCCACTAACTGCCCAACGTAAAGTTACCTCAGGAAAAAAATGTTTTAGCCGTCTGTCAACCAAATCCAAAAAATCCGTCGCAAGCTGATAATCCGTCTGATGCTCGATATGCAAATATACCAAAAATGCTTCCTCTGTTTGCGTCATCATCACTTCTTGTTTTAACGTCTGCGCAGCATATACCAGTTCTTCCTCTAAGTAGCCGTGCATCGTTTTCTCCCATAGAGAATAAGTGCCTGATGCATGTTTCCTTTGTTTATAAATCTCCCGCAGTTTTTCCGGCTGAGCAAGAATGCATACATACGTATGATAAATAGAGTACCCTAACGGATTTGCACGTAAATCCGCCTCTTCCGCATTACGAAATTTTCCTTTTGCCAGTTCTTCGACAAAATCACTGCGCAGCTTATTCTCTGTTGCTTCCACGGCATTTCTTTTAGAGAGCCATAAGGCGATCGTTGTAGCCGCATGCTCCAGTATTTGACCGTATTTATTTAAAAAGGGCTCGTAAGCTGCCTGATTGGGAAGTTCTACAAATAAATAGCCTTTCGCTTCGCCGGTTACCTGCAAAATAGGAATTTGAATCAGCTCTTTATCCAGAAAAGCAACTAAATCAAATTTTTGCCTATATGGATCACGCATGAATCTATCTTGCCGGAGAATGATTTCCTCTTCCATTTGAAAAACAAGCTGCCATTTTTCCTGTGCTCCTTTTGAATACTCCTCTAAATCATACAAACGGAAGTTATGATCCGTCAGGTATACATTTGCAGCTACCTGCATTTGGATAAATTCCAGCAGCTCATGCAGACGTTTTTCTTCCAGAAGAAATTGCAGCAGCTCCTGCTGTACCTTCACATTCTGAAGGATTTCCGAACTTTTCCTCTGTGCCAGCTCCTCCATGACGAATTCCACAATCGTTGCAAAACGGATTTCCCAGGGAATGCGAATCATTGTTAAACAATGCGATTCTGCCAACGCTTTGATTTCAGACGGTATCTCATTAATATGTCTCCCTGTTGCAATGACTAATGCACTCGCTTCTGCACGGATAATATCTTCTACAAATTGCATGAAAGCATCCAAATCATCTTTACAGCCAAGCGCTGTAGTTAAAACAAGCTCATTTTTCCGGACAAAATTCTCCACAGGCATTTCAATGACAGATACCCATTGGATTTTCTTCTCAGAAAAGTTCGATTTCCCTGTCTCGACAACAGCCTGTGCAAATAACTCTTCCTGCAACATATCTTGAACTGTAATTTCCATTTGGTCCCTCCTCGACGCTTCTTTTATTCTATTTAAACTATTTTTTCATTATTCTAACAGATATCAAAAAATGAAAGGAATGGAGAAGCCTAGAAATAGGACACCAAAAAAAGAATCAGGCAAGCTCTTCCTTAGCAGCATTTGCTTCTTTTTTTCATGGAGTAAGGTTTATTATGAAAAATAAGGATTACCCTGCATGCCCTCCCATAAATCACTGTTCTCTGTTTCATAGGCAAGCTGCAACAGACGATGCTCCCCGCCTTTTCCTGCCATAACCTGCACACCGATTGGCAATCCATTATCCGTGACATAAAGCGGTAAAGAAATAGCCGGCTGACCTGTTAAGTTAGCAAGCTGCGTAAACGGGGTGTACGTTAAACTGGGCAGAAACATATCGTAAATGATGCTCTGCTTTTCCTTTTCAACAGCCATTCTTTCCTTAAATTCCTGTTCCTTTTGCGCTGTCATCGTCAGCTCCCCGACCTTTGGAGCATGAAAAGCGGCAGCCGGAGAAATATAGAAATCATAGGACTGATGGAAAATAGACATAATTTCTGCTGCACGGTCCCAGGACGCCAGACTGTCCGAATAGTCTGCAGCTGATACAGATTTTCCAGCTTGATGAAGCAGCCATGACTCGATTTCCATATCTTCTGCTGTCAATGAGGTTCCCATTGCCTTTTCAAGTCCGCGGACAACGCTATTCATTTCCCCGCTGTTCATCACATAGTAATCCCGCATCAGCTGGACCCCGTCAACGGGAGAAGTTTTTTCTTCCACAATATGTCCATTCTGTTCCAAATGGCGGACAAACTGCAGCACTGCTTTTTTTGCATCATCGGATACAGGGGTGTTTGCCGGTGAGTCTGTAGTGAAAGCAATCCGCAGTTGGGGAAGCTTGGCAGACAGCGTATGCTGATACCCCGCTTCATATAACGGCGTCTGAAAGGCTGCATGAGGCTCCACCACCTGTAACTGGTCCAGCATGGCAGCAGCGTCCCGTACGGTTTTGGTTAATACAAAATTAATCGATGCTCCCTGCCACTGCCTGCCGAATCCCGGTCCTACAGGAGTTCGTCCGCGTGTCGGTTTTAATCCGACCAGCCCGCTAAAGGATGCAGGTATGCGGATTGAACCGCCGCCGTCGCTTGCTCCTGCCATTGGGACAACACCAGAGGCAATAGCTGCTGCAGCCCCTCCGCTTGATCCGCCAGGAGAGTAAGCCGGGTTCCAAGGATTTCTTGTCGCTCCATACAGCATTGGTTCGGTTATGTTTTTCAAGCCAAATTCAGGGCTGTTGGTATGCCCCATAAATAAAAAGCCCGCTTCCCGAAATTTTTTAACAAAATAATTATCATGCTTCTCTACATGATTCTGAAGCAGCCGCGAGCCTGAGGTTAATTTTTCTCCTTCAATGGCTTGTGAGATATTTTTCATCAATATGGGAACACCTGAAAAAGCAGCTTCTTGAACAAGAAATTGATTTGCTTCTTTTTTCGCTGCTTCCTCCCTTTGATGGGTAGTGATATTTAACTCGGGATTCACTTGATGCAGCTGCCTAAAGGCGGTTTCTACTAATTCAGAGGGCTGTACCTCTTTTCGCCGGATAAGCTCTGCCAGGCCCGTTGCATCATAGTTTTTATATTCATGAAACTTCATCGAATCACTTCCTTATATTTCTTTTTTAATAGGGAAACAACCGGCCCATCTCTGATTCGGATTGCTGCAATATATTTAGTACAGCGCCTGCCTGAATCTGCTTTAGCGGGAATGTCATCGTATTTTCTTCAAAGAGTTGTATCTATTTCCCAATTTCCTTTTATTCTATCTTATTTTTACCATAAACGATACGGTTTCAAACTGCCCGAACAAAGCCGCCTCCATCTAAATACCCTTGATAAAATCTGCAGAGAATATTATAATGATATCGTTTTACAAATGGCGACTTTTCTCTACAATATTCTGCCTCAGCATTCGCATCGTCTGCTATCAGGAATAATTCCGCTTCCTAAATAGCTGACGAAAAAAATAATACCGTCCTTTTTTCCGTTCCGAATGTTAAATAATTTCTGTTTTTATTTATACCGTTTGCAAGAGCGTTTCAGTCAGGAAACATGAGCCCCTTGTAAAATTGTTTGTAAACGGATATATAGGGAAGCATAGAAAACAAGGCAGGTCCTTTTTAAACCATTGATTCAGATAGTTATCCATGGCATCCAAAATACGCACAACACAGATGAGGAGATGAATAAATGAATAAACGTTTAATAGACTGGCCTACTTTCATATTAGCGCTTGTTATTTTATTTAGTGTCGTTATTCCATTGATTTTATTCCCGGAAGCCGGCGCATCCGTTATTAATCAGGCGAATGAATTTGTCACCGGAAATTTTGGTATTCTATACTTATTATTGGGACTCGGCGTCCTAATCTTTCTGCTTTATGTGTCATTCAGCAGAAACGGTAACATAAAACTCGGCGACAGAAATACGAAAAAAGAATTCGGAACATTTTCATGGGCTGCCATGCTCTTTTCCGCAGGTATCGGCTCCAGTATATTATACTGGGGAATGATTGAATGGGCTTACTATTATGAAGGACCGCCATTTGGCATTACACCCGAATCGGAGGAAGCTATCAACTGGGCAGCAAGTTACGGAATGTTCCACTGGGGTCCTGTTGCGTGGGCATTATATACATTACCGGCACTGCCGATTGCTTACTTCTACTATGTCCGAAAGAAGCCTGTACTTAAAATCAGCGAAGCTTCCCGGCCGGTTATTGGCAAACACGCAGATGGACCGCTGGGGACAATAATTGATGTCTTATTTATTTTCGGTCTGCTTGGCGGAGCCGGGACAACGCTGGCACTTGGAACGCCAATGATTGCAGAAGGCGTGAATCACGTTACTGGTATTCCTGTATCGCTGGGAATGCAGGCAGTCATTATGCTGATTTGTACAGCAATTTTTGCAGCCAGCTCTTATTCCGGAATCAATCGGGGAATTAAAGTACTGAGTGACTTAAATATATGGCTTGTCCTATTTCTATTAACTTTTGTATTTATTTTTGGACCAACCCTGTTTATCAGCGAAATGACATTCACCAGTCTTGGCCGCATTATCAATAACTTATTCACAATGGCAACCTGGCTCGAACCGCTTGCATCTATCCCAGGATATGAAGCAACGAATTTCCCAGAAACCTGGACGATTTTCTATTGGGCATGGTGGGTGGTCTATGCACCATTTGTCGGACTCTTTGTAGCACGGATTTCCCGCGGAAGAACCATTAAAGAAATGACATTAGGTACATTAATTTATGGAACACTGGGCTGTGTATTGTTCTTTGGGATTTTAGGAAACTATGGTCTTTACCTGCAGCTGTCTGAATCCTTTAATGTTATTGGCTTTATGGATGAATATGGAGCCCCTGCTGCGATTATAGCTATTTTGAATCAACTGCCGATTTCTTGGTTCATTATTCCATTATTTACGATACTCGCCATCATTTTCTTAGCGACTACCTTTGATTCCGCTTCTTATATTTTGGCCGCTGTTGCCCAAAGAAGACTTATTGGCGGCGAACCAATGCGCTGGCATCGGATTTTCTGGGCATTTATGCTAATGATTTTGCCGATGGCGTTAATGTTTATCGGCGGACTGGAGACCTTGCAAACAGCCAGTATTGTTGCCGGATTCCCGGTTATCTTTATTATGATCCTGCTGGCATGGTCGTTTATGCGGGCTTCTACAGAAGATTTGAATAAGCAGAGAGAGGCAAGAAAACCAAAATCGATTACGATCGAAAATATAAGCAGGAAGGATTAGCTTTTGTTTCCTGAAGGTTGCTGTCTTTCTGCAAAAAATGATTGTTAATACACAAAAACGCACTTGTGCTTCAGAGCTTTCCGCTCGCACAAGTGCGTTTCTTCTATTCATTTATTCTCCAGCAATTATTCTATTTTTTCTAAAGCATGCTCTCCCTGGACTTTTGGTTCTTTCCAGACCATTGCCACAGCAATACCTGCTAATAATACCATCGCTGCAAAATAATAAGGATAATTTAAATTTATATCAAATAACATCCCGCCAATAATTGGTCCAAATACATTTCCAATACTTGTAAACATCGAGTTCATTCCACCAACAAAGCCTTGTTCATTATTTCCAGCCGCTTTTGACAGATAAGAGGTAACGGCCGGTCTTAGTAAATCAAAGCCTATAAAGATAACAATCGTTACGAATAAAATCATCGCATAGCTTTCCACAACGGTCATTGCCGTAACAAGAATGGCAGAGAAAATGAGACAATAACGAATCAAACGGATTTCTCCCCATTTATTTGCCAATTTGCCGAACAAGGCAACCTGCGCAATCGTGCCGACAATCGCTCCTCCGGTAATAATGATCGCAATATCCTTCGGTGTGAATGCAAATTTATGATCCACGAATAGAGAAAATAGCGATTCAAAGGAAGATAAACCAAATGCGGTAATAAATATAATAATAAACGCGATAAAGTACATTGGAACAAAGATTCTTCCTAAGCCGGGTTTTGGAGCTGCTGTTTCTCCTTGTTCCATTTGTTTTCTTTCTGGTTCACGTAATGTTATTGTGGATAAAACCGCTGTGAATAAGGCTAAACCTGCCGCTGCGAAAAACGGGACTCTCGGTCCTACTTCCGCCAGCAATCCACCGACACCAGGACCAATAATAAATCCGGTGTTGATCGCTGCAGACATATAGCCTAACGCTTTCGGTCTGGATTCAAGCGTTGTAATATCGGCAATAAATGCGGTAACTGCAGGCATTATAAAAGCAGCACTCACTCCACCTAAAATTCTTGAGATAAATAAAATTTCTACGGTCTTCCCGATACCGAATAAAAACTCGCTAAAACTAAAAATCAATAATCCGATAACGATCATGCGTTTACGTCCAAACACATCGACCCATCTTCCAGAAAGTGGTGAAACAATAAGCTGCGCAACTGCAAAAGCTGCTACCAAGTACCCTACAACAGATCCAGACAAATTCAATTCATTCATAATGGTAGGTAAAACTGGAATAACTAAACCAATACCCAAAAATGCAATAAACAAATTCATCAGCAAGATAGACAGTGTCATATTTTGTTTTTCCATACTTCATTTCTCCTTAACTAAAATTTCATTTAAAACCTCCCTTAGGAATCTGATACATCATATCACAACTTTTTTATTTCAGATATAGTTTTGCTCAAAATTTTTTTGCCTTTTTTTCGACTGCCATCGACTTCTTTTAACAGCATGCATGTTTATAATCGAACAACTATAAATCCCTTTTGCTGCAGCAATATTCCAGTCATTTCATCATGCATAAAAAAAGATTGCACCGGTTAATCATGCAATCTTTTTTACAAAATTATTTTTTAAAATGTTACCCTTACCCAGCCTCGTACACTATTAACCAGCCAAATTTCTTCAAAGGAAGAAATATCCTTCTTCCACAGGATTTTTTCTTTTATTTCTCCCTGCTCCAGCAGTTCTTCCCGGTAAGTACCAGCAAGCAGTCCCGAAGAAACAGGCGGCGTATAATAGGCACCCTGTTGTTTTACAACCAGATTGCCAATCGTAAACTCCGTCAGCTGCCCTTCCTCATTCCATAAGAGGACATCAAAGGAAGCAGGGGCTTGCTCTCGAAAAGTCGTATACATTTGCCGATTCGTCGTTTTATAATAGTAAAAAATATCATTTTTATTGATTGGCGAGGAAGCTATCCCTGCTTTTTTTATTGCTTCCGATTCTTTCATAAGCGGCGTACAGGTTATGTTTATCTCCCCATCCTGCCCCAATAAAAGGCGTACTCTTTGTTCTCCATCATAATTCTTTACCTGTTCCTTCAGCTGTTGCTGGATATTGTCCATGGAATAAGGATACTGGAATTGAAGCGCCGTTCGTTTTAGCCGGGCGAGATGCCTGTTCAGCCGAAGTATCTGTGTCCCATCATATTTCATTGTTTCTACAATTTGAAAGGACGGAGAAGCTGCTTTTAAAATGGCTGCTTTTGCTAAAGCTTCTTCATATTCCCCTTCCGTATCCGAATCCCAGGTAATTCCTCCTCCTGCTCCATAAACAGGTGGTTTCCCATCCTTCATCCAAGCAGTCCGGATCGCAACATTAAATAGTGCATCTTGATTTGGTGTGATAAAACCGATACTTCCACAATAAATATCTCTCGGTGAATCCTCCAGCTCATGGATGATTTCCATTGTACTTTGCTTTGGTGCGCCGGTGATGGAGCCGCAAGGAAATAACGCTTTAAATAGATCAAAATTGCTGAGGTTTTCTTTTAATTCTGCCCTAATGGTTGAGGTCATTTGATAAACTGTAGGATACTTCTCTATTTCAAACAGCTTCGGTACGTGAACAGAACCCCGTACAGCAATTTTCGATAGATCATTTCGAAGTAAATCCACAATCATTACATTCTCTGCCCGGTCCTTTTCAGAATGAGTGAGCTTCCTTTTATTAGAGGAATCTTCCTCTGGAGTCCGCCCTCGTTTGATGGTTCCTTTCATCGGTTTCGTATGGATGAACTGCTGCCTTCGTTCAAAAAACAGCTCCGGAGAGGCAGATACAATTTGGTAATCTCCTATTTGCAGATGTGCACCATACCTTGCCTGCTGCGCGCCAGATAATTGTTCGTACAGTAAATCTCCATCCACTGCTCTATCTGCTTCCATCCGAACAGTATAATTCACCTGATATGTATCTCCTCTTGCAATCGCCGCTTTTATCGATTCGATATTCTGCTGATATTGCTGCTTGTGAGTTGTCATCTTCCAATTCACCGGAGGATAGGCACGGTCAGCAGCTGGCTTTATGTGCTCCAGCTGTACACTCTTAAAGACCCCCATCACCATAAGCGGCAGATCGCCTTTTTTATGGGTAACCAAATTTTTATCAAATGCTGAGGCAGCTTCATAGGAAATATATCCAGCCAGATAATAGCCCTGCTGCTGGTATACTTCCATTTGTGCAAAGACATTTTCTACTTCAGCATCCGAATGAGCAATTAGAATGTCTGCCGGATTTTCAAAAATGCGGCGCACGCCTGCTTCTTCTTCAAAGGAAAAATCAAATAACATTTTCGTATTCTCTATCATTTTTGCAGTTCACCTGCCTTTTTATATTGCATTAGAAAATTATTCAGCAATGTATAGCCATGCTCCGTGCTGATGGATTCCGGATGAAATTGCATCCCTTCGATGGGATAGGCTTTATGACGTATCCCCATGATTGTTCCATCCTCTGTAGTCGCGCTGACTTCAAGGCATTCCGGAATGCTGGCCGGATCGATACTTAAGGAGTGGTATCTTGTCACCGTAAAGCTTGCAGGAAGCTGTGAAAATACGCCCTGCTGATCAGTAAAAATAAGCGACTGCTTTCCATGAACAGGATTATTTTTTATCACGTCTGCACCAAAAGCTTGCCCGACAGCCTGATGCCCGAGACAAATACCAAGAATAGGAATGCTTCCTTTAAAATGCTCAATGATTTTTAATGTCATCCCCGCTTCTTCTGGTGTATGCGGTCCTGGCGATAAGACAATATACTCCGGCTGCCACCGCTCAATCGCTTCGAGGGTCAGCTGGTCATTATATTTGACGACAACCTTTTCACCTAAATTCTCCAGATAATGAACGATATTATAAGCAAATGAATCATAGTTATCTATCATTAACAGCATTTCTTCACCTCCTGATCGTCAAAATAGTAAATCTCTATAACTCCCCCTCATTTAACAGCTCCCATTGATTATCCATTCCTTGAATAGCGTGGAATAATGCATTTTTTCCTTTAATATCATAATGTTCTTCATGCCCGTTCATATCTATGTTTCCTTCTTCATCCACAGTCAACGCATAATTTTCTTTAGAGCCTTGAAATAGAAGCAGGTAACCGGAGCTTACAAAATCATCTGTCTCATTGAGTTCCATTGCTTCACCAGCTTTTAAAATCTTGGCAATATCCTCTTTTTCCGTTAGCGAAATGGCTTTAGGCTTTCCTGTCGGCTTCACTTCGTATATGGTAATTTCTTTAATCTCATGTGCTTCATTCATATTAGAGGGTAATGTTTGTGCAAATAGTTTACTATCCCCTCCCCATTTTCCAACGAGGAAAAATACTCCTGCTGCAATGATACATGTAATAATAAGTATCTTTTTCATCATGCTGTCCACCTTTTTGCTTTAAATGAATTGTCTGTTCTTATTATTGATATTGTGAACTGTTTTGTCCATCAAGAAAGTATATGATTTTTATTTTTATTATAAAACGAAACTTCACTCAGTGGGAGTTTTACGGACGATTCTCTGTGATATAAGGTAAAAGAGCAGGAGCAAATAGCTGCCCCTGCTCTCCTTACTTTTCAGTGATATTTTTATTTTTCATTTCATATACATGATCTGCTGTATTTTCGATAAAGGCTGCATCATGGGAAACAAAAATAATGGTGCCCGGATAGCCTTTAAAGAATGCTTCTAAAGCTTTCGTTGTCTGGATATCCAAAAAATTCGTCGGCTCATCAAGTAATAAAATATGGTAAGAGCCAAGAAATAATCTGCACAGCTGCAGTCGGATCGCTTCGCCGCCACTTAAATCACGCAATTTTTTATAAATCGAATTTCCTTTAAAATACATGGAATGCAGAATACTGCGTAAAAAGCCTTCCTCATAATCGGTTGTTTTCTTTAAACTGTCTAACACCGTTTCATCAGACTTTTCCTGATAAGCAAGCTGGTCAAAGAAACCAAATTCTACTTTCGGTGAAATCTCCAGTCCTTCCTGCCGCTCGTAAATCGCCTTCAGCAGTGTACTTTTTCCAGAACCATTTGCTCCCGTAATCGCAATTTTTTTACCCAAAGGAAATTGAAAACGGACTTCTTCTAAAAGCAGTTTTCCCCCAGCCTTTAACGTTAGCTGGTTTCCCATTACCGGAAAGGAATGATGCAGTTCTAACGCTTTGGAACGATGAAACTGAATGGGCCGTTCATGCTGGACAGCATCGATCTTTTCCAATTGGTCCATCCGTTTTTCCATGGCTTTGGCACTTTTTTGCATCGCTTTTTGTGAAACGTCTTTAGGCTTTGTGGCAAGCCGCCGATCCACTCCTTCTTTCTTTCGGGCATTTGCTTTCGCACCCTTCGTCATTTTCGCAGCTTTTTGCATTTTATCCTGTGCTGCTGTTTCTAAACGGGCTTTTTCCTTCAAATATTGCTCATGTGCTTCCTGCTGCTGATGTTCCTCTAAAGCCTTCTGTTCTTCATACTCCGTATAATTACCGGAGTAGACATGGATTTCTCCGTCCCGAATTTCCCAAATCGTTGTAACGAGCTGGTCTAAAAGCTTCCGGTCGTGACTGATTAAAATCAGTGTTCCATAATAATTTTCCAGTTCTCTCCGTAAATAACGGATTCCCTGCTGATCAAGATGCGTGGTTGGTTCATCAATCAACAGCGCTTCGTTATAATCTGCCAAAAGCTGTGCTATTTTTATTTTCGTCTGCTCTCCGCCGCTGATACCTTCCTCTAAATCAGGGACCTGAAGCTTGCCTAAAACCTTTGGATCTGCTTGTTCCTCACCTGGGACTTCCATTTGTTTTAAATAAGCAAAGCTTGCATGGCGGTGAATTTTCCCTTTTGTCGGCTCCATTTCCCCTGCCAGCAAACGGAGCAGGCTTGTTTTTCCCGCCCCATTCGGACCGACGATACCAATCCGATCCATAAAATGAACCGCTACCCGTCCGATGGAAAAAATATCTTTATCTAAATACGTTAATTCGACGTCTTTTATTTCAAATTGAATGTTTTGCATGTTTGCTACCTCCGAGATTTTTTAATCTCCCGTACCGATAGCTTGTAACTGTATCGATACGAGCTTGTGTTTTCTGATAACAAGCCCGTATCCATTAAAAGAACAATAGCATCTGCATCGTCATCTCTCCCTATTTTTTATTAGAACGAACGCCCTGCTTCGCCGCGCAAACAGAAATAGAAATCCTTTTGTTGTATCTGTATTTCATCATTAAAAAAGAACAGCAAATTGTCTGCTGTCCTTTTTGCATACTTCCTTCAGGAAAAAGATATACCTCATGTATACCTTCATTATAATAGCTAAAAAAAGACAGACGACTCCTATTTCTCTGCGAGCGTCAAAACACAGGCAGAGCTTGAACATGTTATCAAATTAATTGTTCAAGTCTAGGAATCGAAATCTCATCTTAGCACATTTTCCCTTCCGTTCTGAATTTAATTTTATTATATATCGCTAGATAAGTAACGTCAATCATATATTTAAATTTGGAGCTGAATTAAAATTCTGCCAAATGAATGAATTACCTAACACAATTGCAAGTAAAAAACCTTTTTTCATGATACTAAATTAAACACTACTGAATATTGGTTATATAGTATATAAAATTAAATTTAATACTCAAATTGACTTTAAATAGCTCCCATCCCACCGTCAACTCGATATTGTGATCCGGTTATAAACTTACTTTCATCAGAGGCTAGAAACAATACTAAGGAAACAATATCACTTGAATCTGCATAACGCCTTAATGGAATTGCTTGACTATACGTTATTTTTACAGATTCCGGATCATCCGGGTTCGTATCTGCTTCAAGTGAACGCATCATTTCAGTGTTCACTGGTGATGGGTGAATGGAATTTATACGGATATTATTATCAGATACTTCTAATGCGGCAGTTTTCGTTAACCCCACAACAGCATGTTTAGAAGCTGCATATGGTGCCATCTCAGGAGAACCTCTTAATCCATCAACAGAGGAAGTATTTATAACACTGCCACTTTCTTGTTTTATCATAACTGGCAGTACATATTTAAGTCATAAAAATACACCGCGAGTATTTACAGCAAGCACTTTATCAAAGTTTTCGACTGTTTGTTCAATTAAGGAAGTTTTTTTGCCTGTTATACCTGCATTGTTAAAGAAAATATCGATTTGTCAAAACTGTACAACAGTTTTTTGCACATAATTTTTAACATCTTCTTCTTTAGATACATCTGCTCGAACTGTAATTACCTGGCCAAAAGACTCAAGTTCCTCCTTAACTTTATTAAGCGATTCTTCAAACAAATCAACTAAAACTACTTTCGCTCCTTCTTTTAAAAATGTAGTTGCTGTTTCTTTACCAATGCCGCCAGAACCACCAGTAATCAACGCAACTTTACCATTTAACTTCCCCATTATAATTTCTCCTCTCATACTAAGTTTCAACAAATACCTTTAATAAACTCTCATAAAGGCAAATGCTTTTCTAAATGATTAAAATATTAATTTCCAAAATAAACCTATAAATTGGTATAATAATTAAGTCATAAAGTTTAAATTTTAAGAATTCTCTTATAACGTCAAACAATCTCATGTGTGTCTACAATAAAGGTAGTAATTTCTTCAATAAATGTTTTTGCATGTTCCATTGCCTTTTTGCCTGCTTCTGAAGCAAAAGCAGCCTTCAAACTGTTTGTATCCTCAAACCAAAGTTCAACAATACCATCAATTGGTACATCTTCATATGCAGCTGGAGTTCTGTGAATCTTACGATCGATCACTAAATTTTGTGTATAACCTTTTACATTAGGCATAGCTTTTAAAAGTTCTGCATGCACTTCTGCCCATTCACGTTTAAAAACCTCTATATCCACATCTGGGCGGCGCTTAAGCAGTGACATCCGTTTTAAAAGAGATTCATCATTAGAAACTGGAATTACTACATTTTGTTCTACGATAATTAATTGCATATTTCCAATAAATTGCTCTTCATCTTTTGAAAGCATCTTAGTAATATCTGAATTAAAACTGTGTTTCATTGAATCTAAGTTATCAAACCAGAGCTGAGAAAAACCATCTACCGCTTGCGATCCTCGTGTATAATCTATACCTAATTGTTCAGAACTAATCACATGATTTTGATGATATTTACGTAGCCTCGGAATTTGGGAAGCAATTGGACCGTGTTTCTCTACCCAATAATTGTGAAATTCTTCAATCGTTATATTTTTCTGTTTTTGTAATATCCCCATTCTAACAACCATTAGCTTTTCACCTTCCTGTTTTCATTAAAATTATTCATCTTATTTCTCTATTGCGCAGTATAGCCTCCGTCAATTACTAATTCACTTCCTGTCACAAATTTAGATTCATCCGACGCAAGATAAAGAGCACCGTAAGCAATATCTTCTGGTTTGCCTAGTTCTGGCCAAGGAAATTTACTTTCAAGAGGATGCCCCTCGCTTGTTGCTATAGAACTTGACATTGGAGTTTCTATAACACCTGGATGAATCGAATTAACTCTAATGTAGTCTTTGCTCAATTGTACAGCAGCTGATTTACTCATTAATCTTATTGCCCCTTTTGAAGCATGATAAGAAATAGAGCCTCCACTACCTACGAGACCGTAAATTGAAGAAATATTTATAATTGATCCTCCGCCTGATTTTTTAATTAAGGGTGCAGCATGCTTCATACCTAGAAAGGTCCCTTGCGTGTTTATACTTTGAATATGATTAAAATCTTCAAGTGAGGTCGACTCTAACCCTTCTCTTGATAATATACCAGCATTATTTATAAGCACATTTAATTTTCCTAATCTTTCTTTTGTAATAGATACAACATTCTCCCATTCTTCTTCTGAAGAAATATTATGTTTGATAGAAACTACTTCTCCACCTTGATTTATTATAGCTTTTTCTGTTTCATACAAACCTTCTTCATTTATATCCGTTATAACAACTTTCGCTCCTTGTTTAGAAAATAATAAAGCTTCTGCTCTTCCTTGACCGCTAGCGGCGCCTGTAATAATAGCTGCTTTGTCTTCTAGTCTCTTCACTTTAAATCCTCCATTAATCTTTAATCTTTTATAATTAACGCTGAATTAATGATTCTTTTCCTGGGTACCATTTTTCAGAAACTCTGTTAAGTCCTTTAGGCAATACCTCACTCCACGCTTTTTCATAGCTTTTCGGTCCTTCGATAGATTCTCCTAATTCGATTGCAGCTCTTAGCGGCCAATAAGGATCGCGTAATAATTCTCTTGCCAGAAATACTAAATCTGCTCTCTGGTTTTTTAATATTTCTTCAGCTTGACTGGCATAGGTAATTAACCCAACAGCTCCAGTGTCTATTTTAGCTAGTTCTTTAATTTTCTCTGCAAGAGGAACTTGATAACCTGGAAACACCTCGATTTTGGCTGGGACCACTGCTCCAGAACTACAATCTATTAAATCAACACCTTGTTCCTTCATTTGTTTGGCAAAATAAATGAAATCATCCATCTTGTTTCCTTCCGGATGATATTCAGATGCAGATATTCTTACAAATAAAGGACCACTCCATACGGTTATTATTTCATCTAAAATCTCTCTTAAAAAACGATAACGATTCTCTCTAGTTCCTCCATATTCATCGGTTCTTTTATTAGATAACGGTGATAAAAACGCATTGATTAAATACCCATGTGCACCATGGAGTTCAATAACATCGAAACCTGCCTCTTTAGACCTCTTTGCTCCTTCTTTAAATTCTTCTATAGTAGTCTTGATATCTTCATTACTCATTTCTTCAGGTGTTTTCATTGTATCTTTATACGGAATCGAAGAAGGAGCAAATATAGGACCTTCCACGTCAGCTTTTCTGCCAGCATGTGCAAGTTGAATTCCTATTTTAGAATTAAATTTGTGAACAGCATCCACGATTGTTGTAAGACCTGCTATATGATCATCCTTCCAGATTCCCAAATCTAATTCAGAAATTCTCCCTTGTGGATTGATAGCTGTTGATTCCAGAATAATCAATCCCGCCTGCCCCATAGCTCGGCTTGTATAATGAAATCTATGAAATTCGTTTACCTTACCGTCTTTTTCTTTTGATGAATACATACACATTGGAGACATGACAATTCTGTTTTTTAAAGTAATTCCTTTCAACTTGTACGTTGAGAATAATTTACTCATTTTCATTCACAACCTTTCATTAATTACTAAAAATACTTGGTAACCATAAAACTAATTGCGGGAATATCAATGTTAGAATAAGAACAAAAATGATAATAAGAATAAATGGAACAACCCCACGATAAATTTCTGCTGTTGTTATTTGTCCTTTTACAACTCCTTGCGTGTAAAAAAGCGCATGCCCAAATGGAGGTGTAAGAAATGAAGTTTGTAAAAGTACTGCAATACAGGTGACTACCCAAATCATATTGAAATCATACATTTGAATCAAAGGCATAAATATCGGAAAAATAATCATTATAATTCCAACCCAATCAAGAAACATACCTAAAATAAAGACAAGAACCATCATAAATATAAAGATTCCCCAATGATTCAGTCCTAATGTATCAACGAATCCTTGTATTACCCCCGCCCCATTTAAACTTAAGAACATGGATGCAAAAGCTGTAGCACCAATCATAATAATTAAAACCATTGCCGTTGTCTTAGCTGTGTCATACATTGCTTCCGTAAGCATCTTCAAACTAAACTTTCGATAAAATATAGTCATTAAAAATGCCACAAATGCGCCTACGCCAGAAGCCTCTGTTGGCGTAGCTATCCCTGTGTATATCGTACCCAACACTGCCAAAATTAAGATTAAAGGAGGCACCAGATTAACTAAACTTCCTGTAATTCGTTTTCTAATCGGCATAGCCGCTGCTTCTTCCACTGTTAAAGCTGGTCCATAATCTGGATTTTTCCAACATATGAACAGGACATATACAGCATAGAAAAATGCTAAAAGCAGGCCCGGAACAATGGTTGATTTGAACAGGTCCCCAACTGATACTTGAGCTTGAGCCCCCATTACAATTAACATAATACTTGGAGGTATTAGTATACCTAATGTTCCCCCTGCAGCAACAACACCTGCTGATAAACTTTTGTTATATCCATACTTTAATAAAACAGGGATTCCTAAAACCCCCATCGTTAAAACGGACGCACCAACAACACCAGTTGTTGCTGCAAATACAGTTGAGACAACAACGATAGCTAATGCTACTCCTCCTCGCAGCCCTCCTAATAAGTACCGCAACGACTCAAATAGCCCTTCCGCAATCTTAGATCCAGCCAACAAATTTGCCATAAACGTGAATAAAGGAATCGCAACTAAAGTGTAATTATTCATTATGTCGTATATACCATTAACAAAAATACTTACAGATTGCGGGCCCCAACCAATTAACCCAAATATGAGAGCAAGCCCTCCCAATACAAAAGCGATAGGATGCCCTGTCATAAGCCCTAGAATTAAACCAACAAACAGTAATATAGCCAGGATTTCCGCCATTAGAGACTTTCCCCCTTCGCTAATATAACGATTCTTTTTAATACTTCAGATATACCTTGCAACACCAATAGCCCAAATGCAATCGGTACTATAGTATAGGTTAAGTACACTGGTGCTCCAAATAAAGATGAGGAGGTCTCTTTTATGATCCACGAATCAACAGCATTTCCGAAACTTATATAGAAAACAAAGATAATAAATGGAAAAAACAAAATAAAATAAGTAATTAAATCCATGATTGCCTGCTTTTTTTCTGATAGACGATTATATAACAAATCAACGGAAACTAAACTTTTGTAAAGTAAAGCGTAGGCTGCGACAATCATAAAATGAAAACCAAATACCATAGTAATTACTTCATAAGTCCATATGGTAGGAGAGTTAAAGACCCTTCGACTAATTACTTCAAATACAATAAGCAAGGTCAACACGAGAATAGACCAGGATCCTATTCTTCCTACCCATAAATTTATCGTGTCAATACCTTTGATAACTTTATGAACTACACGCATATTAACTTACTCCTTCCATTTTCTTCAGGATATAATAACTTCACTGGAGTTGAAGGAGGCGATTTATCTGCCCCCTACTACCTAAATTAGAGGAATTTCTTCTAAAATAATCAGAAAATTTTAATCTAATAATGTCTCTGCATTTGTTCCAAATCCCCAAGGTCCCATGATATCCCGATACCCAGAAAACGTTTTCATAAATTCTTTTTGACTTTCTAAGACCATTGCAAAATCCGAGTTTTCTTCTGCCAATTCATCTTGTATTTTAATTATTGTTTCGGTAATCGTTTCCACATCCTCTTCTGGAAACTCAGTAACTGTAACCGAACCTGATTCTACCATTTCTCTTGTAACGAGCGCGTCTTGATAAAGCTCATCAAATGTTGTTTCCAACATTGTTGTTTTTGCTGCCGTTTCAACGACTAATTGTAAATCTTCAGGTAAAGACTCCCAAACATCTTTATTAATCATTACCCCTGTTACAGAAGCAGTTTGATGCCAAGAAGGTGTTGCAACATAGTTTGTTACTTCATCAAGATTCAGTGCTTTATCTCCAGATGGCCCACTAAATTCAACTGCATCAATTACTCCTCTTTGTATCGATTCATATAATTCTCCTGCTGGCAAATTGACAGGATTCCCTCCAAATTCTTGCATTAATCTGGATTGTACAGTTCCTACAAAACGAATATTCAAACCATTTAAATCTTCCAGACTTTCAATCGGTTCGGTGGATCGAATACCAGATTCAGTAGCTGGAATATTATACGGGAAATAGACAAGATTTTGCTGACCATAAATTTCATTATAGATTTCCATTCCTTCATCTGATTGAATCCACATCGCATAATCAAAAACACTCATTCCAGCTGCACTTGTACCTAATAAGCTAAACGCTGAATTAAGCCCAGACCATGAACCAGGCCAATCTCCTCCTGCTTCAATTGTCCCGTTGCTTACCGTATCTAACAACTGATCACTGGCTGTTAATTCGCCCTCTTGATGTAAGGTAATATCTAATTGTCCATTACTAAGCTCGTTCACAAGTTCTGCAAATCTTTTATCTCGTTCAAATTGGATTGAACCAGAAGGATACGTACTTGACATTCTCCAACTGAATGTTTCTCCACTGGAATTTTCTGTTGAAGCAGAAGAATCTTCATTTAAACAACCAGACAACATGAAACTAAAAATCATTAATACAACAGATAGAGACAATATTTTTTTACTCATTCTTTATCCCGCCCTTAATTTTATTGAAAAGAAGAAGCCTTTTTTTGCATCAGTAAAATAATTATTCCTTCCGAAACAATTTCTTCCCGCTGGTTGTAGACATAGACACTTCGAGTTAGTACGCCACTGTCTTTTTTTGAAGTTTCCTTCATTTCTTTTACAACAAATTTTGCATGAATTGTATCCCCTGGGGTAACTCCTTTTTTGAATCGCCAATTAATTTCCAGCAAACCAAGAGTAGAATCATTCACATGCCCCATCATAGCTTGTAGCCCAGTAACAACAGAAACAGATAATAGCCCATGCGCTACTCTAGTCTTATATGGTGTTGTTTTAGCAAACTCTTCATCGATATGCAATGCATTAAAATCGCCTGACAGGCCTGTAAATTGTACAACATCGGACTCAGTAATTGTACGTCGAGGAGATATCATTTCATCTCCAATTGCAAAGTCATCAAAGTACATCGTCATTGAGCTCACCCTTCCTATTATTCATTATCGTCCTGTCCAAACCGGATTTCTCTTTTCTTTAAACGCTGACATTCCTTCGTTGTAATCTTCTGTTCTACTCAACACAACTACCTGATCCCTTAAATATGTTAAAGAGCTTTCATAATCCATATTTTGAATCATATACATGCTTTCTCTGCCCAGAGAAAGTGCTACAGGATTTTTTGTACTTAATTTCTCTGCCATCTCATATACCTTTTCTTCAAATTCTTCTCCTGAAAAAACCTCATTTATTAATCCTATTTCCTTAGCCTTTTCTGCATTTATACGATCACCGGTGTACATCAGTTCAAAAGTCTTTTTCTGTCCAATACTATTTACCAAGGCAGAACTGATCATCATCCCCCACAAACCTACGTTAATTTCTGGAGCACCAAACTGAGCAGACTCTTTTGCATAAACTAGGTCACATGAAACAGCCAATCCCAAACCACCAGCTAAAGCATATCCGTTTACGGCACCGATTATAGGTTTTTTCATTTTGCGTAAAGCTAATAAACACTCCCTATACTTAGTAACATGTTTTTTGAAATTGATTATATTGTTATCTTCACTCATTCCTCCAAGATCTGCCCCTGAACAAAATGACTTCTCACCTGCTCCTTTCAACACGACAACTTTTATTTCAGAATCATTTGATAACTCTTCACAGGCTTGTTTAAACTTCTTCATCATTTCACCTGAAAGCGCATTATGAACGTTAGGACGATTTAATAATAAAGTAGCTACTCCTTTACGTTTTTCTACTACGATTTCTTGTTTATTCATTTCAATACCACCCTTTACACTGAACTGTTTTCATTGTAGGAATAAAATTATTCCAACAATGATCTAAATGTTGTCACCTAAACTTTCGTTTGAAATAAATATTCATTAATGAAATTGGTTGTCGTATTTCCATTTTTAAATTCAGGGTGAGTAACAATTTTTATTAACACGGGAATATTTGATTTGATACCTTCTATTTCATATTTTTCTAGAGCGTTTACTAAATTCTTAATTGCTTCATCACGACTATTTCCTTTTACAATCAATTTTCCAATCATTGGGTCGTAAAATGGTGTGACAGTTGTCCCTTCCTCAATCGCTAACTCGTGACGAATATTCTCTCCAGTTAAAATATTAAATTTTGTGATTTTTCCTGGAGAAGGGAAAAATGTTTCAGGATCTTCTGCATAAATTCGAACTTCAATTGCATGACCGTTTAATTGAATGTCTGATTGCTCTATGGTAAGTAAATTCCCATTAGCAATTTTGATTTGCTGCTCTACTAAATCTACTCCAGTAATTTCTTCAGTAATTGGATGTTCCACTTGTAATCTTGTATTCATTTCCAAAAAGTAATAGTTTTTATTTTCGTCCATAATAAACTCAACTGTTCCTGCATTTCTATATCCAATAGCTTTAGCAGCTTGAACTGCATCCTCCCCCATTTTTCTTCTTGTTTTTTCATCTAAAAAAGGTGAGGGTGCCTCTTCTACTACTTTTTGATGACGCCTTTGGATTGAGCATTCTCTTTCTCCAAGGAAAATTGTATTCCCCTCTTTATCTGCTAGAATTTGAATCTCAATATGTCTCGGGTTTTCAACCAGTTTTTCTAAAAACATAGCACCATTACTAAAAAAGTCAGTTGCTCGTTTTTGATTTCCACTAAATGCTTTTTTCAATTCATCCTGATTATGAACCATTTGCATTCCAATTCCTCCACCTCCAGCAGATGCTTTCAGCATAATTGGATATCCAATTTGTTTTGCTGCAATTTCAGCTTCTTCTACATTTAATAAAGGTGTATTATCGCCCGGAACAATTGGAACATCGGCTGCTTCCATTGCTTTTCTGGCCTCAATTTTACTTCCCATTTTCTCAATTACTTCAGGAGTTGGTCCTATAAAAACAATTCCGTTATTATGACATGCTGTTGCAAATCCAGCATTTTCAGATAATAACCCGTAACCCGGATGAATTGCATCTACATTTGCTTCTAGCGCTATTTCAATAATTTTATCTACATTTAAGTAGCTTTCATTCACACGTGGTCCACCAACTAAATAAGCATCGTCCGCCATTCTAACATGCGGAGAATTTTCATCTGCTTCTGAGTAAATTGCTATTGCTTCGATTCCCATTGAGTGACAAGAACGAATTACTCGTGCTGCAATTTCTCCTCTATTAGCAATTAAAATTTTCTTGAACAAAATAATCACCTTTCTATATTAAAAATTATCGTAATCTATTATTTCAACTTTAAAATTACATCTCCATCGCTTACAAAGTCACCTTCACTAACAATAATTTCTTCTACTTCCCCTTCTGAATCTGCTGAAATAGGAATTTCCATTTTCATCGATTCCAAAATAACAACATCTTGTCCAGCACTAACTTTATCTCCTTCTGCCACCGTTATTTTCCATACATTTCCTGCCATGCTAGCGATTATATTCATCACTTTCACCTCGTTAAATATTTTAATTTATAGTAAACGAACTCTTCTTTCAACACTTATAAATATGATATTTTCTTATACTTGGAACACTATAAATTTGTACTGCAACAGAATCACATTTTAAAAATATTAGAAATGAGATTCTACTTTCTGCTGCTCACTAATAAACCACTCTTTTAACTCTCTTTTTAACACTTTTCCTACTGGTGTCATTGGAAGCTCATTTTTTTCAACAATTTTTATATATTTGGGAATTTTATATTTGGCTAAACATTCAGAAATATATATAAATATTTCATTTTCACTTAAGGACGCGTCTTGTTCAAGCACAACCCAAGCCAATCCTACTTCACCCATTACTGGATCAGGAACACCAACCACATACGCCTGGTTAATTAATTCATGGCCAGTTAATACATCTTCAATCTCTTTAGGTGACACATTTTCTGCCCCCATTCGATATATTTCTTTAATTCTTCCCGTTAAAGAAATATAACCATTTTCATCTATTACCGCTAAGTCACCTGTTTTTAACCAGCCTTCTTGATCAATGGTTTCAGCAGTTTCTTTTTCTTTGTTGTAATATCCACTTGTAACTAAAGGTCCTTTGCAAACCAATTCCCCAGCTTGTCCAGGAGAAAGGCTTTCTCCAGTTTCCAAGTCCCTGATTTTGAATGAAATATTTTTTCCTTTTAATTCTTCAAGCCCCACATGTCCGCCAGGGATAATGCGCCCAACATATTTAGAAAGATAGGTGATATCATCATCTGGATCAGTTTGTAGCACTCCCGCTGCACACTCTGTCATGCCGTAGCCTGTGTTTAATTCTTTAATTTTCAATTGGTTCTTAATATCCTGCCACATTTGTTGAGACACTTCAGCACCTGCACAGTACATGGATTGTAATTTTGATAAATCACGAGGTAGCTGTTGCTGAGCTTCCACCAGTTTTAAACCAATCGTTGGCACACATAAGATGTCTGTCGCTTCATGCCGCTCCATTAAATCCAGTGCTTCTGCTCCATTGAAATTGATTTGAAGTATTAAACTTCCCCCTACCATACTTCCTGCAATAATTCCTTCAATAAACCCAAAACAATGATAAAACGGAATTGGGATGAAAATTCTTCTTCCTTCTTGATAACCACGGTTTAAGCAGCTGCCAAGTGCACTGCGCCAAATCATATCATGTGTAACTAACACGCCTTTTGGCATGGAAGTGGTTCCAGACGTATACATAATATCTGTTACATCTGTTACCTGAGCCTTTGATATATTACTAATAGCCTTTTCCGCCTGACCTCTTTCGGAAGAAAAAATCAGATCATAAAAATCGGTTGTAGCAGGATATTTTTTTCCTTTTGGGGAGAAAACGATAATTTCTTTCAACTTGGGAAATCGTTCTGACTGCTCCTCTTTAAAGACTTCTGGACATAATTGTTTTAGCATAGAAACATAATTGATACCATTCCATTCATCTACGGTAACGATAAATGAAGAATCAGATTGATTGATTAAATATGCGAATTCCTCTTTTTTTAATCTATAATTTATCGGAACCGTGATTCCCCCAGCTGCAGACGCTCCAAATTTTGTAAAAATAAATTCTGCATAGTTTGGAAAAATTAAAGCTACATGATCATGTTTTTTCAACCCTAAGTCGATTAACCCAGCACCAAATCGCTTACTGAAATCTTCCACATCTGAATAAGACCAAGATTTTTCTTCACAAATGATGAATTCACTACTTTTATATTGATTAGCCATTCGAAAGAAAAGTTCATGAACAGGTTCAGGACTCCATTCTTTACTTTTTATTTCAAATGTTTTTCTTCGACTTTTAAGAGAAACCACTTTTAGCCTAAACCTCCTTTAGCTATTAAAAATAATACTTAACCTCTTCTGACTACTGTTTTCTTATCAGCAATCCCTTCCAAAATATCTCTGTTTTCCGAATATAATTCGAAACGATTTATCAAATCATTTCGAAGTCTGTCTCCAGGTACTACATCATCTATAAACAATTGTGATGCTGGACTCCATACATTAATATCTTTATTGTATTTTTCTCGTTGCTCAATAATAAATTTTTGTCGCTCTTCCGGGTCTTCTATAGATTGGATTTTATTAAAGTACATTGCGTTAACTGCTGCCTCAGGGCCCATAACAGCCGGCTGCGCCTGTGGAAGTGCAATACATGCATCAGGTTGCATAGATGCACCTGACATTACCACGTATCCAGCACCATAGGCTTTCCTCACAATAACTGAAATCCTAGGCACGGTAGCGTTTGCTACTGTAGATAACATTCTTGCTCCCCTGCGGATAATCGCTTCTTTTTCAACTTTACTTCCAACCATAAAACCAGGTAAATCTACTAAAAATAGCAATGGAACATTATATGCATCACATAATGATACGAAATGCGCTGCTTTTTCAGCAGATTCAGGAAACAGTACTCCTCCTTTTACTTTGGATTGATTTGCCACAATTCCAACTGCTCTTCCACCAATCCTACAAAATCCTGTAATCAACTCTTTCGCATATAGTTGTTTAAATTCGAAGAAAGAATCAGCATCCACAATTCGATCAATTACAGCATACATATCCATTGGAACACGTTGGTTAGCTGGTACAATCTCCTCAATATCTTTTCCAGGCAATGGATCTATAGACTCTGAAAGCGGAACAGTCTCTTTCCAATTTTGTGGCATAAATTCCATATATCGTTTAGTGGCATCTAATGCTTCCTGTTCAGTTTTCACTAACATATCTCCAAGACCACTAATTTGATTATGCATTCTTGCTCCGCCCATTTCTTCCATGGATACTTTTTCTCCAGTTGCCATTTCTGCCATTCGAGGCGAGCCAAGATAGACACTAGCATTTTTATCTACCATGACAACAAAGTCGCATAGAGCCGGAAGATAAGCACTTCCTGCCGGAGAAGCTCCAAAGACGAGTGAGATTTGTGGAACCTTTCCTGATATACGAGCTGTATTATAAAAAATTTTTCCCGCATGACGGCGATCTATAAAGGTATCAAATTGTTCATTTAAACGCGCTCCAGCAGAATCAATCATGTAAATTAATGGAATCATTCGTTTTTCAGCCAATTCTTGCATTCGCATTATTTTTTCAATCGTTTTAATTCCCCAAGTCCCAGCTTTTACAGTCAAATCGTTAGCGATAATCGCAACTTTTCGCCCATTAATTTTAGCAATAAGAGTAACAACAGCATCTCCAGGTAAAAACTGTTCATCATTTTCACGTGCAAAAACGCCATCTTCAATTTCAATACTATCTTCATCCACCAAGTATTTAATTTTATCTCTAACAAATAGCTTTCCTTGCTCTTTCAACTTTTGATAGTAGGGCCGATTCGATTTTGTCTTTATCTCATCCAATTTTTCATATACTTTTTGATCATAGCCGCTCTTTTTATTTAATACATCCTGTTGCATGATCTATCACTTCCTTCACTTATAATTAAACCGCTTACATAATTACTATTAAGACATGATTTTACAATTAATGTGAAGCAATTCGTCGATAAGAATTTAAACTTCTTCCTTTAGATACTTTACTCGGAAGTTCTCTTCCAAGTATTCCTTCAATTTTCTCAGTTACTTTCAATAGCTTTTCAAGATCAATTCCAGTTGAAATGCCAAGTTCGTGACACATGTGAACTAAATCTTCTGTTGCAATATTTCCAGCAGCTCCTTTAGCCCCACTAAACGGACATCCCCCAAGTCCTCCCACA
This sequence comes from Oceanobacillus sp. FSL W7-1281, assembly GCF_037969835.1. Classification (GTDB taxonomy): domain Bacteria; phylum Bacillota; class Bacilli; order Bacillales; family Amphibacillaceae; genus Oceanobacillus; species Oceanobacillus oncorhynchi. The sequence goes on along the minus strand of NZ_CP150214.1, from coordinate 1,307,374 downwards.
GAGGAATCATAGTGAGTAACCCCCATCTTCAATCCAACATAAGCGTTCGCCATACCCATTCCACGAGTGTCATGCAAGTGCAAGATAATGTCTTTTTCAGGCCATCTATCCTGCACTTTCCCAACAAGCATCTCTGTGGAAATCGGGTTTGCCCAGCCAACTGTATCTCCCAACAAAATATGTTTAGGATTTTCTCCAAACGAGTTTGCTTTTGCTATCGAGCGTTCAATCAATTGGATCACAAGTTCTGGATTGGTATCTCCCTCATACGTACATCCAAAAGCAGTCATAACTGCGATAGTTTGAACCGGAATATTAAATTCGTTCAGTGTACAAATTCGTTCGTCCATTTTTGCAAACGTCTCATCGATTGTTAAATTTGTATTCTTCACAGAAAAAGTTTCACTCGCTGTGATTTGAAGCACACCTTCTAAATCAAATTTTCCAGTCGCTTGAGCTCTCTCAATTCCTTTTGCGTTAAGATAGACACACTGATACTCAGTTCCTGGATATCGTTTAAAACCCGCAGCGACCTTTTCCGCATCTGCCATTTTAGGGACCCATTTCGGACTTACAAAAGAGGTAACTTCAATAACTGGAAAATTACACTCTGAAATCATATCCACTATTTGAATTTTATCTTCCGTTGATACAGGTGCTTCTTCAATCTGCATTCCTTCCCTTGGTCCAACTTCACGTATTATTACCTTTTTAGGAAATGCCAACTTAGTCCCTCCTATAGAACCTTATTCTTTGCTTCTGAATTATTCAACAAAATATTCAGTATACTAATAATGTAAATAAAATACTGCTGTTTTGTTTCTTTCACTTATTATTTAATTTTTAATCTATGTTTACCACAACATTCCTAGGATTACGGGCAGTTAAAAATTCAATTGGCTCCGTTTTACTTGGATTACGTTCAATATGCGGTAAATAAGCTGGAACTCTAAGGAAATCTCCTTGGTTATATTTTTCATAATCTTCATATCCTTCGCCATATAAAAGTTCAGTGGTACCACTAATAATAAAACCAGCTGTTTCTGCTTCTCCATGATGATGTGTTCCTGAATCCATAGCAGTTTCACCAGTTACGCGACCAATCCAAAGGTTAGGAGCTTGAACTGCTGTTTTTCTTGGCATATTTTTCGTTTGGCTTGTTGAATCCATTAAATCAGAAGATTTCACAACTGAAATTTCTTCTTGACTATTATCATTTTCTGAATTCATAACAATGTCATCTTTATTCAGATATTCTAACTGATAAGATGGAGCCATAGTGGTAATAATTTGAAGCGGGGTTGCATCATTATTATTTTGATACATATATGGTTGATAAGATGGTATATAAATGAAATCGCCTTCATTTAGTTCTATAACTTTTTTATATCCTTTTCCGTAGAAAAACGAAGCTTGTCCATTTAATACATAATGGACTGTATTTGATTGTGCATGATGTTGTACATTTGATTCAGCACTGGGAGCAACTGTCAAACTTCCCATCCAAATTTTCTCTCCAACTGCTCCAGTTCTCCAAGTAATATTCTCTTGGCTAGTATCCAAAACTTGCAATTCATCCTTTTTGGTGATACCAAGTTTACTATTATCTATCTTATTCTCTAACATATTTTCACCTCATTAAAGTCTATATTTTGTATTATAATCTAGACATAATCAGCAACAACCTTATTTTTTATTTTGCCAATTTCAGCTATTTCAATTTCAACTACGTCTCCTTGTTTTAATAATATCGGTGGATTACGTTTAGCCCCAATTCCAGGGGGTGTTCCTGTCAAAATAATATCTCCAGGAATAAGAGTCATCGCTTTTGAAATTTCAGAGATAATCTTATTCACTGAAAACATCATTAAACTTGTATTACTAGATTGGACAGTTTCTCCGTTAACTTTACAAGTTATATCTAAATTTTGAACATTTGATATCTCATCTTTTGTGACAATCCAAGGGCCTGTCGGGCAGGACTTGTCCATGCTTTTCCCCATAAACCATTGGCCTCCATGAGCTTGTTGTACATCTCTTGCAGATAAATCATTGGCGCACATATACCCAAAAACATAATCTTCCGCTTCTTCTTCAGAAATTAATTTCCCCTCACGTCCAATAACAACTGCCAGCTCTGCTTCATAATCAAATTTATTTGTAAAATGTTCTGGAATAGGGATCCCTTCATAAGGACCAGCAATAGTTCCGGTTGCTTTTGTAAATATTGTCGGCTTCGATGGCAAATCGATATCCTGTAGTGCTCTTTCGTTAAAATGTTCAAAGTAGTTCCATCCAACGCACATAATATTTCGCTTCAATTTAGGTATTGGAGACAATAGATGCTCGCTTTGAATTTCTCTACTTTCAACATTAGAATGAATAATTTGGTTAATTCTATTAAGTCCTTCACTTCCTGCTTTGATAATTGATAAAACGTCTTGAAACTCACTACTAATATCAATTATTGCATTATCTTTAATTACCCCTACACTTATTTGATTCTCATTACTATAAGAAATAATTTTCATTGAATTTTAACTACCCTCCCAGTATATACTGCTTAAATTTATTTATTTTACTAAAATTTTATATATTTGTAATTTTTTGTGTTTCTGATAAGCTAACTGAATCTAAATCTTTATAAAATTCTTGTTCTGTAAGTCTTAAAATTTCTTTTCCTGCCCGTGCTTTATGTTTCAACATATTTCTTTCAGCAGATACACTGTCGCCTTCTAGTAAAGCTAAATAAATTTCCTCATGTTCTTTAACGGAAAGTTTATTATGTTCATCATTTTTTTTAAATAGCGAAGGGTAGCGATTGGTGTTTTTCCACAAATCCTGTATTGTTTTAACCAGTAATTTGTTTTGACATTTGCTATATATTTTCATATGAAAATCAATATTTAGTTTCTCAAACAAGTCATAATCCTGTTTTTCTATTGCACTGTATGATTCCTTTACTATATGTCGAATTTCTTCAAAATCTTTTTCCTCTAAATTATTTGTTGCTAACCTAGTTGCGAATCCCTCCAATTCTATTCTTAATTCAAAAATATCTTTAATATCTTCTGATGATAACGTGCTAACAACTGCTCCTACATGTGGTTTGAATTCAATTAAATCTTCAGAATTCAATTTATTCATTGCTTCTCTTACTGGGCTTTCGCTACTATCAAACCTTTTTGCTATCTTACTAATTACCAATTTTTCTTCGAATTCATACTCACCTTCATATATTTCTTTTTTTAATGTTTCGTAAATTATATCTTTCTTGGTTTGGTATCCCCTCACGTCAACTACTCCTTTCATCATCCTATATCATATAACCTACATCATATATGATATATTGTCAATGTAATTTTCTAATTATTTTAAATGATTTATAAATTCATAATCAAATTAGAATACAGCGATACAATTTATTTTAATTTGATTGCCAACTAATAAATTGGACTAAAGAGGTTTTAATAGTTAAGCATATAAAAATATAATATATTTTTTCCTAAGAAAATATAATTTGATAAATTCTATTAATTTTTCACTAAATAAAGTAACCTCTCCCAGAATTTATCTGAGAGAGGTTACTTTATTTAGAATACAACAACAAAATAGATGAAATAGGTATAAATTTTAAAATCTAAAGCTCAATCATCGGCTCCTCCTTCTTCTCAGAGCCCCCTTCATCCGAACAAACACTATAAGGAACATCAAAATCCCGGGCAACAGCCTCATCATAGGCGACAAGATCATCCTTCGATAATTCGGATAATGCTTTTTTTCCCATCATCCGAATCCCCTCTTCCATTTCTTTAACGGAAGAATTGATATAATTGACCAATGATTTCGTTCCTTCCTGACGGTTAAAATCATCCTTGTATTTGCCATCGTACCAGACGACCTGTGTCGGCGGTTCAAAGGGAACAGCATTTAACACCTGCTTATGAGAGACCGTAAATAAGACTGCCGACCCTAAATAAATAGCATCTGCTCCTAATGCCATTGCTTTTAAAAATTGTCCTGGTGTAAACATTCCGCCCGAAATAATCAGACTGACCTTATCTCTTACTTTCTTTTTTTGCAAATGCTGATGTGCCCGGTGGAGACCGTGAATGGTAGGAATCCCAAAATCCTCTGATAAGATTGGCGGCGCTCCGTGAGTTGCTGCCTGCCCGCCATCCACAGCTATATAGTCCACGCCAATTTCTAATAAAGCATCAATGTCCGCTTCTATTTTTCCGCCGGCAGCAATTTTTGCTCCAATCGGCACGCCGTTAGTCAGTTCTTTTAACTCCTGGACAAGGTTTTTAAAATCTTCTAAGGTTTGATCCTTAAAAAAATGATTATGGATAACGGCTTCTTCTCCATCGTCTAAGTTTAATACCTTTCGAATATCTCCTTGAAGGTCCTCTGCCGGAATCACAACACCGGAGCTCATCAAAGCACCTTGGCCAAATTTTATTTCAATCATCGATGCTTTCTTGATAAGCTGTTCTTCCTTGGACCAGCTTGTCTTGGAAAACTGCAGGATATACTTATCTGTTCCATCGATTTCTTCCTCCATCACACCGCCTTCTCCAGAATTAAGTGCGGTGCCGAGCTGATTCACCGCATCAGACAGCGCCAGCCTTACTTCCGTGCTTAATGCAATCCCGTAAGCCATCCCGCTGACCATTAAGGGGATATCTAATTCCAACGGCTGCTTGGCCTGCGGACCTATCTTCACCTTTAAATCTACCTGCTCCGTATATTCTGTTGGGAACGCGGCTACTTGAGCCGGTATAAATGTCAGCTTTTCAAAATCCGGCCACGTTTTGGAAGAACCAAGCGGACGGTGCAAGACATCTCCAGATTCCGCCCGTAAATTATTCTCAAAGGTTCGCTGGATCCCCATATGTTTAAAACCGGTTACCATTTCAAATAAATTCTCCTGATAACGATCTTCCATTAAGGTTTTTCCATAATGATTAACCATCCTTTTTATCAAATGACGTCTCATGATAAACAACAGAAAACACATGATGATAAACAGACTAAGCAGGATAAGAATAATGATATCGAGCACCATCTCTGTACACACACTCCTTTTTCTCCAATTTACATCACAGGTTGCTTTGTCTTGCAGTTCTCACTTCCGGCTAACACTTTACCTTCCTATGTGACGTGCTCATGCTCTATCGTTTATGCTTCCATGGCGGGTCACCGTATTCATGCAGCTTTTGATTCACTTTATAAATAACATACGGAACCAGGAAGGATAATAAAGTGCACAGCAGAATTAAATAATTGGGTAATATACCCGTCAGCTGATCCCACATAAATTCGTCACCCCCTTCTTAATCTCTTGTCTGATCCATGGTACCTGTTGACCGGACAGTGGCATCTACCGTTACATTTATGAATGCATTCTGAAAAATATTTTCGCCTTCATCCCAGTTATCCTTTACTTTCAGCCACTCTTTATAATGCCTTTCCTCCATCATTTTTCTGAATCCAAAAAAGTCCATTCCTATGTCTTCTTGTGCCTTTTTTATGACATTGGATGTTATTTTCTCCATCCTTTCGCTTATCAGTTTATCTAATTCATTGAAGTATTCTTTACTTAACAAGGAATTATCACTAAACACTTCAGCAATATTACCCTCTGTATCAATTTCTATATCAATATTTAGTTTGCCTTCCTCATCAATGTTTATTTCTATGTTACTTTTTGCGCGTTTAATTTCATAAACCATTTCTCCATCGTTACTCTCAAATTCAATATAGCCCCCTTTTAAATCTCCTGTTATTAAATTGACGGCAACAATTTCTAATCCACTGATAACATCAACTAATTGATTCGTCTTTCCATCAAAGACACCAGCTCCGTTAAACATCATTTTCCCATCTGATGGAACAACTCTTGGAATAATATAATTATTTTTTTCTAACATGTATTCATTTAAATTTCCTATTCGAAGCGGCTCAATCAATGCTCCTGATTTATCCATATTTTCATTTACTCTGTCAATATGCATCGCAGGAAGCGGCTCTATTTGCGATTCGATTTCCAGTAGCTCTTTCGCCTTTTGGTCGGAAACGATAACTTTGGTTTCTCTTCGCATCTCCGGGTCACGAATAAGTAAATCCATGCTATTTGCAAACATTTCTGGTTCCCTTGCTAATTCTTCAGAGACAACAATTAATTTTAAATGCTCATAAAAGGGAGGATTGCCCTGAATGAGTGCCATTTCCCGAGTTATTTTAAACAAGCTTTGACCGCTAATGGATAGGTTGTTATAAGGCGTTTCAGCATTGTTTCCGCCTTCGCTGGGAGTTCCTAATCCTGAAGGAACAACAAACTGATCTGTCATTGTTATGATTGGTTTATCTCCAGATTGTTCTTCTGCTAAATCGAGTGCAACACCTATCACAAACCCCCGTTCTTCAATATTCACTTCATCCCAGCATCCGGCAAGCAGCAAACAAAAACAACCTAGAAGGAATAGATATGCTTTATTCATTCCGCTTCACCCCTCTGATTTTAGCAACCACCGTTAATAAGATAAGAACCGTGATGTTTAAAATAAGCATCAACCAACTCATTATTGATCCTAATAAATCCACTTCCATGACATCTTGCGGAAACATCCCGGCAAAATATATGATTGGAGTTAAAATAAAAATTATTTTTAGCTTCTCCGCATTTTTGAAAATGGCATTCAATGCAAAAACCCCAATGTCCATAGCCATCGTTGCCGTAATAAAAATAGCCATGATCCATATTACAAAGAAAACAGATTCAAACCGTTCAAAAAAACCGCCGGGTATCTCTACCACCTTTGCCAGCTCTATCGTCGGATAGAGTAAATTAGATGTAACAGCATTCCCAAACACGCCAATACACATGATAAAAATCATCATATATAATCCAACAGGTATACACATACCAAGTGCAGCTGCCTTTGGTGCTTTTTTAGGTTTATCAACCAATGAAAGATAAAACCATAAAATTCCAAATCCGAGATAAGAGATGGCTCCTGTATTCGCAATCACCTGCGTATAACCAGTTATGGGGGTCTGTAATACAGGCATTAAGTTTCCAGCGTTCAACCAGCCAACATTAAATACCACAATGATAAGAGCTATCGAAAGAATAATCGGCATAAACATCATGTTGATTCGAAATAGCCCAGCGCGTGAACCTGAAACAGCATAAACAACTACCAGCAAAAAGGTTAGTGCAATAACTTCGATTGGTGTACGGTCGAATAAATATTGCTGCGATATATTGCTGATTTTACGAATTTGATAGGCAGTGACAAAGATGGAGAGAATCGCAAACATCAGACTTAAAACTATCGCTACTGGTTTTGTTACGATTTTGGAAGCATAGGTAAGAAAGGTTTGCCCTTGAAATCCTGACGCAAATTTAGCTATTGCCCAAGACATAAAAACAGCAAATAGTCCGACAAGGAGCAAGGGTATCCATCCATCAGCACCTATCGTTACAGATGCTAATTGTTTTGGCATCGAAAGAATCCCTACCCCAATAACAATGGATGGAATAGCAATCATGATATCTCTTTCACTAATTCTTTCATCTGCATATTTAAACCTTTTCACTGTTTACGCTCCCCTTTATTCATGAGCTTTTTATCATTGGTCTGCATATAGACAGGGCGTCTTTTCATCATTGCAATCGGTGCACGTAAAACAAGGTCCTTCCAATCATTCATAAAGCTTGGTGCAAATGGGGTAGAATAAGGAACACCGAAGCTCATCAAATTCACAATATGGATATTGATCATGATGTAGCAAAGGATGATTCCATAAAGTCCGAATACAGCAGCTGCAGCCATCAACCCAAACTGCAGGATTCGAAATGTGATGGCAATACTATAGGAAGGCAAAGCAAACGATGCAATGGCGTTGAGTGCAACGACAATAACCATAACAGGACTGACTATCCCAGCGGAAACTGCTGCCTCTCCAATAACGAGCCCGCCAACAATGCCGATGGTCTGCCCAATCGCAGTCGGCAGCCGTAATCCAGCTTCGCGCAGCAACTCCATCGTTGCCGTCATAATCAAAGCCTCCACAACAGGCGGGAAAGGAACTTCATCTCTGCTCGCAGCAATGGAAAATGCCAAATCGGATGGAATCAGCCCAGGATGATAGGAAACCAATGCGATATATAAAGCTGGCAAAAATACCGAAATAAATGCACCAAGATAACGCAGCAGTCTAACCAGCGTCCCGAGTGACCAGCGCCAATAATAGTCCTCAGGAGACTGGAGCAAGCTTCCAAAAGTCGCCGGTGCGATTAATACAAATGGCGTACGATCAAGGAGAATGACCACCTTCCCTTTAAGAAGCGCCTCAGAAGCCTTATCTGGTCTTTCCGTATTTAAAATCTGTGGAAAAGGGGACAAAAAACTATCCTCGATCCATTGCTCAATATAGCCGCTTTCCGGTGCATCATCAATATCAATCGTTTCCAGTCTTCGTTTTACTTCGTTCACCATATCTGGATTCACAATACCGTCCATATAGGCTACAACAAGGTCTTTCTTGGATCGTCTGCCAACTTTATAGGTACTAAAACGCAGATTAGGATCCGCAATATATCGACGAATCATCATGGTATTGGTTCGTATATTTTCGATAAACCCCTCTTTGGAGCCGCGAATCAGCGATTCCGACCGGGGCTCCTCGATAGCACGATTTTCCCCGCCTACCGTATCCATGATAAGTACTTGATCCACTCCATCTAAATAAAACACCGTATTTCCGCTTAAAATGGCATTCGATACATCGTCTAATGAATGTCCCAGTTCGATACCTGTTACTGTAATAACTTCCTTATCAACCGCATCAAAAAGCTCCTGTTTATCATCAGGCAAGTCCGAAGCATTTTTCAAATCCTCCATAATATGGTCATGGATGTAGATATTATTCACAATGCCATCGATATAAACAATTGCGATTCGATGATTTGCCTTGCCAATAGTGAATTCACGTATTACTAAATCACTTGGATCCTCTAGCATTTTTCTTATATTACTTAGATTTTCAGTCAGATTTGTTCCAATTTCCAAAGAGAAATTTTCTTCTGTGTTTTTCTTTTTATTTTGCCAATAGAAAGATCGGCCCAACATTATCCCCTCAAGTCATCTGAATAGTTGCTCCTCTTCTTTTTCCCAATAGGACCCCCATTTATGTATAAAATATATCCATTTGCAAAATCTAAATCTATATATCGCCTGTGAAAGGGGTACTAAACCAAATGGATGAAAAAAATATACACTTAACAGCTGCCGAAATTGCTTCTGTATGGACAGGATATATGAATGATACGCTGGCAAAAAGCATTTTGAGTTTTATGTTAAAGCATGTGGATGACCCTGAAATAAAGCCTGTTGTCCAGCATGCCTATGACAATTTCACAAATCAAATAGACCAGCTGCATCAGATTTTTGAAGAAGAAAATTTTGCAGTCCCAAATGGATTTACGGAGAAAGACGTCAATATGAAAGCTCCCTGGCTTTTCACCGATGTTTTTTGTTTAACCTATGTGACGCATATGGCAAGGATCGGGATGATTACTTACAGCGGGTTTGTCACGATGAGTATAAAAAAAGAAATACGGGATTACTCCATACAAGCGCTTCAGGCATGGCGGCGCTTTATGATCATGCTGTGGAAATTGCTCTGAAAAAAGGAATCAATGCGAGACACCCCTATATTGAGTCTCCAAAGCAAATCGATTATGTGGACAGCAAAAAATATTTTAGCGGACTCAATCCATTTAGTGATAAACGGCCATTAAATGCCATTGAGATATCTCATCTCTATATGAACATCCAAACAAATGAAATGGGGGTAAGATTGTGCCTTGCGTTTGCTCAGACCTCTCCTTCCAAAGTTGTACAGGATTTTATGATCAGATGTAAAAACATTTCACAAAAACATATAAAAATATTCGTGGATAGTTTGATGGCCAATGATATCGGCGCGCCCCAAGTACCTGATACAGCAGTTAGTGATTCTACAACACAAACTTTTTCAGATAAATTAATGATGTATCATATGTCCTTGCTCATATCTGCCGGGATTGGAAACTATGCCACTGCCGCTGCAGCTAGTCAGCGAATGGATCTGGCTGCGAATTATGAACGGCTGTCTATGGAAGTTGCTAAGCTTGCAAAAAGCGGCGCAGATATCATGATTGATAACAATTGGTTAGAGCAGCCGCCGGGGACGAGAAATCGAGAAAAACTGGCGAAGAATAAGGAGAAGAGCTGATACCTTTTCTCATCTTAATTCATATGGAAAAAACATCGGCTTTTGCTGACACGCAAGGCCGAATTTTTTCTTAAAAAATCAATGATGTATCTAATGGCAAGCATTATTAAACAAGGCAGCCTTTATCATTAAGGTAATTTGGTCAATAAAAAATACATCATCACAAATTATCTCCATTTAGTTGTTGAATCTTACCTTACTCTGAATATGGCTTTTATACCAAAATAAAATCAGCGAAACAGCCCTCCCTGAATGGATGAAGAGAAAATTAACAAAGTGGGTGAACCAATGGAGACGAAGTTATCAAGGAAAAGCAAAAAACTTGAAGCAGTACTTTGGAGCATTGCTCTACCTGGATTTGCTCAGTTACTAAGTCGTCATTATATAAAGGGGATTCTGTTTATTGGATTGGAATTCTTAGTTAACGTGATGGGAAATTTGAATACCATTATTGTATTGAGCTTCAACCTTAAAATCGAGGAAGCCATCCCAGAGACCAACTATTTATGGTTAATGTTTTATCCGTGTTTATATTTCTATGCGATTTGGGATGCTTATAAAAATGCTGGCGGCGGGGAAAAAGCCTTTGCGTATCTACCACTTGTTTTTTCTGCCTATTTTGTTACTGTAGGCGTCATTTTTTCACCTAGCTTCACCATTGCCGGGCAATTGATCGGTCCATTATGGCTGCCTATCCTGTCTACACCAATTGGTTTAGCAGCCGGTGGGTTTATCAGATGGATTTTATTAAAAATATATACGGACAGAGAAACAGAAGAGGCTATCTAATCATGTTTTAGGCTATTGCTTTGCTTGATAAAAAGTTTATTTTATTACGTAACAAAGCCTGCATTCACACAAAACCCTATCTTGTTTCTTAAAGCTCCACTTTTACTTGGACGTTATCTAGATTAAACAGAATAAATAATAAAAACTTACATTGGAAACAAAATGTATTACTTTTATAGCCCTAATCACATACAACCGTTCCCTTTGAATGACGGATAAGAATATTAATTGAGAGTGGGGGAAAAATATGCGGAAATACTTTTGGGAGGAAAATCCATATGACATCAACACATAATGCCCCTTTATCATCTGCCGAAATTTCACAAATTTGGACAACATACCAAGAAGATACAGCTTCGATTTGTATGCTGATATCTTTTGTGAAAACGATTGAAGATCCGGAAATTGCTGCATTGCTTCAGCATGCTTTGGAATTATATGAATCACATATTCCTAAGCTGACTAATTTTTTCACTGGTGAAAGCTGGCCTGTACCTCTTGGGTTTACAGAGGCAGACATTAATTTGAGTGCACCAAGACTATATACAGATGGATTTATGCTATATTACTTACAAATGATGGGGATTCTAGGAATGAATGCTTACAGCATCGCTATTGGCACAGCAGTCCGCTCAGATATCCATGATTATTACTCGGAATGTATGGCTGAAACCGTTGATCTTCATAAAAGGGCCAATAGCCTGATGTTAGAAAAGGGGTTATTTGTGCGGGCCCCTGAAATCACTCCGCCAGATCGTATTGCGTTTGTGACTGATAACAATTTCCTAGGTAAATGGATGGGAGAGAATCGCCCTTTGACCGCTTTGGAAATCTCGAATCTTTACGCTAATAGCCAACGGAATTTATTAGGAAAGTCGTTATTGATTGGTTTTAGTCAGGTGGCTAACAATCCGGGCGTCCGTAAATATATGGTGAAAGGAAAGGAAGTTGCGGAGAAGCATGTCGAGACTTTTAGTTCAAAGCTCAATCAAGATGATCTTCCGGCTTCTGCTACTTCAGATGCAGGAATTACTGATTCGACAGTTTCCCCTTTTTCAGACAAGCTCATGATGTTTTTTACAAGCAGTCTCATCTCCGCCAGTATCGGTTATTATGGGAGCAGTATGAGCATGGGTGCCCGAAAAGATCTTATCACCAATTATTCACGTTTAACCGTTGAAATCATGAAATACTCTGCCGAGGGTGCGAAACTCATGATTGATAACGGTTGGATGGAAGAACCTCCTCAAGCAAAGAATAGAGATAAGTTAGCAAAAAAGGGTAGGGGCTGATAATTAGGTTATAAAAATCAAAAATGTACGCTTCCCCCTTGCAGCGTACATTTTATTTATCATAGAACGTAAGAATGTATAGAAGAAAATATCTCTATCCGAATTTAAAACATGCTACTTGCTCAATATCCTTCCTTTTCGTGACTATTACATGAGTTATTGTGGAAAACTAAATGAAATTCGTGAAAAAAGATGTCTATGTAGCACTAATTAAAGCAATGAACCTTATTATAAGCTGGATAATATTCTTATTTTTATCGCAGTGTAACTGGCTGGGACTGCGATTACTCGCCCCACCGAAAACCATTACGATTACTCGTCCCATCGAAGGGCTTTTGTAAGACTCCCACTTCAAGAAATGAAGGAAAATTGTTATTTCTAATTGGGAGATACAACAGCCAGTAACGGCCCGATTCGTTCAACTAACAACTCTTTACGATGGGGTGAGTAATCGCAACCCCAATCAGTGGGGGATGAAAAGAACCCCCCCACTGATTGAAGTTTCACTTTATGATAAGAAGCCCCCAGCATATGTACTAATACAACTATCTAAGCATTCATTCATCAATATGCGTTAATCTCAGATTAGGAGCGTGCGTATATGCAGCCTACTTGGCAGGACATTGTTGACCTGACGAAACAGTATAGAGACATGAAATTAGAATACTGGTTAAATGAAAATCTATTTACCTCCAGCTGGTGGATTCTTTTTGTGACAACAATTGGTACCTTTATTGTCTGGCTTGTTCTTTTAGATAAGAAAAGAATTATTGAGATGATGATATACGGATTTTTAGTAACATACATAGCTGTCATAGCGGATGCAATTGGTGTTGCGTTATTGTTATGGCATTATCCAAACACATTATTACCTGCGCCTCTAATCGTTGAAGTACATAGAGTGCAGATGCCTATTATTTATATGCTTATCTATCATTATTTTCCTGCATGGAAATCCTTTTTGGTTGCAGTTACTATAAATGCATTTGTTTTCGCATTTATACTAGAACCGACTTTAGTGTGGTTACAAATATATGAACCATATCATTGGAAACACATCTATTCATTCTTACCTTATATTATAATAGCTGCTGGATTCAAGCTTATAATAAATAAACTGAAGCAACTGGATCAAAACTATAAATAGCTGCCTTAAATGTACTAATTCAATTATTTTCTCACTTCGTTTCATTAGGATTTATTTTAATTGATGGCAATACATTGCTTTTCTAAAATGTTTAATGGTGATGCGAGATCGGTATGCAATAATTACGCTTACTTAGAGAAATGCTAAATCAAAAATTCCCTAATTAATCGTACAATCCGTATGAAATATTAGTTAAAAGGAAAAGATGTTAAAAAATAGGAAAACGAGGAGAGCCTTCATGGATAATCATGTAACCGATAATACCGCCAGACGTTATAAAGCCCATGTCAGCATTCTTGGCACCACGCAGCTTCATCTAAGAAGTCCTTCAATTATTGCATGGTGGAGCGCTGCTTATCCAGGGTTCGGCCACCTGCTTTTATCGAAATATCTTCGCGGATTCGTTTTATTTATTTGGGAAGTGTTTATTAATTTAAATGCGAATATTAATTTAGCCATTCTTTATTCTTTTCAGGGCAAATTTGATATGGCGACGAACGTACTTGACTCTCGCTGGCTTCTAGCCTATTTACCCGTCTATTTTTTTGCTATATGGGACAGTCACCGGACAACGGTAGATATGAACAAAGTTTATATGCTGGCAGAGCGTGAAGACCATCATTTCAATCTATTTAGTATTGGATCGATGGAAATCAACTACTTAGATAAGAGTAACCCCATGATGGCTGCCATTTGGTCAGCTTTTGTGCCGGGTTTGGGACAGCTTTATATCCATAGACTTGTTACGGCACTCTTCGTTATCAGCTGGACGGTTATCTTTTTGTATTTATCACATCTGCTTGAAGCTGTCACACTTTTGATTTTAGGAGACCTCAGTCAGTCCACTGCTGTTTTAAGAGAGGAATTTTTGCTTATGTTACCTTCTATCTATGGATTTTCGATTTATGATGCGTACGTCAACACGGTGGAAAATAATAAACTTTTTGAAAAAGAACAGCGGAAATTCTTAAAGGACAATTACCAGGATTCTAGTTTTCAAATTCTAAAGGGAGAGAAAGTGAATGAATAATGATGCAAATTTATGCGGCATTGGAAAATAATATTTATATAGAAATGGCCATCGCCACACTTGAAAAAAATGGAATTCCTAAAGCGAGTATTTATGCGGTTCCTCTTGATAATCGCAGTGAAGATCGCAAGTTGTTTGATAGTTTGCATAACTCTGATGGTACCTCATTGATTGATATAGGGGTAGCACTTGCTACAGCTTTTTCTGTCATCGGGACCAGTATCGGTTTTGAACTAGCTTGGGGACCGATTTATTGGGGACTGATTGCTTCGCTTATTGGATTCGTTTTAGGTGTCGCCATCAGGCTGTTTACAGAAAAGGTTTTGAAGAAAAGAAAAAGACTTTTAAAAGGAAAACGTCCAGAGGTCATTCTCATTATCGAGTGTGAGATATCAATGACTGAGTTAGTGGAAAATATTTTATGGGAACATTTAGCATTAGGTATAGCAAAAGTAAAATGACTATTCGCCTATATGCATCCTTTTACTTTTGCTTGAAATAAAGGAGAGGACTACATGCAATCTGCTTGGAGAGATGTTGTTGAATTATTAAAACAATATAGAGAAGTAAGAACGGAGTATTGGTTAAATGAGAACCTATTTACCTTCAGTTGGTGGATTCTGTTGGTTACAACTGCTGGTATTTTTATTGTATGGCTCATTATTTTAGACAAAAAAAGAATATTTGAGATTGTCACATACGGTTTTTTTGTTACCGCTGTGGGAGTAATCGGGGACGCAATAGGGGTTTCTTTGATGCTATGGCATTATCCCAACACCTTATTGCCTGTTTCTCAGATTGCTGAGGTACATACCATCCAAATGCCAATCATTTATATGCTTGTCTATCAGTATTTTCATACCTGGAAATCCTTTATCATTGCCTCTGCCATAAATGCTTTTGTTTTCGCATTTATGCTGGAACCGCTTCTGGTCTGGCTACAGATATATGAACTGCATGGCTGGAAACATATCTATTCCTTCTTTCCTTATATAATGATAGGGGTTGTATTCAAATTCGTGGTGAATAAATTTAAAAAACTGGACCGGTATTATGAATCTTAAAATGCTCCCTTTATCGTGTAAAAGCAGTTTTCATCTTTCTCTGCCAATGATAAAGGGAGCATAGATTTTGTTTCTTATTTAAACAAGAATTGGCTTTTTCCAGCTTATTTACGAAGCATAGAAGGTAAATCCTGGTCTTCCGGCAACAAGGACACATAGTTTTCCGGACCTGCTTCACGGGCACGAAGCTCTTTTGCAGCATCCTCGAGAACCTCTGGATTTTGCAGGACATCAATGATGGTGCTCGCTATAGCTTTTCCTGCATAAAGCATTCCTTTTTTAGCATAGGAAGTCTTTCCTTGCGATACAACCTGCCATGTATGGAATGGTGTCCCAAAAGTCCAGGTTGCTGCCATCAGCTGTGCAGTAGGCGTCACCCAGCTGACCGCTCCAACATCAGTAGAGCCTGAGCCTTTGACATATTCCTGCGCCTCGCGATAGGCATCCACTTCATGAATAAGCGGGCGTGCTGCTAGTGCCTTCGCTTTGTCCTTGCCGACCAAGGATGCAGCAAAAGCAATATCATCTTCATTTAATGTATTATAGTATTTCTTGCTTAATTCCAGCTCTTCTTCTGTAAAATGGGGACGCTCTAAGGCCTTCATATTTTTATGGAGCATTTTATCTAACGTTGCATTTTGAACAAGATTGGAGCATACGCCCTCGATACGGTGTTCCATAGACGTTTCTGTCATTAACGCAGCTCCCTCCGCAATTTTTATGAGTCGTTTAAACAAAGCACGCGCCTGATCTGCATGCGGAGCACGTACAAAATAGGAAACCTCTGCTTCTTTTTGGACAACATTTGGAGACATTCCTCCAGAGTTCGTAATCGCATAATGAACACGAGCTTCATCAATCATATGCTCACGCATGTAGTTGGCGCCGACATTCATTAATTCCACCGCATCAAGCGCACTTCTTCCCAGTTCTGGTGAAGCTGCTGCGTGAGAGCTTATCCCTTTAAAAGTAAAGGTAGAGTGGATAACTGCCAGAGATGGTCCATGGAATAATCCGTTTGTGTAATGCGGATGCCATGAAAAAGACGCAGCCACACCATCAAATAACCCCGCTTTAACCATATATGTTTTGGCATAGCCGCTTTCCTCTGCCGGACAGCCATAATAACGGATGGTTCCTTCTAAATGATTTTTCTCTAAATATTCTTTTACCGCAACAGCCGCTGACATTGATCCAACGCCAAGCAGATTATGCCCGCAGCCATGCCCTGGTCCATAAGGTACTTCTGGATCAAATTCTGTCACACCGGCTTTTTGGCTTAACCCGGGTAAAGCATCATATTCTCCTAAAATTGCAATAACTGGACCGCTGTTCCCAAAGCTGGCAGTAAATGCAGTTGGAATATCCGCTACCCCGCGTTCTACCTGAAAACCTTGCTCTTCCATAAAATCAGATGAGTATTGGAAAGACTTTTCTTCTTCATAACGAATTTCAGGTGTTTCCCAAATTTGGTCGCTTACTTTAAAGAAAGCTTCCCGCTTCTGTTCGATAATTTCTTCGATTTGTTTTACAACATCTTTACTCATTGTTTTCATACATCCCTTTCTACAATGACTTCACTATATATTTTATAGCAAAGCAGGTTGCGTTGTATAATTTTTGGTTCTTTTTATATTTTTAAGAGGATGTTCAGCTATTAAACTATACCTTGAATTCTTAAAACGATTTCTGCAATGATCGCTGATCCCAAAAACGTACCTAAGAATACCATTGAACCAATTACAATACTCTTCCAACCCAATTTCGTGAAATCAGCCAATGAATTACCAATTCCGATAGCGGCATACGCTAACAGCGGTGTAGTAAATGCTTGAATATCTATAGCGCTTGCCCATTCAATAACTTGCTCAGAACCAGGCGTTATCGGCAAGGAGACAATAACGGATATCCCTGCAACGTAAAGAATGCCTGGTATCGTCTTCCACGGAATAATCATTTTTAAAGCAAAGCCGGCTGCAGCAATTAAAATAATAACCAGCATTCCCATTAAGGCGTCTGTCGGGACAACTTCATAACCAATCCAATTTCCTATCAAAACAATAATTGCTGATAAAATCAAAGCCAATATCGTATGAAATAATTGTTTGCTCATGATCCTGCCTCCCTCTTTTCTTCCTCTTCCTTATCAGGCTTTCTTTTCGTTAATAGATGATACATCTTTTCTGCCAGCGGAAGTGCAATAAAAATAGATACAAAAAAGCCTGTCGCAACGGATAAAATCATACTGGCCGAGGCTAAAGATTGAATCTCTGCGGCCATTTCCGGGTATACAGCTGACAGAGAACTGCTTGATGCAGCCATCATACTGGCGCTCCCGACCCCTGATGCCATCGCAAGTGCCAACGGGTTTAATGGAGTAAAACTAGCCAATAAACTTGCCATTAACCCGAAGAATACGGCTCCAAAGATCGACCCGAATAAGTATATTGAAAAAACACCTCTTGTTTCTGGAGAATTAAAACCAAATTTATCATTTATAATAGCCAAACTGCCTTCTCTTGCAATGGAAAATGTCATTCCAATCGCTTCCCGCTTTACTCCTAATAAAATCGCAAGGGGGAGGCCCAGTAAAACAGTACCGAGGTTTCCAATTTCCTGCAGTAAAATAGCTGGGCCTACCTGAACAATCATGCTAATTGCCGGGCCAATATTCAGACTTACTTTTGCAACAAGCAACCCTATTAAAGCTGTTGTCATTATTTCTGAATGCTTAAATTGCTTCTCCTTGATAACCGGAGTAAATACCATTGCAATTCCCAATATAAACGCATAAATCATTGGCAGGATAAGAATCATTCCAGCTCCAAGTTCAAATGAAATGGTGCCGATTGACTCTGCAAGCAATACAATCAAAAGAGCTGCAGCATGCAGCCGCCAATCTTTTAAGTATCCTGGAATTTGTTTCAACATGTTGTCTTCCTCCTCTAGTTACGATATCTTAATTTTTAATTAATGACGGCAATTCTTGTTCTTCCGGCAAAAGCGATTGATAATTTTCTGGGCCTGCCTCACGTTCATACAATTCTTTAACAGCATCTTCTAATACTTCCGGCTTGCAGAGTATATCAATAACCGTGCTGGCAATTGCTTTACCTGCAAAGAGCATGCCTTTTTTTGCATAGGTTGTCTTTCCTTGAGATACGACTTGCCATGTATGAAATGGTGTTCCATAGGTCCAGGTTGCTGCAGTGAGCTGTGCAGTTGGTGTTACCCAGCTCACTGCACCTACATCGGTCGACCCTGCCCCTTTTCTATACTCCGGTGCTTCTGTATACGGTGTGATTTCATGGATAAGCGGCCTTTCCGCCAATTCTTCCGATCTTTTCTTCCCAACTAGCTGTGCAGCAAAAGCTTTATCATCTTCATTCAATGTTGCGTAATATTTTTTGCTTAATTCTATTTCTTCCTCGGTAAATCCATCCTGCTGCAGCTCCTGCATATTTTTATGCAGCAGTTTGTCCAATACCGAATTCTGAACAAGATTAGAACATGCTCCTTCTATTCGATAAGTCATTTTTGTTTCTGTCATCAACGCTGCCCCTTCTGCAATTTTATTCAGACGTTTAAATAACGCACGAGCTTGTTCTGCATGCGGGGCACGAACAAAATAAGAAACCTCTGCCTCCTGCTGGACAACATTCGGAGACTTTCCGCCAGTATTCGTAATCGCATAATGTACACGGGCTTCGTCAATCATATGTTCGCGCATATAGTTCGCTCCTACATTCATCAGTTCGACAGCATCCAATGCACTTCTTCCAAGTTCCGGTGAAGCAGAGGCATGAGAGCTCTTCCCCTTAAAAGTGAACGTAGCATGAATCACCGCTAAGGATGGTCCATGGAATAAAGAATTAGAATAATGAGGATGCCAGGAAAAGGATGCTGCTACATCATCAAACAGTCCAGCTTTGACCATATACGTTTTTGCATAGCCGCTCTCTTCTGCAGGACAGCCATAATAACGAATCGTTCCTTCCAGATTATTGTTCTCTAAGTATTCTTTTACAGCAACAGCTGCTGCCATTGCACCTACGCCAAGTAAATTATGTCCGCACCCGTGTCCTGCTCCATTTGTTTCAACGGGGATATATTCTGTCACACCTGCTTTTTGGCTGAGTCCCGGTAAGGCATCATATTCTCCTAATATGGCAATTACCGGTCCTGAATTTCCAAAGCTTGCCACAAATGCTGTCGGAATTCCAGCCACACTGCGTTCCACCTGAAATCCCTGCTGTTCCATAAAATCAGAGGAATAAGCAGCAGACTTTTCTTCTTCAAACCGTATCTCCGGTGTGTGCCAAATCTGATCGCTTACTTTAAAAAATGCTTCTCGTTTTTCTTCGATAATTGCTTCAATTTGACTCGTAACTTGGTTTTCATCTGTCTTCATGCTTTTTCGCCTCCATATATAATATTAATAATTATCTTATAGTAAAAATAATTGCAATAATAGTGTATAAACATCTATAATTAATTAAAATATATGTATATTCATCTATCTTCTTATTCTGAAAGGAGCTAATTATGTCAGATAACCTCACATTCATGCTTGATGTTCCTTATCAGTTATGGCAAAAAAATAACTCGAACCGATTTAAACAAATAGATAATCACGAATTACCTATCTTTGAACCGCCAACTCATTTTCCCTTACTTACAAATGATATCGCCTATACCGACGGGGGGTTAAAAACAAGTCAAGACATCCATTTTCAATATGCATATGATGTACGTTATGTCCTTCGGCTCCCTTCTTCTTATAAGCTTTCTGACGATATGGAAGCACAACTTTCCAGTGAGCTTCCTTTTTATGCTCAAAGAATCATGGAACAAACTCAAAAAAGACTGCTGTTGAAGATTTACGATTGTATCAATGCCATTACAGCTTTAACCAATCTGGATGAATTACTTTCTAAAATGATTGACACGACAATGGAAGTCATCCCTGAAGCGGATGTTGGCGTGTTATGGGTTTATGATGAAGAGGAAAAATGCCTAAAAGTAAGAAAAGCATCCTCTTTGGTTGATAACAAGACAATGAAGCATATGAGAATGAAGCCTGGGGAAGGGATGATTGGTTCCGTATTTCAGGAGGGGGAGGCTAAAATATATCAGACAAGCAGTGAAATTTTTCAAGCAAGTGCGAATATGTCTAATATGAATCTTCGTTATTTGGGAAGGGCTTATTCTTTTAAAGATGTAAAATCTGTTATATGTGCTCCAGTCAAAGTACAGCAAAAAACTAAATGCGTTCTGATTCTTTATCAATTTAAACAAGCAACGTTTGATAAATCTGAATTGGAATTGCTCAAAAATTTCGCTGATCAAATCAGTATTGCGTTACATAATTCGAATATTTTTGAAGCGATGCAGAAACAAAATCACCTGTTACAAAAACGGACAGAAATTCACGAACGACTCGTGAAACTTTCCTTAGAAAATAAAGGAATTTACCACATCAAACATGCTTTAGAAAAAATTATTGGTTTTTCTTTTTCATTGATTGATGCTTTCCATTTTTCTATTGACGAGGATGAAAATGAGGCTTTCTATCTTATTGATAAACACCTCGAAAAATGGAATGACAGCAAGTCCTTAAGTACATCATTCTATGTCCGGTCTCCCAAGAATTATTTACATCAGGTGTATCCCATCGTGGGTTCGAGTACCTGTTTGGGATATGTTGTTTTTGAAGCAAAAATGACCCTGTCTTCCACACAGCGAATGGTGCTGGAACAAGGCATTCCTATCCTGGCACTTGAATTTACACATCGGCAAACAGAAACAAACAATCAGTTTAAAGTCTCCGAAGAAGCCTTTCAGCATTTACTTCTTGCCGAGACAAATGCGGAATTATTAGAAGCGGCCAAAAAACTTAAACTGGAGAAAACACAGCCTGTATTTGCACTTATATTCGAAGTGGCATTGGATATGAATCCCACATTTATAAACTTATATATGCAACGTTTTTTACATTTTCTTAAAAACCAGCTGGAAAAGCACCTACATATTCTATATACACAGGATTCATCCATCATTACCTTGCTGAAGGCTTCCACTGCACAAGAAGCAGAAATGCTTGTTTCTAAAGTACTTTCTAATACTTCCGTGAGAGCACGCGCGGGAATTGGAGGAAGAGCAGTGCAGTTTGGTCAAATTAGCAAAAGTTATAAAGAAGCTTATAAAGCGCTAAATCAGCTGCAGGAAAAAAGGGTATGGAACAAGCACTTAAATTTCAAAGATATCGGAATCAATCAGCTCTTCCTATCTCATTCAGAAGAAGAAATACGTTCTTTTGTTGATGATTTTTTTGAACCAATCATGGCTCCTAACGGAAATGACTCACATCTCGTTGAAACACTGCAAATTTATATGCAGCATAACCAGAGTATGCAGGAAACGGCAAAAGCTCTTCATATTCACGTTAATACATTATATCAGCGCATTCATAAAATCGAATCCGCTCTTCAGATTTCTTTAAAAGATTCAGAGGATGTGTTAAATGCTCAGCTAGCCTGCTACTTAAAAGAACACTGGGTAATTGATGCTTGATTCAGAAGGAATGATAAAATAAATAAGCCGTATGAATGTTTGATTTCATACGGCTTATTATCCTTCTGGTCTTGCTCGAATCTTCGGACGGTACACAAAGGGATTCCTCTACTTTTCCGGATACTTCTCCTGTAAAAACGTCACCGACTGTTTGATTAATTCCTTTAATACTTCTTCATCAATATCTGCCACTTTATTAATATACACACAGGCCTTTCCCGTTGTATGCTTGCCGAACTTCGCAAGCAAATGCTCCCGCTCAATATCACCTGTCGCAAAATAAAGACTGATTTTTGCTTTACGCGGAGAGTAGCCGACTAATGGGGCATCTCCTTCATGACCAGAATCATATTTATAATGATACCTGCCAAAACCGATAATGCTCGGTCCCCACATTTTTGCCTCAAACCCCGTCGTTTCTGTAAATAAATCCAGCAGACGGTATGCATCCTCCCGCTTCTTCAGCTGCTCTACCTGCTCAATAAATTCAATGACACTACTATCTGTTTCTTTCGTTTTTAATTGATACATCTTACTACCCCCTATATGCCTTTCGCAATGTTTCTATATCCAATTTTTTCATTGGCATCATTGCCTGATTCACTCTGGCAATTTGTTCCGTTGTGGCATTCTTCCCCATCATTTCATCCATCTCACTTGGGGAAATCTGCCAGGAAACACCGAACTTGTCCTTCAACCAACCGCACTGCTCTGCTTCGGGTACAGCTGATAACTGTTCGAAATAATGATTAATCTCTTCCTGTGCATCACAGTTAACCAGCATAGAAACAGCTTCGTTAAATTGAAAACCATGCTCCAGTCCGCTATCCATTGCCGTTATCCAGACATTTTCAAGTGCAAAATCTGAAAACATAACCGTGCCTTCCTTATTGGGTTCCATTCCTGCCGGGTAATAAGCCATGTTCCCTTTTTCGCTGTTGTTAAAAATAGATAAATAAAATTGAACGGCTTCCTCTGCTCTTCCTGCATTTTCCCCTGTAAACATCATGGATGGCAGAATTGGCGGGCGCTCCTCACCTTCCGGGTTCGTCAAAATAAGCTGCCAGGACAATCCATATTTATCTTGTATCCAGCCATATTTTTCACTAAAAGGGTACGAGTCAAGCGGCATCAGCGGTACACCGCCGTCAGACAGCTTCTCCCAAACGGCTTCAAGCTGTTCGGCAGCGTTTTTATCTCTTGCTGGATCAAAATTTACCATAAACGAAATGGATGGATTGAATGAGAAATAAGGCCCTGCACTGATTGCCATAAATCGCTGCCCCCATAAATCAAAAGAAACCAAATCGCAATCTCCTGATGGGGTGTCTGGAATAATCGTTTCACTGATTATCTGCGAATCTGGAAAAATTGACGTATAAAATGCTGCTGCCTCTTTTGCTTCTTTATCAAACCAAAGGTGGGGCACAATGTTGTTTGTGTCTGCTGTCATTATTATATCCTCCTTCACGGAATCAAGATTCTTTTATTATACCATTTTTTAGCTTTTCTACTTCTTTTCATTTGCTCTTATTTACAGCTTCAAAAAACCTATTTTTTACACAGCAAGCATTTGCTCTGCGCTTCCATTAATCTGAAAATTATTTCTTTATTTTTTTCAAACAGATACCTAGACAATAGGTCTCTGTTCCACTATGATAGTGCTATTGTTTTTTTAGACGGACAGAAAGGAAGTGTTAAAATGACTATGAAATTCTCCCGTAATACGATTCTATTTGTATTTATGATTGGTACATTTGCGATTGGCATGACAGAGTATGCCGTTACTGGTTTATTAACACAGTTTGCGGCGGATTTAGATGTGCCCGTTTCAACCACTGGATTATTGCTCAGCGTTTATGCTATCAGTGTTGCTGTCTGTGGCCCGCTGCTTCGGATATTAACGGTTAAATTTTCACCGAAGCCTCTGCTTATCGCACTTATCTCCATCTTTATTATAAGTAATATTATTGCGGCCACTGCACCAAATTTTGAGGTTTTGCTTCTTTCCAGACTTTTTTCTGCAACCATGCATGCCCCATTCTTTGGATTATGCATGAGCATGGCAGTTGAAATTTCCCAGCCTCATAAACGCACCAGCTCGATTGCTGCCGTGCAGGGCGGACTGACGATTGCCATTATGCTTGGCGTTCCTTTTGGTTCTTATATCGGCGGTGTCCTTGATTGGAGACTCGTTTTCTGGTTTATTGCAGCGATGGGCGTTATTAATTTAATTGGTCTTATGATTGTGACACCAAATTTAAAACAAAGCGAAACTCCTAAGTTAAAAAATGAGATGGCAGTATTGAAGAATAAAAATGTCTGGATGCTGATTGCCGTTATTGTCTTTGGCTTTTCCGGGGTATTTACCGCCTATACGTTTACAGAGCCCATGCTCAGGGACATTGCAGGCTTTGATGTAACCAGTATTACGATTGCTTTATTCTTATTTGGACTCGGCGCGGTTATTGGGAATTTTGTTTCTGGAAGTATTCAGCCTGAAGTACTGACAGAACGGTTAATCGTGGCGATGACTATTTTAGGCACCGTGCTGATTGCCATTACGTTCTTATTTATGAACCCAATCTTGACGTATGTTGCCTGCTTCTTATTCGGTGCCGGAACCTTTGGAACCACACCAATATTAAATGCAAAGATCATCTTGGCAGCAACAGAAGCGCCAGCCTTATCGGGAACGATAGCTGCATCTGTATTTAATTTAGCAAATTCGATTGGAGCAACATTAGGCAGTCTCTTATTAACGAATCAATTTTCCTATAGAGAAATCACCTTTGTCGCCGGCGGAATGATTTTCTTTGGCGTTGTTCTGATGTTTGTTACGCATAAAATTGAGGATAAGTCTTTGTTTAGAGTTTCTGGAGAGGCTTATGAATAAATATTGTTATAGAAAAGGGAAGACCAACTATCATACAAGTTGGCCTTCCCTTTTGTTTACTGTTTCATCCCGATTCTTATATGTTATATACCAATAAGACTGCTGCTATTCTTTCCAAGTTTTAGATTGTCTGCATTTGTGACAGACAAATACGTATTTACAAATTCTTACTATACCCAGCATAGCTCTTCCAAACCGTATATCCCAATTTATTATAAAAAGCTGTCAGCCCTGTCCAATCAATGACAATGCGGGAGACGCCCCGTTCTCTTAAAAAACCGATTCCTGCTTCCACAACAGCTAATCCATATCCTTTCCCGCGTTCGTTCGCATCCACTCCTAAAGGTCCAACCCCGCCTAATTCCGCCTGAAACAAAGGAGCCCAGTATACATTTTGAGCGACAAACGGTGCGTTTTCATCATTCATTCGACAAAACCCAATGATTTGCTGTCCTTTTTTTAAAATCGCAAATTCTCTTCCTGTACCGCCCTTTTGAAAATAATGAATCGCTTCATATTCCCATCTTCCCGGGAAACACCGATGTAAAAAATCAAGAAATGAGTCCTTATCTTCCAGCTTTAACACCTGGCATTCTATTCCTGTTATTTTGGGGACTGCCGCTACATCGTCGTTATGATATTTTCGGATCATGTCATGCTCTATTCCACTGTTTTGATATCCTTTCTGTTCAAACCAGGATTTTGCTTCTGCCAATTCCATGGGGATACCGGGAAAATAATGCCATGGGTCACGTCCCAGCAGAATTTGTTTTACACCGGCAGCCTTTAAATGCGTTTCAGCATTTGCTAACAATAAGGAGCCAATTCCTTGATTTCTCCGGTTCTCCGCCACAAGAAGTACTTGGATCCACCCGATTTCCTTGCTCATACCCGCTTCCTTTTTTTCCTGATATCTCTTTGCAACAACAAATCCGACCACATGGTTTTCCTCATCGATAGCAATTGCGGAGGCTTTTTCGCATATATTCTCATCCTCAAAGCTATTTTGTTTAAACAGCTCCTTCCGCATTGGAAAATGGCTTCCTATTTCCTGATTCCATAATTGAACAAGTGCATCTATTCTTCTTTCATTCCAGGATTCCAGCTTCATGCTTATCATCTCCTTTCTTTTTTGAGGATGTGTATAGTAAGCTTTTATTCTTGTTCTGATGCCGCAATAAGAAGTCTTTCAACCTTTGTATCTTCTTTATTTTTTTATCTTTTCATTTCCTTTTTTAAAGAAATCCACCGCATCCCTCGTCTCATCCAGATGCTTTACGGTAACTGGATATTGTAAGGCAGCTACACTCATAAACAAAATATCCATGACCTGCAGCTGTGCAATCCGGGATGATGTGGCGCCGCTCCGGAAAATAGGCTCTCTCGTTGTAGATGTATACAGTTTTATATCTGCATGCTCGGTAACCGGCCATTTTCCGTATTTAGTCAGACTGATTGTTTTCACACCTCTTTTTTTGGCAAGATGAAGCATATTTGCAATTTCAACGGTTTCACCTGAAAAAGAAATGCCAAAAACAACATCGTTTTCGCTCATATTGGCAATGACTGTCGCCGCAATATGCATGTCTTCAAAGGCATAAGCGTTTTTATTAATCCGGATAAATTTTTGCACCGCATCCTGTGCAATCATTCCTGACGCGCCGACGCCGATAAATAAGATTTTTGAGGCGTCATTCATCCATTGAACCCCTGTCTGCAGTTGATCAATATCAATTAATTGCGCTGTTTCTCTTATCGTTTGAATACTGTTATTTGTCATTTTATCAATAATCGATAGAGACGTTTCATCCGGATCAATATCGCGGAATCCGTACTCTTCTTTTCTTTGCAAATCACCCGCAATACGGATTTTCAAATCGTGAAAACCCTTCAAATTCAAAGACTTGCATAATCGGATAACTGCTGCGCCGCTTGTTTCACTGCGTTTCCCGAGCTCCTTTGCAGTCAACGAAATGACTTTTTCCGGATTTTTTAAAATATAATCAGCAATCTTCTTTTCAGATGGCGGGAGACTCAAAAGCATTTCATTGATTCTCGTTATTCCACCGTTTATAAAAGGCAATAGGATCAACTCATTTCTTTTTCTCTCTTCACAGAAGAACCTGTCTTTTGATTAAATCCAATAACTCCTCGGTTCAGTAATTGTAGCAGGAAGTCTATCTGCCGTAATGTTTCTAACGATATAAAAGATATTTTTTTCGCGTTTTTTTAAATTTCCCCAGCTCCTGCTGGCCTTCCTCTATATACTTTTCTGCTTCTCCAGCTAAGATGTATTTCCTTAAACGCTTGGTTCCTGCCAGTAAATCAAAGAAATACTTCCCATTTTCATTTTCGGTAAATTGAAATTGATTCGGATAGAGTGCTGCGATAGTTTCCACTAAAGTGACCCCTGCTCGTAAGGCATGAAGTGTATGGCGGTTTTCGATATGAAGCTGTACACCACCGCAGATTTCACCTTCATGTTTTTGATAAGTCGGAACAAAAGATACAGGGCGGGCGAGCACGCCAGGAATTTTTTTATCATTATATACTTTCGCCAGCTTCTGCCCCTCTATAAAAGGAGCGCCAATCCACTCAAATGGTTTTGTCGTCCCTCTTCCCTCGGATACATTGGTTCCTTCCAAAAGACAGGTGCCCGGATATAAAATAGCCGTATCAACCACAGGCACATTCGGCGATGGCGGAATCCAGAATAAATTCGTATCATCAAAGTACATACGGCGTTTCCAGCCTTCCATCGGCACAATAGAAAGGTCGCATGCGTAAGCAAATTCCTTTTTAAATAACCATGCCAATTCCCCTATAGTCATGCCGTGACGATTCGGGATTGGCAGTAAACCGACAAAGGAACGCACATCCGGTTCGACCAGATTCCCCTCCATAGTCAGACCGGACACCGGGTTGGGCCGGTCAAGGACAATCAGCTTCTTTCCATATTCCATACACGCTTCCATCACATAAGCCATGGTATAAATGTACGTATAGTATCTTGAACCGATATCCTGTAAGTCAAAGACCAGTACATCCACATCTGCAAGCATTTCTTTACTTGGCTTTCTTGTCTGCCCGTATAAACTGTATACCGGCAGCCCTGTTTTAGCATCTATGGAAGAGGATACCTCCTGCCCTTCCTTCGCATCTCCGCGGATGCCATGTTCCGGAGCATACAGGGCAGTCAGATGGATTGCCGGATGCTCCGAAAATAAATCGATGGATGGCTGCAGTTTTTCGTTTACTCCCGTCATATTCGTAACCAGACCGATCCGTTGCCCTTCCACTCGTTTATATCCTTTTTCTAAAAATATATCCAGACCTAACCGTACCAATAGTTCCACCTCCGTACATCATTTAAGCAAGGCTTTCCTCCATTTTGGCAAAGGTTAAATGCGTTCCCCACATCAAAATATATGCAATCACACTTCCGCCAAAGAAAAAGAGGACAGCAGGAATGGTAATAAACAAAAGGTAGATAAGCGCCATGACGATGCCCAGAAGAAATACAGTTAATAAAGGATGACCGATTCCAATAAGCAGTGCCCATTTGATATAGTCCACTGCCCGTAATTGAAAATGGGCATAAATAGGGAAAAGATAGAGCACAATCACAGCGAATAACAAAAACAATCCGACAACAGCAAAGCTTGCCATCGTATAGGCGATATGCTCCTGTGTCCGTAAAATTCGAAATTCCATTATCATGAGATATCCTGTTCCAGCCAGTAGATATCCTAAAACATTGATTTTCAGAAATTCTTTTTTATAGTTTTTCCAAAAAAACTGGAAGACAGGAATATCCTTCTCTCCATGGACCCACTTCCGCACCACTGCAAACATCGCTGCCGTAGCCGGGAAAAATCCAACTACACCAAGTCCGACCAGCGAGAAAGCAATCCATAGTAAATTGAGATAAGCAAATCTCGTAATCCATACAGCAAAACGATAATATCCATCTATAAATCCGTTCATCGCCATCCCTCCCGTCTATTTCATTCTTTAATCGATCCGATTAATACGCCCTGTACAAAAAATCGCTGGACAAATGGATAAACTAATAATAATGGCAGTGACGATACAATAATCACTGCATATTTGATCAGACCGGCTGTTTTTACCTGATCCACCAGCGATTCGGCTGACCCGCCTGGATCATTCAATTGCATCTGGTTCACCACGAGAATCTCTCTTAAAATCAATTGCAATGGGTACTTATCACGATCGGATAAATAAATCAAAGCGTTAAAATACTGGTTCCATAAATTCACTGCATGAAACAGTGCCATCACCGCAATAATCGGCAACGACAGCGGCAATACAACCCGTATAAATATATAGAAATCAGAAGCTCCGTCAATTTTAGATGCTTCTACTAATTGATCCGGAATACTTTGCTGGAAAAAGGCTCTTGCAACCAGAATGGACCAGGCTCCTACCACGTTCGGAATAATAATTGCCCACATTGTATCGAGCATTCCCAGGGATTGGACAACAAGGTACGTAGGTATTAAACCTCCGTTAAACAGCATGGTAAATAAAATAAACCAGAGGATAAATTTTTTAGCCATTAATTCTTTACGTGACAAGGCGTATGCACAAGGCAATAAAACAAATAAGTGAATGGCCGTTCCTACAAATGTGTAAATAATGGTGTTTTTATAGCCGAGCCAAATAGCATCATTCGCAAATACACGCTCATATCCTTTAAACGTAATATCGACCGGCCAGAGCCACATCCTGCCTGAGCTGACTGCTTGCGGATCACTGATAGAGGCACTTAGAACAAAGATCAATGGATAGACAATCAATACTAAAATAATGAGAAGAAATATGGTGTTGATCCAGTCAAATCCTCTATCTGAGAGCGTAAACCTCTTCATCTTCTAAACCTCCTTACCATAGACTGTTGCCGCTTACCTTTCTGGCTGTATAATTAAACACGACCAACAATGCAATATTGATTGCTGAATCGAACAGCCCGATTGCCGCCGCAAAGCTGTATTGCCCTTCCAGCAGACCTGTTTGATACACAAATGTCTGGATTACATCCGATGTTTTGGCATTTAAATTATTTTGCATCAGCAGCACTTTTTCAAAGCCGACGGTCATAAAGCTGCCGATATTTAAAATAAATAACACAACGATTGTCGGCAAAATACTTGGGATATTAATATGGAAAATACGCTGCAGCCGGGATGCACCATCCACCTTTGCCGCTTCATGTAATTCCGGATTAACACCGGATAATGCCGCCAGATAAATAATCGATCCCCATCCGAGCGTTTGCCAGACACCAGACCATGTAAAAATGTGCCGGAACCAGCCTGGGCTTGTCAGAAAATCAATCGGACTTCCGCCAAAAACAACAATCAGACGATTGACTAAGCCTGTTGTCGGGTCTAAGAAGATAACAACCATCCCTACCACAACAACGACAGAAATAAAATGCGGCGCATAGGTTAATGTCTGAGCCCACTTTTTAAACATTCTATTTCTCACTTCATGCAGAGAGAGTGCGAGAATAATAGGCAATGGAAATAAGATTAATTGATACGCACTTAAAACCAGTGTATTTTTAAGCAGCCTCCAAAAATAATACGAATTAAAAAAACGCTCAAAGTGATCAAATCCTATCCAAGGGCTCCCCCAGATTCCAAGGTTGGCAAAAAAGTTCTTGAAGGCAATCTGGACACCGTACATCGGGATATAATGCAATATGATAAAATACGCAACCGCCGGAAGCAAAAAGACATATATTTGCCAATTACGGGCAAAATTCTTTTTCACTTGATAAAATTTACTTTGGACTGGGACAGAAACGTCATTTTTAACTCCCTTCATTCTTTAACCCCCTATTTATCGGTGTCTGGATTCCCCTCCAGACACCGATAAATTCAACTTCTGTTCAGGATGACAAGCCGTTAATTTTCTTGATAGCGTTCATAGGCTGCCTGCTGGATTTCCATATATTCGTCATAGCCCATCTCTTGAATCGTTTCCACATAGGCATCCCATTCAGAGAAATCATTTTCTCCCGTAATAAAACCAGCCTGCATTTCTTCTACATATTTTTGTAAATCTGTTTCCAATACAGCGATACGGTCATTTTCTTCAGCTGTATACGTAAATGCCGGCCAAATTTCATCAATCAAATACGGCTCCAGCTGTTCCGCAGCTTCTACATCTGCCGGCGCATTCTCTGAACCGGTAAAGTATTCATCTGTAACGATAACCGGGTGATTGCCGCCGGGATTGATAATATACTTGGCAAGTGCCTGTGTCAGCGTTAAGCCGTCTGGATTATCCGTGATTTCTTCTGTCAGCTTCGGACCTTCCTCTGTTTCTTCATAGGTTTCTCCTTCGATGCCCATAAAGAACATTTTCTGTCCTTCTTCACTCCAGAAATAATCAATCCATCTTAATGCCGCTTCAGGGTTTTCATTTTCACTGGTAATCAGAAAGTTCCCTAACGAAAGAACCGGTGAGGTGATCCCCGTATACATTTTTGTTCCATCCGGACCTTCTAAAGCATTGCCCGGGATAAACTGCTCGCCTACTTCTTTTCCGTATAATTCCATTGGATTATAGAATTGCACAGCGCCATAAAGATCATCTGCCGCACTTGCTAAATGCTGATCGACTTCCAAGGAATAAATATTTTGCTCAATCAGCCCTTCCTCGTAAAGCATATTTAAATATTCCAACATTTCCTTGTATTGATCCGCAATCGGATAAAAACGGATATCCTCTGAATCTGGGTCACTGTCGATCAAGGTATGAAGCTGCCCGCGGTTTTGAACCCCAAATGCTCCTGAAATCCAATGAATGATACGGGACATTTCCGCTACACTGCTTAATGGAATTTCATCATTTTTTCCGTTCCCATTTAAATCTGTTTCTTTCACCGCTTTCAAATATTCATAGAATTCTTCGGTTGTTTCTGGATTATCCATCTCTAATTGCTCCAGCCAATCTCCATTTATCCACCCTTTTGCTCCAATCAATAAGGACGAAAAATCAGGGGAATAGACGGTCGGGATGGAATAGATATTTCCGTCCGGGAACGTAATCCCTTTCCGAATATCCGGGTTTTCATCAAGGACCTTTTTGATATTTGGCGCATATTCCTCAATCAAATCATTTAAAGGGATAAATGTGCCCTGACTTCCATATTTTTGAACATCGGAAACAGGCAGGTTAGCAGAGTAAAATACATCCGGCAAATCGCCGCTGGCCAGAGCCAGATTTCTTCTTTCCTCCAATCCATCTGCCGGCACCATATTCCATGTGATATCCATATTTGTCATTTCTTCATATTCATTCAAAAGCAGCACATCATTCCAATCATCCGCCGTCGTTGCTGCTTTCCCGGCAAAAACCTCTAATTCAATCGTATCCTCTACAATTGGCATGCCTTCTGTATTTAAGTTATTTAACGCCTCTTCACTGCCGCCGACATCAGCCTTATCGTCGTTATTACACGCCGATAAAGCAATCAGCAGCACAGCTGCCAGCATCATGAATTTCTTTTTCATTTTCACAAGAAGTACCTCCAAGCTTTTTTTATTTTAATATAAGGGGGAAAAAGGAAGGGGCTTCTCCCTTTTTTCCACTTGGCAAATATAAACTTCCCTATTTGCATAAGTGCAAAAGCTCTTCGATGGGACGAGTAATCGCAGTCCCAACTAAGGCATTCATCCGAATGCCAAGTTTTCTAATGAGGCTATTACTTACTGTCCTTCTTCATAGCGTTTCAGTGCTTCGTTTTGAATTTCCATATACTCATCCAGACCCATTTCTTCCAATGTCTTCACATAATTATCCCACTCATCAAAGGACGTTTCTCCCGTAACAAATTGTGCTTCCATCTCTCCAACATACTTCTGAATATCCGCCCCTAAAGAATCCAGCGCCGCCTGTTCCTCTTCTTCATAGAAGAAAAACGGCCAAGGCTCTTCAATCAGATAGGGGGCCATGTTTTCTGCGTTTTCGAGATCTTCCGGCTGAAATTCAGGTGCTGTCGAATATTCCGGATTTTCAATTACTGGATGTCCTCCGCCCGGGTTAATGATATACTGCGCCAATGCTTCTTGAACCGTTAACCCATTTGGGTTATTTGTAATTTCTTCCGTTAATTCCGGCCCATCCGACGTTTCTTCATAAGTTTCTCCCTCTAATCCCATAAAGAACATCTTCGCCCCTTCGTCACTCCAGAAATAGTCAATCCAGCGAATCGTTGCTTCCGGGTTTTCATTGACATTGGTAATGGAAAAATGCCCCAGACTATTTACTGGTGAAATGACAGAGGTAAACAGCTTATCTCCATTCGGACCTTCCAGTGCATTACCTGGAATATAACGTCCCCCGACTTCTTCTCCAAAATAATCCTTAGGATTAAAGAAGTTCATGGCTGCATATTTTCCTTCTGCTCCATTCGCCAGAAAATGATCGACTTCAATCGAGTAGATATTTTGTTCAATCAAGCCTTCTGTATATAGTTTGTTCATATATTCAAGCAATTGTTTATACTCATCCGCTGTACGGTAAAAACGCAGTTCTCCCGTTTCCGGATCTTCATCAATGGAAGGATGCAAAATTCCTTTATTCGATACTCCGAATGCACCGGTCAACCAATGGAATAAACGATCCATCGACACACTGCTAAATGGAATCACTTCATTTCCATCAACGGATAATTCTTTGGCTGCTTTTAAATATTCATAAAATTCGTCCGTCGTTTCCGGATTATCCATTCCGGTCTCATCCAGGATTTCTTGGTTTATCCATGGCTTATCATCCATCAAGGATGTCGGCGATTCTGGATCTCTTAACCGGGGAATGGCGTAGATATTTCCATCTGGAAATGTGATTCCTTGTTTGATTTCAGGATATTTCTCCAGGTATGCCTTGATATTGGGAGCATATTCATCAATCAAATCATTAAGCGGAATGAAAATGCCCTGCTCGCCGTATTTATATAAATCAGAATTAGGCATATAAGAACCATAGAAAAGATCCGGCAAATCGCCGCTTGCTAACGCTAAATTTCTTTTTTCTTCTAACCCGTCAACCGGAACCTGATTCCAGTTCATATCGATATTCGTCATTTTTTCATATTCGTTTAAAACAGGAACATCATTCCAATCATCTGCCGCTGAAGCAGCTTTACCTGCAAATACATCAATCGTGATTTCCTCCTCCACGATTGGCATCCCTTCTTGATTCAGATTTTCGAGTGCATCCTCACTTCCCCCGACAGCTTCTTTTTCATCCTTACTGCACGCAACCAGCACGGAAAAAAAGGAGATGCATAATAGAAATAAGATTTTCTTATTCTTTTTCACTCAAAAACCTCCCCCTATTTTATTTTTCTATATAAGTTGAAATAAAAATTTTACCTTCTAGCAACCGCTCCGGAAATACACTACGCTAGTTATAGTGCTTAATTTTATTAGGTGGAAAGGTTAGTTTAAATATTTCAACTTATATAGATTTTAATTAAATAAAATGCAAGATATTGCATTTCTTCTATTCAGATACTGTGAGCAGCAGCTTTTGTCCCCCCTATTATTTAGCTCACCTTCCCCTCCCCCTTTCGTATTTTTCTCTCTCACAGCTAATTAACAGCTTTAATGATTATACTGCTATCCAATATTGACCGGGAGTGTACCTCTCGCTTCTTCCCTGCCAAAAATTACTCCAGCGGCTGCCTGTAATGCAGGATAACCAGGTTCATAGGTATTGATAAAGGCTGGCAGCTTGTGCAGATAATGAAAATCATATGGATTCCGCATGCCAACGCCAATAATATTGCTATTATCTTTTACTAATCGATTAACAAACGCAATGACAGGGCTCTTTTCCGTCACAGTCATTGTTCCTAAAATGAGATAATCAACTTTTTTAGCAGCGTGAACAAGCTTTTCCAGCTCATGCTCCAGTTTATTTTCCTCATACACCTCCACTGCTGCGTGGGGAATATATTCCCTTACCGCTGAGCCAAGTGATTTCTGCTGCGACATTTTATCTTCCACCTGTGCCATTATGCTGTGGGCTGGTTCTAACACAAGGATTTGCAGCTGTTTATCTACTTTTAACGGCAGCAGCTGATTATTGTGCACCGTTGTGGCGCTTTCTCTATACAC
Source organism: Oceanobacillus sp. FSL W7-1281 (assembly GCF_037969835.1). Taxonomy (GTDB): domain Bacteria; phylum Bacillota; class Bacilli; order Bacillales; family Amphibacillaceae; genus Oceanobacillus; species Oceanobacillus oncorhynchi. The sequence goes on along the minus strand of NZ_CP150214.1, from coordinate 1,272,136 downwards.
TTTCCGGGCGAGCTGATGATGCTCCTTTAAACCGACGATTTGTAAGGCTTCTTCTTTATCCGGGGATAAGGTATCCTTCCAGGAAGTATACTTTTCTTTTAACCGTTGGATTCGCTGAAACGATGCTTCGATAGTGGAAGCATGTAATTCCCCGTTTTCTACAGCATTGGTGATTGCTTGAATCGTTCCTTTTTGAACAGGATGTGTGTGGGAAACCATGACAAAATTCGTGCCCGCCTGCAGTGCTTTTACTGCACCTTGTTCTGTCCCGACAGAATTTGATATCGCTTTCATCTCCATGCAATCCGTTGTAATCGCTCCCTGAAATCCAAGCTTCTCCCGTAACAGTTTCACATACACCTGCTTCGATAAGGTTGCAGGCGTATTTGCTTTCGGCTCAATTGCCGGAAAATAAACATGAGCAGCCATGACAGTGTCTGCACCACCTTGGATACAAGCTTGAAATGGAACTAATTCCACTTTTTCCAGCCGTTCCATCTCATGCGATATCACCGGTAAATCTAAATGAGAATCCACACTGGTATCCCCATGGCCTGGAAAATGCTTTAACGATGTCATCACTCCGGCATCCTGCAGCCCTTTCATCATCGCTTTTCCAAACGCTGCCACCTTTTGGGGATTTTCACCGAAAGAGCGCACACCAATAACTGGATTCTCAGGGTTATTATTCACATCTAAGACCGGCGCCAGATTCCAATTGATTCCCAGCGCTTTTAGTTCTCTTCCCGTTGCTAAACCGACCTTATAAGCATGCTGTGGTTCCTCTGTCGCACCAAGTGCCATTGCCCCGGGAAAGGTTGTCATCCCTTGATTCATTCTGCTGACGACCCCGTTCTCCTGATCCAGACAAATAAATAGGGGCTTTTCATATCCGGCGGCTTTTGCTTCCTTTTGTAAACTGGAAGTCAATTGAAGAACCTCTTCCGGCTCACCGATATTCCGGCTAAACAAAATGATGGAACCAACATGATAACCATGAATTAATTCCTTTATTTCGGGTGTGATTGCTTTTCCGTTAAATCCGACAACGAGCAGCTGCCCAATTTTTCTTGCTAACTTTTTATTACTCACAAAATATCCTCCTTTTTTCGAACGCACGGAAATTATGATAAATTTCCTGCTGTGACAATACGTTGGTATAAATTTCTACCTAATGAACCTTCCTGCATCGGATATGGACCTTCAAAATATAACCGATCTTCCTCCAGCTCCTCTATTTTATTGATTTCTCCTCCGATATATTGATTGAGACGATACATTACCGTATCAATCCGCGTAAGCACGCCGCCATACCGAATCTCAATAATTTCCCAGCCAAAGGGTTTATGAAGAGAAAACCATAGGGTGCGATGTGTTTTTCGTAATGTATCCACACGCTCTTTGACCTCTTCTAAGATAGGAAGCATATCTTGAAGCATTCCCCGATTTTGGTTATCATATATTACTTTTAAGTTTCTGCCTATTTCCGCTTTGATACTGAGCACATGGGATAATTGCTGGTAAAAATGGAATAACAGGCTCCACTCCTTATTTCTTTTTGCTGCCCGCTCTAACTTGACCGTTAAAAGCTTATAGTGTTTGTTCAGGGCCAGATTTTTAATATTCTCATCATACAAACCAATTAAAATATCCTGCCATAATAATAGCTTGGAGGGATTGGAGGTTTGTAAATTATGCTTACTGACTCCAGGTGTTTCATCCAATTGATTGAACAGCATAAAATCATCAAAATAAGCACCCGTACAAAAACGAAACCGTTTCTGCAAATGGGCATCGGAAAAAGATTCCTGATATGCATGTTCGGCAAATAACTGCAGGACTGGCAAAGCTGTCAGCATAGGTGTTTCCGCTCCATTATCCCCCCACATCGTGACGAATGCTTCCTTGACATTCTCTTTTTTACAGGCACGTAAAGCTGCTTCCGTGGTGGCAAAGGCTTTTCCATAATTCGGGGAGATTCCATTCCACGTCCATACACCGCCCGCAAATACCGGATTATCCTTTAACGCCTTGTGCTTCTGAATAAATGTACGATAAAATGCTTCATCATCATGGTAATAATCCCAATAAACAAGCTGCGTATCTGGAATCGATGCAATGACCGATTCAGGAATATCCGCTTCCAGATCATAATATCCTCCATGCTTGGACCCAAGGCGAAAATACATGTCACTCCAAATCATCGGCTTCAGCTTTTTTCTCTCTGTAATAGCTGTTACCTCTTGCAAATGTTTATTCATAATATCGAATCTTTTTTCATAGCCATGTTTATCCAAATATTTCCCTAATCCCAGCTGATGTGCTTCATCCATTCCAATGTGAATACGTTTGGATTGGAAGGGACGGCTTGCAGCTTCAATAAGATGTTCTAAAAATGTATACGTCTCCTTTGAACCAGCCAATAAAATGTCAGCTGTATCGCGGAGAGGGATGGCATAGTTCCATTTTAAAGCCTCGGTTAAATGAGCTAATGTCTGAATACAAGGAATCATTTCAATCCCTAAATCCGCCGCATACCGGTCACATTCCGTAAGTTCCCCTTCTGTATATCTCCCACGCATATAGCCAAAATAGGGATATTCCTTTACTTCATATGTATCTTCTGTATAAATCATCAGCGTATTTAACCCCATCATGGCCATTTTCCGTAACAAATCCTTTATCCCGTCTACCGTCATAACTGCATTTCGTGAGGAATCCAGCATCGCACCCTTCATCGTAAATTGAGGATACTCCACAAGGGTAAAATCTTTTTCCGTATAAAAATGCTCCAGCCATAATCCAATTCCTCTAAAAAAATGAATCTTTTCCTGAAATAAGATTTCACCTTTTATGTTTTCATTTTTTACCGAAAGGGGTCCTTTTCTTTGTTTCACATGAATGTGATGCCCTTCCTTGGCTAATTCAATACCCAATTCCTTTAAAAGCAGCTTCAGCCCCTTTTTCACCTGTGACACATCACCTGTTAAATGAAGTTTCATATCCAAACCGACCTCGCTTTTCTTTCATTTGTGATTTTTTCGTTTTAGAACGTTAACGTACGTATTTGAATATTCCAAGCTGCACTTTTTGGTTTGTATTAGAATATGCTTCTAAAAATTGAAATAGAATATCAGATTTTCATTCGAAACATTGTTATTCTGTTTTATCCTGACTGAGCGTCCAGAAAACGCTCATTGTTATTTTCCCTCGTCTTTTAGATTTGGCTTGAGTTCCAACACCTTTCCGCAGTTTGATGATAAGAATCATTAGCAAGTGCTTATTGTACAATCTTTCCGGTAATTAGAAGACATACGAAAAACTCCCTTTATAGCAGGAGGGAAATCTCCAGCTGCTGTAAAGGGAGCGTATCAAATGATTTTTTTACCAAAGAGAATATTAGCCTTGTTACCAGTCAAAGAAAAATTTTAATATTAAAACGATAGTTGCATATCCTGCAGCCCCTGTTAAAAACCATTTGAAGTGGGCCTCTCTTTCTTCCGGCATCTCATATTTGATAACGTTTAGAATCATCGCACCGGAAATAAAAGAGAAAATAATAGCGAGGACAAGCGTATTAAATGTTATAAATGAACCAACCAGCCAGCCGATAACAATCCCTGCTGCCAGCACATACCGGCCATATTTATTATACATTTCTGAATTTTCTCTCCACATATCATGAGCTACTGCAAAAAAGTGCAGGCCGATAGCTGAAGAATAAAAAGCGACTTGAATTCCTTGTACCTGTGATTGAATAACAACAAACGAAATTAACATATTATAAATGCTAAAAAAGATTATTTGCACCCAAAAAACGCGGTTTTCGATGACCTTTACCTGAGCAGTGTCTGATTCCTTCTCTGATTTATTCAAAGACCGATTTACTATATTTTGAATGCCGAAAAACAGCAGCATGCCAATTAATCCAACAAAATATAATTCCGATTCCATTGCCAAACCATCTGTATCCTGCAAGCTTGCCTGTTCTTCATGAAAAGCAGGTAATACATAGACAAAGATATACGCAGCTGCAATCCCTCCAGAAAAAGACAGCCAACGATCTCTTTTAATACGATCAGAGGGCAGTATCTGATTAGTTAATAAATGAATGGTTATCAATATAACCCCGACAACGAACGCTCCAACTGTCAATATTTACACTCCTACGTTCAAAAAATCTTTCCTTCATTCAATAACCTATACCCCTATTCATCTTGTTAAAAACCAGCTTTATCACACAACCAACACCTTATTCTACTCTTCTTATCATCCCATTGAACGCAACCTTAGAACGGGCATAATGGATAACTGGATTTCCGCCTAAAAGTTCTTTCGATAAAAAGGAAACCATCGTCTGCTTTTTTATAATGACCTCTGCATTTTGGACCTGCCACCGCTTATGCTGAATATCCCCGCGATATAAAGAACCCTTTTTATATGACCAGAAGATATACCGTTCCAACAACCAATAATCAAGGCTTTCTTTTTCCGGATAAAAAGCTGCTTCCTCCGGCGTATAGCTTGCTTGAAATTGAGCAGCCAGCTCTCCTTTACGTGAGCTCTCCAAATAATAGGTGCCAGCTGAAGCCTCCATTTTCATATCTGCATGGAGAAAAGGAGCATGTACTATTTTTGCTCCTAAAACGACAACGAATTTATTCGTATCCATCGTAAAGAAATAAACTCCTTTTTCTCCATTTCTTTTTACATATGTTCTTACATTCAGCTGCAGCATCGGGCGCAGATATGGGGTTCCAGGCAGATAGCGAAAACGGTTCTTGCTTACTTTGAAAGCAACAATACTAATCCACGCCTGTCCGTCATAAGTATCCAATTCTACTCCTTTGGGAAGCTGCCCTGCTAAAGCATTCCGTGATACTGGCAGATGGATAAATAGCAGGTGCTCCCATTTTTGGAGAAGAACCCATGGAGAAGGATGATGCATGCCTGCTTTTGAGATTGTTTTTTTAATAATCATATGGATTTTTTCCTGTTCATGTTTTTTGGATATGTTTATGCATCTATTAGTCTAAACAGCTTTATACTCCGTTATTCGCTCTACTTCAAAAAAAGCACATCAATCAGGTAGCCCATCCATTTACTTAGCAACAAACTTTCCTCTTCGCTTTAATAATATATACTCCAATGTTCCTGTCCCGACGAATATCCCGCACAGGATGAAAACAAATCCAATGATATGAAATACTGTCAGGCTTTCATTTAAGAACAGTACAGAACCAACTATTGCAAAAAGCGTATTCAGATTCATAAACAGCGTTGTTTCCGCAGGACCTACCTGCTTAATCGCCAAATTATAAATAATATGACCAAAGGCCGTACATAACAGCGAACTAAAGAGAAAAACCAGCCCCAGCTTCCATGAGAACAGCTGGGTTAGATCGGAAACTTGGTTATCAAAAAGCTGACTCGTCAGAAAGATAAAACCCGAGCCGATGAAAAGCATAAAGCCTGTACTCAATATCGAATCGAAATCATCATGATATTTTCCTATTAAAATAAAGCTGAAGGCCTGCACTAAAACAGCAAAAAAGACAACCACATCCCCTATTGCTATACTATGAAAACCTCCTCCTGAACTGGTGGTAAGGAAAATTCCAGCAAACCCCAAAACAAATCCAAATAAACGTAATTTCGGAACACGCTGTTTTAATAATAAAATCGCTAATAAAACAGTCAATAATGGACCCGTTCCTAAAATCAAACTGCTATTCACGCCAGAAGTATATTTTAAGCCGACACTTAGCAGCGTATGATGGAGAACAACATTAAATATCCCGACATAAAGGATAACCTTCCATTCTTTTTTATTCGGCCATCGAAACCGCCCCATAAATAAACAAATTAAAAGCACTGCAGCACCCGCAACAAAAATACGGAGCGCAGTTACTAAAATTGGATCGATATCGGTAACTAAAACCTTAATAGCGGAGAGGTTAAATCCCCAAAACAGCATTACAATAAATAAGAGGATATGTATTTTTTTCAATTCAACACCTGATTCCCATTTAATATACAGAAAATTTTAAAATAAATATGTCTTCTTTTAAACTATCATATTGGGTGGGGGATTTCAAAAGGGGGGATTTTTGCGTTTTCTGTTTTCAGTATAATCTTCCCTTTAATAAACTAAATTATAGTTTATTAACATCCAATCAAATTTCATTCTGACTGTTTCAATAAATTTACGTTTTTGTTAGTTTAAAGGAGAAACATACAGAAAAAAGACTGATATAATTCAAAATACACTTTGACAACCATTTATAAATCCATACTTAAATTATATGATAAAATCAGATCGCAATCTATCTCTGAAAGTCATTATCGTATATGGCAAAGTGCTTGAGAAAATATGCCATTATTTAGACATAAAATTTCAATTTAAATAAAGGAACAATACTTAAATACAGGGCAAGAATTATTTAAGAAACAACAAAATGTAGAAGACACACCGTACAATATGTCAGCATAAAAAAACTAAGGCATTCCCAATTTTTTTGGTGAACCCCTTAGTTTTGCTTTTATAAATTGGTTTACTTATTCGTCAATGGAAATAACTTCTGAAACAATTACCTGCAAATCATAAGTTCAAAATACTTTTGAGCCAGACTTATTTCCTTCAAAGACACTTATACGTATTAACTACATTTTCTATAGTGTATCCATACCTTTCAATAACCTCGTTACCAGGAGCTGAGGCCCCGAATGAATCAATACTCATTACAATCCCGCTATCTCCAACATATTCTCTCCATCCAAGTTTAGAGCCCATCTCAATAGAAACACGTTTTCTTATACCTTTTGGAAGAACACTTTCTTTATAGGCTTCCGATTGTATTTCAAAGCGATCCCAGCTTGGCATACTTACCACATTAACAAATATACCTTGCTTTTCCAGTTCTTTTTGGGCTTCAATAGCTAAGTTGACTTCTGAACCGGCAGCAATTAAAATTCCTTCTGGTTCTTGGGCAGATTTAGAAACCACATATGCACCTTTTCTTACGCCATCTTTAGCAAGTTCTGCGGAATTCTTTAGTGTAGGTAAACCTTGTCTTCCAAGAACAAGCATCGTTGGTTGAGAAGTATTTTCTACTGCAAGTTTCCAAGCTTCTTTCGTTTCATTTGCATCTGCTGGGCGGATAACGGACAATCCTGGCATTGCGCGGAAAGATGCTAAATGCTCGATTGGTTGATGTGTTGGACCATCCTGTCCTACCGCAACAGAATCATGTGTGAACACATAAGTGACTGGGAGCTCCATTAATGATGCTAAACGGATAGCCGGACGCAAATAATCAGAAAATACAAAGAAAGTACTAATAAATGGGCGCAAGTGATGAAGTGCTAAACCATTAGCAATCGCTCCCATTGCAAACTCACGAACTCCAAAACGCAGGTTTCTTCCTTGATATTGACCTCTTTTAAAATCTTCCTCATTTGTTAAACGTGTTTTCGTAGAGGAATCTAAGTCTGCCGATCCACCTATTAATTCAGGTAGCTTTTCTGCTAATTTATTCAATGTACTACCTGATGCAACACGTGTTGCAAGTGTATCTTCTGAGGAATACGTAGGGAGATCTATATCCCAATCATCAGCTAACTCTCCTTTTACAATGCGGTTTAACTGTTCTCCAAGTTCAGGAAAGTCCGTTTTATAGATTTCAAACATTTTATGCCATTTCTCTTCAGCGCTCTTTCCATTTTCTTTAATTGTGGCAAAATCCTCATACACTTCTTTTGGTACATGGAACGGTTCATATTCCCATCCGTATACTTCTTTCGTACGTTCAATTTCCTCTTTACCTAATGGGTCACTATGTGCATGATGTGTTCCTTGTAAGTTCGGAGATCCATATCCAATTGTCGTTTTTATTTCAATAACAGTTGGACGTTCCTTATCTTGTTTCGCCTCTTCAATTGCTTTTGTAATCGCTTCTACATCATTACCGTCTTCAACATTTAGATACTGCCAACAAGCTGCTTCGAAACGTTTTTGAATATGGTCGCTAAACGAAATATCTAAATCGCCATCTAAACTGATATCATTAGAATCGTAAAGAACAATAAGTTTATCTAATTGAAGGTGTCCTGCAAGAGAAATAGCTTCATAGGAAACACCTTCCATTAAATCGCCATCACCACAAATCGTATACGTATAATGGTCTATCATTTTATAGTCAGGCTTGTTATATATTTCAGCTAAATGCTTTTCTGCAATTGCCATACCAACACTTACTGGAATACCTTGGCCCAGTGGACCTGTGGTTGCCTCTACTCCAGGAGTAATTCCATATTCTGGGTGACCAGGTGTTTTACTGCCCCACTGTCTGGTCTGCTTTAAATCTTCAATAGTAATAGGATACCCAGACAGATGTAATAAATTATAGAGAAGATTAGAACCATGCCCAGCTGAAAGCACAAATCGATCGCGATTAAACCAGCTTGGACTTTCCGGGTTAATACTTAAATGTTTTTTCCATAATGCATATGCCATTGGTGCTGCTCCCATGGGCATTCCTGCATGCCCATGCTGAGCTTTCTCTACACTGTCAATTGTTAATGTTCGAATGGTATTGATGGATAGTTCAGAAATGGTATAATTTTTCGTTGTCATTAAAAATCTACCTCCAATATAGATTAACTCTCTTTTATGATGTGATAGAACAAGTACATATATTTTCCAACTATATGTACTTGTTCTACAACGTTCTTTTTGCTTAGCCTACTTTCGTTTCTTCTGATCGATTACTATTTTTCTTTTTTCCTGGAATAATCATCAGAAGAATAATCACTGCCAAGCTAACCGTAATTGCAATCGGCCCTGCATAGTTTGCCAGACTTCCGAAGAAGATACCTGATACGCCAAAATCTGCATCAGAAAAGGTTGTATTTGCAAACCCTAAATCTCCAAGTACCGGCATTAAGAATACTGGCAAGAAGGAAATAATAATCCCGTTTACAAATGAACCTGCTACCGATCCTTTAAACCCGCCAGTAGCATTACCAAACACTCCAGCTGCTGCTCCAGTAAAAAAGTGAGGAACTACACCAGGAAGGATAATTACTCCTCCTAAGAAGATCATGATTACCATGCTTGCAATACCGCCTATGAAACTAGCAAAAAAACCAATTAACACGGCATTAGGTGCATAAGTGAAAATAATCGGTACATCCAATGCAGGTTTTGCATTTGGAACAAGCTTTGTAGAGATACCTTTAAATGCTGGTACAATTTCAGCTAGAACTAGACGTACTCCTGAAAGAATAACGTAAACCCCTGCAGCGAATGTACCTGCTTGAATTAATGAAAATACAAGAAAGTTTGTGCCCCCGCTTAATTCTGCTTCAATAAATGTTGGTCCAGCAAAGAATGCAACAATCAAGTACATTACTACCATCGTTAAAGCAATACTTACTGTACTATCGCGTAAAAAACCTAAACCATTCGGAAATTTAATATTTTCTGTAGAAGTTTCTTTACTCCCTTTAAATAGTTTTCCAACTAATCCGCTCGCAGCATATCCAACAGCACTGAAATGACCTAACGCAACATTATCGTTTCCTGTTAATTGACGCATGAAAGGCTGTAAAATTGCTGGAGATAATGTCATTACTATCCCTAAAGCTATTGATCCTGCTGCAATTAACCCGAATGTGTCAAAACCGGCAACTGCCATAATAACTGCCAGCATACAAGCTAAATAAAGCGTGTGATGTCCGGTTAAGAAGATATATTTATACCTGGTGAAACGGGCAATTAATATATTAACAATCATCCCAAAAAACATAATCAGGGCTGTTGTTGTTCCATACTCGGTTAACGCCAAAGCTACAACAGCTTCATTATTCGGTACTACTCCTGACACATTAAAAGCTTCTTCAAACATGGCACCAAACGGCGTTAATGATCCGGATAGAATACCAGCACCAGCTGCAATGACGAGGAAACCAACAAAGGTTTTTGTCGTTCCTTTTACAGTATCCGCAATACCTTTCTTCTGAGCAATTAATCCAATTAAAGCAATTAAAGCTACGAGTATTGCCGGTTCACTTAAAATATCAATCATTGTACTCATATGGAAAACCTCCTTTTTCAGTTAAGCAGTTTTTATAGATAACCTTTTTCACGCACCACTTTCTCTACTTTTTCACGCAGCTCATCCATATCAATAATACTTTCCAAAACCACAACATCACCTAAATGACTTCCGCCATCAGCAATATCCTTAGCAAGGAAAAAGACATCCGCATCTCCAGGCGTTGCAGAACTCAAATCTGAATGAGCAACCTCTATACCTTCTACACCTAATTCTTGTAGAATCTGATTAATATTCATTTCTACCATAAAACTTGTACCTAATCCTGACCCACACACTGTTAAAAATTTCATAATACCTTCTCTCCTTCTTGGATAATAGATATAATTTCATCTATAGATTTTGTTTCTTTTAAACGGGTAATTAAAGTTTTATTCCCTAATATTTTGGTTAACTGGGCCAAAGCTTTTAAGTGCGCTTCATTGTCCACTGCAGCTAAGCAAATGAATACATCAATTTGATGATCCTCTTTACCTAATAATGCAATGGGCTGTTTTAACTTCAGCAGCGACATTCCTAATTTATTCACACCATTTTCAGGTCTTGCATGTGGAATACCTACACCCTTGCCAACATGGATGTAAGTTCCTAATTCTTTCACATTTTTTATCATCGCCTCTACATATGATTTTTGAATAATATGCTGATCAAGTAATGGAATAGAAGCTTTACGAATTGCTTCTTCCCAGTCAAGTTTCTCTTCAGTAAATTGAATCATATCTTCGGTTAGTAATTCGGATAACATCGGTTTATACACCTCTTTCTGATTACTTGTTGCGTAAAATAATTGAACGAGATTTCCGTACAGTTTTTCTTCATTGGTGACTGTTGCATTTTTTTTGATGACACTCATAATCTCATCAATCATCAAATGCTTTGATTGACTCGATAAATTAGGAAAATGTCTATAAACCGATTGTAGTAAATGTTTTTTCTCCACCAGGGTCATCAAAGGCTTCACTACAAATGTCGGCTTTGGAGATTCTACCGGTATGGTTGAAAATACTAAATCATAGTTTTGTACAGATATATCTGTAAATTGATCCCCATTAAACACCTCAGAGAAATAAATTTCAGGAAACAATTCTTTCAGCTGAGAAGCCAGCATCATGGATGAACTGATTCCATTTGCACAGACAATTAATCCGGTAATTCGCCCAATCTCCATTGTATTTTGGCGATCAATAATACTGCCAAAATGCATGGTGAAGAATCCAATTTCATCATCACTTATTTCTTTTTTTGTCCAACTTGCTAATGGCGACAAGGAGCGTTTTACAAATTGGAATAGCTCAGCATACTCTGATTGAATCGTCGTTGACAACGGATTATGAAAAGGAATTTCAAATAAAATTCGGAAATATGCAGGCACTAAATGATTAAACAAACTCTCTTTTAAAAGCTGTTTATTCTTCACAGGAAGGAGCGTATTTTTTTCAAATTCTTCAATAATCTTCTCAGATAATGTTAAAAGTCCTGGGTTGTCAACTCGTTGAATATGTTCGATTGCTGTTAATAATAAAATCGTTATCAGATATATTTCGTTTTCAGAGCTGTCTTCTCCATACAACTGTTTGAAAAGAGAACTTACCAAACAAAATAATGATTGATTTTCTAACAGCTTCTTCTCATTCTCTGAAAAGAATAGGACTCCTTTTTCACCTGCTTGAAAAAATGTAAAATAATAAATCAATTCAATTTTTCTTGTTTTTACTAATTGCACCCCGTGTTCTGCAAGCCATTTTTGCATGACATCATTTGTCCGGTTAAAAAAATTTTCCTGATCCCATGCTCTAAGAATATAAATGATAAATTCTTCTCCCATAGATTGGCTTAATAATTGATGGATGCATGAAATGACGCTTCTCCGCTTCTCCATCTCATTTCCTTCAATACAATATCCTTCATTTCGGCTGTACCTGAAGGTCAGTCCTTTTTCCTGACAATGCTTTTTCAACCTGCGTACATCACTTAATGCGGTATTTTTACTTACTTTAAACAGAGATTGCAAGTGAAAATTAGATACAGGCTCTTTTCGGATATAAACATAGAGATAAATCATGTAAAATCGGTTATCCTCTGAAAAATTATATTGTCCTATGCTCCTATCAGAATGTAATTTTTCTCTTAAAATCTCTCTGGCTTCTTTCGAGATTTGAAAGCGTTGGTGGCTAATTTTTAACTTCGGAATGTTGAAATCTTCCAAAATCCCATTTACCTTCTCAAAATCATACATCAACTGCCGATCGGATAATTTTAACTGTTGCATCAACTCCAGCTTTGTAATCTGTTCATGGTTCATTAATTCTTCAACTAGTCGAATCGAGCGCTGATCTAACATGTTACTATCACCTCTCACTATAATTATAAAACGCTTACAACGTTGTCACAACAACGTTTAGGCACAACTTATGATGAATATATTGACATAGATTGTGCTTTCCTTTTCTTGTTAAAATTGCTTTTTCATAAATACAAATATAAAACTGTTTACATTAAGTTCGCCAATACTTAAGATAAATTCTTATTTTTATATATTAAATTGCCAGCCCTAACTTCATAACACACTGAAAAAAAGACACCTACTCTGCAGTAAGCGTCTTTCCCTAGCATTATTTAAATTTCTATTTCTTCTATGTCTCCATCAGGATAAATGATGTAGCTTTGCAGCAACATTCCGCTTCCTAACGAACTCGCATCATGTTCTTCGCCATCCTGATATTCATGAATATCTACAAATAATAAACCGTTCATGTAATTTAGTGTTGTTGTAGTATTGTAAGCAAAATTGACAATAAAATGTATTTCACCTTCTGCCATATATTCATCATGATAAGATAAAGTATAATCAAATGTGTCTACAGATTCAGAAATGGTATTTTTCTTCCAGTTTTTAGTAGTGTCATTTCGCACATCAGACGGTTTGCTGCTAATAATCTCTGAAGCATCTTTATCGCTCTTTCCGACGATGTTTTCTTTTAAATCATCCCATTCAGATGATTCAATTTCCTCTTCTTTATTTTCTGGATTTGCTTCTTCAAAATTATTCTGTTCTTGTGGTTCTTCTTCTGAAGCATCTTCTTGCAGCGCAGGTTCCTCAGCAGCGGACTCCTCTGTTTCAAGCTCTTCTTCTGTACTTGATTGTTTATCTTCATCTGCTTGCATACCTTTATCTAAAGTTTCCTCGGTATTTATTGTCAATTCGGCAGTTTCATTATTTTCTTTGTAAGATGTGTTTTCTTCTGAATTACTACCACAGGTATCCAAAAACAACACAATGCACGCCAATAAAACCTTCCTCATAATAATTCCCATATATATTTAAACTAACTTTCACCATAAATATAGTAACAGAGAAAGATTGAAATAGGAAGTAAGTCTAATAGCTTATCTATTTATCACACTATCCTACACCCTTTTCACCATCAGTAAAGACACGTCTAACCAAAAGTGATATCTTCTATTTGACTTCCTATCGAACAATTCAGCTACAGTTAATTTGTCTGTCAGGTTTGAAAGTTTTAGCATATCTTCGATTAACCTTACAATCCTTTTTGTATACTTTCTACACTTACACTATTCTTAACAAATAGCCAATTAACTGCATCATTACTTATATAAATGAATACTCCCGCCACTTTATTTCTAAAGAAATTGGATGTGTGGATTTCTGAGAGGTCGACTTTCAAAATGAAGATTAACCGCCAGTTGAGTTGACACATCGGTGTGTTAAACCGATATCCCATTGGTCCTGCCTCCCAAGAGTCCTTTTCAGCCTATATAAGGTTCATACGTTTGCCGCAGTATAACTAGATGGGACTGGGACTACGATTACTCGCGAACTTAGCCTTTGTTCCTTTAGGCTTTAGGGGAAAGCCCCCCTGAATAAAGTTTCACATTATGTGCCTTGGCTGACATGTTTGGCTTGAACATTTTACGTTTAATTAAAAGAACCCGTATTGCGTATGAGATAATACTGTATAGGTAGAGCCTATCCAAAAAACTGAACCTGTAAGTAATAGAGCGTTAATTACTTACAGGTTCAGTTTTTTTAATGGCATAAGTTATCCCTCCTGCTAAACTGGTTCCCTCAAGCGATCCTTTTTATGTCTATCTTGGTTTTGATTCTACAACATCTCCATTTTGATACACATCATAGAATCCGACCGTGCCAGTACCTCCGTTATCTATTAAATCTTGACTTTGTGCTTTTAAGGAATAAAATACTTTTCCATCCGAGTCCCTATGAAGTTCACCATTGCTGCTGAACACTAGATCATCATTATCTAAGGCTTTCTCTGCATAAGCAACCGCTGTTTCTACTGTAAACAACTCCGCTTGATATCCTGCGGGTATTTCTGATTCTGCTTGTTGAACCGATTCATTTTCTGGAGCTGCATCTACTGTTTGATTAAAATGAGGCGCACCTACAAGCGCAACTGTAACTGCAGGAACTACCGCTAACCATTTCTTCTTCAATATAATTCCCTCCCAGAAAAATTTGGTTGTTATCCAAATACCCCTATTAAAAATAAATAAAACGCTTTCTTATAAAACTCTCTGCTTTTTTACATTGAAACCACCTCCTAAATCTTAGTCATTCCTTTTCGCATTATTGGAGTAACTTTGAACGATTAGCATTACTTTTATAGCGGTCGGGCAGCTTTCCATATGTTGCTATTCTCCATATAAATTCCATGGGACCAATCTTAAAATATTGAAACCAAATAGTGCTGTATATCATTTGGATGATTAAAATTAAGAAGGCAATGTTCATTAATGTTGTTTGATGCACATGACCTTTTAAATCGAATAGACCACTTGCTGTTAAAATCAGAGCGGTTTGAACAAGGTAGTTCGTTAACGCCATTCTTCCAACATACTTAAGAGGTGTTAATAACTTTTGAATCATATTGTGCCGGAGCAAGAGTGTTAAAGTAGTCACATAGAACGCACTTACAAAGGGCGCAGCAATGGCACCAGCCAGCTCGATTTGTCCATTTTCCTCCGTTAAGAAATTTTGAATAAAAAGTACTACAGGCAAGAGACAAAGAGATGAAATTTGCACAATACGAAATGCTTTTTGATGTGCTGTAATATTTTCAAAAACGCCCCATTGCCCCATGCTTAAACCTAGTAGAAACATAGGCAAGATCATAAAATAACCTCCGCCAAGAAATACGGCAAGGATTAATAGTATGACAGCGATAATAAAGTTAACTTTCGGTTTAAACTTGTAAAATGGAATAAGAATAAATCCGAAAATCGCATAGGGGAGCAAAGCTTCTCCTAATTGGAAAAATTGATGGATTAATCCAAAAATGAATAATACAACCAATCTTTTTATAAACAAGGCTGTACTTGGATCACCGCGATTTACTGCTCGTGTCATGAAAATATAGAAACCAATTCCAAATAAAAAAGAAAAGATAATAAAAAATCGCTCGTATACCGCATAATTTAAGAGCTGACTCCAAAAATAATCTGTTTGAAGCGAGGAAGGTAATATTATTAGTGTGATATTCGCGAATATGATGCCTAATAGAGCGAATCCTCGCAAGTAATCTAAAGTATCAATACGTTGTTTCATTATAAATTCACCCTTTACTAATTAATAAGGCTGATCAAAGTGCTCGATCAGAAAGAAGCCAGCGTATATCCAAAGGAACGGCAATGGTATGACCTTTCTACCTTAAAAGAATTATCGTCCAGTGCTTTAAACGTATTCACTCCTTTTCCAAAGACTTTCTCAACATTTTTCACTTTTAATAAAGATTTCATTATTCCTTCACCTCTCTCGTATGTTGTCTTTACTATATCCCTTCACTCTTAAACTGCAATCACATTTATCTTATAAAATCCTTAAATAAGCTTTTTCTTACAAATTCCTGTTAAGATAGAATAAATAAGATGGTAGTAACAAATATGAAAAGGTGGTAAGTTTGAAATAGACTGCAAAAAAGACAAATAAGCCATCACAGGATGACTAAACGATAAATTATGGGTTATCAACCAATCGGAAAGATAGAGAAAATACAGATCGAAATGCTGATAAATTCCAAGCAAAAAAGAAAGATTATATAGTGGGGCATTGTTGAATCAGTAAACAATAAAAGTCTGAAATTTACCAATCACTATTCTAGCGAGATGGCTTTTTTATTTAAAATCCCCTTATTGATTGTTTAATATATAGATAGATTGGTAATACTGGTTTTTAAACATGAGAAAAGATAATACGTTTAACAACTTGGAGGGAATTTAAAATGGAAGCATTTGATATTTATACTGAAGGGGTACAACATACAGTAGTCGCTAACTCTCAAAAAGAGGCTAATGAATATTTTGCGAAGCTTTCAAACAAGAAAATCATCTATTCTGAGCCGGTAGCTGGACCTGGTATAATTAATTGGTCACTACGCGACACCTCAGAGTTTAACAACATTGAAAAACAGGAAATTTAATTTGGGAAGCTCTTCACTTAGTGGAGGGCTAGTTTTATGCTTAAAATACATAAATGTGAAGATGTAAATGCACGACGATGAAAATTTATACACATGTGACAAAGAAAAGAAAAAAGACGCTTCCGCAAAAGTAAAAACTTTATACGAAAACGTCCTTCAAGATATTGTTTTAAAATAAAATGTTATCTTTTTGTGATATTTTTAGAGTTTCATCAACACCATAAAGTTCCAAAACCCTCATATATCAATATTTCAGGCGGGATAATTACATCATCCCAGGCATGAACTACTTTGATATTTTTACTTCTATTTTCTTTTAATTACCCATTATGTAGCGAATATATTAAAAGTATTTAAATAGTTTTTATAATCATTGGTAATACTTTTTAAATAATTAGTGGTCAAAATAAGGTCACTTCATTTATACGTAATTTTTGAACTTTATTTTTAGCCAATTATACCACATTACAATAGAGAGGTCTCCCCTCTCTATTTTTCTGTCTCTGCATCATCATAAGCACCAGATTTAATCAGATGCATACGTCTCATTAAATAATTCTCCAGTTCGCCCAGCCCTATCTTATGTAAACTTCTCACCTCTGACTCATAATAACCGTATGTAATTCCTGTCTGTAAATCTAACGCATCGATAAACCTTCCACCGTCTTCCCGGTCGATGAATGGTATTGTGATTTTAAATTTTTTCTTCATTATAATATACCCTCCTTTTATACTACATATACGACAAAAAGGGACTAATATCCTTCTTTTTTTAATCAGGTTCCAAATATTACATACCGAACTTTCTTGACTATAGGAACGTATATTCTTATAATTAAACGCATATAATAGATACAAACGTATATTCGTATAAGAGGTGTTTGTTGTGGATGAAATTATGATGATGGATTACAGGAATGAACCGCGTCGGGATATTATGTGTATTGATGCTAAATCCTTTTTCGCAAGCGTCGAGGCGGTCGAACGTAGACAACACCCTTTATATGCTCGTATTGCTGTTGTTTCGAAACCAGATAATCAAGGTGGTTTGGTTTTAGCTTCTTCTCCTCGCGTCAAGAAAGAATATGGTGTTAAAACCGGCACAAGGATTTATGAGATACCAAAAAAAGCAAACATAGAAATTGTAGAGCCTCGTATGGCAGTGTATTTACAAAAGAATATGGAGATATTACGTATTTTTAAGCGATATGTAGCGAAAGAGGATTTACTTGTTTATTCTATTGACGAATCGTTCCTCGACGTAACCAAATCACATAAACTTTTTGGCGGCACGCATGACATAGCTAGAAAAATACAGAATGATGTATGGAGAGAGTTGGGGTTAGTATTGACTGTTGGCATCGGTGACAACCCTCTTCTTGCTAAATTAGCATTGGACCACCAGGCAAAGCATGATGAAAAGAATGGGTTCATAGGCGAGTGGCGTTATGAAGATGTTTCTGAAACAGTCTGGAAAATAAGACCCTTAACTGAATTTTGGGGAATTGGCGGGAAAACGGAGGCAAAACTAAATCGCATGGGGATCCGGAGTATCGGAGAGTTATCGCAATATAATCTTCGTAAGCTCAAAAATAATTTCGGAGTGATTGGCGAGCAACTCTTTTTTCATGCTCACGGAATCGACCGAACGCTTTTATCAGAGGTTTACAAACCTAAAAATACGTCATTCAGCAGAAATCAGATACTTAACAGGGATTATAAAGATAGGCATGAAATTGAGGTAGTCATTCGAGAAATGACAGATGAGAATGTGGCCAGATTAAGAAAGAATTACTTAATGACTGGTCTTGTGAAATTGTATATTGGTTATTCCAGAGATGTCGTTCAGGGTGGATTTAACCAACAGATGAAGATTCCAGTAACTGACTCATCTAAAATATTAAAAGAACATATTATATATCTTTTTTACAAGCACTACGAAGAAAATACACCTGTAAGAACGGTTAACGTCACTTTCGGCAAACTCAAACATAAGCAGTCGCTGCAACTTAATTTATTTGAACCTGCAGAAGAAACAATACAAAATGAAGAACTTGACCAGACGATTGACCATATTAGGAGAAAATTTGGATATACATCCTTGTTGCATGCTTCGAGCCTGCTTGATGGCGGAATGGCTAGGTTCCGCGCTAAGTTGGTCGGTGGCCATCGTGCTGGGGATGATAAATAATAACGTTACCCACATTATTTAATGTACAATAGGGATAAAATAAAAAACAAAAAAGGGATGAATATTGATGCCGATATATAAAGTTGGAGATAGATGGGTTGCACAAAGGTATCCAAATGATAAAAATAAAATATACGGTAAATAAAATTTGCAGATAGACCTAATCCAAAACAAAAACTTGATTAGCCCTACGATGAAGTGAGGGCTTTTAATCTTTCACCATTTTCAATATCTTATCCAGTTTTTGTTTGCTCCCTGTTTCAAAATATCCTGCAAACGGGCACCCTATTTCACGTACACGTTCTATTACGTTTCCTATTGTAAATGCAATAGGAGTCAATTCTTCATTCACTTCATGCCAATACAAAGGAGTTGAGACAGTTCCTTCTTCCGTTTTTCTTGGAGAATATGGAGCAATTAACGTTTTGTCTTGACCGTGCTGCACGTAATCAATATACAATCGGCCGTTGCGATTTTTTTTCAGGCGTTCAGTCGTAAAATCTTTGGGATACGCTTTCTCCAAAACTTTTGCTACTGCCTCAGTAAAAACCCCTGTTTCGTCATATGTCATACTTCCCTCTCGGATAGGAATATATATTTGTATTCCCTTATTTCCAGACGTTTTCACAAAAGACACAAGGTTTAAATCATCTAACATTTGCTTCAACAATTTGGCTGCTTTTACTGCTAGAGAAAAGTGTTCCCGGTCTGGTGGGTCCAAATCAAATACAATTTCTAAAGGAGTAACTTGCCCGATTCGTTGAAAAGGAACATGATATTCGATGGATCCGTGATTTGCTAACCAAACTAAGCTTTCTAACTGATTACATACAATTAAATCGTCAGTAGCATCTGATGCTAAGTAATCTGGTGCGTAATCGGGAAGACTTTTTTGAAAGAATGATTCTTCTTCTACTCCGTCGGGACAGCGAATAACTGTTAATGCACGTTGTTTTAAAAATGGCAGCATCCATGGCGATATTTCTCTGATATAGACTAAAAGGTCTTTCTTTTTAAAAATATCACGCCATAAGTACTTATCTGTATTCGAAACTTCAATAGGTATCTGTGCCATGTCTAACTGCAGTTTATCCAGTGTACAGTCAGTATAAGGTGTAGAAGGATTGATATCTCTAAAATTAGGTTCTCTCAACTCTTTACTATATAAATCCAGAGTATTGATTGTACTTGTTATAGCTGGTGGCAGATGATACGACCCATCGGAAAACTCACCTTGCTCCTTAAAAAGCTTTTGCACCGTTTCTACTGATTCTTTTGGTAGTCCATGTTTGCACGTACCAACGTTTATTAAATCATCGCCCTCTAATACATTAACAGCAAAATACCCGTTACTTGGATTATACTCTGTTAATACACCTTGAATCACTCTCCAGTTTTTAATCTTGTACCAATCATGATGATTCTTCCCTTTTTGATACGTACTGTTTTTTTGTTTCGCAATGATTCCTTCACTTTTAGATGCATTAACAACCTTCTGAATTTCCTCAATGGATGTAAATGCTTTTACGTATTTTAAAACTTTGTTATCGTTGACTGAATCCAATAGTTGATAAAGTGTTTCTTTTCGTAAGGATAAATTATTTTTAGTGAGTTTCTTCCCTCTAATTTCAGTTATATCAAATACCATTAATGATGCAGGCCTAATACTTGACTGCTTTTCGATCCGATCATTACTTTTCATTCGACCACGCATTTGAATTTGAGAAAAATTAGCTTGATATCGATGATTTAAAACGACAAGTTCCCCATCCAACTTTAAAGGTAATTTATTTTTAAAGTAATCGTAATTTTCATTGCACCAATTAATAATCTCAGGAAATTTACTGGAGATGTCATGACTGTTTTTGCTTGCCAGAGTTATCTTTTTATCAGTCCAGCTTAATTCACAACGAAAGCCATCATATTTAACTTCATACAACCAATCATCGCCCTCTGGAATATCAGTACGTTCTATCGGTTTCATCCAATCCATATGTATCACCTCTTTTAAATAGGATGCCTCATATCTTTGTATAAAAAACATACAAATCAGCAAAATAAATTTAAAAGGAGGCACGGAAAATGCACACGATGTGGAAAGGAACCATCAGCTTTGGTCTGGTTAATATTCCTGTAAAGATGCACGCGGCTACCGAAAATAAAGATATTAAACTGCGGCAGCTGCATAAGAAATGCAAAACACCAATTAAATATGAAAAAACCTGTCCTAACTGCGGTGATGAAGAAGTTAAAAGCGAGGATATTGTTAAGGCTTATGAATATGCAAGTAACAAGTTTGTGGTTTTGGATGATGAAGAACTGGAAGCATTGAAGAAAGAGCAAGAAGATAAGGCTGTTGAAATTGTTGATTTTGTCCAGTTGGAAGAAATAGACCCCATCTATTTTGAAAAAAGTTATTATCTATCCCCTAATGAGGGCGGATCGAAAGCATATGCGCTATTGAGAGAGGCTTTAACAGATACAGGAAAGATTGGCATAGCTAAAATGATGATACGTTCTAAAGAACAGCTTGCTGTAATCAGAGTGTATAAAGATGCTATCGTAGTTGAAACAATACACTATCCTGATGAGGTTCGGGACGTAGGAGAAGTGCCTAATGTTCCGAGCCAAGAATCTGTTGGCAAAAAAGAATTAGATACTGCTAAGATGTTAATTGAGCAACTCACTACTGAATTTGAACCCGAAAAATATAAGGATGATTATCGTACAGCCTTAATGGAATTGATTGAAGCTAAGAAAAATAATAAAGAAATCGAAATCGGTGGAGAGACAAAAACAAAACCGGATAACGTGGTCAACTTAATGGATGCGTTGCAGGAATCGTTAGATAAGGCTAAAAGCGAAAAACCAAAAACAACAAAACCGAAAAAGAAAACAGCTGCCAAGAAGAAAACAACTACTACCAAGACTTCTGCTAAAAAGAAAAAAGCTACTTCTTAATATATGTAAAGCCCTCGTGTGAAGGGCTTATTTTTTGCAGAAAGAAAGACGCCCGTAATTATCTATGCAAGCGTTCATTCTTTGAGTCCCAATTGCCAAAGCAAATCCAAATATCCCGCAGAACATTCTATGTACGTACTTCCATAAACGTGAAGGCTTATTCTTATTTAACAAAAAAGGCGCCCGCGGTGCAGTTCAGCATAGTGGGACGTCTAATTGCAGAGTTACTAATAGTTGAAATACTGACGATGGAGGTACTAGATCACCTGCAACTCTATGGTGACATTATAGCTTAAGATTTTTTATTATGTAAAGTCCCCACAACCAAGTAAAGACTTTTTACTCTTTTACCATTTTCAAAACTTTATCCAGTTTTTGTTTTCTCCCTATCTCAAAATAACTTTCACACAGGCAGCCTATCTCTCGTATTCGTTCTACTGCGTTTCCGATTGTCAATGTAGTTGGTTTTAAATCTCCATGAACGCTCTTCAAGAGTCGCTAGACAGAGCTAAAAATGATAAGCCTAAGACGAAGCAAACTGCAATAAAGAAACCAGCTGCCAAAAAATCCACTAAGACGCCTGCAAAGAAGAAAAAGGCAACTTCACGATTACCCTCATTTATTTGAGGGTTTTTCTTATTTTATTTGAGAAATGATGTTTTTATTAACATATTGTGGTATAATTTTTTACATGATTTTTTCACTGAGTATTTTTAATATTTACTTAACTTAAAAGGATGTACAAACAATGAGTCAAAAAATATTAATTGTCGACGATGAACAGCCAATTACTGATATATTACAATTTAATTTAGAAAAAGAAGGGTACCAGACAGTGGTAGCGAATGATGGCGATACTGCAATTGAACTTGCAGAAACAGAGCGTCCTAATCTTATTCTATTGGATATCATGCTTCCTGGAAAAGGCGGAAATGAAGTATTGCGTGAGGTACGTAAAACACAAAGAGTCCCTGTTATCATTCTGACTGCAAAAGATGCTGAATTTGATAAAGTGCTCGGATTAGAACTGGGTGCAGATGATTATGTGACGAAACCATTCAGCAATCGTGAATTAATCGCTCGAGTGAAGGCAAATTTGCGACATGAAAATGTCCTGATAGAAGAGCCGACGAAAACACCGAAGGATATTGGGATTGGTGATTTAGTCATATATCCTGAAGCATATGTTGCTTCTCGCAAAGGTGTAAAGGTTGAATTAAGACATCTTGAATTTGAACTATTATATTATTTAGCGCGTCATATTGGGCAAGTCATGACACGTGAACACTTATTAAGAACAGTATGGGGTTATGATTACTTTGGTGATTTGCGCACCGTTGATGTGACTGTTCGTCGTCTGCGTGAAAAAATTGAAGATAACCCTAGTAACCCATTATGGATTGTAACAAGAAGAGGTGTCGGATATTATCTGCGCAGACCTTGACAGGAGTATGGCATAACGAAGTGCGATAATATGTACTCAATTAATTTTGCAATTGTTGGAAGTGCTTCTTATTTTGAAAATAACTTAGATCATCCTCTAGATAGGGCACTTGATGACCAATACTGGTCAGACTCCAACTCGATTTATAAGTGTTTTGTTCTAATGAAATAGTGTTTTTATCGACTATATCATGGTACAATTTTCCTGTTCGTATAAACAATAAGAGAAGAATGCAGTAATGAGGGCGAAATTTGATTTGGATAAAGATTTAGTAACTGAATAAAAATAATCTTTCGAAATGCTTCAAAAGGGGAGGATTTAAACTAAATTATGGAAAAATGTGTTTTCTGCCAAATCGTTAATAAAAATACACCAGCCTATATAATTTATCAAAATAAAGATGTAACTGCGTTTCTGGATATTAACCCTGCTGCAAAAGGACATGTATTAGTCTGTCCAAACAATCATATTGAGAAATTAAATGAAATTCAACATCCCAGTATTTCTAATGCCTTGATGAAATTTCTAATCAATGTTTCGAATTTACTGATTCAATCAGGACTATGTAATGATTTTTCAATTGTGCAAGCAAATGGCGATTCAGCCAGCCAACATATTAAACATCTTCATTTTCATATAATACCTAGGCAAAAAAATGATAAAATACATTTTAAACTAGATACTGATAAAATCGCTGCACTAAATGATAATTTAGACAAAGTATATGAACATCTTTTATCATTTAAATGTTCGTCGAAAGATCAGTAAAAATACTATCAAGAATGAAGAGAGTATAGAGTGCTGAAAGATAAACAGACCAATTCTTAACGTCGCTTAAGTTTTTAAAGCCCCCACAACCGTGAGGGCTTATTTTTTATTTAAATCCCCCTATTAATTGTTTAATATATAGATAGATTGGTAATACTGGTTTTTAAAAAGATAATACGTTTAATAACTAGGAGGGAAATTAAAATGCAAGCATTCGATATTTATACGGACGGGGCGCAACATACGGTAGTAGCTAACTCTCAAAAAGAGGCTAATGAATATTTTAAAAATATTTCTAGAAAGAAAATCATCTATTCTGAGCCTGTTGCTGGACCAAGCATAATTAGTTGGTCAATTCGCAACACTTCAGAGCTTAATAACATTGAAAAACAGGAAATTTAATTGATATAGTCCCTCACGGTCTGTGAGGGCTTTTTTTATGCTTAAAATAACATGGAGTTTATGGATTCGCTGGATTGGTATGATAAGAGGAAATAATAGATTAAAAATAATATAAGAAATTATTTATGTGAATTCAGATTAAGTCTATTAATTTATATGATGTTTTCTGGTATAATTTTCATATATTATATATAGGAAAATAAGGGGGATTATGTTTGTTTAATATATATTGTGATGAAAGTTGTCATTTAGAAAATGATCACCAAAAAGTAATGACATTAGGTGCTTTGAAAGTTAATCATACTTATAGAAGGATATTCAATAAAGATATAATAAAGATAAAACAAAAATTTGGTATTAGTTCTAAAACAGAAATAAAATGGACTAAAGTTTCTCCTTCAAGACTCGATTTCTATAAAGCGATAATTGATTATTTCTTTGAAAATCCTCAACTTTCATTCAGAGTTATCGTTGCGCAGAAAGAAGGATTGAGTCACGAGAGATTTAACCAAGATCATGATGATTGGTATTATAAAATGTATTATCTGCTACTAAATTATTTAATTGAACCATCTGATACTTATAATATCTATTTAGATATAAAAGACACTATTGGTAAATATAAAAAAGAAACTTTAAAAGACATATTAAGAAAGAAAATCGGGGATCCTACTGGAGAGATCATTTCTAACATACAATTAGTACGATCAGATGAAGTTCATTTACTTCAAGTTACTGACTTGTTAATTGGCGCTATAGGATATTATCATCGAAATTTAGCAACTAGCACTGCAAAATTAGAATTAGTAGAATACGTTAAACATAAATCAGGTTCAACACTGGACTCAACAAATTACGATGATAAATTCAATATTTTCATATGGGGACCAAGTTACAGGGGGATTAGACAGTGAATTTTCAATTTCATCTCCCCGACATGATTGATTTTAATTTATATAGAGAGTGGCACGCATATGAAAACGACTTATACCAAGTGTTTTATCATGATTTTATCGCTAATAAAACAAAAATAAAAAGTAAAAATATCAATATACGTAAAAATCCAATAATGTTTGGTAAAGAACAAGCATTTTTTCATATTACATCTAAAGGTTTTCAATATGATAGCGACCCTAATGATAGAATTCCTGATTTAAAAAGATGTGAAAGAATAAGATGGATTAAGTATCTAATAGAGTATTATAATGCTCATGGTGAATGTGATGAACAACTAAGATATTGGGAAGAAGATTACAACGGGAACTCAAGAATACATTTATTATGCGAAATTGAAAAGTTTTTAGTAGTTATCGAAGAAAGAAATGATTACTGTTTATTCATCACCTCGTATTATATAGAACACGAACATCAATTACAAAAGAAATTGAAAAAGTATTATAGGTACAAAAAGCAAAAAACACCACGCTTTTTTACGTGATGTTTTTAGAAACTCCTTCTACTCTTGGCAGATGAGCTATTTATAAAATATCATTCCTTAGGAACAAAGTCAACATAAATATTGTTAATATAAATGATTAATCGCTTATATTATTCCCTTTAATAATAATTTTAAACATTTTTAATTCATGTTTCTCGTTAAAAACGAGAAAGCCCTCACAAATGTGAGGGCTTATTTTTTATGCTTACTTACTTGGTATAATACCTTACATACTGCGTACTAGCCGTAATATACAGACCACTTTTAAGCTGATACATGTGGCCATTGCCAACTTTAAATTTATCTCTAGCCACTGTAAAAACTTCACCCTCATTAACGATTACCGCTTTATCATCCCAATTAGCAGTGTTGTATGTCCATAAGGACGGTGTGATAACCTCGACATAACCTTGCTTACCGGAACCACCGCTACCAGATTTACGTTTTAATCCAAGAGCCTGAGCAATACCATTCGCATGTCCTAAAGCAATGCGGTCAAGGTAAGCATCTGATTTTAGCTTATTCGCATCTGCTGTCGTATCAATGAAACCATTCTCTGTTAAAACTGCTGGCATACTCGACTGACGTAACACATGGAAATTAGCACGTTTTTTGCCACGGTTTCTAAAGTCAACTTGCTTCATAACTTCTGCATGCAGTTTATCACGATAGGTTATTGTGTTATTAGATACACTTCCATTATAAATATAATCTTCATAGCCCGTACCGCCTCCAGCATTAATGTGGATGGATACAAAGTAATCTGCTCCCCAGCTGTTTGCATCATTTGTGCGTTGTGCAAGACTTCGAGTTGTGTCGCTTGTCCTACTCATGCGTATAGAGTGCCCTTCATAGTCACGATTTAAAATGTCCCGTGTTTTTAGTGCGATTTTAAGTGTAAGCACCTTCTCCTGTAATCCGTTTGCAACTGCACCTGGATCTGTTCCGCCGTGTCCTGGATCTAAATAAATTTTTGACATAATTAAATTCCTCCTAAAATAATTTTTTATATAGAAAAAGAGCAGCCGTAGCTACTCTTTTGTCTCTCCTTGTCTCTGGTTACCTAATTCAAATAATCCTACTGACGCTAAACCTGCCATTCCACCTGCCCATACTCTTGATACTGCTTCAATATCGCTGAATGGCCATGCCATATATCCAAGTAAAATGCCTGTAATGACTGCCACAAACGGAAGTAAATTTTTCTTAATGGTAAAACCGACCTTCAATGCCTGTACTACTCCTGTGATAACAGGTGCCAACAATGTAGCTAAAACTAAAATTTCTTGCATGCTTATCATCCTCTCTGGGTGTCTTTAAAATAATACTTTTCCATACGATCAATACGACCTTCCATTTGATTAAGCGTGTTGCGTATCTGTTTTAACGTTTCTGTCGTTTCCTGGTGTGCTTTATTTGTTCTATCAAGATGCTCTAGTAACTGCTGTTCTCTGTCTCTCGAATCGCATACTTGACGGTCATACAATTTAATTAAATCATCTTCACGCTTAACATTTTCTTTTCGCTGCTCTCTGATAACGAGTGCGGCTAAAGCTATTGCTAGAATAGCCCATACAAACTGTGATGCTGCCACCTCCATTATTAACTCCAAAATACTAATCCCCCTACTGCATCAGACATAAAAAATAAGCCTTATCGGCTTTGGATATAGATATCACAACCTTTCAGTGCATAAAAAAAGCACCTCATTGAGATACTTTATAACTATCTTATTTAAGATGTTTTATTCCTTCCTCGATTAGGTATTCGATATAATCTTCTTCATTTCTGGATTCATCAGCATCTATTGCTTTTTGTTCCCATTCATCAAATTCTGTAAAAGGAAATTCGCGTTCATGTTCAAGAAATGAATGTTTAAACTCCCAAGAAAGTTCATTAAAATAATCTATTGACATTTCTATGGTTTCTCTTAAAATCTGTACAAAGTCATCCTTTTCACCTTCATTCATTTCTATAGTGTAATGCATCAAACTATTTCTTTTTTTAATCAAATATTTAACGTTGTTAAATAAATTGTCATTCAATCTATATTCAGAATATAAAATATCCAATGCATCTGAAACACTAATAGTTTGTATTCCTTCATCTATTTCAAGTGCATTTTTCCCCATTGAAAATTCTTTGTCCTTAGCAATTCTAAACCTTCTAATAAACTTATTCTTTATAATACCTTCCTCATTATTCTTTCTAATGATATATTTTGAAAGTATTTCAAACCCATGAATAAAATTAAACAATCCGTCTTTTAATTGGAATGACTCAAACTCATAGTTCATATAATTCTCATCAATACTATTTTCAGCTTGTTTTAAAGAATCAATACCGTTTTTCAATAGATTAAAATTCAAAACTTATCCCCTCCTCTTTAATCATAATTCGACAAAAAGAAGGAAAATCCTGCAAAAAAATACCGCTTATTCAGCATCGTCGTTTTCTTCCTCTTCATTTTCCTGTTCTCTGGCTGTCAATCGTTCCAGTACTTTCTCTTTAATCAATTCTGGCAAGTCTCCATTCATACCTGCCTGGAAATAATCCATCATCGGTACGATGATCGCACCATCAATGTTCAAGCGCTCTCTGTCTCCGCTGTCATCCCTTGGCTCCGTACCGCGAAAATTAATCAACCTAACCTGTTCACCGTCTTTTTCAATGCTTCGTGAGCTTGATTCAGTAAAAGTGTAATTATTCATCATTATCATTCTCCTCCTCTTTAGTATCTTCTTCCTCTTCCTCTGCATTTTCAAAAGCTTCCACTAAAGTAAAATGAGCAATGGCATCGTCACCTACCAGCTCCTTCCCATAATCATTGACAAGCTTTTTGACAGTGTTTAAAGCTGATTGAAGGTTCTTATCATCAAGGACAAATTCCTCGTCTAACAGAGCGACTTGCGCCTTATTGAAGGCACGCTTATCCTTAATGGCAGGCTGTCCATCATCAAGATAAACAACCTCTCCCTCATCGTCTAATTTTGCAAATTCTTTCATCAATTCGTTGGATTCATCTGCCACCTGCTTTTGCTTTTCTTCCAGCGCTTTAACAACACGCATCCGATGGATGGATTTTTCCTTTTTCGGATTGAGTGACTGTACTAAAAAGTTGTTTATGATTCGGATATCTCCATAAGTTAATTTGATTGTCATGCTGCACTCTCCTCTAATTTTTTCACTCTTTCTTTAAGAGCTTTATTTTCTTCTTTCAATTTGGTTACTTCATTATTAATATACTGATACTCAATGCGTTGCCAGTTCAATTCTTCATCGATACTATCCAATCGTCTCAAACTATCCTGTATAACATGCTGATGCATAAATAGGATATTATCTTTTTTGATTGTTTCCTCATCGCTCTTTACAAGATAGTCATTCCGCATCTTTAAATCATCAATGATAAATCCAACCTGCCTGTCATAAATGCTTTGTGGATTGTCTTTATTAAATTTCATGCTTTCGTCCCGGCGCCAGTCAAACGTAACGATTTTGGCATTACGAATAAATTCAAGGCTGTCCTCTAAATGCATGTCACCCTCATTCTTTTTTAGCTTTCGGGCAGACCCGCCTTGTAATGCTCCGTATAAATAATTCGCCCGAACAGTGTTTGTGTATACGTAAGTCATATATCTATTGCTACGACCAATATTATAATTATTATCTGCTGGATACTGACCGTAAATGGATGGATTGTGACCGTCAACATGGTCCGTATCAATAGCGAAACCTCTATTGGCAGTTGGATTGGATATATAGACTGTCCGCCATCCTAAAACATTATCGACATAGATTCTACGGAATCTGAATCCTGATGTACCAATATCATATTCTCCGTGTGACCTAGGTTTAATCGTAGGTGTTCCGTTAAAATCAAATTCAATTGATTTATCCCAATCAACAGCTCTGTTTCTGAACATGAACCTAAAGCCACTAATACTGTTAGATGCACCTTCTGCAATCGCTCTAGTTGTATGCCACATCGCTCCGCTATAATACGGTGATAACGTATTAAGGTTAGCGTCTCCTGTTGTTCCAGAATAAGCAAACGGATAATCCTGCAAGGATTTACCGACACCAAACCCTGCAGAACGTGTAATGCCTCCTTTGGCATCACGATATTGGATACGGTTAGAAACATTTGTGAATTCAATTCTCGCCCCACTGCCAAGCGTAAAATGAGCATTACGCATGGTAAGGTTACCGGTATTAAGGTTCAAATCCATATTGTTATTATTGGATAGCAACCTACCGGAACGAAGCGTACCCATATTTGCAGTAATTGCCTGCAGAGTAGCCGCGTTAATCTTATCCGCATTGACGCTAGATATTTTTGCAGATGTAACGGCTAAATCATCAATTTGTGCTGTGCCTATGATGGCACGTTCTAATTTAGCTCTCTCAATCGTGCCATCGGCTATATGAGCGTTTTGGATAATTGCCTCATCAATAAGGGACAAGCCATTTAGATGGATTAATGCTCCGGATAAGCGTATGCCTTCCTTCATTAAATTAATTTCAGAAACAATACCGTCAACATCTACTTTAAAATCAATTCTTCTATCTAATTGAGTAATGGATGATTCGGCTTGTGTCATGCGTTGGTCGGTGTCTTCTGGAGCAGGAGACCAGTCCGGAACTTTTGTACCGAACCCAATAAACCAATCCTTAACATCAATGTAACCATTGTATGGTGTTATGGTTGAATTACCGTTATCGGCTGTATACAGAAAAAACCTAATAATATCATCATCTGGATTCTTGCTTATAATATCTTTAGGAACAGGCATTTTTAATGTTACCCAGCCTTCACTGGCTTTCACGTCAAAATACTCCGTCTTAATAGTTCTTGGAGATGCTCCCCAATCTGAGAATGCGAATCGGAGTTTTACATCTTTACTGACTTTAACAGCCATAGATACAACCATGTCTTTTCCTAACCAATCTTTGTTATAAATTGGATTGGTAGAATTATTTAATATTGAATAAGTTGATAATCCTACTCCGTTCTGCGGCTCATACCTAACATAATCATCATATTCTGATATATTTATTGGATGTGTGGTAGTGTTGTTCGTTCTTAATCTTGGTTTTTTGCTGTTGCCAAGAATATTGCGACCACCTATCTCTATGCTAGAAACCGTCTGCTCAATACCCTCAGCAAAGTTTCTGGTTTCAGCAATAGAGCGTCTTAAGTAGTCAGATTCATCATCAAATATAGTTTTAGTAACTCTATTAGTAATCTGTTCTGACATGACTTCTATGCTGGCTTGAGCACTTGATATATTGCCTTCAATTTCAATGATAGATTCTGCTTGCACATCGATAAGTCTGCTATTCTGAGTGATTTCAGTCCAGTGATGTTCTTGTACGTTTAGGATATCTTCAGGTGCCTGGCTCCAATCTGTAACTTTATTTCCTTTTTCAACTTGAGCTTTGGAATACGTTCCTTTGGACTGTGGGTCCGATCCCGAATAATGCCGAACACGTAAATATGCCCTATCGTAATTATCATCCTTTGGCACATCAACTACCCCAATGATTTTTCCTGTTTCCTGCGGAGACAATCTCACATCACCGTAATATTGCACAAACGTATTATCATCTCTATAAATTTGAAGTATGAGTGTGATATCTGTTGTTCCAATAGTGTGTGTAGTAATGTCTGCGGAAAAAGTGAATTCTCCACCTTTTGATAATTCCCTAACACCGTATTCAGAAATATTTCCAATTGGATGATTCCATCCTGTAAAGTCGAACACTTTATCATTGCCTGAAGTATTTAATAACAGGTTCCTGCCACCAACTTCAATACCATCAATAGCATCCCTAACAAACGACTCTTCAACTTTTGTAACTATCTCATCATTTAAAAAGGACAACTGTGCTGAATGCCCTTCGACAACGCCATCTACCTTACTGATAGCATCAGCATTTAACTGTAAACCTTCTGCAGTAGCTTCAATTTCCAACGTATTCTGCTCGATAGATTCAAGAATGCCTTCCTTATCCCTTGTATAAGTGATTTCGTCAAGCTTCCCCTTGATTAAATCAGCTTGTGCTTCAAGTTCAAGGCTATTGCTTGTAACGGTATCATCGATACGCTCAATCTCTTCAATACTGGCAGAGATACGCCCCTCGATGTCGTCTATATCAGTTTCCATATTGAGAAATCTGTCGCCATGCTCACCAAGTAAATCGTCAATATCATCAGCACGGCTTACCAAGCCATCTGCCCTGTCGTTTAGGTCAGCTATGCGGTTATTAAGATAATCGGTACGGTCGTCTAAATCGCTCAAGATGCCTTCTCTAGCAAGGTCGATTTCTTCATCAGTATAGATGCGTGCTTGTTGATTGATTAAGTCCTTAGCTTCCTCTGATATTTGGTCAAAGTCAACGCCATTTTCACCAATGATGTCACTGACTCTGTGCAATTCCCTCATGCGCTCAGCTAACTCCGGGCCCCACATGATATCCTCGGTTAAGACACGATGCGTAGCCGCTCTCACCTGCACGCTCCAATCAGACGGTCTGCCATGATAGTTGACGGCGCGGACACGATAGTACCAGACCTCATCTGTACCGACAGTATGGCTAAATGCGCTGACATCACCGCGCCATAAAAGATGCTGTGTATCTGGTGCAAAGTCCTCGGTACGACTGCCATAGACCTCATAATGCTTGATAAACATTTCATCGGCATATTGCCAATACAGCTGAATGACTTCCATACCGCCGTAAGCTTCCAAGTTCACAGGAGTGGAAGGCTTTCTATTTGGATAGCTGCCTTCATCGATTATCTGTTTAGGCGGATTGTTTTTAACATATTCTATTTCCTTACGTAGGTCGTCGATATCATCGCCTAAATCAAGGAATTGACCCATTTCAACAACTGTTGTACCTTCAATGTCCATCAGGTCATATTCCATAGCAATGACTCTGGCTTGGATTTCGATAGGTCTAGCAAATCTGCGGTCAATCGCTTGGCTTGTATCGCCAAGAC
This sequence comes from Oceanobacillus sp. FSL W7-1281, assembly GCF_037969835.1. GTDB lineage: Bacteria > Bacillota > Bacilli > Bacillales > Amphibacillaceae > Oceanobacillus > Oceanobacillus oncorhynchi. The sequence goes on along the minus strand of NZ_CP150214.1, from coordinate 1,239,344 downwards.
TGACCTTTTCGTTAAAGAGATTGACAGACAGGCGATAGTTAACCTCTGGCTTGTTTGCTTTTTGGAGTGCTTCCCACGTTGCATATAACAGGTCTTCCGGGTCTTCATAGTCCTGATTGCTAAAGATGCCGAAACGGTGCTTAACTCCGCCCTCATAGCCATAGGTTTTTAGAGCATCTGGGTCGCCTACCCATTTTTGTTCGAGTGGCTTATCGACAGGGTCGCCGTTGGATTTCTTCCATTCAACTTCTCCAAAGTCGATGTAGCGTGTATATCCGCCTGTGTGTTGTCCTTCATCATCTTCGACTTCTAAGCTAGAGCCACGACCGTATAAGGCTGTTTTTGGATAAGATAAAACGGTACGGCCAATCTCTGTTGTATTATGGTCAATCTCGAATCGCTGACCTTGTTCCTTTCCTAAACGTTGGATTATCTTGACGTAGCAACCTTTTATTTCATTCGTTTCTTCATCTAATTCCACTGTATCTTTAAACTCTCCGCCCCAAGTAGCTATAGTTTCCCATATCGCTTCGATGCTGGAGATATAATAAAAATTCGTTGTGGCTCTGCCTAATTCGACTTCAACACTTGCTTGCCAACGTGTCCCATCTACTGCAGCAGTTAATGCAACGTCTGCTGTTTGGTTAACAAAGCGACGTTCTACAACGATATGATCATTTAACTCAGCTAAAAAGGTTGGTTCACAAATGGCTATCGTTGTCGGACCATCCATATCATTACTATCATCAACTTCTTTAATGGTCATCAAACGCCAATCGCCTTCGTGGTCTTTTAACACTACTTTATTTTCTTCTTTGACATGTGCAGCTGTAGGGTGGTCAGCTTCAACAGTAAAAGAAAAAGGTTCTGTCGGTACGCTGTTTACCTCAATGCGGTAAGGTGCTTCAACAATCCCTGTGTCTTCGGATATAACCGTTAATGGTTGTTCGTCTTGCGAGAATATAAATAATTCCATTGGTTTCCTCCTTCCCGGTAGGATTTCCTCTGTTTTTGTCGAATTAAATTATAGAGGAGGTGATACATATGAGTAAAATTGATGTTCATGAAATCATGGATAAATTTGTCCAAGAACGCCAAGAAGCCAATTCCCAAGAACTTTTGGAAACTATCGGTTCAGAAACTAGAAATTTTTCGATAGAAGAGCTACCTCGTGAAATCCTAAGAATAGTTTCCAAAACTGTAGGTACGGTTAGTTCACATGATCGCGAACTTTTTGCAGATGTGCTTCAAGAAGTTGTAGATCGTCTTGAAGAGCGAGATTGATATTTTGTTATGCAATCTGCAAATTCCTTTTCACCTAATTTTAAAGAAACGGACAAGTCCTTGTTATCAAGGGCTCTGTTCTCTATCAAAGTTTCACCATTAATTTCAATCTTATCTCCTTTGATACGTATGCCTTCTGGACTGCAATTAATAGCATTGACGATATTAAGTGCGTCTGCTTTATCTCCTATCAATGTATACAGACTTGAAATCTCATCTTCTAGCGACAACACTCTACCTTCCAAATTCTCAACCTTCAACTCATAAAAACGCTCTCGGCTGATTTCATTTCCTTCTTCATCACGATAGCTATGTCCTTTCCAAACAGTAGGTTGTTTTAGTTCTAAATCACCATTCCGTAAATTAAATTTCATGCCTTCTGTACCTAATTCATAGTCCTTCTCTTCTCCACTCATCATTAACGCCTCCTAAAAATTCATATAAAAAAGAACAGAGCAACCGATAATTTACCGGTAGTCTGTTCTCAAATTTAATCCTCTTTTTCTTTTATCAACAAGGAGATATTTCCTACTATAAACATTCCTTCAATTCGCCAATTATTAATTTCATAAACGTGATTATAATCATCAACACCGATCACTGCACCCGAATCAACTAGGTTTACCCTTAAAGGTTCATTAGGAATTGTCTTTAAATATTCTATTAGTTTGGGGTGCGATGCCTCTATTTTGCCTTCTAGTTCATAATTGGTATTATATTTAATTTTAACACCAGAATATTCCGGCAAGATTTCATTCCATTTCCCTGTACTGTTATTTTTCTCTAAAACATAACCTGCTCCACTCATTTAATCATACCTCTCATAATATAATATTTAGAATCTTTATTCTAATTCTATTATACCACAAAAAGGATAAGAAGACTGAAAACTCTGTAATCAATAATATCTTTCATCATATTTCAATTCACAAGCATGATTTGCTTTCACTTCAAGCTCACCCGGTTCTAATAATTCATAATTAGAGGCTAGCCTAATAGAGTGTCTTAAATCCCTATTATCATTTAGCCAAACCTCACGCCCCTCGTATTTGATGGTTAAGCGATCACCTTCGATAAACTCATAGCTTAAGAGGATATAGATATCTCTTGCGCGTAACTCAAATTTATCTGTGTTTGCAGTAAATCTAAGCGAGACTTCCCACGGTGCTGCATCTTGACCAGTAATGGTATGAGTGCTTTCGCTCGTGCCAACTTCAATCACTTTCTCATTCATCCGTTTGGCACTATCAGCACAAGTAAAAGTCATTGTACAGATAAGACTATTACTATCTTCGTCAGGTATATTTGCATCGGAAAGCGTTGCAACAAAATGAGCATTTTCGTCGGTGAATTCAAGTCTTTTTTCGTTTCCTTTAAGATAACCATTCAACCGATTGAAACGCTCTCTAAGTCCTTCATTTGTGGCATCTGCAATTAAAAATTTAACTGGTATCTCCCTGACGTCATAAGTTACATCTTTTACCCTTGAACCATGAGCACCTGGCATCTGTACTAAGTCTAATCTACGATTTAAAATACCTCTACCGCCTACAGATAACGTTACAAATCTTCCTGTTTCATCTGTCAGCAATTCATCCAGATTATTCCCATCAAATACCGTTTGGAGCGATAAGGAAGTGCCTCCTGTATCGCTTGTTGGTTGTGTATCTACAAATTGGTACATAAAGCGCCTCCTATACCGTTCTAGGTCTTAATCTATTACGCTTTCGATTTTGATTTTGGCTGATATCATCTACAAATGTGCTAAAATCCTTGCCTCCCAGAACCAAATTAATGATTGCTGGTTGCGGTTGTTGAATTTCTCCCTGATGACTCAACTCGTGACTAACACGAGATTGTATTTGCGCATTTGTATTTGCAACTTGTCCAGCGATATCAAATAGCGGTGTTGCTACGTCAAATGGTGACGATACATAATCAGCCATTGCGTCCATAACAGAATAGACTTTACCAGCATACTGTTCAATTCCAACGGCAATACCCTCTGGGATCCAGCGACCAACATCGTCCCTCATAATTCGGGATGGTGATTTAATTTTCAATGCACTGCGCATAGTTGAAGCTACACGACTTGCTATGTTGCGTGCTGTAGACATAACTGCGCCGGATCGGCTGTTTAACCCGCCTTGCAAACCTGCCATAGCATTGGAACCGACGCCGGACATTGCTCCGCGCAATCCTCTAAATGGAGAAACTAATCCACTAGATAGCCTTGACATAATTCCCATGCTCGCCGAAGCGCCAGAATTCAAGCTACCTTGAAAAGCGCCCATAGATACTCGGGCTAATCCTGGTAATCGACTCAAGCTATTACTCATATTGGATACGCCGCTTTGCGTGGTTCGATTAAGGCTTTGCATTCCCATGTCGGTTCTGTTAATCATGGCTGTTGTCATAGTAATTATTGAATTAATTACACTAGATTGATTATCAGATATACCATTGCCTAAACCTTGAGATACGAATTGACCAATAGCAAAAAACACACGAGAAGGACTGTGCGTATCAAATTCACCTCTTGCTACGTTAATCACATCTTGCGCAACGGTGCGCATAGCACTTACCGCACCGTCACCCATTCCGCGAATACCGTTACTGAGGCCGAGGCTGACATTATTTCCAATTGTTTCAAATGTAGACTTCGGCAACCCACTCTCTGTCGTAGTGGTTACGTCATTCGTTAAGGTTTCTGCAGCGCTTGTAGCGTTACCTTTGCTACCTTCGATTCCTGTGCCAGTACCTTGACCTACGTTACCGCCATAATTGATATAAATAGATTCAGGCATACCCTCTTCTACTTCAGATTGAACACCACTTGTCATGCTGTTAGCAGCACCAGTTGCTTCACCCGTACTCCCTTGGATTCCTATCGCTGTTCTAATCGGCACGGAGCTTCCGAATATTTCTAGCGGTGTACCTTCGAGCGCTGCTGATATTTCTTCGCCTGGCGCTCTTCCAATTTCACCGGAAGCCCATGCAACGGATTCTTTACCGTTGTTAAGCGATCCTGCAAGTCTGGTTGGAACGCCATCTGCCGCTCCTTCGATATCAGAATTGTTCATTTCTTCTATCGCTGGATTAGTCGCTTCTCTACCTAACATTTCAGAGGCAGCCTTTACATAAGGAGATCCGGTTTCCATTCCAGCAGATATATCAACAGGAACTTCTTCACCTTTTGCAGAGAAATCATGGTTTCCTAAAGCTATATCAAGCCCTTCCCAAAGTCTTCCACCTAATCTGGTTGTGGATTCCTCAACTTCCTCGGCGCTTTCATCAACCCCGCTTGCTGTCTCATTTCCAACTTGAAGACCATACGCCTCCCAATCCGCCTCATTGATTTGCGTGCGAAGGATTGTTTCCATACGTTCTACAAGAGTTGTCATCAAATCTACAACTTCTTCGAATCCTTCACCTAAAGCATCTTTAAGAGCATTTGATGATAGTTCTCCACCTTCTTGGTAAGTGTCTGCTAACGTTTTTAATTTCTCACCACTAGTGCCTTCAGTTCCTTCTAAATCATCAACCATTTCTTGCAAGACAGCCGCATGGTCAATCCCCATATCTTCAATGAATGGAATAAAGCTTTCATAACTATTGTCTCCTGCCCATTCCATCAATGTGGCTTGATTCTCTCCCCACTGTTCCACCATTTTTTGGTTATGCTGCATGGTTTCAATCATGCTGTCCATAGTGTGGTCAGTCTTGCTTTCAATTTCTTCGAAAGCGTTGGTTGCAGCATCTTTTAATTCTCCGTATTTATCAGCAAGCGAATCAAAAGCATCTTTTGCAGCTCCTTCTAAATCCTCATAAGATATGATGATGTCATGGTTATTGTCAGCGATAATGTCTTTAGCATTCTGACTGGATTCAACCATTGTGTCTTTCGTTGTTTCATATTGAATACCTAATTCATCAAGTGTTGCCAGTAACTCTTGCTCTTGTTCGTCAAGTTCTTGTATTTTTATTCGAGCGTCAGCAGTATCATTTCCACTCTCTTGAATGGTCGAGTTCCATTCTTTACGCATCGCTATAACTTCATCAAGTTGTAGTTCTACCTCTTGTTGTTCTTTTAAAATTTCTGTTAGGCGTTCCTGGGCAGCGTTACCCTTATCTTGCTCTGCCATAAGATCGATACGCGCTTGCATTTTTTCAGTTGATTCGCTCAACATGTCTGCTTCTTCGTTATATGAAGCGTTTAAACCATCAACATTACCATTCAATTGTTCAACTGCGATGCTTAGATTACGTTTATCCTCAGCAGATTTGTTTTCTTTTTCTGATAGTTCTTCGACCGTTCCCAGTAATGTGTTATTCGCTTCTCTGGTTGCATCAATATCATTAACTCTATCTTTATAAACTCCGGCACTTTCATTCATAGAATCTATTAATGTATCAGTAGATTCTCCCAGTTCATCTGTTTCTTCCTTTAAGCGCTCGGTTTCTTCGCTAGTTTGGTTGAAATGATTCCATACAGCGTATGCTCCTGCGGCTAATCCAGCTGCTCCAGTAATAATCCAGCCAACGGGACCCATTAGTGCTAACATCGCCGTCCTTAGACCTGTTGTTGCTACTCCAAGTGCCATTTGTGCAGCAATTACTGCTGTCGCCCTGCCTCTTAAAGCATTGTAAGCTAAGGACATTGCTGTTGTAGTTGTTGTGACAGCTGCTTGAATCACTGGGATTCCTATTAGGGTTGCTTTAAAAGCAAGAAGTGCTGTACCAACGGATTTGACCACCATCAACCCTGCAAACGCTGCTGCCATTCCACCAATAACAGGAACAAACGGTTTAGCCACAGTCAGCAAAGGACTAAATACATCTAACAAACCAAACAATGCATTTCCAACCGGTTCAATTACTGCAGCTGCTGTTTTCATACTTGATTCCATGAAGGAACCAAATTCACTAACCATATCACGCATCGTTGGCAATCCGTTATTTGTAAGCATGCCGTCGATCGCTTCAATGATTGCTGTCACACCACGGGCAGCAGCTGCGCCCATATTGGCAAATGCACCAGACCAAGATGCACCAGCTTCTTTTGCTGCACCGGATATATTGGTAACTCCATTGGTTCCTTCCATCATGGCTGTGGTTACTGTGTTTACAAAGTCCTCTGCGCTGATTTCACCATCAGAAAGCGCTTTTGATACTTCATCAACACTTCTACCGGTTGCCTGAGCGTATATATCAACCGCTGGAATACCAGCTTCAAATAATCGATTTAATTGGTCCATGCCAACTTTACCTTTTGTCAGCATGTTCTGGAGAGCATTTGTTACGTTCGCAAACTGCTCATTTGAGCCATTACCATAAAAAGCTACGGCATCTCCCCAAGCTTCTATATATTTAGTCGCTTCTCCAACTTCAACGCCACGCGTCACAAAGTCCTGCACACTGGATGCTGCGACATCCAAACCGTAAGCTGTACCAGTTACAATGTCATTCGTTTTATCGAGTGCAGCATTAGCATCCGTTGTACTACCTGTCATTTCTGTCATAACACGCTCGAATTGTTCCATGGTATCGATTCGCTGAAACGCTAAATCAACGGCATTGCGTAATACTTTGAAAACGCCAACTGTTGCAGCGATACCCGCGATTGTTTTAATCAACTTATTCATGGATATATCTGTTTCGTCAGCTGAGTCGGCCACGCCGTCTAATCCATCTTTCGCCTGTTCACTACTTCCGCTGACACCTTCTAACGAATCGGATGCGCCATCAATACCTGCTCCAGCGCTTTCGCCGCTCATTCCTGCTTCTTCAAGTGCAGACCCTACATCACTAACGCTAGTCGTAGCACTGTCACTGCTTCCGTCAACACTATCCAGTGCTGCATCGACAATATCTACTCCAGCGCCGGCACTGTCACCACTTGTTCCCAAATTATCCATCGCATCGGTTACACCGTCGACAGTTATTGATGCCTGGGAACCGCTGTCAGACATGCCGTCTAATGACGAATCAAGAACATCTAACCCACTGCTTGCGCTATCGCCACTGGATCCTAAATCATCAAGAGAGGAACCTGTGTTGTCTATCGCGCCAGATGCTGATGAACTTGAATCCATCACACCTCCCAACGCAGCATCTACCGTATCAATGCCAACACCCGCACTGCTTCCACTATCATGAAGTGAATCCATAGAGTCGCCTACATCATGCATTCCGGATTCAACACCGCCAGTTGCCCCTGTGATGCCTTCGAGACCGGATTCAACAGACTTCATTCCGCTTCCAGAACTGCTGGCTGCGCTATCGAAATCGATTATGCTTTGTGTGCCTCGTTGAAATGATCTAATAAACTCTTCAATACCGGTCGCTCTCAGATATGCTTCCACACTGTATTGTTCAGAAATAGTATTAACCTCCCTTCTTATTCAGGATTTTTGCTGCTTCTACCATTCTTTTTTGTCTATTAGTTAAATTGCTTTTGTTCGGTTTGCTTGGACCTTCTAATGACTTAATAGCTTTTTCATAATCAAAGAAAGACTTGAAGTCTTTGAAAACAGGCTCCATTTTCGGCTTGTCTTTACTGCCGACATTTTTATTTGCGGTAACTTGATGATTAAGCCATGCTTGCATATGCATGTCATATTGCTTGTCGATTTGAGCCAAATTAAAAGCCCTCATCCGCAGCGAGTATTCACGCAGTGAGAGCACTTTGATGTCATAGAGGCTTGTAAATCCTAAATAACGAAAGCAATTTATTACAATCTGTTCATAGGCCTCTTCTGATGGAGGATTTTCATTCTTTACTGGGCTTGCTTCTGTTCCCGTTGAGCTCGTTGAACGCCTTTTTTGAACTCTTGCATTTTTGGTTTCAAAAAAACCGATTCTTCCATAGCCTCTGTAATGGTTTTAAATAGTTCTTCTAATTTTCCCTCTGCAGCTTGTCCCTCGATGTACTCATCGATACCACTATTAGATGGCTTAGATTTAAGATGATCAGTTGCCGCTTTGATAATATCTACCAAAATAACTGGATTCCTCGTTCCTAAGTGAGTGATAGCTGTCTCTACCCCGACCCCTAACGGAATTCCTTGCGCCTTTACTGTATGAAATTCATCCATCTTTCTAATAAATCCTAAACCAAAAGCTAACTCGTATTTTTTCTCGCCAATTTGAATTTCCATAATAAAATTCCTCCTAATATAAATAAAAATAAGTACAAAAAAGAGCGCTATTTCAGCGCCCTTAGTCAATAATTAACGTGCTACCGATTTCTGCATCCCCAATCGCTTGGGGTACATTAGGGAGTTTCTTCTTCGTCATCATCACCGTTTCCATTGTCGTTTTCACTTTCAGGCACGGTATCAGTAAATGCATACTGTACTGCTTGCTCTTGTTCTTCTGTCAAAGTGGCCATTCCTGTTTGCGGTTCCAGTTCTACGACAAGGTTTGACTCAATGTTTGACTGCTCCTCAACATTTGCAGGGTTTTCCCATGAATCAAGGTATCCTTGGCAATAAACTGCTGGGTATTTTCCGTCATCATCCCTTAAATCTTCATCCACTGTAACTTCCCAAACTTCCAGTCTAGATCCGGATTTAACAGCATCTTCTAACATTTCTCGCACTGGGTCATCCTTTGCCTGGATTGCTGAGATACTAACAGCAGATTCTAATTCTCCGACTTGAACTACCGTACCGTCTTTTGTGACGATAGATTCTAATTCACGGCTGTAACTAAACGTATGCTCCGTCTGAAACACTAATTTAGCTGCCGCTTTATCTCGATCTGTATACTTTCTGAATAGCAATATTTTATCCTTACCTTGTAACATTTCTGGCATGTTGTTTCCCTCCTAATTTAAAGTAGCTTCACAGCTTAAAACGCCGTGAAGCAATGGTGTACCGGTTGAATTATCATCCATAACCTGACCGGTTGTATTATGATTTAATACTTGATAGCCATCTGTTCTTTTCAATCTATAAAAAGCGTTCTCGATGGCGTTTCGCATTTCTGTTACCGTTTTTCGATTGCGTTCCGGCTGATTAGCATAAACATGGACTCTCACCACGTAATCACCAAATCTGTTGAATTTGGTCCGCCTGCTTGTGTTGAACGTCTCTCCGACATAAACAAAGGGATATGGCGCTTTCCCATCTGGAAGATAGTTGAAAGTATCATACCCCAATTGCATGCTTATTTTATAAATGGCATCATAAATAGATTGGTCGGGCGTCTTTCTCACTCAACCACCTCACTTTAATAGTCTTTCTAAGTCCCTGATAAATTGCATTTTTTGAGCCAAGAAAGCCGGTTGCACGAATGGTTGTGCTGCCATATAACGACTGCCGTGTTCCAACCACCATGAATAATACGTATTCGGGGCAACTCTTACTGCATACCCTCTATCGCCCATAGGTGATGAAATACCAATAGAACGCTTCGTTGTTCCTGTTGGTGGAATGAATTTTCCGTTATGATAATGGCCTTTAAAGGATGCCTCTCTCTGCATTCTCCTTTGAAGTTCTGAACCATTCAATTGAACAACCTTCTTCACGGCGCTCAAATCCGATTTCTTTTGCATAGCTTTTATTAATGGTCCAGTTCCTTTGATACCAAGATTGCCCCTGGTCATTACACTTCACCTTCAACAAAAATAACGCCTTTCCGGTAATTGGATTGGCGTTTTGGTTGGTAAGTCTGCTTTTCGTTGTCACCTAAATACAGATGCTTAAAATCTTTATAATAAGGCTGTTGCAAACGAATGACAGTCATTACCCTATCTATCTGTCCGAATATCTGATTGGTTCGGTCTATGCCTAGTTTGGATACATTACAAGGAAGTGTTCTTTCAACATTCTCTCCCGGTATCCATTCGCCTTTTTCCGGATCATAGTATCCATCGGTTTCACTAACGAAGGTGACTCTTTTATCAAATCGCATTAGAAGAACAGCACCTTTCCGCGCTTCGGCTTAGATTCTTCATCCTCCACATAATCATCGATGATATCAAGATACGGATCCAGTTCCTTATCTAAATCATAAAAATCGATTTTGTGACCTTCTACAGATTCAGATTTCATACCTTCTGAGCCAATACGATTGAAGCGACGCAAGGTTACTTCTTCGATGATATACTCCAATTCTTCTGGAATCTCTTTGATAGACTTGTTAACTTTGCGTAACTTACCTAACAACAGACTGCGAACATTTTTAATCAAAACATCCAAGACAGGGTCCTGTAGATTGTCTTGGATATTTAATACGATTTTCACATTCTTTTTAATTTCATCCATGATTATTCACCATCTTCAATCAATGCCAATAACGCCGCCACTTGTTCTTCGGTAAATTGAGGTTCGGCGTCTTGGCCATCTGCACCGTCAGAGCCAGCAGGACCTTGTGGACCCTGTTCGCCGGTATCGCCTTTATCTCCCTTATCACCTTTTGTTCCTCGTTGTCCTTGAGGGCCTTGTTCCCCTTGCGGTCCTTCCACTCCATCAATTAACTCTGCGAAATCCTCACCAGTAGGTTTTTTACCAGTGCTGAACATTTCTTTTAATTCTTCTTTTGTAGCCATTTTTAGCCTCCTATCCTATTTCAAAAGATTCACCAATTGTGGCTTCCCCTATTGATAGGGGTCCATTAGGGAGTACCGTCAGCAACCTTTGCGATAAAGATATTGTCAATAGATTCAAAGGACGGCAGTACAATTTCAGACACAATGTTATAAACGTTGACCGGATGCGGCTCTTTTACCGATGTTACAGCGATAGCGTTGTCAATAAGTGATACTTCGGCATCGGTATTTCCACTCATGAGATCAGCTTCTTCCGGAGTTGTCCCAAAATAGGTGTTACCTAAATTACCTTCTGGAATCAGAGTAAACACATCGTCCGGAAAGAATAAATTAGAATCTCCACCAACTTCTGTACTGTACTTTTTGTTGTAGACAGCAATGGTTAGACCTAATTTGTTTGACAGGTATTGCTGCACCATCGCATCAGTTAGAATGATGTTCTGACCTCCTAGAGGATTCATGTCTAAACGGATTGTTTTATTGTTAACAAGATAGTTCCATGTCTTGCGTGTACAAATCGCTCTCGTAGGACGCGTGCCAGTTCTATCCTCGATTTCATCCTGCCATTCTTTAATGTCAGTAATCGGATTAGAATCTGGATTACTCCATTGATCTGAACCTGTCAGTGTATCTTGATTGTTATCTGAAAGATCATAATCATAATCATAAACTTGCCGACCGGATTCAATACTAATTTGACCAGTTGATAATAGCTGCATAATCATTCGTTCTGGCACAACTCTTGCACCATCTACTAGATTAGCGACATCATCATAAATACGATTAATCAAAGGCATGAGATACTGAGAATTCGCTGAATTCATTACCTTTAAAATTTCTTGACGTTCTTTTTCTCCAATTCGCATGCCTTCACGGAAGAACGGCATTTCTGTTTCGATTTTCGTAACGCCAATACGATCACGTAAATCAGCTTTTGCATCAAATGCAGATGCTTTCAATGCTACTGGAAGCCCTTTGCTCCCTTTAATCCACGACAAATCTAATCCCATTTGCTTTCGAGCAGGGAATAGCGTTTCTCCTAAATACGGAATGCGTTCTGAGGCATTCTCTTGATAATAAGTTGCGATATTTGGTGCGTTCACTAAATCAAAAATGTTATCCATCATCAAAACTCCTTTATTTAATAAATTTAATTTGGTTTAATGCTGCTTTTGCTTCTGATGCCGGCGCTTCTGGTAGCTTATCTGTTTCGATAAATGCATGAATGAGCGCAGCACCAGCTGCAGGACCATACGTTACATCCACATCATTAAATAAAACACCCTCTGCATTTTCATCATTTGATTTAACTGCAAAGGCTGATCTATCATCAATAAAACCTCCACCAATAACAGTTCCTGCAGGTACAATCTTCTTTCCATTATCATTTGTCGACACTCCTGCATCATCAACAGTCACAGGTAATGCGACATAATGGTCAGCAAACTTTAAAATTTGTTTTTGCGGTCCACCAAATGGTGTTTTAGTAAATTTCATTATTAATTACCTCCATTATTTAAAATAATTTCCTTGTGCTTTTTCAACATCAACACTATTTTGCTTGTTCAGATTCGCTAACTGTTTACCTAAATTGTCAGCTTTCAATTTCCCGCCGTTGCCAGCTGGTGGTGTGTCCTGTCGCAATTTTTCTTTAACAGCATCATTCACGGCACTGTCAAATGCTTCTTTAAATGTTTTGATATTTGCTAACGTGCTTTCTGCATCTTCACCAAGTAAGATGTCAGCGAAATCAGAAGGTAGTTTCTTTTCTTGCAAATCTGCTACTGCATCAGAACGCAATTCTGATCGCTTGATTTTTTCTTCACGTTCTAAAAGTTCTTTTTCACGCTGCGTAAGTTCTTCTTGCTGACGTTCCTTTTCAGACAACTTGGATAAGCGCTGCTGTTCTGCCAATGCATCCTTGACAGCTTGATTGATAGCTTCTTGCTGCTTTGGTTTTTGATTCTCTTCAAAGGCAGCGACTGCCTTGCTAATTTTGCTATCCACTTCTGACTGAGTGAAGGTTTTTTCATTTCCTTCTCCACCTTCACCATTGCCGGACTCGCCTTGTTGGCCGCCTTCTCCTCCATCACCTTGCCCGGCGCCTTCCCCGCCCTCAGCAAAGAACTGTAAATCAAGTGGTAATCCTTGCTGTGCCTGATGTGTCAATCTTGATGCAATCTGACCTTCTGTAAAAGGAGTTACATTCGCTAACTTTTTAACTTTATCCATTAATTCATTCATCTTCGTTTCCTCCTAATCCCATGCAGTCATTCCTATCAATCTTTCACCACATAAAAAATAAGCCCCGTACAGTCTTTTTACAGCCCGTTCAGTGCTTATCTCTAGGAAACTATTCAATTGATATTTAACGCCCACACAGTATTAAATTTTGATAGTTTAACGTCGTTCCGGACAAAAGCAATTGTATAGTATTCACCTCCGTTAATAGATATAATCTAATCAGGAGGTGATTAACTATGGATAATCTTGAGGTTGTTGTAACTTTCGCTAACGATGAAAAGTTATATATTAAACAAGATGCTATTATTTTTCCTGTTCGCTTAGTTGAACATAAAAACGAAAAATTTTGTTCCACTTCTGAACCAATTGTTTTAGAGGAAGAAATGCATCACAGTGAAGGACTGATACCTGCATTAACATCCGTTTTTGCACTTAATGAATTCTTCTTTTTATCTGAAGAAGGACAAACAAACAGAACTGTTTATAAAACTGGGTCTATTGTGTCTTTGGAACAAAGGAAACAACAAAAAGCTGGTATCGGCAGGTTTTTCTAATATTCAATTCTGATTTCAATCAATTTAACCGCACTAACGCTTGTCTGCTAAGTGCGGTTAATCCACTCAACATCTTTGAGTTTGTGGTAAACCTCTGTTCCGTCCATCCAAGTGAAATCACCAGTTCGTTCCATTTTCGCATTTAGTTTTTCAACCCACATTTCACCGAATCCTCTTTCATATCTAACAATTACAAAATTCTAAGCTAATTCAACGGATATTGTGGAATCAATTGGAGAACTGAATAATATTGTTCCATCTTTGTCATAAAAGATATACACATCATCTCTAACCTCAATAGAGTTCACTTCAATAACCTTTCGTTCTGTCATCCAATCACCATTTGCCACTGCAATTAAATAATTCATCATGATTCTCTCCTTTCAACCTCTTCCCAAAATGCTTCTCTGTCCATGTATGCTGCAGTAGAGCATCGGCAATTTGGGTGCATTGGGTACATATTTGTACCGATCTCCATAGCGGACTTTTTGAATATCTCACCATCTAATGCTTTGCAAATAGGACAGGCATCAGGCTCACTAATAAATTCGTACTGTTCAAAATTAGCTTGGTCAAGGCTATCTTTAAATACATCACTTTGTACCCTGGCCACTTCTGTCCGCATCAATCGTTCTGAATTACTGATACTGGAATCAATGGACTTCCTAAGTTCTCTGGCAAGTTCCCTTGGATTCAATCCTTGAACAATTCCGCGGTTCAATTGCCTTTCAACTTCCAATCGTAGTGCATCTTGATTGCTCCACAATCGTTCTGACCAAGTAGCATTCTGAAAAGAGGAATTGACAATCGTATCAATTTTCTTAGCGTTTGCTGTGACAGTCTCACCTAAGATTCCTGACTGCCTTTCATACTCTGCTCTTGCTCCCTCGGTCAATGACTCATCTAGTATTCTTTCCTCATCACTAGCCATAGCGATGATCTCTAATCGAATGTCATGTTTCAACATTTCCAAGCGATTGATACGCATTGTAGCGTTGTAAAGACGCATTTCCTCATTGGCTGTTACTGTGAAATTTCTTTCCTTCACATATCGTTTTGCTTTCTCGGCGTAACGTTCAACATCAGCCTTTCTGACACGTTTTCTAGCATCAGACATAGAAATACCTTCCTTACCAGCGTATCTGGCGTAGAAGGCTTGTATTAGTAACTCTATTTCCTCTAGTGCAGCATCCTGATTGGCACGGATCCGTTTGGCTATCTCAGCATCATTTTTGATTTGGTTGCGTATGTGCCTTTCTTCACGCCGTCTCCAGTATGAATTATTCGCCATCTTCGTTCACTTCTTCTTGCTGCTCTTGTGAATTTTCATGCTGATGCTCTTCAAAATCATATTGAGGCTGATTGATAGGGCGCTGTTTTTCTTCTTCCTCAAGCTGTTCTATTTCTTCATCTGCATTTTCGATAAAAGACAGCTGGCTAATCATAGTTTTCTGAGAAAGTTGACCACCGGCATCAGTGAACCATTTCATTTCAGATTCGATATTCTTCGGTAAATTTTCTGTAAAGGTAATATTTAATTTGGATACATCAATTTCACCTTCACTAGCTGTCTGCATCATGTTACTTATCAAACGGTAACGTTCACGCAAAGCACGCTTGAAACGTCGCTCTTTGGCTGCTCTCTTTTGCTCCATGAGAAATAGCTTGTACTTCATTACTTCTCCACTCATATTGCCGGCAAAGTTTTCATCACTTAGGTTCGGCGTGGCGGTAAACAAATGAATATCGTTAGCTATGCGTGTTTTATATGATTCGGATCCTTGTACATCATACTGTTTGTAAATGTAATCAGCGTTGGCAGTCGATTCTCTACCATCTGCGTTTGGCTCTGTTTTAAGGAAAATGATATTATTCTTTTTCATTTCTTTTGCGTCTTCTACATCCAAGTCCAAATTCCCAATGATTTTTAGCATTGCATCGTTTAAATCCTGCGAGTAGTTAGCTAAGTCAGATTGAGCTCCATCATACATATCGATGAGTGCCAGCACGTCCTCAAAGTCTCCCTGCCTAAACTTATTATTCTCGTACTCAATGATTGGCACTCCCTGAAAATTATTGACCTCTCGTTGTCTCTCTTCTTCCGTCTGAGGCTCAACGATTTGTAGCTTACTGCTATTCTCATAACCTAATTTGAGATTTTTTTCATCAGTATAGAGTAATATCGTCTCTTCATCTGAATACTTACTCTTAAAGTAACGAACACCAGCAATTGGTTTACGTTCCACTGTTTCATCATAGATTACAAAAGTATTCAATACATCAACATGCGTGAAGTGATATTCATCATCGGTACCGCGATAGAGTAATTCATAGGCTCGGCCATAAATAGATTGGTCAAGTACCAATTCACTGTTATGTTCGTCAGCATCATTGATACGGTTCATATCTCTGATACGCTCTGATACATCTTCATCATCATGTATTGTTTTAAGAGGGATACCGACCATATATCCTTGAATGAATGTACTAACGTATCTCGCAAAATTATGCACTGCTCTGTTGTCAGCAAGGTGTTCTTCTCTACGCCGATTGTCTTTCAAAATTGTTTCATTGTTGCCCTTAAAATAGTTTTGCAACGTTTGGAGCCTTGGACGCTGCACTTTTTTATGCTGCTCTATCATCTGTTGTAAGTGTTCCATATTATCAAGTAATTTCTCTGCACTCTCATAAGTGAAATGTTCGTTTGCTTCATCAGGGAAACGTTGTTTTGATTTATTTGCCATGTCATCCCTCCTTTACAATCCAAGCGACTGAATCGCTTTGTAAGTTTGCTTGTGGTCTTTCAAATCAACAACTTCATAATCATCCAACCCATACCAAATAGCACTGAATGTATGTGGGTCAATGTTGAATTCGTCATATATCGTATTGCCTTGCTTGTCTTTCTTGTAAGTAAGGCTCTTTAATTCTCTGATGGTGTTCTTACACTTATCAGAGCAAATGATTTTATGGAACCTTTTAACCTTCTTGGTATTTTGAAGTCTTGAACCTTTTGGTTTGTATGCTCCAGTAATGTTCAAGCCCTTCTTTTTCAAGTAGTAAATGGTTTTAGGCTCTGCGGAATCACCCTTGATTCTTTCCTTTGTTTTAGCAAACTCTTTTAAATCATCAAATATCTCTGGATCATCTTTATGGTTGGAATAATATTCCCAATAGATGTATAGAATTTTCTCTTTATCATCTATGGCCATTCTTAACAAAGCATTGTGCGAGTCTTCAAAACCAAAGTCCATACCAGCTTTATATATCGGTTTTCTTATAGCATTTATTTGCTTCATAACCTCGTCATGTGACATGCTTTGAAACTTAGGTAATACTTTAGTTCCGGACACACCAAAACGACCTTCACGTGCTACTCTGTAAAGGTCTAGATCATAAACTTTTGTATTTTCAAGTTCTTGCACATAGGATTCAGGCAAGAATAAATTATCATCAGCTGTAGAGTGATGGTAATAAGTATCTCCAACAACAATCGTGCGCTCTTTATATAAATCTTCATCATCCAGGAACAACACTTCATCACTTTGGCCTTTGTTCTTGATAAAGAAATGTGAATAAGTCCAGTTACCTTCATCCACCGGGTTAGTAGATAAAATCATATGCAATGGTAATGTCGGATGCCTCAAGCGACCGATTAATTCTTTAAACCCTGCATACTTAATTTCTGAACACTCTTCCAACCATATAAGTGATACGTTGTTTATTGATTTCAATTTGGTTGGTTTATCCATCCCTTTGAATATTATCTTGCTGCCATTCGGAAAGCGTATTTGCATTGGAGAAACAACCATTTTTATTTTATCGGCTAACTCCATTTCTTCAATGATTTCTTCAAACAAAGAGAAGCATGATTCCCTGATAGTTTCATAGACTTCACGAACAACCAATGCTGTCCTTTTTTCTTCCACTAGCTTCAAGATGATTTTTAGTGCAACATGATAACTTTTGCTAGAACCGTATCCACCAACCAACAATTGAAACTTTTGATTCCAATCAAATAAAAAATCCTCGAAATGAGGATTAACTTCTTTTTCCACTTGTTCAAAAGGTGCTGCACTCATGATGTATCACCTTTTCGCTTAATCATGATTTGAATTGGTTGGTTACTTCCATCATCACTGGATAGCTTTTCCGTTTCAGCCTTAGCTTTATCGATTGTTACTTCCATCTTCTCGATTTCAAGAAGTCGGATATCATCTTCATAAGCCATGTCTCTGAATTGCTTAAGCATATTCCTCAACTCTGCCATTGAACGACTGAGCGATTGCATGAAGGTAGCCTGTTTATTCCACGCCTGTTCTATTTCATATTCTTTCTCGATTGGAATTTGCGTATGGCCTTCTCTTGTCTCGGTGTTCTCAACCTTTAGCTTTTTAAGTGTCTCGGTTCGATCGTTTATATCCTCGACATACATAATCTGCTGTGCACGAACAATTGAAGCAAATTGCATTTTAATGTTCATCCACAATATATCTGCAGGTCCCATGGTTTCAATGTCATTCATTATTTCCATTGTTTCTTGCGGTAAATATTTAGCAAAGAGACCATGCTTTTTGGAGTTCGTATTCTTTTTTAATTTAGCTGGTGGAGCGCCAGTTGATTTACCACCATGCATCCGGCAACGGCCATTAGGCATCGCTTTGTTTTTACACGGTTCACCACTTCTTGTTTTTGCTCCACACAAATTGTTTGCATGGGGTTCGTTTTGCATATCACATATTCACCGCCTCCATTTGTAATAAAATTGTTTTTAGGCATAAGAAAAAGCACTCTATGTATTAGAGCGCTTATGTTAATTCTTGTTTAATTACTTGTCATCTTTCAATATTCTTTTCGTATTTTTATACTTTTCTCTCAATTCGTCTATTGAGATAACTATATTTACTTTTTGAAGTAATTTTCTTGTTATATTCCACGCATCTTGTGGAAAACCATCCATATACTCAACAAAAGACATATTCATAACTTTATTTGCAGTAAAATCAAGACCACTCCCATTATTAATACCATATAAACTCTTTGTTTTTTCACCAATACCTAAATCAATTCCTGCAAAAATAGGATCTCTTTCTTTCTCATCTAATTGGATTTGAATTGCAATATCATATACACGCTCATCTATTTGAATCCAAGAGTGGTCAAACACCCCAAAACTTGCTTTAACTTCACCAATGCAAAGCTCACATTCTATCTCCTGCTCTTTCAATAATACATAAAATATACCAGATATTAAATGACATGCTCCATAAATTGGATTCTCTTTTAAATAATTGGATACAATAAAAAAAGTATTATATATTTCATTTTGATGAGAACCTACCTCGATTTTGGAAGCTTCAGTTCTCCAAGTTGGCACCGCCTTCACCTTATTTAAACAGCATTTTTTGAATTTTTTTCCACTTCCACAATAGCAAGGATCGTTTCTTTTTATATTTTTTATCACCTTATCCCCCTCCTCCTGCTTATAATACAACAAAAAGAGAGATTTTTCCTACCCACTACATAATATTTATAGTGCTTAATCAGTAGTCCATTTCTTTTATTAAATTTTCTTGTTTTATTTGAAGTTGGATAAGTATATCCTTATAATTCATCTCGATATTATAAACGAGTTCATTGTTCTTCTTCCTTACTTCTTTTTCTATCTTATGTTTATCAGCAAAACGATTGTAAAAGTATTCTTTGTTTGTTCTTTCAGGCTCATCGTATTTTTCATAAAAATCTAATAAACTGATTTGTAATTCATTAAGCTCAAATTCCAACAAATTCATCTTTTCTCTAGTGTCCAAAAAAATTTTATAACTCTCGGAATCCACAAGTATTAGATAATCTCTAATACAATTCATTATGTCGACAGTGTATTTTTTATATGTTTCATTTGTATATAACTTAGTATCTTTATTAAGGTCTAAAACAGTAAGATCTTTTCCCTCTTCCAGTCTTCTAACGACTTGCTCTATTTTGTTTACTGCTTTATCCATATTCAATATTTTTTTAGGGAGTTCCTCTTTTGCTTTTTGCTTTTCATTGTTTTCAATTGTGAGTTTCACACCAAATAATGTTATAAGACCACCTAAAATTGCGCCAACAAAAGCTATCAATCCAGTTACTATTTCTTTATTAAAATTAAACATAAAATACATTAAAAAAAACATAAGAAATATCATGTTAATTCCAATTATACCTAATACAATAATCTCTACTTTCAACCTTTTGTCTGCCAAACTATCAACGCCTTTGTTTTTATCTTTATAGTACTATATTTTCAGGCGTTGATAAAACTTTAATTAATATATATAAAGACCGTAAGGTCTTAAAAGAACACACTCTATACTAAGCTAGTGCTCTATCTACAAAATAACCCTCTCACTAATATGTTCATTTTCGTACGACAAGCGTACGACACGCAATTTCAGCTTTGCCCTTTCCATATATTTCTGAACAGTGCTTTTCCCAACATTCAATTCAGCTGATATTTGAGCATAAGAACGCGAATAAACAGTGTGCAGAATAAAGCATTGACGCTCTCTTGGGGATAATTCAGCCAACACACGAATGACACGTTGTTTTTCTGATTCACTCAATTCACGTTCTTCCGGGAAAATATCTAATGATGGGAAAATATCCATATCAGCCATGGCATTTCTTTGATAAACGGAACTTTTTTCGATGCCGCGCAAACTTTCCGGATCGCGACCGGTTTCCAACCATTCCATCGATTCGGACATATCACGAATCATGCTATTTACTTGTGTTTTATCAGACTGATTTCTTTCAATAGCATCTTGCGTTTCAACATCCATTTCACGCCAATTCTTATCACCGATTAACTCTAAATTTTGATTATGCAACCGGTCTTTATGGTGGTTCAAGTCTGCTCTACCTTCCTCATATTGCATAAGTAATTCATCCGCCCAATTCTCAATCTGTTCGCTTGTCATCATCATTACCGACTCCCCTCAAATAAATAAAAAAGGACAGACTGGATTCCCTCAAATCCAAATCTGTCCTCAGTTTTTCTGATAGACTGCTTGTTATTTAATTAAAGATATCTATAACATTTTTGATTAAAGCTATTACTCCATAAATGCTTGCTGATAACCATCCGACAAGTGCCACGCCGTTTAATTTAAATTCATACATATCCTCATAAAATAGTTTCTTTAAACGTTTTATTTTCATTCCTCCTATTTCACCGTATAACGTATTTCCTCGTTACAAATCTTTCCGTCATTCCAGTTGATAATCTGTTTCCCAAAACCACTGTCTGGCTTCGGATATTCCTTAAGCTTACCGCCTTTAACTACTAAAACCTTGTCCTCAGATAAATTGATTTCTACTTTGCTTGTTTCTTTCATGCTGTACCCCCTACAAAATAACTGTCACAGTAAATGCTGCAATTGATAACATGCAGACAAAAGCCATATTCTGCTGATTATCATTTCTGTTTACTTGTGGCGAAAACATAACCACGAATGATATAAATATGATGAAAATTAATACTAACTGGAATAATATAGTCACTTCACCGCCTCCAATCGGTAAACCTCAACCTCTGTTCGTTCATCTTCCTTGTTGCACTTAATAATACTCGACTCCATGTGCTTAACCTGCCTGTCATCGTTATATACAACCTTGTTGAGAGCGTCCGTAACTCCTTTGAATAGGTTATCTATATCAGCCCTATTGCCATGCGCATAGTGTGTTAATTTGACGCCTACATCCCCATCAATCGGCTGTGTTTTCATGCTTGCTTTAGCTATCCAGGCCACTTGCTTTTTGTACTGGAGATAGCGCTTAGCATACTTATTGGCATACATGCTTTTTTGTGTCATCCGAACTGCTGGTACGGCCTTCCCGGGAATAACGAATTTAATCACTTAACCACCTCTTTTACATAAACAGCCTCATACCAGCTAAAATTGTGCTGCATAGGTCTAACACAGATAAACCCCTCATCTTCCTTGTTCCGGCACATTTCCAGACATTTGAATTTATCAACATGTTTAACAATGCTAATAGCTCTCATTGGCAAGTCCATACCTTACGGATATATTTGTCCATTCCAGCGTGTATAATGTCGCTCATTGCAAGTCCTCCTCTTTAACAAATACGCCGTTTACCATTTTTCCTTTTCTGTCCGCAATCTCCACATAAGCTTGCTCGATGCAATCCTCAATTCTTAAATCTAACTGCATTGACAAAATTGTAAGGACTACATAAACATCACCTATAGAATCGATTATCTTATAATCATCTCCTTTGGCTAAACCTTGCGCCAATTCTCCTACTTCCTCCATCAACTTAAGCATTTGCTTTTCTGGTTCAGCGACCTCTAGCCCTTTATCCAATGCCCATACTGCAATTAATCCTGTTAAATCGTCTAAATTCATTCCTTCTCCCCCTATCTAAAAATCACATAATCATAATCACGAACCTTGCTGTGATACGTTTTGACAATAATCAATACATCGTCATCGTGCGTTTTCTTGGTGGTTTATTTGACATAAATTTTCTTCATTTTGCTCCCACCTTCCTACGTTCACAGCAACAATCGGATCGCCGAATTTCGCATTTTCCATTCGCTTTCTATAACTTTCAGTTGCATACCATTGCACTGTTTCCGGTTTGACACCTAATCTTGCAGCACATTCCTCTGCTGTTCCCGTAAACTGAAATTCATCACCGATATAAATGGCGTACTCTGTTACTTTCTGCAGTTTATATCCTTTTGGTCTTCCTCTTGCCATCAGAACCAACTCGCTTGTGGCTGTTCAACAACCTTGCTTCTCAATCTCTCATCCCGTTCAGCCGCCGTCTCTTTAACCATCACATCAGGATGCAACCTTTCCCAATCCCACACAAACATCTGACCGTTAACTTTAACTAGACCACCTTCTCCAATTGATTCCACAGTAGCTTCAATCCCGTTTGAATCAATAATTGTCATCCCAACTTCTAATCGCCCGTATTTTTTTAGTGGTATCATTCCGATTCTCCTCTCAACGCTTCCTCCATCACGATTCACTTCCATTCAAACGTATTGTCCTATATTTGATTAATCCTATATATTTTGGCAAAACTAACTAACACAGCATCATATATCTATCGTTAAAGGAGTGACATTTTGGTAATTCTATTAACTGGATCCATTATTTGCCCGATTCTTATGCTTTATCTAAAGAATAGAAGCAAGAAATTTCAAATAGCTTTTAACGCCATTGCTGCAATATCAGCAGTTATTTTCGGTATTATTGCAGCAGTATCCATTCGGCAAGTTTTAATTGATGACACTGTATTCATGACTGCAATTCATAGCGTTTTTCTTAATCCATTTTTCCTAATAACTGGTGCTTACATTGGGTTATTCACTATTTACAGATTATTGATTTTGACATTAGATGAAAGATAGTAATTTATCTTTCCCCTAATTTGATTAATCCCTCGAACATTTATGAAGTTAGATGTTTAATGCTAATCAGCACCCTGTTTTCTTTCTAACTGATTATTCAACTGCCAATAAGCATCCAAAGCATTTTCTAAATCGATTTCCAGATTGATTTTATCTAGCAGCAAATCTGCGTTCTCTTGCTTTAATTGTTCATTCTCTGCATGTACTTCTTTGACTTCGTTAGCCATAACAAACATTGCAATAACAGCACTAACCAATAAAACAGCTAACCCAGCATCTAATATCTTTTGTTTCACGCTATCCCTCCAATCAAAATAAGCCATTTCTGAGAGGTTTTAACACCTTTGTATATATTCAGTCTCAAATCTATTAATCTCTTTAAACAAGGTATCTCTCGTTGCTAATTTCCATATCTATAAGCTATCGGTCTGGTTAATCTTTCTTCTTTCACCAATTCCATGAGAGCGAACATGATCTCATCCCAGGGACGCCCTACTTGCTCCACTGAGTCCTCAAATCTGATGCCGCCGTTCCACTCTCTCTCAATTTGATTCAACTGACTTTCGTCAATCC
This sequence comes from Oceanobacillus sp. FSL W7-1281, assembly GCF_037969835.1. GTDB lineage: Bacteria > Bacillota > Bacilli > Bacillales > Amphibacillaceae > Oceanobacillus > Oceanobacillus oncorhynchi. The sequence continues at coordinate 1,215,700 of NZ_CP150214.1, read as the reverse complement.
CGAACTCCGCATCTTCGTGCATGATTCTCGCGTTTCCATTTTGGCGGAGCATTGGAATTGTTCTGCCGGAAGTCTTGAACTTAACTACTCCCATTGGTTGCACCTTCTTGGCAGTTCTCGCAATATACCCTGCCCGCTCTTATTAGATATTTCTTTTCTTCTGTAACAAGGTTTGAACAACCGAAACATTCATACCACCAACCGTTTTGAATAGACGCTTTAATAACTTCATCTGGATTATTTTCTAATCCGTCTGCGTATTCAGCCCTTCTAGCTCTTACATTTGTCCATTCACCTTCAAGCGAGTATGCTTCACTTTGGCTCATAGCCTTACTACGCTTTTCAGCAAATATTATTTCTTGATGCTCACATTGCGTATCTTGAACATGCCAGGCTTTCATCACGCATACCTCCTAAGATATTCTTGCGTCTCCTGTGCATTAGGAACGTTTCTATCCCCAACAGCACTATGGTTATCCCGCATCCAGTCCATGAATTTTGTTACTGTCTGCTCGTCCGTATCGTTTGGGTCAAATATCATTACTGATTTTAGGTTCATTCTTTTTCACTCCACCATTTCTCATATTCTTCTTTGCTCGAATACTGGAAATTCTTCGCCTGTGCATTGACTACGTCCACATGCCAACTCTCTACTAAACGAAATGGTGTCATGCTTTTGGGTTCATCAATGTGTTTAACGTAGTCGCCTAGTTTAAATATCATGCTCATTCCTCCTAATTTTTAATAGCTATATGACCGACTCTCAATCTCTTTTAACTTCTCCTCCAGCAGCAACCGATAGCGTTTGAATCTTGCTTTATTTGGCTTAATCCCTTCGTAATCCCATGGTCTTTTATCTGCTTCTATATGTTCATAAAAATCTAAGTTACGGTCGATTTCTTCATGGATACCTTGTATTAGGGCGTTGATTAAGTCTTTATCATTCATAATGATTCCTCCACTTCATCAATCGTGATTAAGTCCTCTGGCAGCACTCGATGAAATCCCCTTAAATTCGTTGCCACAAGATAAATATTCCTAAATTCTGTTTCCGTGGCTTTCGCTTCAAACTCTCCGATTCCAACTGGCGCTAAGTCTCCACCCTCTATGCTACCTAGATACTCGTAATCTTCTACCAACTCTATTAATGTCCGGAATCCGATTCTTCTTTTTCCTACAACAATGCCTTCCATTGGTTCTTGATGTTCAATTTCTTTGAATTTGTTCAACCACTTGCTTTCCAAACCACTATCCTGTATTTCTTTCTGTGAAATATAATTACTGCCATCCGTCACTTTTTGAAGTTCTTTTTTGAAAGTTACTTTATCCCCGAATTGCATCTGCAGTCACATCCTCAATAGTCACTTGATTCTCCGGCAATCCAATTTCCTCTAACTCTTTCAGATATTTTTTATAGCATGTCGGACCAAATTTACGTTCAATACTTTTCTTGTCTTTCAGTTTCCGTCCGCATCGGATGCATTGGTTCATGGTTAATTCGCTCCTTTTTTGAAGTTTCCAAGTCGGTAATTGTCTCCTTTGATTTCCACTGTGGTGGTATCTCTATTTACAATCCTGCTGAAATTACGATCGCCCATCTTGACTATCAAATCTTTTGGAGAATAGTTAGATGTGTAAATCGTGTGCAGCCCTTGTCTACTATCAACGATTTCGAACAGCTTCTCCCAACTCCAATCACTGTCTTTTTCAGCGCCTAGATCATCCAATATCAAAACATCCACTGTGCTTAATGCATCGATTAAATCACTCTCTGAATAGTCGCTGTCCTTGTTGTAACTGCTGCGAAACTTGGTTAATAGCTTTGGTACAGAAATAAAGATGCTGCTGAATCCTTTTGAAATGATTCCGTCCGTAATGGACTTGGCAAGGTGTGATTTCCCCACTCCATAAGCACCGGCGAATAATAGATTAATGGGCTTGTCCTTATCAAAGACCTCCACAAAGCGCCTGGATATTTTCAAAGCTTTGTCCTGTGACGGATTGCTAGATTCATAGTTTTCAAATGTAGCTTGCTGCAGCTCCCGATTAATCAATGAATGCTTATCAAATACGGTTTTCATCTTGTCTACTTTCAATCGATTCCTGCGATTAACAGCCTCGTTGGCTAATTTGATATCCTCACATTTACAACCGATTTTTGATTCAATCTTTTCTCCTTTACGTGGTCCGATGCCGATTTCCATTTCATAAACCTTCACATCTTCACCACACTCACAAGTCTCCTCCCTGAGAAAAGTCATACTGGGAATAGTCCGATTCATAACTTGACTGACGTGTTTCATGTTGTCTCCCTCCGTTTATCGCTTTAAATGAGTTTTGACGCCCTTCTGCCAATACTTTTTCAGCTTCTTCTTTCGATGTATTTCTCATGATGCCAACGGTATATTCTTCTTTTTTGCCTTTATGCTGCGCAATATGTTCTTTTAGTGCGTATTCAACAACAACCGGATCGTACTTTTTCCACTTGACCATGTTGTTATAAATAACGCTTTTTGCTACAGAACCAGTTTTTCGAGTTTCTCGAATGACATCCCAGTATTCCTTGTTGAGTTGGTTGAATTTATTTATTGAAGAAAAGGCCGGCAATAAATCTTTGATTTTTGACGCGTGGTCTTTATTCTTTTCTTCTCCTTCTTTCTTCTCTTTCTCTTTCTTAGTTCTCTTTCTTAGTTCTCTTTCTTCCCCTAGGTCTATGGATACCGTATCGATACCGTATCCGTACTCTATACATTTTTCTTTGAAAACCTTGATATAATCAGGATTCTTGACGTTTGCTAACTCTTTTTTTATAAGAGAAATAACCTTCGGCGAATTTATCCAATTGAACTTTATCCAATTTAAAATCATGATTTCTTTGGTAGGTTCGTGATAGATTATTTTTCCGTAATCAGTGAATCGTTGAAGTAATTTATCGACAGTTTCTCGGTTGTAACCAGTTTCTGTTTCGATAATTCTTTTAGGCAGCTCATATATGCCGCACTGCGTTGTTTTGCTATTTGTCATTAAGTACAAATAGAAATACTTCTCTTCCGGTGTTAAATCTAAAACGAAACCATCTTGCCAAAATTCGATATGAATTTGTCTGTATTTAGCCATTTGAATCACCTTTCTTATGAATGTTTTTATGGCAAGGTTCACACAACGTCTGTCCATTACTTACTTCAAATCTCAATTCTTCAAACTTAGCAAAGGGTTTGATGTGATGGGCGTTCAACACTCCACCTACCTGGTTACAGATTTGACAAGTGAATTTATCTCTTTCAAAAACTGCTTGTCTCCATTCTTTATATTCTTTGGTGGTCCTCCACTCTTGATTGGTAAGCCAAAATTTCTTAACCTCAAGAATGTTTCCATTTATCGCTAAAACACCCACCTCGGAAAGTGCTGCGATCATTCTTTTAATGAATTCGATATCCTTACTTAGCAAGATTGATAGAAGTTCCTCAAATGAGTGAGTGTCAGCAGCAAAATTCTCTAATTTTAAACTTCTATCTTTAGATGTCATGAGATACAACTTGAACCAGCAGACTAAGATTGAATCAGATTCCGGCATCTGCTCTATCAGTCGTATCTTCTCGTCCTCAAACATATTTGTACTTAATTTTATCCACTTCACATCACTCATTTTTGGATCACTTCTCCTTGTTAAGCTATATAAACTAACTTGCCAGTCTGTTCCTGTATTTCTCTCTTGAACAACGCTTCATCGCTATTACTGTCTGACAAATGCAGCAGGTGTATCTCCTGTACCTTTGAAAGGTCATTGGCTGCCAGCATATCCTTTAAGTTTTCAAGGCTCATATGCGACTGAATCAGTCTTTTTCTCATTACTTTTGGAACGATGCCAGCCGCAATATTTTCATCTAGTATTTCTTTGCTGTAATTACACTCAATAAGAAGGTGTGTAAGGCCTTTGAATTTATATCGAATGTAATAGGTGTCAGTGGCGAACAAAAGCTTGTCCCCTGCCTTATTCGCAAGCAAAAATCCTATTGGTTCGGAAACATCATGTTCTACTTCGAAAGGCATGATTTGCCATGTTCCTTGTTGAAAAGATTCCTTTGGTTTCACTGGTTTGATTCGGTGGTTATCAATATTTAAAGCATCTGCAGTGCCATGGCTCATATAAACATCAATGCCTGCTCTGGCAACATCTTTAACGCACTTGGAATGATCACCATGCTCATGTGTTACCAAGCAACCTGCTAAATCTCTAGTTTTAAAATCTAATGCAATCCGTATGTCTCTGAAATTTATCCCTGCTTCCAGCAGCAAGGGAGTTTCGCCATCTGTAACGTAATAGCAATTTCCTTTACTGCCGGTTGCAAGTGTCTTTATTTCAATCATTAAAATGGCACTCCGTTATCTGCCGGTTGGTCATCTAACGTCATTTGCTTTGTTTCTTCTTGTGATTGTTCTGCATTAGATTCTGTTTCTTTTTCTGGAGCTGGTTCTACAGCTTGCTCTGACTTTTGTTGCGATTCTTCCTGAACCTCGCTGTATTCAACATCGATATAATCTTTATTGGCATTCTCTGAAATTTCTTGTTGAGCCTGCGCTTCATCGATCCGTTCATCTTGTTTGTTAAAGTGATGCATAACCAAGCTACTATCATCACTGGAATTCAAATACTTTTTACAAGCACGATTGATAACTGTTTTCTTTGCCATTTCCTGTTTAAATTCATCGTGTGTAGATCCTTCTTTTTCTTTAGCTTGTCCTTTCCCCCAGAACTGTGCTTTGCTCCAAGCTTTACGTAAATCATCGATTGTCATTAATTCGGTATAAACATCGTCATTTCCAAAATCGATAATGCAGTAAGCTCCGATGACGTTCTCTTTGTTAATGTTTCCGAACTTCTGTTTATGAGAAAGGTTTTTAATACGTCCGTTCACCATTTCGTAGTCCACTTCATCGCCTTCATAGATAACTGCTGCATCAATATTTTTGGCGTCTGCTACACGTTTTGTTACAGCCATAGTCCCGAAATAAGAACGCTGGAATGTCAGTTGATTTCCGTAAACGATAAAGTACCCCTGTTTCTTATTTGGATTTAGACCTTGAACTACCATGTCTAACAAAGCGTTAGCAACTGAATCCTTTGTGCAAACCTCTAAAGCCGGCTTTTTATTTCTGTCTACCGTGTTCTGCAGTATTAACCAAGCACTCTTCATTGCGTTTTCCGGGCTGTAGTTAGCAGGGAAATGTAATTCCCCTGCCTTCTGGAATTGTTTAACTTTTGTTGCCACTACATCGACTGTATCTTTTTTTATAAGTGCTAATTGATTATTATTTGCCATGAGTATCAATCTCCATTTCTAATATTTATTTTTTATAATGATTCAACTTCTCCAGCGCCTTCGCACGTTTCGCATTCGGCTTCTTCATATGTTTCTAACGGCCCATTGGGAGTTGGTACAACAATCAGTTCATAAATAATCCCTTCGCCATCACAATCTTTGCAATTCATCATTTAAACAGCCGCACTTTCTTTTTTGGTATTTTCAACCCTTAATTTTTTGTCTGCTTTAGATACTACTAATCTGATAATCTGCGCTTGGCTGTCGATTAAATCCGTAACAGCCTCAGCGTTGTCGAACATGATTGGAGCGCTCACGCCGTACTGTTCTGACAAACGATTAATAATATCCAAGCCGATATTAACCTTTGCAGCAGTGTTTAAATTGCTGTAGGTCACGCCTTTATACATCACTTCACACGTTTCTTCTAAGCCGCCATTGATGTTCTGATTAAACAGCTTGAATTTCGCAATGGAAAATTCGTTATTGATCTTTTCCTCAAGTAAGTTGACCTTGGTTCTAATGAACTCCTCAGATAGATAAAGTTTTTCTTCTTGGCGTTCGAATTCTTCTGCCAGTTGTTCTTGCTGTTGTTCCAGTTCTTTAATACGATCCTTCGCTTTTTGAGAAAGCGAGATGCTGCTCAATTGCTCTTGTAATTCTTTCTGTTTTTCTTTCAGTGGAGTAATCTCTTGTCGTACCTTTTCCACTTCATCCATTACGCTGTTTTGCGATTGAGATACCTTTTCAGACAGCTGTTGTTTTTCCTCTGACAGCTTCTTATATTCGCTGTTTTCGATTAATGGAATAGCTAATTCTTCTGCACTTTCAACCTTGCTTTTATAAGTCTCAATTGCTTTTTTTGCTGTTTCGAGTTGCTTATTAAGATTTTCCAATTCATTGTTTATTGATTCGTTTTCTTGGCTTAATGTCGCTACCTTGTCTTTTGCAGCAGAACCTTTTTTAACAATAGATTCAAGATCACTAGATTTTTTAGCGTTGAATTGCTTTTCTGCCTTATCTCTCGCTTCATTGATTTGTTCTTCCGGCAGTTCTTGACCACATGCGGGGCAGTTGCAGTCTCCCGTATGCTCAAATTGCTTTTTATTTACCTCTGTCCAATCTTCACGCCATTGCTTCATATCCTCATTCAAAGATTTAATGTGGTCATCGTTTGATGCCTTTCTCGCTTCGGCATTAATGATTTTTGACTGCACGATACTTGCGTTTGAATCAGCTTCTTGCAGACTTGCTTTATGCTTGTACACCAGCTGTTGGTTATCTTGTTCATGCTGATTTTTGACTTGTGATAGCTTCAAATCAATGTCGCTAATCTGCGCTTTTAACTTACTGGCTTCACCGCCACTCTGAATGCTGTTGATTTGCTCGTTTTTAGCTTCGATATCAGCGTTTAATTGCTCTAGCTGACTATTAATATCTGATTCCTTTAAATCGCTTGTGTCGGGCATGTTTCGATTGATTTCATCAATGCGCACCGGAATGCGTTCTAGTTCCTCATTGATTTCTTTTCTTTTGGCAGCAATGATTTTCCGGACATCTTCAATGGATTTTCCTTCGAGTAATTCAGACAGTCTGTCCAGTTTTTCATTTGAAGCAATAACCTCTTGATCACTTACATCGCCGGCGATTGTTAAAAGTGTTTCCCGGCGTTCTTTCCAGTGCAATTGCTCGTTGAAATAAGTTGGATTAGTAATCTTTTTAAAGCTTTCTTCATCGATTAAATCTTTGATAAATGCTTCATATTCGCCTTTCTTGGACGGAACGCCATCAATTGCATAATCAGTTGTGTGACCGGTAAATTCTTTGGTTACTTGACCGCGCTTTTTTGTCCACTTTTCCATATAGATTTTGCTTAATTCAGTTCGTTTACCATCAACTTCAATCACTGCAGTAACTTCATGCTCCAGTCCATGAATTGTATTACCTGATTCATCTTGCGTTTTAATATCGAATTTTTTTTGATTCTGGCTGTCTTTATCAAATAGGAGCCATGTCCAAGCATCTACAGTGGTGGTTTTTCCGGATTCATTTGCTCCATAAATGTCTGTGTTGCCGTCAAACGTGATAGTGACATCTTTGGCTCCTTTAAAGTTCCTAAGCATTAATGAGATTAATTTGATTGTTTTCATTTTTTGTACCTCCTGTATATTTAATTGCTTTCCTTAAATCCTCTATTGCAAGATCAACACTTTCTATGAAATCTTTTGAATGGGCTTCTTCAACCTTCTGTAAATCCTCGATGCTTCCTAAATAAGCGATATCACTTGCCACAGAGACGAACGCATGGTCAATGTCTTTTCCTTCTGCAATCTTGTTCTTGTACATCTGTACGAAACGGTTCATTGCATTTACCTCCCGAACGCCTTATAATAGGCGTATAGATATTTTTTGAATGTAATTTTTAAAGCGCCTTGGCAGAGGTGCTTTTTTCTTTTGTTCGTCTTTCATTTCTTTCATTCCATAACTTCAAAACGATTTGTTTTTGCCGGCTGTTAAGTGATAGCCAAGCTCCTGCTTTGATTTTCATCATAATTCCTCCCATGTAATGCGTTTGTTTAAATCTGCGTGGTAGACACCATCAATCAATACCATTTCTTTTTCTGTGCTGATATCATCCGAATGGAAAATAGTTATGGCCACACCGTTTTCTTCGATGAACGCTACGCTCGAAATTTTTCCGTCGTTAAACCAACTAATCACTCCAACTGGGTACGTCTTATCCCAAACATTGATATAAGCTCTCATAACCAACCTCCTATACGTTAATCATCATGTAGTACAAAAACGTCATTGCTCCTACAAAACCTATCCTGTACAACCATTTGATAATGCGTTCGCTCATATCCGGGACTCCATGAAATCGTGATGATCTTGCTCAATAGCCACAACTACGATTTTGATTTGTTCTAATTCTTTGATGTATGATTCAATCTTGTTGATTTCTTTTAGTGATCTAGATGCGTTCTCTGCATATGCAATTGCTTTTGGAATATCGCACTCTTTTAAAGCTGCTGCTTCTTGTTCTCGGCAATACTTGTAGCAATCTTTTTCCTTTTGGAATCTTTCGAAAATGTTTATCATATAAACCCTCCTAATTTGATAAAACCTGTGATTAACGGTGCTGATGTTGTCGCAATATCAACTGCTGCATATAAAACCATAAGCATTTCCGGATTGTTTGTTATTTTGCACCATTTGAGTAAATCCTCGGCCTTCGTTTGAATCCTCCCAGTCTCTAATTTGGCTATATTGCTTCGGGTCATCCCCATTAATTTAGCCATACAAGATTGCTTTAGCTTTGCTCCTTTCCGCATCTTGATTAAAGCTGTCTGTATCTCCAATCCTCCCACCTCCCTTCATGTTCGTTATGAGAACATATACAGAATGTTCCAATAGCGAACCGCATTAATAGGTGAATAGAGTTATAATGTAATTAACCAATCCCTTAGTTGGTTTCTAGTTTGCTTGTTTTAATAGATTTACACGCTCGATGTTTTCGGACGCATTCGCCCACTTGATCACCTCATCTCTTGGGTATCTTGCGTTCACAATTTTTGATTTCGGGAAACCACTCATACGAATGATGTTTTCCACAGATGCTTTAGAAACTTGAAAATAGTTAGCAACATCTTCTTTTTTGAACATGGGAGGATAAGATTGATTAGTACGTGCATCATCAAGACCTTGGTTGTAAGCTCGTCTGCATAGTTCTTTCAATCTTTCCTCGAATAATCTGGCTTCGAGTTCTTGGATTTCTTGAGACATTTAGATCACTCCTTTAAATTAATGTGATAATGCAGTAAGTCTCTTCGTCATTCTTTGAAGAAAACACCACAGAATCATTAGAAAGATTGGTATTGTAAATTTGACTGGAAAAATCAACGTTTGTTCCGTCAGCAAATCTTATACCGATAAAATTTTCTGTTTCGAAATCAAGAAATGAGACATATTCGGCTACGTTCAAGACAGATACAGATGGTTCCGACGGAACATCATGATGGTAATATTCAGCTAATACCTTTTGATTGGTGAAACCTTTTAATCTATTGAAACTAACCGGAAAACTGTTGAACTGTTTGATTTCAGCCATTAAATCACCGCCAATTCCGGCAATAATTTGTTTACAAAATAAATTTGACCTTTTCCTGTAACTTTAGTTGTCCTGGTTTGACGTATAGCGCCGCCGGTTCCAGTTCTTACGCCTTTCTTTATTGCCAATATTCCTAAATCGAGAGAACGCTGCGTCGGCAAGTTGTACATGTCTCCTGCTTTTCTGCAGACATAACCGTTATCTCTTAACCATGTATAAAATCGTATTTCTCCAGTTTCAAGGCCTTTTTGTTTCAGTAGATTTGCCATTTCTTTAACGGTGATTAGGTCATTAGAAACTTCATAGGCATCAGCGAAGACAACTTTTGGCTTTTGAGTTTCAATAGTAGTTACTAATTTTTGATTTTCATTCACTAAATATTTATTTTGTTCAAGTGTTGAAGCGACAGCATGTTTAGAATTCTCATCTAGTTGTGGTAACCAGGAATTAACAAAATCTATTGCTCTGTTTTCTTGAACGTACCCACCAGTTTTTCTAATTGAGGGTATGACATCAATTGCTAACCAATCTTGAAACTTTTCAGCGATGTTATTTGCCGCTTTGAAAGCTAACTTGTAAACAAGTGGCTCTGGAATAAAATCACCACTTTTGAGTTCTGCCACAAGTGGCAGAAAGTTATTAACTCTTGACCACCTAACGTTTTCATAGACATGACCGTTCTTAGTTGTTTTTGAAACGAAGCCTAAATTTTTTGCAACTTGCTCAGCATCAAACGCTGGTTCGCCATCAATTATTTTTGCGGTTACTTTAAAAAGTTCATTTTCGAATACTTGTAATTGATTCATTTTGGTTCCTCCTATATTTTTATTTCCATCCTTTTCTAGTAAACTGGTACTAAAAGGGAGGGATATATCATGAGTGAAAAATCAGCAGATGAAATCGCTGCAGAATTAACGATTGCTTTATTGGAACATAATTCAAAGTTAGTAAGAGCTAATGGGCAATCTACTAACGGGTTAGACAACGCTACTGGTGTGGCAAAAGATTTTTACTTTCTTCGCGAAGTTGTTCGCGGAAATGTAAATCCGTATCAAGAGAAGAAACAGAAATCAGATTAGATAATGCGTTGACAAGCTCCGGCAAGAGTTGCAGCTCTTCGCTGGAGCCATTCTCGATGATTTGTTGAATAAATTCAGATAAATCATCTATTGTTTTGTATACTTGTTCCATTTTGCACCTCCTATACGATTTGTTTGTCCCCTCTTTGTGGTAAAATTTTCATGAAGGGAGGTGATGATATGAGAAATCCGTTGGCTGGGTTCATATCAAGACATGGACAAAAATTAGATATTATACGAGATAACAAATTTATTAAAAAAATTGATGGTTTGAAAAACACAAAGAATAACAAAACCGTCTTCCAAATATTTTTAGACGAACCAATACAAATAGGAGATTGGTTGAAAATTACTGATAGTCAAGATGAATACTTTGTTTTTGATATTGATACAGTTTTTATGAAAGGCGAAGCTCAGTATAAGAACGCTTTTATTCAAACTAAAGCTGAGTTTGAACAAGAAAAAAGAAATTCTGCAAATGTTGTTTTTAACATAGAAAAAGCTGAAGGTTCTATAATTGGAACTCAACATTCTGCAACTATTGAAAATTCATACAATCTTGATTACCTAAAGGAATTGATTAATCAAAATGCAGTTGAAGACAAAAAAGAATTAAATGAATTGATTGATATGCTAAAAGCAATCACCGAAAACAACATACCTGTTCAAAAAGGCACATTATCTCGTTTCTCTAATTCCTTAAGTAAACATTCTTGGTTATCTGAACCTATAGCACATTCATTAATAAATTGGTTAACTGGTAAGTGAGATCTCATCCGCAACTTTATTTAAAGTTTTGATCGCTTCCTGTCTTATGTTGTTTTGATTTTGTGGGGTCATCTTTTCTAACTCAATAGTTACGTTTATGGTGCCCCCACCTTCCAATACTTTTTCTTTAGACAAGAAGATTGAAATTAATGATTCTTTTTCATTGGCTGACAAGCTAATCCGCCTCCTATACGATTTGCTAGCCCCCTCTTTGTGGTAGAATTTTCATGAAGGGAGGGAAAAATAATGATTAATTACTTTGCTCTTTATCAAGTTGTTCTGGAAACAATCGAAATCAGAAAACCTAGTAATGGAAATAAATTATTTAAATTTTTAACTGATAATGAATTCATTAAGACCGAACGTTCTAATGGAATTCCGGATAAAGATTTAATAAATTCGGTTATAGAGACTATTGATAACTTACTTGATGACGGTCTAATCAAAGGAAAGAAAGTAGTTACTAAAGACGGCAATCTTTACACTTTCAAAGGTTTAACAACTTCCGGTCATCAATACTTGGCTAGTTTAGAGAAACCGGAATTTAAAGAGAAAGTTAAGCAATTTCTCAAAGAAGAAGGAATTCCTATTAATCCACAGTCAATAAGCAAAGCTATATTCCAGTTTTTATTTTGATTCGTCGGTGAAACTCTTAGCGATAAATGTTAAGGTAACCTCCACGGCATCTTCGCTAAAGGGTTTCGTTTTCACTGAATCTGTTAAAACGAAATCAACCTTGTATCCGTCGATGTACAATGCATCATTAGTTTCAACAACTTCTTGCGTTGGGCTAGGAATATATAAATGATTTTTATTTGTTTCGTCCGACATAGTTACCTCCTATAGATTTGTTCACATCGCTTTGGCTTATCACACCCAAGCAACAGCACCTAACATTATGGCGTTACCTATTGGCGCTGCTCAGTATCGCATTTGATACGTCGTGGCATGCTCCGCTCTTTTAGATGTTGTTGCTTGGATGTGATGACGATGTGTTAAATTGCATTAATTGCAAGTTCATCATCAAAAAAATATTCAATTGGTAAATCGAAGTAATTGGCTATAGCGTGAATCTCTTCGGCGGAAAATTTTTGCGCTCCTGACTCTTTTCTGTGATATGGATAAAGAGATTTTAATCCTAATAAATTCGCCATATCTTCTTGGGATAAACCTTTATTTTTACGTATATCTTTTATTTTTTTCAGATTTACTTTCTTCATTCAATCACCTCTTTCTATTGCACTTTTTGCAATTCGTTAACCAAATTATATATTGCATTTTTTGCAATGTCAATAGTTTTAATGCATATTTTGCAATTTATATTTGCAATAACTGCAAAAATGATATATTAGGTATAACTTAAAGCTTGGAGGAGAAGGCTTTGGATAATATATTAGGAAAAAGAATTAGAGCGACAAGAGACAAAAAGAATATAAAACAAAATGAATTGGCGAAAGTACTTGGGGTGACTCCTTATCAATTATCAAGATATGAAACAGGAAAAACTAAACCTGACCCTGATTTAATAGCTGATATAGCTGATCATTTGGAAGTAACTACTGATTACTTACTGGGAAGAACAGACACTCCAGAATCATTCCAATATTTACAAGCATCCGGTAGAGCGAATAGAAGACTTGATTATTATAAAGACAAAATAGCCACAGAATATCCGGATGTAGATTTAATGTTCAAGGATTTAGAATCATTCACTGCTGAGGAAATGAAAGAAGTATATGAATACATTAAGTTTAAAAAGAGCCAAAAGAAATAGAGAATGGCTTTGATATAGATAATATTTAATTGAGGGGTCGATTATTTGAAGAAATACTTATTTTTATTGATAGGAATGGCGATGCTTCTCGCGGCTTGCGATGATAGTTCTGAAGGTGATACTTCTGAGGAAGAAAATAACGGATCTCGAACCGAAGAGGTTGCTGCAGAAATAAATAGTGAAGAAGCGAATACAGAGGAAATGGGTAAAAGGGATGCGTTATATTATTTAGAGGAGATTACAAAGAGTTCTTTAAATATTTCTTACCTTACTGATGGTGACGGAGAAGCTGAGATAAAACAACTTTTGACAGAAGGAATAGATAATATAGATACTGCCATTAAAGATATAGAGAAAAATTTTAATTCTGAGGACCCTTTAACTAAAGAAGTTGTAGAAGTTGCCGATTTTGTGAAAGAGGCTTCTGAGAAGTATCTTGATGATAATGATTTTGAAGCTCTTTCTAATGCATCTGGAGAAATTGGATATATGGTAGGTGTAATAGCCCGTAATTATCTTGATAAAGAACTCCCTCCTACAATAGCAAGAGTATCAGAAGATTTTAGTGAAGTAGATGAATCTGAAAGTAATGATAAAGGTCAATTAGATAAACAAGTAAATGAAGAGTTAGAAGATTTCATCGAAGAATATAACCGCTACGGTTCACAGTTAGATGGTTTTGAATTACTCGATCCAAATGCCTTTGAAGATAGACAAGAAACTGAATTCGGAACATCTCAAGTATTACACTCTTCGGATGATTATGTAATAAGAGTTGCTTATGACAGCGACAATGAAATAAATAGCTTTGCTGTAGGGGTAGTTGATAATGAATCAGGAAATGCATTTTCTTCTCTATTTTTTGTTGGAGAAGTCTTGGGAATAAGTAATGATAGTTTAGTAGTTGCTATGTCAGAAACACTTGACGAAAGACATAATCAATATAATTTCAGTGAATCAGGTTATAAAGTTACGATTTTTAATGAATTAGAAAATCAGTCATCAGAATTGACATTATCAGTGTGGTTTGAAAAAGAGTAATTAAAACAACAAACCACATCAGCATCAGATGAGATCAAGAAATATAAAGAGCTGTTAGATTCTGGAGCAATTACAGATGATGAATATAACCAAAAGAAAAAGCAATTATTAGATTTATAAATTAATAAACCAACTGAGGGCGTATTTAGATACGTCTTCTATTTTAACCATAAAACGAACATACATTCTTTAAATGGGGGTTTTAGTTTGTATTCACACCTAGAGGATTATATTTACGAACTATATTTAAAAATTGGCATCACCGAACCTAAAGAATTGGATCTACAAATCGTGGCAAAAAAACTCAGTGTAGAAATCTTGGACAAAAAGAAAACATACATGTTTGAAGATGAAATATTTTTAGAACCAGGAACAGAGAGCGCTGGATGAATTTTGGCCATGAGATTTGTCATTATTTAAGGCATTGTGGAAATCAATTGAATATGCATCAGCTATTTATTGATCTACAGGAATATCAGGCGGACTATTTCGCTTATCATTTTTGCGCCCCTACATTTATGCTGGAAGATTTAAAAGTAAATTGTGTAGCCGACATTATGAAACATTTTAATGTAGATTGTGAATTTGCGTTAAGACGATTAGAAATGTACGAAAATAAACAAATCGATTATAGCCCGAACTATGCTACTTATCAAATAGCGGAAAATCAAAATAACAGAAACTATTAAATAATTATCAAAACTAATTACAAGGAGTGCATCATTATGATAAGAGATAGAGAAATTAGAAATGGAGAGGTCGGAATCTTTTTAGAAGAAATGCTTGAGATTGCAAAGAAAACCAACCAGCGAGGAGTATTTATAGAATTGAATAGAATACTGGAAATGTTAATCGGTCATTATTTTATGGGTAACAATTATGAAAATGATGGCATGGAATGGTCACGAGAAGATTCGAAAATTATGGCTTACCAATTATTAAACACATTGCATTTTAACGAAATGATTTTAGAAAAAGAGAAAAGAAAGGATGGATGATATGAAAATCACATCATTAGAAGAGAAAATAGAAAGCTATGGAAGAAATAGTGGTTATACCTGTTGATGATGGAGAGTTAATCGGGGATATAGTTACTTATAAAGAAGTTCCGAAATACTTTTTAGAGGATGAAGGTGATTTATAATGGCAAGCTTTAAAAAGTACAAAACAAAGAACGGTGAAAAATGGTTGTTTAAACTCAGAACTGTTCATGATCCGATAACTGGGAAAAAGAAACAAACTACAAGGAGAGGATTTGATACTAAACCGGAGGCAGAAAGAGCTGCAAGGGAACTGTTAAATGAACTTGATTTAGGAAAGACAGTTTACGACAACCCTATTACTTTTAATGAGTTTGCAATGAAGTGGCTGGATATCTATGAAAAAGAACGAAGTGTTAAACCGGGAACTAGACGCATAAGACAACACGAAATCAATAATCTTAATACTCACTTTGAAAATATTCGTATGATTGATATTACTTGGAATGTCTATCAAGAAGCATTGCATAAATTACAAGACAAATACGCTTACCAAACCGTGCATGGTATCCATACTACCGGGAAAATGATATTTAAAAAAGCAATGCAATTAGAAGTGATTAAGAAAAATCCTACAGAATATGCGTATTTAACGAGAAAAAAGAAAACCGTTGAAGAATTAGAAACAACGGCTTACTTACCAAAATATATGGAGAAAGGACAACTAGCATACTTTTTATTAACTGCAAACAGTGAAGGTCTCGATCTTGATTTTGAGGTATTTTTAACATTAGCCTATTCAGGGTTACGCGTTGGAGAAATGTGTGCTCTAAAAGAAACAGACTTGATAAATGAAAACGGCCATTATTTTCTAAAAATAACCAAGACTTATTACAATCCTAAAAATAATATTATTGATTATCAAATTTTCACGCCAAAAACAGAAAGCTCTGTCAGAACTATTGATATTGACAATAGAGTTGTTAAAGCCCTCAAAGAAGTAATAGAATTAAATCATCAATTAAAAAATGAAGTTGGAGAAGAATATCATGACGAAAACTTTATATTTGTTAATCGGAATAAGAATTATGGATATCCTATCTATCCTAAATTAATCGATTCTCGAATGAAACGAATCTTAAAGAAAACAAAGGAATTGAATCAAGAGTTATCTCCACATACATTGAGACATACTCATACTTCCTTATTAGCAGAGGCTGGCATTCCGTTAGAGAGAATTATGGAGAGGTTAGGTCACTCTGATGATAAAACAACAACCAACATTTATTTGCATACAACCGAAGAAGTAAGAAAAAGAGACTCCGAAAAATTCGGAAGTCTCATGAATAATTTGCTTGATTTTTAATGAAATGTGGTCAAAATGCGGTCATTTTTATTAGTATACCGCTTAAACCATTGCTGTATCAGCGCTCTGAGAATGACTTACATCATCCCAGGCATACCGCCCATGCCGCCCATATCAGGCATTCCGCCGCCTTCATTTTCATCCGGCTTATCTGCTACGACAGCTTCTGTAGTTAAGAACATTGCTGCAACAGATGCTGCGTTTTGAAGCGCGTAACGAGTTACCTTCGTTGGGTCTACGATACCTGCTTCAACCATGTTTACCCACTCGTCTGTTGCTGCATTGTAGCCGATGCCTACTTTTTCGCCTTTTAGACGCTCTACAATGATAGAACCTTCCAGTCCAGCGTTATGAACGATTTGACGAACCGGCTCTTCTAGTGCACGAAGTACGATGCTCGCACCAGTTGCTTCGTCGCCTTCTAAGCTGAGTTCACTTACTTTTCCGTGGATGTTCACAAGGGCAGTACCGCCACCAGGAACCATTCCTTCTTCTACACCTGCACGCGTAGAGTTCAGTGCATCTTCAATGCGAAGTTTACGTTCTTTCAATTCTGTTTCTGTAGCTGCACCAACTTTAACGACAGCAACACCGCCAGCTAATTTTGCCAGACGTTCTTGTAATTTTTCTTTATCGAAATCAGAAGTTGTTTCTTCTGCTTGTGCACGGATTTGTGCAACACGGCTGGAGATTGTTTCCGGATCTCCTGAGCCTTCTACGATTGTTGTATCATCTTTTGTTACGACAACTTTAGAAGCTCGTCCTAATTGTTCAATGCCTGTTGATTTAAGATCCAGTCCAAGGTCTTCTGTAATTACTTCTGCACCAGTCAGTACAGCGATATCTTCCAGCATTGCTTTACGGCGGTCACCGAATCCTGGAGCTTTCACAGCTACCGCATTGAATGTACCGCGTAATTTGTTTACTACTAAAGTAGCAAGTGCTTCGCCTTCAACATCTTCTGCAATCATAAGAAGTGGTTTGCCTTGTTGAACAACCTGTTCTAACACTGGCAACACTTCTTGGATATTTCCAATTTTCTTATCAGTAATCAAGATATATGGATCTTCTAATACGGCTTCCATTTTATCTTGGTCAGTAACCATATAAGGAGAAGAGTATCCGCGATCGAATTGCATCCCTTCTACTACTTCAAGCTCTGTGTTGAAGCCTTTTGATTCTTCAATGGTAATAACACCGTCATTGCCTACACGTTCCATTGCTTCTGCAATCAATTGGCCTACTTCATTATCACCTGAAGAAACAGCTGCAATTTGAGAAATTGCTTCTTTGCTTTCGATTGGCTGAGAAATCCCTTTTAATTCCTCAACAGCTAATGCTACTGCTTTTTCAATACCGCGGCGGATTCCAACTGGATTTGCGCCGGAAGTTACGTTTTTAAGTCCTTCACGGATCATTGCTTGAGCAAGTACAGTTGCTGTAGTTGTACCGTCACCTGCAACGTCATTTGTTTTAGATGCTACTTCGGATACAAGCTGTGCACCCATGTTTTCAAATGCATCTTCTAATTCGATTTCTTTTGCAATGGTTACGCCATCATTTGTAATTAATGGGGAACCGAATTTTTTATCCAGAACCACGTTGCGGCCTTTTGGTCCTAAGGTTACTTTTACTGCATCTGCTAAGGTGTCGACACCACGCAGCATTGCGCGTCGTGCGTCTTCACTAAATTTAATGTCTTTAGCCATGTTAATCTTCCTCCTTCAAATTGATTCACAGTTTCATTAAAGATTCATCGTATATTTTTGATTAGCCTACAATTGCTAAAATATCATTTTCACGAAGAATTAAGTATTCTGTACCTTCATATTTCACTTCAGTACCAGCAAATTTAGAGAAAATAATGCGGTCTCCTTCAGAAACTTCTAAAGCAACTTTTTCTCCATTTTCCACACGTCCAGATCCCACTGCAACTACTTCACCTTCTTGCGGTTTTTCCTTTGCAGAGTCTGGAAGTACGATTCCGCTTGCTGTTGTTTCTTCTTGTTCAACAAGTTTGATAACAACACGATCTCCTAATGGTTTAATCATGTAGAATTGCCTCCTTAATCCCAAATCATTTTATTTTTTATTAGCACTCTATATACTTGAGTGCTAACTCCAATTATTATAATAATTAATTCTTGGAAAAAATGCAAGCAGGATGATGAGGAATTTTTAGAAAAACTTGTATTCGTTTGATTTTTGAAGAAAACGCTATTTTTTACTTCCTGCTTATCATTTTAATCCTTCCTTATTTTCTTTTTCAAGGTTTCATGCATGATTTGATGTACTTTTGATTATAATTTTCAGTAACAGTTGTGTTAGAATATATCCTATGGCGATAATAGATGAAGGAGCGTTTTTATGACTCGAAGATATACATATGTCATTCTCACATATATCATTATGCAATTTTCTGTTTTACTTATGGCACCGCTGATTACATCCATATTTGGTTTGAATCTTGCGCTTGCCAGTATTTATTGGTCTGTCTTTAGCTTCACTCTTGGTCTTGTTATTGTTCTCTGGCTTTTAAAGCCTGATATGCAGGTCCGGGCTCATCCCGATGCTGTCGGTGTCGGCGGTATTATTGTCTGGTCTGTCCTGGGTATCATTATGGCGCTTCTTTCACAGGGGCTGGCTGCCACGATTGAAATGGAGCTATTTGGAATCGATCCCGGTTCAGAGAACACCCAAGGCATTATGAACATGGCTCGGGCTGTGCCAATCTTTGTTGTTCTTCCGGCAATTTTGGCGCCTATATTAGAAGAAATCATTTTCCGGAAAATTATATTTGGTTCGCTGTATAAAAAAATGAACTTTTTCTTTGCAGCTTTAATTTCTTCCCTTATCTTTGCCGTGATTCATACGGATTTTCTGCATATACTAGTATATGCTGCGATGGGCTTTGTTTTTGCATTCCTTTATGTACAGACAAAGCGAATTCTTGTACCTATCATTGTACATGCAGGGATGAATACCCTTGTCGTACTGGCTCAGCTTTCTTTAGATCCAGAAGAAATTCAAAGACAGCTTGACCAATTACAACTCATATTCTTTGGAGGTTAACATGCATCAGCCTTATTTAATAAAAGCCATTCTTTATGTATTATTCGGTGTTTTATTTATTTATGTCGGAGTTCTCAGCAAGGGGGATTCCGTCTGGGATACCGTACCCCTTATATTCGCCGGATTTGCAGCTTTAACCTTCTATGCCGGCTTCCGGATGCTGCGATTCTATTTTAAAGTGAAGAATAAAAAATAAAAAACTAGCTCTTAGGCAGGAAGCTTCTTAAATTTAGAAGTTCTGTGAAGAGCTAGTTTTTTGCAATTAGAAAAGGAGAAGTTTGTTTATGAAAATCACTGTAGAGATTCTATTCAGCTCCTACTCCTCTTCTAAAGAATAATGCTTCAAAAAGTATACAAGTGATTGCAATTCTACTGTTAAATCAATGTGATGGACGCGAATATAATTTGGAACGGTAATACGTGCCGGCGTGAAATTAAGAATACCTTTAATACCGAGCTCCACAAGGCGGTTCGCAGCGGCATCTGCTTCTTCTGCAGGTATTGTTAAAATAGCAACTTCAATTCCGCTTATTTTATCCTCTAATTCATTCACATGATAAACGGGAACACCGCCAACTTCCGTTCCTACCTTGGATTCATCCGTATCGAATGCCATCGTGATACGAATATTATTGTTCTTTAAAAAGTTATAATGCAAAAACGCAGTTCCCAGGTTTCCAACACCAATTAAAGCAACATTCGTTATCTCATGCTGGTCCAGTGTACTTTTAAAGAACCCTAATAAATACTCCACATTATATCCGTATCCTTTTTTCCCAAGCGCACCAAAATAGGAAAAGTCTCTGCGGATGGTGGCAGAATCTACTTTAACTGCCTCACTTAACTCTTTGGAAGATACGCGCATCTTTCCTTGCTGATATAAATTATTTAAAAATCGATAATATAAAGGCAAACGCTTAGCTGTTGCCTGCGGGATTTTATTTTGTTCCATTTGAAACGGCCTCTCTTCAGTTACTAAGTATAGGAAAACTTACATGTTAAATCATTTCATATCCCCTCTAAGGGTACTGCTATATTTTACATTGTAAGCCTTCTTTATTTTGTAAATAACGCATTTATTTAATAGTACACACTCTATTATATAATTTTAACAGAAATACAGCCAACATAGCGAACTTTATTATAATTTTATTGTAGCTTCTATTTGGATACGTTACACTAATAGAAGGTATACTTTCCTTTTACAGGATGGTTCAAGAAGACAGGATAAGCAATAACATGCTCTTCACCTTATTTTCATGTGCTTTTTGAACAGCTTTTTTTACGAGTCAGAAAGGATGGCAACGATGATTTTAATGCAACTAAACGGGATCTCTAAATCCTTTGGAGCAGAAGAGATTCTCGCTAATATAAAAATGGAAATAAAAGATAATGAACGGATTGCAATAGTCGGCCGGAATGGCGCCGGGAAATCAACACTTCTCAAAATCATGGCAGGGGAAATGCCTTATGACGGCGGCGAGATATTTCAGCCGAAAGACTTGACATTCGGCTACCTCTCACAGCATATGACGTTAGAGTCCGGAAAAACCATCTGGCAAGAGATGCTGGATGTATTTTCACCTCTGCTTGCCATGGAGAAAAAATTACGTGAACTGGAAGCACAGATGGCAGGCTCCTCCAATATGGAAGCATCTGATTACCAACAGCTGCTCGAAAAATATGACACGCTTCAAAATGAATATCAATTGAATGGCGGATATACGTATCAAGCGGAAATAAAGTCTGTGCTCACCGGATTGTCCTTTGGTGATTATGATTACGATACATTGATTACCGATTTAAGCGGCGGGCAGAAAACAAGACTGGCTCTCGGGAAGCTTCTACTGCAAAAACCGCAGCTGCTTATTCTTGATGAACCGACGAACCACTTAGATATTGACACACTTACATGGCTTGAAGGCTATTTAGTAAGCTATCCGGGTGCTATCATTATTGTTTCCCATGACCGCTACTTTTTAGACAAAACTGTATCAATTGTTTATGAAATTTCCAGACATCATTCTAAAAAGTTCCACGGAACTTACAGTAACTACTTAGCTCAAAAAGCGCTTGATTATGAGCAGGAGAAAAAAGAATTTGAAAAACAGCAGACAGAAATCAAACGGATGGAAGATTTTATTCAGCGTAATTTAGCACGCGCTTCTACGACGAAACGTGCCCAGAGCAGACGTAAAAAGCTTGAAAAAATAGAACGTCTTGACCATCCTGCCGGGGATGAATCCTCCGCATCTATTTCTTTCCAGGTGAACCGTCAGAGCGGAAATGATGTGTTAAAAATAAAAGATTTAACGTTTCAATATCCGGATACGGATCAGCCGATTTTTAAAAACATCACGCTGCATGCTAACCGGGGCGACCGTATCGCATTGGTAGGTCCAAACGGTGTCGGCAAAACCACCTTATTAAAAAATATTGTCGGCAAGTATCTGGCAAATCAAGGTGAAATCCAGCTCGGGACAAATGTTCAAATCGGCTACTACGACCAGGAACAGGCAAACCTTCACTCAAATAAAACTGTTCTGCAGGAGCTGTGGGATGATTATCCATTGATTAATGAGAAAGACATTCGCACAATCCTCGGGAATTTTCTATTCTCTGGCGAGGATGTCTTAAAACCTGTATCTGCCTTAAGCGGCGGTGAAAAATCAAGGCTTGCTCTGGCAAAATTAAAAATGCAAAAAGCAAATTTATTAATCCTTGATGAGCCGACAAACCATCTGGACATCGACAGCAAAGAAGTATTAGAAAGTGCTTTAATTGATTTTCCGGGAACGATTCTTTTTGTTTCCCATGACCGTTATTTTATTAATCGGATTGCGGATCAAGTTGCAGAAATGCAGGCAAACAGTGTGAAAATATATCTTGGCGACTATGATTATTATTTAGAAAAAAAAGCAGAGGAAGAGGAGCGGCGGCTGTTGCAGCTGCAAAATCAGCAGAAGGAAACAGAAGAGCCGGCAGCTTCAGCAAAAAAACGCAGCTTCCAGGAAGAAAAACAGCGGCAGCGCGAGGAACGCAAACGCAAACGGCGGATTGAAGAGCTGGAAACAAGCATTGAACAGCAGGAGGAAGCCATTGCAGCCATCGAACTGGAGATGACCAAGCCAGACGTATTTGATGATCATAAAAAGACAATGGAACTAACCGATAAATTATCTGCTTTAAAAGAAGAGTTGGATCATTTCATGGAGGAATGGGCAGAATTAGAAGAGAATTAAGCAATTGATATAATTTTCAGATTGTTGTATACTAAAAACAGGCAGAACCAATGCCTGTTTTTTTACTTAAATCAACATAGTAAACTATTCAATTTGATAAACGGAGGTTGTTATCCCGTGGCGATACCCATCGTTACTTTTTTAGTTTTCATTCTTGTCAGTTTGATGTACTATGCTATCAAAGAAACCATGCTGTCTCAATCAACCGCAGCAGAAGTACGTTCCCATTCCTTTCTTCGTTTCCTTCGCTTTGCCGTGATATTTATCGGCCTTTTCAGCAGTGTATGGCTTACTGCGGCTGTCACTCTTCCGCTTGGTCAGGCTTTCTTTCACTCGGTTTTACCTTTTTCACAAAATCTAAATGAGTTTATGATTCTCTTTGGCTCCAGTCTGCTTTTATTTGGCTTGTGGAGCAGCTTAGGATATCTTTTGCCAAAATGGCTGGCAAATCATCATCCTCAGCTTATTGCACAAGGATTATCCCGGCTGATGCCTCATACCTTTACGAATAAAATGAATGAGGAAGCAACATGGCCGGAAAATCAACAGGAAGCTCAAAATATTATCGAATTCAGCGGCAAAGATGTAGGAGAAATTGCAACGCATCGCACGGATTTAACCGTGCTGCAAATAGATGCAGCCATGGAAGAAGTATTTGCTGCTGTGCAAGAAACCGCATTTACAAGAATTCCTGTTTATGATGAAGATATTGACGAAATCGCTGGGATATTACATGTAAAAGATTTCTTTCGAAGTCTGAAATCAGGTGGATCTTCTGCTTTCTTTTCTCTTCATCATATTATTCGCCCTGCTGTATACGTCAGAATGAATCAAGAAATAGAGGACGTTTTTAAGGATATGAGGGAAAGAGATTACAGCATCGCCATTGTTCTCGATGAATTTGGAGGAACATTTGGGTTAATTACTTTGGAGGATATTATCAGAGACATAACGAAAGACTTATTAGGAGAACAGAAGCCAATGACAACAGAGTCAAAGGACATCCTGCCGCTTTCCGGTAATCGTTATCTGATTAATGGGTCGGTCAGCCTGTTTATATTAGAAGGAACACTTGGAATCACTTTTCCAATCGATACACCGCATCAGACGTTGAACAGCTTTTTATCGGAATTAATGAAACAGCAGCCTGACAGTCCAAACACGATACACTATAAACATCTATTATTTACTGTACATTCTGCAAAGGACAATCCTATTGAATCTGTGGTTGTTACAGTATATGATGAGGATTTGATGGGACAGCAATTTACCGGCTGATTTTATATAAAACAGAAAGAAGTGCTTGGAATACTATATCCAAGCACTTCTTTCTGTTTTAATTACATGTTCAAAATTTTGTTCCTGATGCCAACCTTTTTTGAACATCCTTTTATTTAAATAAATAGTCGTTCTGTATCGTTTCTTCCACAGCAACGCGATAAATGACCGCCATGCCCAGCATTGTCGACATCACCGAGCTTCCTCCGTAGCTTATCAGAAGCAAAGGAATCCCCGTAACTGGCATGATTCCTACTGTCATACCGATGTTTTGAAAGACGTGAACAAGCATCAAGCTCAAAAAACCAAAGCAGAAATAAGCTCCAAATGGCGAATGCTTATAAATATTTAAGCCGAGCGTTACCAGTTTATATAAAAGCATAAAATAAAGCAGAACAACAAAAGCGCTGCCGACAAAACCAAAGCTTTCTCCAATAACAGAGAAGATAAAATCAGTCTGGGCTTCCGGATAATTTACTTCCACGCTTCCTAACCCTTTACCAAATAACTGCCCTGACCCGAGCGCCATATGTGAGCGTTCAAAGTGATAATTAGCATCTGGTGACTGCTGTGACGGGTCAAACCACGTCATTACACGGTCAATTTGATACGGCTTTACTCCAATTGTTTCTTCCGCAAATCCCGGGAACTCAATGACAATAAATAAAGCACTGGCTATAACAGCAACTCCTACAATAATTAGAGAAAAAATGATTCTCCAATTAATCCCGGATAAAATAATCAGCATGCCGGCA
Organism: Oceanobacillus sp. FSL W7-1281; assembly: GCF_037969835.1. Taxonomy (GTDB): domain Bacteria; phylum Bacillota; class Bacilli; order Bacillales; family Amphibacillaceae; genus Oceanobacillus; species Oceanobacillus oncorhynchi. The sequence goes on along the minus strand of NZ_CP150214.1, from coordinate 1,190,913 downwards.
ATAAATAAATATACCATGGCCGTACCGAAATCCGGCTGCAGCATAATTAAAAATACCGGAATAGCTGTATACAGTAATAGCTTGCCAAGAAGCTGTATATCTGTCTTAAACGTACTTACTTCAAATTTTTCTTTATGTTTGCTGATGACTGCCGATAAAAATAAGATAGTTGATATCTTAACGAACTCTGCCGGCTGCAGCGTCAATCCTGGTATAAAGGTATACCAGCTTTTCGCACCGTTTATTTCTCTCGCAATAAAGTCTGGACTGATAGGGATAAGCGCCAGCAGCACAACCCCGCCTATATAAATATAGAGACTTGTTTTATATAACTGCTCTAAGTCTAAAAACTGAATAGCAGCAATCATACCGACTCCAATTGCGTAAAAGAGCATTTGCCGTATCAGAAAGTTTGTACTATATTGTTCCAGCTGCTGTGCATTATACACGGCCAGAAAGCTTATTATTGCGAAAGCAATCAATAATAAGATTAAATCGGTTTGAAAATAATAATTTTGTTTTTTATTCATCGGATTCCCACCAAATTTCTCCTGTCGCTACCCTTGATTTTCATGAGCCAACCTTACAAGATAAGCTGTTATCATTAATGATAATTTCAACATAATCCATTATGTTACATAAAAATCAATCTGCATTCTTGCAAATCACAAGCTTTCATTATTTACTATTTCTATTCTAACATTAAAGAAGGATTTGCGTTTAAATCAAGTGCTTCAAATTTTTCTTTTTCATACAAAATCGTTCCGGCCGCTGCAATCATAGCGGCGTTATCTGTACATAAATGAATCGGTGGAATGTACAATTCCGTATCTGTATGATTAAAACGATTTTTCAAGCTTTGCCGCAAGCCTTTATTCGCTGCAACACCGCCCGCAACAATGACCTGCTTCACCTTATATTCCTGTGCTGCCCGGTATGTTTTTTCAGTCAATACGTCAACCACACTTTGTTGAAAGCTCGCAGCAACATCTGCGGAATTAAGGGTTTCCCCACGTTGTTCAGCGTTATGGAGCGTATTGATAACTGCTGACTTTAAGCCGCTGAAGCTAAAGTCATAGCTCCCTTCCTCCAGCCACGCACGCGGGAAGTCAATCGTCGGCTCCCCTTCTGTGCTTAAACGGTCAATTTGCGGACCCCCTGGATAAGGAAGCTTCAGCATTCTGGCTACTTTATCGTAAGCTTCTCCAGCTGCATCATCTCTTGTTTCACCAATTAATTCATAATCATAATGATCTTTCATGATAACCAGCTCCGTATGCCCTCCAGAAACAATCAGGGCCAATAACGGAAAAGCAAATTCATTTTCTAAACGGTTCGCATAAATATGCCCGGCAATATGATGGACACCAATAAGCGGCTTATTTTTTGCAAAGGCAAGAGCTTTCGCAGCATTAACCCCGACAAGAAGGGCGCCTACTAAGCCCGGCCCTTCTGTGACTGCAATTGCATCGATATCCTCCCAGGTTACGTCCGCCTGATTCACTGCTTCCTCTAAAACCATCGTCATTTGCTCGACATGATGTCTGGAAGCTATTTCAGGAACCACACCGCCAAATCGCTTATGGCTTTCAATTTGGGAAGCAACCACATTTGAAAGTATTTCACGTCCATTCTTTACAATCGATGCAGCCGTTTCATCACAGCTTGTTTCTATACCTAATATCACTGTATCGTTTTTCATTTTAAATTCACCCACATTACAATAGCATCTTCAAAATTATCCGTGTAATAATGCTTTCTAATCCCGCCAGGTACAAGCCCGAATTTCTTATATAGAGATTGTGCAACGGTATTTGAAACACGAACCTCCAAGGAGAGACGCTCTACCCCGTTACCGGTCATAAATGTCGTAACATATCTAAATAGCTTTTCCCCGATTTTGCGCCCGCGCATATCGGGATGAACAGCAAAATTGGTAATCTGTCCATCTTCAAATACAACCCATGATCCAATATAGCCGACAATCCTGTCCTCCAGGCAGGCTACAAAATAATAAGCATGATCATTTTCACACAGCTCTTTATGAAAAATCTCTGCATCCCACGGTCCTGTAAAAGCAGCTTCTTCCACTTCCATTACTCCCGGAACATCCTCCAGATTCATCTGACGAATAACAAGCTCACTCATGAATCTGCTTGTTCCTTCTGCTGTTTTTGCCAATTTGCTTCTGCCTCAGCCAAACGAAGGTAGTTCGGAACGAGTGCATGTACAGAATCAGCTTCTCTTTCTCTTCCCAATAAAGCCAAGTGGGCTGCTCTCGGCAGCTGGAATGACGAATCAGCAATCACAGCCTTATCCTGTAAATGCTCTTTAATAACTTCTTTAAATGCATCGATATCCTGGCTTAAGAACAAGACATTTTCTCCTGTTTCTTTCAGCTTTGCCAGCCATTCTGTCATTAAAATATTTTCTTCTTCTATTACTGTTTCAAGCTTTCCATTTTTCCATCGATACGCCCCGGTATAAACTAAACCGCGTCTGGCATTAAAAAACGGACAAATGATTCCATCAAATAAAATCCCCTGGTAAGCGAATGCTTCCAAGCTCGAGACACCGATAACCGGTATATTTAACGCCCAGGCCATTGTTTTTGCTGTAGCCAGACCAATTCGAACGCCTGTAAAAGAACCAGGTCCTTTCGCAACGACAATCCGGTCTAATTCAGATGGAGTGATATGTACATCCTGCATCAGCTTTTCCACTGCCGGCATTAAACGTACGGAATGATTCTTAGCAATATTCGTAGTGATTTCACCGATTATTTGTTTATCTTCTAATAATGCCACACTTAAAACCTGATTGGAAGTATCCATCGCAAGTATTTTCATAAAAAAACTCCTAACTTAATGCTTTGACAACTTGTTCAAAATGCTCCCCGAAAGGAGTAAGTGTTATTTCACGCTGATCCGCATCTTCTGTATAATGCAGTTTGATATCCAGCCGTTCCTTTGGAAGAAAATCTTCAATAAAGCTTGCCCATTCAATCACAGTGACACCATCTCCAAAGAAATAGTCATCAAAACCGATATCCTCCATCGAATTTTCCAAACGATACACATCCATATGATAAAGCGGCAAACGCCCGCGGTATTCCTTTACAATTGTAAAAGTCGGACTGCTGATATTCCGCTTGATATCTAATCCCTGTGCCAGACCTTTTGTAAACGTCGTTTTCCCGACACCTAATTGGCCTTCAAGCGTCAAAACATCGTTCGGCTGTAATTTTTCCGCCAGCCGGTATGCAAAATCCTGTGTATCTTTTTCTGTTTTTAATAGCCTCTGCATCAACGCATTCACCTACTTTAAATGTGTATATCCACTTTTCATTAATTTTTTCGTCTCTCCATGCGTCTGAATGAGAACACATGCCTCTTCTGCTTCACAGACATAGCCAATCTGCTGGATAAGCGTATCTGTCTGGGCAGCAATTTCCTGTACTTCCGGCCAATGCACCTCTGATACAGTCCCTAGGAGCTCAAAGTCTTCTCCTCCTGACAGCTTCCAGTCATACTGCTGCTCTTTGGAAAACTGTTGAAAACTGTTAGAAACAGGAATTTTTTCTTCTATAATTGTAAGCTCTACATTGGAAGCCTCTGCTATTTCATTTGCTTCACTTGAAATGCCATCGCTTATATCATTTAAAGCCACGCGGTCTATCTCCCGTAATCCTAATGCCAATGCTACTCTCGGAGTCGGCAAGCGGTGACGTTCGATATAGTAATCCTTATCATCACATTTCTGCCCCTGCAACAGGATCTCTAACCCTGCTCTGGAATCTCCTAAGGTTCCAGTCGCAAAAACAATATCATTTGGCTCTGCATGGCTTCTGTATCTTGCTTTATTCTCTGGCACGTAACCCATTGCTGTAATCGAGATCATCAAACGTTCACTCGACACCGTATCTCCGCCAATCAAGTCCATTTGATACATCGATGCCAATTCATGCATTCCTTGATAAATCTCCTCTAACGCTGATTGTTTCCAGTTTTTCGGGATGCACATCGACACCAAATAAAAGGCAGGCTCTGCTCCCATAGCTGCTAAATCACTAATATTTGCAGCCAGTATACGATACCCAATATGAAAGGGGGCCATCGTTTCTAAGGAAAAATGGATATTTTCCACAAACGTATCTACCGTGGTGACAATATCAGATGTGCTGCGAAAAACAGCAGCATCGTCCCCGATTCCTTTAATCAATGCAGGTTGATTATATGTATTTGGTTTAATGGCGTTAATAAATGAAAATTCATCCATGCTATCACCAATTCCTTTATTTTCTACTATTTATCATAGCAAATCAACAGCAAAAAATAAAAATTTATGTCATGCAAATCAGTGTAATTTATTCCGACGGCACGTTTTCCTTATTTTCAAATACCTAAGCATGCTTGCTTCATTTATGGCATTAAAAAAACACATGTTTCTCATCGGAAACCATGTGTTGCTGATTACTATTTTTTTTAAATCATGGCGGTCCGGACGGGACTCGAACCCGCGACCTCCTGCGTGACAGGCAGGCATTCTAACCAACTGAACTACCGGACCTAAGTATGTACTCTCTCTTATCCAGTACTTCGATGGTGAATCTGGATCTTATTTGGTTGCGGGGGCAGGATTTGAACCTGCGACCTTTGGGTTATGAGCCCAACGAGCTGCCAGACTGCTCCACCCCGCGATGTGAATAATTAATTTTTTCAATGCCTTTATTTAAGGACAAGATTTATTATATCTCTTTTTAGAGAATAATGCAATACCTTTTTAAAACTTTTTCATATTTATTTGCTTATCTATAAGTTAAACCAACATAATCATTATCTATAACTATTTTGGAGAATGATTACATATTGTTTACAAGCTGAAGATAGGTTTTCTTTAAAACAGCTATTATCATTCAAAGCAGCATCTGATATAATTTGTTAATATGTGACATTTTCAGTCTCAAAAAGTATTAAATAAGAAATAAGGAGATTATTGAATTGACTTTATTAACCCTTTTTATTCTGATTTTGCTAATCATACTTCCACTTATTGCATATGCTTTTTTCACAGTCTATAAAGAAAAAAAGCTTAGATTACGTTCTTATTATTTAATAGAAGCTATGATTATTATACTGCTAACAACGACGGGCCATATATATTATTATTATGTTTATAATTTGAATATTTTACCAGATACAAAAAATTTAAATACGATGATTTTTATCCTGTTAGGCGTTACGGTTATCCTGTATATTTTTGACAGTATTTTCAGCAGAGTTAAAAATACGCAAAAAGTATCTGTTCAAATAACCGCTATTTTCTTTCTCATCTTATTACTCTTTCTCACTTGGATAATTCCTTTAGGACATAAATATTTATATGTGAACAGGCTGGATACAAAAGAAGAATTATTTGCAAACCCAAATGCAAAAAGAGTAATGATAGATGAAGATAAGAATATGATGGTAGCACTCGTTGACTCATCATACGACCCATTAACGCGGCCACGTACCGGCAGATCATATGATAATTATTTTTACATAAGAAATAATGGCAGCACTCCATATAACGGAAATATTTATTTAACACTGTTTAATGAAGATAATGAAACTACCGATGTAAAATTGTTTGAAGATGTAACAGTTGGTCCAAATTCTGAACAGCTCCTTATCGAAACAAGAAAAAATTCATTTCAGGCCAGTGAGTGGAACGAGCAGTCGTTTACTACAAAGCAAAAGGTTGAAACCTTTGAGACAGTGATATCAGGCAAATAAATACATCTGATAATACTTGAAAGATTAATATGTATAAGAAAAACGCTTATTTTGTCTATTAGATTAGACAAAATAAGCGTTTTTCAGAGCATGTTATCGACCTGACTCCAGTACGGAAAAGAAATTGATATTTTTTATATTCTTTTACCAGTCTCTTTTATTAATGCACATATTTTTTTATAATCAGTGTCTGTACAACCATAAACATTCCGCCGACAGCCCAGTACAAAGGTAGCGCTGCAGGTGCATTTAAGGAGACCACTCCAATCATAATCGGAGATATAAAGCTCATAACTGCCATTTGCTTTCGCTGAACTTCATCCATACCAATCAGACTCACTCTTGCTTGAAGATAATAAATAAGTACAGCAAAAACAACAAATAAAATATCTGTTTCTCCTAAACTAAACCATAGAAAGGAGTGCTCAGCTATTTCCGGAGTCCGCATAATAGCATAATAAAATCCCAGAAGAATAGGCATCTGAATGATTAGCGGTAAACATCCTACAGCCATCTTTACCGGGTTAAAATCATGCTTTTTATAAACTTCACTAAGCTCTCTCTGCATACTTAGCTGATCTTCTGTACTGCTCTTTCCTTTATATTTCTTTTGAATCTCGTCCATCTCAGGCTTCATAACTGCCATTTTCTTTTGCGAGTCTTTACTATTCTTTGACTGGCGAATAAAGAACGGCATTAACACAAATCGGATAATAATTGTAATCAATACAATAGCAATCCCATAACTGCCCTGAAATAAAGAAGCAATCTGCTTTATCAACAGAGAAAAGGGATATACAAAATAATGCTCAAAAAACCCTGTTGATGAACTGTCAATAGGTGCGTTATTCCCTCCGCACCCCGCAAGTACAAAGACAAGCAATAGTACTAAAATGAAAAGTCTATATTTCTTAAAGGCTGTGAGTAAGCCATGTTTTTCCATAATTCTCCTCCTCTTATTTTAAACTCATTTTTAAAATAAGAGGATACATTATCCATTTTATCATCTTTTTGGTCGACTCTTTTAAATGTGATGATGAGCCAAATCAGAAAGGGTTCATTAATAATTAAGGTCTTTCCCATTTGGTTCATATTAATTTTAATATTGCGATGCTTACTGCCAAAAGAGTATTCATAGATAATTGGATTATTATGATGCAGATTAACAAAATACATAATTCCCATTGTCATTAAAATAACACCAAAATACATATAAAAGATGGAAGAATCTATCAACGCATTATTAAACAATTCCAATAACATACTTACTCACCTCCTTCACATATTAATGTTTAAGCTGATTATAATTATATCAAAAAAACAAACAATTTCCTATCTGCAGCTACTTACAGAACTAGGGAGTTTATTATTGGTTTCTTTTTTGTATTGCTTCAGTCAATAGAGTAAAATAATAAAAAGAATACTGGACTACACTCACATAAAAGGAGTTGACAGGCTATGACAGGATATATTGCATTATTACGAGGTATTAATGCAGGCGGAAAAAATAAGATGAAGATGGCGGAATTGCGAGAATCTCTTACAGCAATAGGTTTAGAAAATGTTCGAACATATATACAGAGCGGAAATATCTTATTTCAATCCAATAAACAGAAAAAAATACTTAAAGAGGAAATAGAATATAAAATAATGCAAGATTATCAACTTTCCATTCCTGTGATTTTGAGAACCTCCGAAGAATGGGAACAGATAATGAAAGCTTGTCCCTTCTCTGCAGAAGAGATCACAAAAGCTGAAGCAGATTCTATAGGAGAGAGTCTCTATGTAGCTTTTTTTCCAAGCAATCCGTCGAAAGATAATTTAGTAAGTTTACAAAAATTCCAAAATGAAAAAGAAAAATATCATATTCAAAACAAAGAAATCTATCTTCTATTTTTTGATAGTATCCGCAACTCTAAACTGACAAATCAACTTCAGAAACTGGATATTCAATCTACAACTCGTAATTGGAAAACAGTCAATAAATTGGCGGCACTGTCCAAAGCAACGGAATAAAGGGACTAGGGTTAAAAATATTTAAACTTGATAAACTTCGAAATATCGATTATACGAGTAATTGCAACACCTTTAGAAAGTCAGGCAAGCTCAGATATATACTGAACTTGCCTTTAGTGTATCCATGTTTACTTATCCAAAAAAAAAGAGCTAAGCATGATGCTTAACTCTTTTTCAATATGCCTGGCAACGTCCTACTCTCGCAGGGGGAAGCCCCCAACTACCATTGGCGCTGAAGAACTTAACTTCTGTGTTCGGCATGGGAACAGGTGTGACCTCTTCGCTCTCGCCACCAGACAATAAAATATGTAACTTGAAGATGTTTCCTGAAAAACAAGGACAAGTTATATTATATGCATTTTAGAATAAAAATGCAACACTTTTTTTCAAGAATTTGCACCCTGAAAACTAAATAAGAGTAACGTGACATGAAAAAACTTAGATAAGTCCTCAATCGATTAGTATCCGTCAGCTGCACGTGTCGCCACGCTTCCACCTCGGACCTATCAACCTCATCGTCTCTGAGGGATTTTACTCACTTAAAGTGATGGGAAGTTTCATCTTGAGGGGGGCTTCATGCTTAGATGCTTTCAGCACTTATCCTTACCACACGTAGCTACCCAGCAATGCTCCTGGCGGAACAACTGGTACACCAGCGGTGTGTCCATCCCGGTCCTCTCGTACTAAGGACAGCTCCTCTCAAACTTCCAACGCCCACGACGGATAGGGACCGAACTGTCTCACGACGTTCTGAACCCAGCTCGCGTACCGCTTTAATGGGCGAACAGCCCAACCCTTGGGACCGACTACAGCCCCAGGATGCGATGAGCCGACATCGAGGTGCCAAACCTCCCCGTCGATGTGAACTCTTGGGGGAGATAAGCCTGTTATCCCCGGGGTAGCTTTTATCCGTTGAGCGATGGCCCTTCCATGCGGAACCACCGGATCACTAAGCCCGACTTTCGTCCCTGCTCGACTTGTAGGTCTCGCAGTCAAGCTCCCTTCTGCCTTTACACTCTTCGAATGATTTCCAACCATTCTGAGGGAACCTTTGGGCGCCTCCGTTACCTTTTAGGAGGCGACCGCCCCAGTCAAACTGCCCGCCTGACACTGTCTCCGAACCGGATTACGGTCCTGGGTTAGAATGGTCATACAGTTAGGGTGGTATCCCACGGATGCCTCCACGTAAGCTGGCGCTCACGCTTCAAAGGCTCCCACCTATCCTGTACAAACTGCACAAACATTCCATATCAGGCTACAGTAAAGCTCCACGGGGTCTTTCCGTCCTGTCGCGGGTAATGCGCATCTTCACGCATAGTATAATTTCACCGGGTCTCTCGTTGAGACAGTGCCCAAGTCGTTGCACCTTTCGTGCGGGTCGGAACTTACCCGACAAGGAATTTCGCTACCTTAGGACCGTTATAGTTACGGCCGCCGTTTACTGGGGCTTCGGTTCAAAGCTTCGCTCCGAAGAGCTAACTCTTCCCCTTAACCTTCCAGCACCGGGCAGGTGTCAGCCCCTATACTTCGCCTTTCGGCTTCGCAGAGACCTGTGTTTTTGCTAAACAGTCGCTTGGGCCTATTCACTGCGGCTCACTCACAAGTGAGCACCCCTTCTCCCGAAGTTACGGGGTCATTTTGCCGAGTTCCTTAACGAGAGTTCTCCCGCTCACCTTAGGATTCTCTCCTCGCCTACCTGTGTCGGTTTGCGGTACGGGCACCTATGATCTAACTAGAGGCTTTTCTTGGCAGTGTGAAATCAGGAACTTCGGTACTCTATTTCCCTCCCCGTCACAGCTCAGAATCATGTCAGACGGATTTGCCTGTCTGACTTCCTCGCATGCTTGGACGCACATCCATCGGTGCGCACTCCTTATCCTCCTGCGTCCCCCCATTGCTCAAACAATCATGAGGTGGTACAGGAATATCAACCTGTTGTCCATCGCCTACGCCTGTCGGCCTCGGCTTAGGTCCCGACTAACCCTGAGAGGACGAGCCTTCCTCAGGAAACCTTAGGCATTCGGTGAAAGAGATTCTCACTCTTTTTTCGCTACTCATACCGGCATTCTCACTTCAAAGCGCTCCACCAGTCCTCACGGTCTGACTTCACTGCACTTTGAACGCTCTCCTACCATTGTTCGTAAGAACAATCCGCAGCTTCGGTGATACGTTTAGCCCCGGTACATTTTCGGCGCAGCGTCACTCGACCAGTGAGCTATTACGCACTCTTTCAATGATGGCTGCTTCTAAGCCAACATCCTGGTTGTCTGTGCAACGCCACATCCTTTTCCACTTAACGTATACTTTGGGACCTTAGCTGGCGGTCTGGGCTGTTTCCCTTTCGACTATGAACCTTATCACCCATAGTCTGACTCCCAAGTGTAAGTAACTGGCATTCGGAGTTTGACTGAATTCGGTAACCCGGTAGGGGCCCCTAGTCCAATCAGTGCTCTACCTCCAGTACTCTCTATCTTGAGGCTAGCCCTAAAGCTATTTCGGAGAGAACCAGCTATCTCTGTGTTCGATTGGAATTTCACCGCTACCCACACCTCATCCCCGCATTTTTCAACATACGTGGGTTCGGGCCTCCAGTCAGTGTTACCTGACCTTCACCCTGGACATGGGTAGATCACACAGTTTCGGGTCTACGACCGCATACTCATTCGCCCTGTTCAGACTCGCTTTCGCTACGGCTCCGTGTCTTCCACTTAACCTTGCATACGATCGTAACTCGCCGGTCCATTCTACAAAAGGTACGCCGTCACCCATTAACGGGCTTCGACTACTTGTAGGCACACGGTTTCAGGTTCTATTTCACTCCCCTCCCGGGGTGCTTTTCACCTTTCCCTCACGGTACTGGTTCACTATCGGTCACTAGGGAGTATTTAGCCTTGGGAGATGGTCCTCCCGGATTCCGACGGAATTCCACGTGTTCCGCCGTACTCAGGATACACTCCGGAGGAAATTCTTTTTCGATTACAGGGCTGTTACCCTCTTTGGCTGACCTTTCCAGATCGATTCATCTAAAGAATTTCTTTGTCACTCCAATGGAATGTCCTACAACCCCAAGAAGCAAGCTTCTTGGTTTGGGCTCTTTCCGTTTCGCTCGCCGCTACTCAGGAAATCGATGTTTCTTTCTCTTCCTCCAGGTACTGAGATGTTTCAGTTCCCCGGGTCTGCCTCACCTATCCTATGTATTCAGATAGATGTACTGTTCCATTACGAACAGTGGGTTCCCCCATTCGGAAATCCTCGGATATAACGTTTACTTACAACTCCCCGAGGCATATCGGTGTTAGTCCCGTCCTTCATCGGCTCCTAGTGCCAAGGCATCCACCGTGCGCCCTTATTCACTTAACTAAAGTTTTTGAATAAGATGGCTGATTACAGAATGTAATCAGTTGTGTCGCTATATCAATAGCTTTTTGCCTTATTTCTAAAGTTTGATGTCGTTGTTACTCTTATTTAGTTTTCAAGGTACAAACTTCCACACGGATGTGGTGACTTCTGTGTTGTCACACGGACGTGACGCTTTTAACAGAAGTTCCTTGCTTGAGAGAATTGCTCTCTCAAAACTGAACCAAACAACCAAGTACGATTCCGTTATATATCCTTAGAAAGGAGGTGATCCAGCCGCACCTTCCGATACGGCTACCTTGTTACGACTTCACCCCAATCATTCGTCCCACCTTCGGCGGCTGGCTCCAAAAGGTTACCTCACCGACTTCGGGTGTTACGAACTCTCGTGGTGTGACGGGCGGTGTGTACAAGACCCGGGAACGTATTCACCGCGGCATGCTGATCCGCGATTACTAGCGATTCCGGCTTCATGCAGGCGAGTTGCAGCCTGCAATCCGAACTGAGAACGGTTTTATGGGATTTGCTGGACCTCGCGGGTTCGCTTCCCTTTGTTCCGTCCATTGTAGCACGTGTGTAGCCCAGGTCATAAGGGGCATGATGATTTGACGTCATCCCCACCTTCCTCCGGTTTGTCACCGGCAGTCACCTTAGAGTGCCCAACTGAATGCTGGCAACTAAGATTAAGGGTTGCGCTCGTTGCGGGACTTAACCCAACATCTCACGACACGAGCTGACGACAACCATGCACCACCTGTCACTTTGTCCCCGAAGGGAAAACTCTATCTCTAGAGTGGTCAAAGGATGTCAAGACCTGGTAAGGTTCTTCGCGTTGCTTCGAATTAAACCACATGCTCCACCGCTTGTGCGGGTCCCCGTCAATTCTTTTGAGTTTCAGCCTTGCGGCCGTACTCCCCAGGCGGAGTGCTTAATGCGTTAACTTCAGCACTAAGGGGCGGAAACCCCCTAACACCTAGCACTCATCGTTTACGGCGTGGACTACCAGGGTATCTAATCCTGTTCGCTCCCCACGCTTTCGCTCCTCAGCGTCAGTTACAGACCAGAGAGTCGCCTTCGCCACTGGTGTTCCTCCACATCTCTACGCATTTCACCGCTACACGTGGAATTCCACTCTCCTCTTCTGCACTCAAGTCCTCCAGTTTCCAATGCACGTTTGCGGTTGAGCCGCAAGATTTCACATCAGACTTAAAGAACCGCCTGCGAGCGCTTTACGCCCAATAATTCCGGACAACGCTTGCCACCTACGTATTACCGCGGCTGCTGGCACGTAGTTAGCCGTGGCTTTCTGGTCAGGTACCGTCAAGGTACGATCAGTTACTATCATACTTGTTCTTCCCTGACAACAGAGTTTTACGATCCGAAAACCTTCATCACTCACGCGGCGTTGCTCCGTCAGACTTTCGTCCATTGCGGAAGATTCCCTACTGCTGCCTCCCGTAGGAGTCTGGGCCGTGTCTCAGTCCCAGTGTGGCCGATCACCCTCTCAGGTCGGCTACGCATCGTCGCCTTGGTGAGCCGTTACCTCACCAACTAGCTAATGCGCCGCAGGCCCATCTGTAAGTGACAGCAAAAGCCGCCTTTCAACTTTCCATCAGGTGATAGAAAGTGTTATCCGGTATTAGCTCGCGTTTCCGCGAGTTATCCCAGTCTTACAGGCAGGTTGCCTACGTGTTACTCACCCGTCCGCCGCTCGTTCCACGAACTTCCCTCCGAAGAGTTCCGTTCGCTTCCCGCGCTCGACTTGCATGTATTAGGCACGCCGCCAGCGTTCGTCCTGAGCCAAGATCAAACTCTCCATAAAAGTGTTTGAAACTTTAGCTTTCAGAAGTCAACTTCTGACTTATTTTTTAAGAAAAACGAGGTGTTTTTCTTCTTTCGTACTGGTTGTTTTGTTCAGTTTTCAAAGAGCAATTTGTTTGTCGCTTCTAAAAACAGCGACCTAAATAATATACCATGTTTCAAAAACATTGTCAACAACTTTTTTAACAGAAGTTGTTGAGTGGGCCTGAGTGGACTCGAACCACCGACCTCACGCTTATCAGGCGTGCGCTCTAACCAGCTGAGCTACAGGCCCATAATTCTATGGAGCGGGTGAAGGGAATCGAACCCTCATCATCAGCTTGGAAGGCTGAGGTTTTACCACTAAACTACACCCGCTTGTCAAAATTAAAAAGCTTCTGGTCGGGAAGACAGGATTCGAACCTGCGACCCCTTGGTCCCAAACCAAGTGCTCTACCAAGCTGAGCTACTTCCCGATGGCGCGCCTGAGAGGAGTCGAACCCCTAACCTCTTGATCCGTAGTCAAACGCTCTATCCAATTGAGCTACAGGCGCTTTATAAGCGAACTTTTATATAATAACACATCTTTTAAATCGATGCAATTACTTTTTTAAATATACTTTTCAATCAATCTCTCAATCGCTCGTGCAATCAATCGACTTTTAATACTATAGCATGTCCTTTTCATTGTTGCAAGAAGAAATCCCCAAAAAATTATAATCTAACTATTCTTTTAAATATAAGCTCTTGTTCTCTCATTAATATAGATAACTTCTGTTCCCCATCGCAGCGAAGTCACTTGCTCTCCATTCATTGTTTCAGCTTTCTTCTATATATAGATATTAATTTCTCCCCCCTGGTTCTTCTACAAACTTTTAACGAAAACTTGGCATTCGTTAAAGGAAGATTTGAAAATCTTTTATTTTTTAATACTAGTTTTTCAGAAAATGCCTTATTTGAGACCAAAAGCGCAGTAACTCGTCCCGTCAAGACCGTTGGGACTGCGATTACTCGCCCCATCAAGGTCGTTTCTATTTGAAATGGAGAGGACGATTACCGGCTGTAAAGTTTTCTGTTTAAAAACGGGGTATTCTTTTTCCTTAAACGAAGTGCCCTAAAGCCAGTTACACTGCGATAAAAAATCTATCACATCAAATTCCTTTCTATAATAAGATAATTAAATCACTACTTGTTATTGAATAGTACTGAACAACATGCTATAGTTGGTTTTATCACGGAGCATTGTCCGTAAAACACTCGCTGAATGAAGGTTCGTTTTTATCAGCTTACCTATAAAGAAGGTGACTTTATTGAATGCACAATTTAAAAAAGGGGTTCTTGAACTTTGTGTACTAGTGCTCCTTGATAAGCAAGATTTCTATGGCTATGAATTGATTAAACGAATTACGAATAAAATTGAAATATCAGAAGGATCGGTTTATCCCGTATTACGCCGGATATTGAAACAGGGGTACTCTACAACCTATCTTAAAGAGTCTACAGAAGGACCAAGCAGAAAATATTATCATTTAACGGATGAAGGCAAAGGTTATCTCCTGGAGCTTAAAGAAGCATACGAGAATTTTACACGAGGCGTTGATTCGTTAATGAAGGAGGAAAGTAATGAATAAGTTAGACTTTTTAAAGGAACTCACGGTTTATTTACAAGACTTATCGTCACAAGAACAAGAAGAAATCATTCAAGACTTTGAAGAACATTTTGAAATGGGAAGAGCAGAAGGAAAAACGGATGAGGAAATAGTTCGCTCTCTGGGTTCTCCACAGCAGATTGCGAATGAACTACAATCCACGCAGCAATTTGAAAAAGTGCAAGTAAATCATAGTGAACAGAGTCACCTCCGGAGAACAGGCATCATCATAGGACTCTTTTTCTTCAATCTGATTATTGTCCTTGGTCCTTCTGTGGGTATTGCCGGAATTATTCTGGCTGCATGGGTAACTGCTTTTTCTTTTGTTGCCCAATTGCTGATAGCGGGCGTGCAATGGATTATCCACCCTGAATCATTTTATTTATTTGAATTATTTACTTCCATTACATTTGCCGGTTCTGGATTATTCATTTTTATAGCTGCAAATTATATTACAAATGCTTTTATCCGTCTATTTTCTAAATATATCGGGTTCAATGTCCGCCTGGCGAAAGGAGAAAGCCATTCATGATAAATGTAAAACGAATTATTATTTTAGCTGTTATCCTGCTTCTTATTGGAATTATCGGGATGGCTGCTACTTTTTCCTCTTACAAGGAATCTGCTTTCAATGAAGAATCAGAATCTATCCCTTTCGATGCTGATGAAATTACTGAGATTGAAGTCGATGCAGAAAATACACAAATCCGTCTCCAGCCGGCTCATGTCGAAGAGCCAATCGCTGAATATACGACAACGGGGAGAAAGAGTGAAACGCAAGAACTCAGCACCTCAGTTAATGGAGAAAAGCTAACGATTCAAATCAAAGAAACCTCCTTTCCCTTCTTTGATTTCGATTTTATGTTTCATTCAAATGCTGCATTAGATATTTTTGTTCCTGATGACATGATGGAGAAAATGGAAGTAAAAACAACGAATAGCAAAATAAATGCTGCTGATTTACAAATCGATGCGTTACAGCTTCATACAAGCAATGGAAAAATCGAAGGAGAGAACATAGAAACTTCCTTCCTCGATATACAATCATCTAATGGAAAGATAGAACTTCAAAATGTGCAGGGCGATACTAATTTAAACACCTCCAACGGGAAGATTACTTTAGAAAATATCGTTGGTGAGGTAACAGCAAATACGAATAACGGAAAAATCGAGCTTGCTTCTATACAAGGAAATACGAATGTGGAAACTACAAATGGAAAAGTAGAAGCGCAAGATATTTCCGGGGAAATGAAAGCCAAAACGAATAACGCAGCTATCCATATCGATACTGAAAGCTTCGATACTCCAATGGACCTGCAAACCAGTAATGGAAAAATCACGATTATTTCTGAACAGAAGCCTGAAAATGCCACCTTCGATTTACGGACGAATAACGGAAGAATTCGTGTATTCGATTCAAAGGATTGGGATGTCACGTACGGTGATGGAGAAACACTGATTAAAGCACGTACAAGTAATGGCGGAATCAACATTGAATAGAACTGCTCAGTTTAAATAAAAGCCCTCCTCTGCTAGGAAAGTCACATTTTCTAGAGCAGAGGAGGGCTTTTATTATACTTTTTATAAAACGAAATTTCACTCAGTGAGAGTTTTACGAACGGTTCTCCGCATAAACATTCTTCTCAAAGGCAGCTTATATATAGCAAAAACGATAACATAATGCCTGTCATAAAATACTTCTGCTTTACACATTACCAAGCATCGTTCTTAAACAAACACGAGCAAACAGCAGCATCAATTCCTCATTTTAGGATCCAGGACATCGCGCAAGCCATCCCCAACCAAGTTAAAACCAAGAACAACAAGCATAATAGAAACTCCTGGCATAATAAGCGTCCATGGGGCCAGCTGAATAAACTCTCTGGAACTGGCAAGCATTTGCCCCCATTCCGGTGTCGGAGGTTGGGCGCCGAGTCCGAGGAAACCAAGTGCTGCCGCTTCCAATATGGCAGTTCCAAATCCAAGCGTTGCCTGCACAATAATCGGCGTGATGCTATTCGGTAAAATATGATGAAAAATAATTCTGCCATTCTTCATTCCCTGTGCCTTAGCAGCCATAATGTACTCCTCTGCCCGTAAACTAATTACTCGGGAGCGCACAATCCTTCCGAATATAGGTATATTAATAATGGCAATCGCAATCAATGCATTTTGCAAAGAAGCACCAAGAATAGCAACAATGGCAATTGCAAGTAAAATACTTGGGAAGGCCAGCAGAATATCAAATATTCTGGAGATAATCATATCCACCCAGCGGCCGAAATAGCCGGCAATAATTCCAAGAAATGTCCCAAAAACCAGAGCACCTATTACTGCAAAAAAGCCAACCTGCAACGAAACCCTTGCTCCATATGCTATTCTGGTAAGTATATCTCTCCCCAAATCATCGGTCCCCATCCAATGCTCGCCAGAAGGAGGCAGCAGCCGGTTCGCCAGGTTTTGTTCATAATACGAGTAGGAAGTAAGAAGCGGCGCAATAAGCGCAAGTATAAGAAAAAAGAGAATAATAATCATACCAGCCATTGCAAAACGATTTTTTCTCAAGCGCCTCCATGCATCTCTCCAAGGCGAGACGGTTTCCATCTGTTCCACATCCGTCTGGTCGCCTCTATTAACGGGGGTGGTTATTTGCTGTTCGATTTCTTCCGGCTTTCGTTCATCCAATTTCATCACAGCTTCCCCCCTTAATAATTAATCCTTGGATCAATGATTTTATATAGAATATCTACAACAAGGTTAATGATGACAAAAATAAATGCAACAACCAAAATGCCAGATTGAATTACCGGGTAATCCCGATAGCTTATTGCTTCAAATACATACCTCCCTATACCGGGCCAGCTGAAAATCGTTTCGGTTAAAATAGCTCCGCCTAATAAAACACCAGTCTGTAAGCCAATAACCGTTAACACCGGTATCAATGCATTTTTTAAGGCATGCTTGTATATAACAAGAAATTGTCCAGAGCCTTTTGCACGTACTGTCCGAATATAATCCGACTTCATCACCTCCAGCATACTGGACCTCGTCATTCTTGCTATAATTGCCATCGGAATGGTACCAAGCGCGATACTAGGCAGGACTAAATGCTTCAAAATCGTCCCTGCTCTGGAAAAATCCAAATGAATGAAAGAATCAAGTACATATAAATAAGTTATAGGAGCAATCGGGTCCCTGTTGTCCTGCCTGCCATAAGCCGGAAACCATCCAAGTTCCTGCGCGAAAATCCATTGCTCCATTAGCGCAAGCCAAAAAACAGGTATAGAAACGCCAATTAAAGCAAATAACATCGCAAGAAAGTCAAACCAGGAATTCTGTTTCCAAGCGCTGATAATGCCTGCATTGACTCCTATAAAAATAGCAAAAAGCATAGCGAAAATAGTTAATTCAAATGTAGCAGCGATATACGGCCAGATTTCTGTAGATATTTCCGCATTAGAGCGCAGAGAAGTTCCCAAATCCCCTTGCAGCAGGTCTTTGACATATATTCCATATTGCGTCAGATAAGGCTCATTCAGTCCCATGCTTTCTTCCAAATTTTCGATGGCTGTTTGGTTAGCGGTTTCTCCGAGTATCACCTGCGCCGGGTTTCCTGGAATCAAATGAACAATGGAGAAGGTGATTAATGTCATTCCAATCAACACGGGAATCATCATTAATAAGCGTCGGATAATATAGGAAACCATTATTTCACCTCTATTCTTATTTATGTATGTGAAATGTAAAACAGGAGACCCCTCCAATAAAATCCTGGCCTCTTTTTCCAATGAATCAGAAATACCATTATGATTGCTACCTGCTGATTGCAGGAAGAGGACAGGACTTTGACTGGCAAAAGAGTCTCCTTCATTTACTGCTAATTAATTCGCTAGCTCTACTTCCGCCAATGATTCACTTGTCGATGGATGTGGCACATAATTTTCTACAGCATTCGTTGTGGCAAGCACCGGTCTGGAATGCACTAATGGAACCATTGGTGCGTCATCAGCAATAAGTTCCTGTGCCTGCTGGTAAAAGGACGCCCGTTCATCCTGATCAATGGATAATTTCGCTTGATTTAAAAATTCATCCACTTCATCATTATCATAGAATTCCCGGTTGCTGCTGCCGACATTATCTCCATGCAATAAGCTGCTAAGGAAGTAATCCGGATCTCCATTTGTTCCTGACCAGCCCAGCATATACATTTGATGTTCTCCATTCATTGTTTTTTCCAAGTATGGAGCCCACTCTTCTCTGACAATCGTAACGGTAATACCTACTTCCTCCAGGTTATTCTGAATAATTTCCGAAACGGTCTCTGGATCAGGCATGTACGGTCTAGCTACAGGCATCGTCCATAATTCGATTTCCAATCCATCTGCATAACCGGCATCCTCCAACAGTTCCCTAGCTCTGTCCGGATCGTACTCAAAGCTCTCTACTTCATCGTTATATCCCATATAGCTAGGCGGTAGCGGAACGGACGCAGGAGTCGCATAGCCAGCATATAAAGCCTCTGCAATAGCCTCTTTATCGATGGCATGACTGACTGCATGTCTTAAATCTTTATTATCGAACGGCTCTTTTTGAACATTAAACCCTACATAGCCAATATTATTCTCAGCCCGCTCATAAAGCTCCAGCCCTTCATCCGCTTCCACGCCTGCTGCATCATCTGGATTCAATCCATCCATAATGTCGATTTCACCAGAACGCAGCGCAATCAAACGGGCAGCATTATCTGGAATGACTTCAAATACAACGCGATCGAGCTTTGGAAGTCCCTCTATACGATAATCATCAAATTTATCAAGTACAATGGAATCATCTTTTGCCCAGCTGACAAATTCAAATGGTCCTGTCCCAACAGGATTTTCGTTAATGGCTGGACCATATTCCTCCAGTGCCGCCGGGGAAGTAATCGGAAAATAAGTCATCGCCATATTCTGCAGGAAGAATCCCAGAGGCTGGCTTAACACAAATTCGATTTCATGATCATTTACTACATTGATCTCTTCAACAACATGATTCTCATCACCTAGAAACCCGCCAAACATCGTACCGTACATGGAATAGACATAGCCGTCATCAGCAAAAGCATACTCATGATCAGGATCTGCCCAGCGTTCAAAATTGACCTTGACTGCCTCGGCGTTAAACTCTGTTCCATCATGGAAGGTTACGCCCTCCTCTAAATAGAAAGTATAGCTTAACCCATCCTCAGAAACCTCCCAGTCATGGGCTAGTCCAGGCAGAACTTCAAAGGACTCCTTATCAAATTCCAAAAGGCTTTCGTAAATTTGCTTGGTAATACGTGAGGATTCTCCATCCGTGGTGCTTGCCGGGTCAAGACTTTCTGAATCTCCGCCCCGGGCGAATATCAACACCTGATCTCCTTCCGCATCTCCAGTATCCGCTTCTGCTTCTTCTGCAGCATCTGGATCACTGCCTTCTTCCGATTCTCCCCCATTTTGTCCGCCATCACCTGAACATGCTGCCAGTACCAAGAAAATGGCAAGCAGCCAGACAATAAAAATTGAAAACTTCAACTTCATTGCTTTCCCCCCTCATATTTTGTTAATTTATCATGAAGAATCGTCCGTAAAACTCCCGCTTCAAAATAAAAAGTAAAAATAAATTTGTTCAGGCGGTAATTCACGGCCGCTAACTCCCTGGATCAATCCACTCACAGCGATTTTCGATGGAACGAGTAATTGCTGTCCCATGCAGAAGAAAAACCTCCCGCTGCATGAAGTTTCGTTTTATAAGATTCATATTTTGTCATCCCGTTTATTTATATAAATGACAGGCAACAAAATGATTATCTTCCACAGGCTGAAAAGCCGGCCTTACTTCTTTGCAGATATCCATCGCTTGCGGACACCTTGTATGAAAAGCACACCCAGAAGGCGGGTTGGCAGGACTTGGTACATCCCCCTTCAAAATAATCCTGTTCCTCGGCATATCTGGATCAGGAAGCGGCACGGCAGAAAGCAGCGCCTGCGTATAAGGGTGTTTCGGATTATCATAGAGCTTGTTTTTCTCTGTAAGCTCAACCATTCTCCCTAAATACATCACACCGATGCGATCACTGATATGCTTGACCACACTTAAATCATGCGCAATAAAAATATAAGTCAAGTTAAATTCATCCCGCAGTTTTTCCATTAAATTAAGTATTTGTGATTGAATCGATACATCCAATGCGGAAACCGGCTCATCGCATATAACCAGTTTAGGATTGTTGGCAAGCGCCCTCGCGATGCCGATCCGCTGCCTTTGCCCTCCGCTGAATTGATGCGGATATCTTTTCGCATGATAAGGACTCAAGCCTACTACTTCTAAAAGTTCGCCTACTCTGTCCAGCCGCTGCTTTGCAGATGTCATTCCATGCACCAGCAATGGCTCACTAATTATTTTTTCTACCGTATGCCTCGGATTCAGAGAAGCGTAAGGGTCCTGAAATATAATTTGCATATCTTTTCGCAAACGGCGCATTTCGCTGTTCGTTAAGCTGGTTATATCCTGATCCTGAAATTTCACTTTGCCTTCTGTCGGTTCAATCAGGCGCAAAATGGACTTTCCTGTGGTGGATTTTCCACAGCCTGATTCTCCTACGATACCCAGGATTTCCCCTTCCATCACCGTAAAAGATACATCATCGACCGCCTTTACCTCGCCGACTTTTCTCCCTATAGGTCCACCTTTAATATCAAAATATTTCTTCAGACCATCAACTTCCAATATCGGCTTTTGCATGCTTTTTTACCTTCCCTTCTGTATCCTCATGTAAAAAGCATCTGCTCTGACGTTGATTACCCAAAGCATAAAGACCTGGATTCTCCTGAAAACAACGTTCAAAAGCAAATTCGCATCTTGGCGCAAAATGACATCCGACGCTGTTCATTTTTGGCTTCGGCACCACACCTGGAATGGAATATAATTGCTGTTCTCTTTCATGCATGTTAGGAAGTGACTTAATCAGTCCTTGCGTGTAGGGATGCTCGGGGTCTTTTAATATTTCTCTGGTTGTCCCTTCTTCAACTATTTGTCCGGCGTACATCACCACTACTCTGTCGCAGATTTCCGCAACAACGCCTAAATCGTGCGTAATCAGCAAAATAGCTGTATCTTCTTCCTTATTTAAATTTCGCATTAAATCTAAGATTTGCGCTTGAATCGTTACATCAAGCGCCGTGGTGGGCTCGTCTGCAATCAATAATTCCGGATCACAGGACATCGCCATCGCAATCATCACCCGCTGCCTCATCCCGCCGGATAACTGATGCGGGTACTCCCCTGCAACCTCGTCCGCTCTGGGTATGCCAACAAGCTGCAGCATATCGACCGCTTTTTTTCGTGCTTCTTTTTTTGTTATTTTTTGATGCAGCCGAATCGCTTCAATAAGCTGATTCCCTATTGTAAATAATGGGTTGAGAGATGTCATTGGTTCTTGGAAGATCATGGATATTTCATTTCCCCGCAGCTTTTTCATTCGTTTCTCGGAAGCTTTTACAAGATTTTCTCCTTTAAAATTCATTTCCCCGCTTACAATTTTTCCTGGCGGGCTGGGAATCAGCTTCATTACCGAAAGTGAAGTGACACTTTTTCCGCTGCCTGATTCTCCAACAATCCCGACGACCTCCCCCTTATGGACTTTAATACTTACGCCGTTGACAGCAGGTATTTCTCCGCTCTCCGTAAAAAAATGGGTATGCAGCTCTTTTAGTTCGAGGACGATTTCTGCCATTCGTGTTCCTCCCGTTCTCATTTATAAAGTAAAACGACATTTATTTAGCTCTCTATAAGGAATGAAAATTTGATAAATGAATTAATAAAAATTTGAAGTTGTTCAAACTCGTGGAATTATTTATACTTTTTGGAATATTGCTATCACTAATTATACTGAAAAAAGATGTTTTTGCAAGCGTTTTCAAAAAATAAAATTAATATCTTTATTTACACATTAGAAAACTTGGCTGTCACCACGCCTTTAGATGACAACCTTAGTTACACTTATGCAGTAGGAAAGTTTATACTTTTTTAACTGTCAAAAAAAGCTGTCAGCATTTTACACTAAACAGCTCGATGATCGCTTCTTCCATAGAAGAAAATAACCTCTATTCTTTTTCACTCAATCGATTGAAATTTTCGCTTACCTGTCTGCTTCCTGCATTCTTTGGACAACTGCTGCCCTGGCAGGCATCCCTTCCTGCGCACCGCGTTTTTCTACTGCCAATGATGCGGCTGCATTCGCAAACAGAATGGCTTTTTCAATATTCTTTTCTTTTGCATATTCCGTAACAAAAGCACCATTAAACGTATCTCCTGCTCCGGTCGTATCTTTCACCTCTGCTTTAAAGGAAGGAACTTTTTTCTCTTCTCCATCTGACAGGGTAAATACAACACCATGCTCTCCTCTTGTTTCAATGATTTTCCCTTTTATCAAGGAAGTATCTATCGACTGCTTCATTTCCGAGAGTTCCAAATTATTAGGTGTTAAAAATGCTGCCTTCTCTGCCACTGTCTCTGAAATATCAGCAAATGGCGCCGGATTAATAACTACAGGAATCTGATGCTCATACGCAAGGTTTACCGTAAATTCAATGGTTTCCATCGGTATTTCAAATTGCATTAAAATAATATCGCTGGACAGAATTATATCTTGTTTCTCTTGTATCAGATCAGGTGTGACATATTTATTGGCACCCGGGGCAACAATAATTCGATTATCCCCGTCCGAAACAATAATGGAGGCAACGCCGGTAGATTCATGAGGAACGGCAATAATTGCTTCGTTATCTGCACCTTCGTTTCGGAAACGTTCTTTTAAGCTTTTTCCAAAAGCATCCTCACCAACGGCTCCTACCATAACAACATCTGCTCCCAGTCTGGCTGCTGCAATCGCTTGGTTTGCTCCTTTGCCGCCGGGATAGGTTGTAAACGATTCACCAAGAACCGTTTCCCCCTGTTCAGGTACTTTATCTGTTGTTGTCACCATGTCCATATTGATGCTTCCAACAACACAGACTCTTGGACTTCTTTTCATCTCATTCACTCCTCGTATCAAAACTTCCTCGTTAGGGCGGATAAACGAAATGAAAGACTATCCGCTCACTCATTTTACCGTAGATTAACTGGTTATAAAAGCCGCGGGAAGGAAATGACACCCTATCTATCATGGTGAACCGATCGTAACCTCCGCCGAGCGAAGTTTGACTTTACAGGCTTTCCGGTTCTTTTGGTACTGCTTGTTTCGAACCGCCCTGCAATCGCAGGAAGTAAAATATTCCGGCAATAATTAGTACGCCGCCTATCATTTCCACCGAAGTAAGCACCTCATTCAAAAGAATAACAGCCAGTATGGAAGCACCGATTGGCTCTCCTAATGTACTCATTGAAACTGTTGTTGTATTAACATAGTTTAATAGCAGATTAAAAATAATATGTGCCCCGGTCGGAAAAATAGCAAGCATCAGGAAAACCATCCAATCATTCCCACTATAGCCAGTGAAAGCTATTCCGCCTATCAGATTAAACACGGCTACAGTAATCCCTGCCACCAAAAATACTAAAAAGCTGTACACCCAGTGATTGATAGATTTTACATTTCGTTGACCGATCATTAAATACAGCACTACAGAAACGACAGCAAGAAAAGATAAAATATTTCCTAGCAAGGCTCCGCTGCCGCCGCCAAAACTTCCGCCTCCGACAACAACCACGCCGGCAAATGCAATCCCCATTGCTGCCACGGTACGGATATCTATTTTTTCTTTAAAGAAAACCAGACCTCCAACCAAAGCAATTGCAGGCTGCAGTGCCAATATCAAGGTAGAGCTTGCCACCGTCGTATGATTTAATGATTCGAACCATAATCCAAAGTGACCCGCTAGAAAGATTCCGGCAAAGGAAATAGCTGCCCATTCTTTTCTTTTAATCTTTAAAAAGGATTTTCGGTATTTGTACACGATAGGAAGAATTAACAAACAAGCTAAAAACATCCGATACATTACCATAATGGTAGAAGGTGCATCCGATAATTTTACAAAGATTGCTGATAAGGATATGCAAATAATTGATACTACTAAAAGGATATTAATGGTTCCTTGTTTCAATGATTATCCCTCCTCTGAGAGTGATTTTTATTTTGTTAAGAAGAGATTCGAGTATTTCTATTTCGAAGCCGGCTCTTATATTTACAACAAGAGTGAAACAATTACCGGATAATGCTAGCATGATGACATACATATTTACTAACTACTCAACCGCATAAAGTAATACAAGTTTTTTCTCACTTGACATACCTAATAAAATCAGGCAATGGTTAAGTATATATCACCTGATTTTTTATAGTAGTTTTCATATTAATAAAATTATTTAAAAACTTCATGTTAGTATTTTCCTATACTTTATCTTATAAATGAATATTTTAAAACCTTTATAAAAAAAATACAATAAATTTCAAAATAATGGTTCGGTTTCTGCTAATATAAAGGATTCATCTATCTGATTATTAGCCCCATCTCTCTCGGCTAAGTAGATGCATTTTTACTAATAGACAAACTGTGATAAATTCAAATAGAAAGCAATCAACATTAAAGGAGAAATTATGCCAAATTTAAAAGATCAAGTTGTATTAATAACCGGAGCAAATCGTGGACAAGGGAATGGAATCGCCCAACACTTCGCTTCACTTGGCGCAAAAGTTGCCCTTGGAGCCAGAAATTTGGAGGATGCAGAAGCCCTCTCCTTCAAAATGGGGCAAGACCAAAGCCTTCCTGTTCAATTAGATGTAAGCAAAGAAACGGACTGGGCAGCAGCTGTTCAATCTGTTATTCAAACCTATAATAAAATAGATGTACTGGTGAACAATGCAGGTATATTCATTAAAAAACCTTTATTAGAGACGACTGCAGAGGATTTTCATCAGTTGATCCAAGTGAATCAGCTCGGTGTCTTTATGGGGATAAAGGCGGTCGCACCCTACATGGAGAAACAGCAAAAAGGATCCATTATTAATAATGTATCTATCTCTGCTTTTTCTCCAATCAATGATGCAGCGGCTTATGCAGCTTCCAAAGCAGCAGTGTCCAATCTTTCAAAATCTGCTGCCATCGAATTAGGGCCTAAAGGAATCAGAGTGAATTCCATTCATCCCGGCGTTATTCAAACAAATATGGTAAGCGACAGCAATTTAGAGGTAAATGAAGCCGAGACTATTCCCTTAAAAAGACTCGGACAGTCTAACGATATCGCACAGGTAGCTGCTTTTCTCGCTTCGGATGAGAGTGCTTATTGTAATGGTGCTGAAATTGTGGTAGATGGCGGACTTACGCTGGGAACCAATATTTAACCGTTGGCTTGCAAGGAGTAATTTAAAGGGTAATGATGTCGCTTCATTCCATATAAAAACAGAGAGACTTTTCAGCTCTCTCTGTTTTCTTCAAATTACTCTAAAATATTCTGTTTTCTATGTAAAACCTCCAACGTAATCCTGCTGCTGTTGGAGGTTCTTCTAAAAAAATATTATATTGTTTTTTCAACCTGGTTGAAGCAGCGGCCATAAATCCATTTATAACCTTCTTCATTCAAGTCTCTCGGATTCCCAATTGTTTGCGGATCTTTCATTGCTTCTTTCGCAAGACGGTCGGTCATATCTGGTGATACGCCTTGTTCTTCTAGGCTGGGAACCTCTAAATCTTCTACCAATTGATAAACTTCATTCACAGCTGCTTTAGCTGCCTCTTCCTCCGTCAAATTAAATGTATTGATACCTAGCCCTTTAGCAATACGTGCAAATTTCGCTGGGTGACCTTTCCAATTATATTCCATAACAGGGCCCATCATCGCTGCGACAGCCTGACCATGCGCTACTGGAATGATTCCTCCAAGTGTTTGCGACATCGCATGTGCTGCCCCTGCTGATTCACTGCCATAGGATAACCCTGCTAACATCGCAGCTTGTGCCATCCCGTAGCGTGCTTCCAGATCATTTCCATCTGAATACGCTCGTCGAATATATTTACCGACGTATTCTATCGCAAGTAATGCTGCAGCATCTGTCACCGGCTGGGCATAATGCATGGTATAACACTCAATGGCATGTGCTAACGCGTCAATCCCAGTCATTGCTGTTACATGCGGTGGCATCGAAACATGCAGCTCTGGATCAATAATTGTTAAATAAGCAGCAATCAATGGTCCGCCTGTATTAAATTTAAATTCTCTTTCTTCATCTGTAATAACAGCCCATTGCGTTACTTCCGAGCCTGTTCCAGCTGTTGTTGGAATTGTTGTTAGCGGAGGTATGCGATTTTCTAACGGTTTTTTCCCATCCGCTGCTTCGTAAT
Source organism: Oceanobacillus sp. FSL W7-1281 (assembly GCF_037969835.1). Lineage (GTDB taxonomy): Bacteria > Bacillota > Bacilli > Bacillales > Amphibacillaceae > Oceanobacillus > Oceanobacillus oncorhynchi. The sequence continues at coordinate 1,163,958 of NZ_CP150214.1, read as the reverse complement.
CCAGTACGCTTCCATCATGAGTCGCTTCTACACCGATTCCTTTAGCAGTATCCATTGAGCTGCCTCCGCCCACTGCTACAAGTCCATTACAGTCTTCCGATTTATATAAACTGGACCCTTCTGCAATCAAACGCACTGGAGGATTCGGCTCTACTTTGTTGAATAGAACAACTTCTATGCCGGCATTCTTCAAAGATGCTTCAATCGGCGCAGTCACACCTGCCTGATAAATCCCCGGGTCTGTTACTAATAAAGCTTTTGTAACTCCCAAGTTTTTTACCTCTTCCCCAACATGTTTTATCGCGCCGATTCCATGTTTTATCGCTGTTGGTAATTCAAATTGATGAAATTTATGCATATGCTCTACTTTCATATGAAGACTCATTGTACATTCCTCCAAAAACATATTTAATATCTATTTCATTATCAAAATCATATTCTACTATCCTCAAAACCAATTTATCGGCTCTGGATTTATATTATGGTAAACATGCTTTGTTTCCTGATATTCTTCCAGGCCAAGTTTGCCTAATTCCCTGCCGATGCCTGACTGCTTGAAGCCTCCCCAGGGAGCATGCGGAAAGTATACATTAAAATCATTAATCCATACTGTACCCATCCGCATGTTAGCAACACATCGCTCTGCTTTCGCAATATCTTTTGTCCAGACCCCGCCAGCTAATCCATAAATAGAATCATTTGCGAGACGGATAGCTTCTTCCTCATTACGAAATGTTTCTATCGTAATAACCGGACCGAACCCTTCATGCTGTACAACATTCATTTCCGTTGTACATCCAGTCAAGACGGTTGGTAAATAGAAAAAGCCATTTTGCAGTGCTGGTTCATCAGGACGAGCTCCTCCAACCGCAACCTTTGCGCCTTCTTTCACGCCATTATTTACATAGGCCATCACTTTTTCTAAATGTATTTTTGAAATTAACGGTCCCATTTGCGTATTCTTATCAAAACCACTGCCTAACCGAATCTTTCTCACACGTTCCACCAATTCCTCAACAAACGCATCGTGAATACTTTCCTCTACAATAATGCGTGTTCCTGCTGAGCATATTTGTCCTGCATGGAAGAATACCGCATTCAATGCCTGATCAACTGCGGTTTCAAAATTTGCATCAGCAAAAATAACATTGGGATTTTTTCCGCCAAGCTCTAAAGCTAACTTTTTCACATTGGAGCTGGCTGACCGCATAATACGTTTCCCTGTTTCAATCCCGCCTGTAAAAGAAATCAAGTCCACGTCTTCATTGATGACTAACTCCTCTCCAACCGTTGCTCCAGCTCCCAATACAAGATTAACCACTCCTTTTGGCACGCCTGCTTCTTCCATGAGTTCAAATACTTTAATGGTTGTTAAAGGAGTAATTTCACTCGGCTTCATAATTAATGTATTTCCTGCAGCAAGCGCAGGAGCTAATTTCCAGGAAGCCTGTAATAAAGGATAGTTCCACGGAGTAATTTGTCCACATACACCGACAGGTTCTTTGACTACTTTACTTATAGTATGTAGGACAGGTGAATCAATCATTTCGCCGCCATCTTTATCTGCTAATTCTGCATAATAACGAAATACGCCGGCAATATCATCCATATCTCCTCTGCTCTCTTCCACTGTTTTTCCAGTATCGAGCGATTCTAATTCTGCTAATTCTTCTTTATCTCTTTCAATCAGTGCAGCAATATCACGAACGATATTTCCCCGTTCAGTTGCTGAAGTCGCTGACCAATCACCTTGGTCAAAAACATTTCTAGCTGCAGCAACGGCCAATTTAGCATCTTCTTCATTACCTTCTGCAGCAAGTGCAATGACTTCCTGATTAAACGGGTTAATTATTTCTCTGGTCTCTCCTGAGAGGGCAAGCACCCATTCCCCATTGATATATTGTTTGCTGGTATCCAAATAAGTTCCTCCTAACTTACGTTAACTTTGTTAAGAAAAAATTTAACGTTGTGAACAAAATAAATCTTAACGAATAAATTTCATCCTGTCAAACGAACCTGTTTTCTTCTTATATGTATAAAAGAACCTTGCTTTGGCATTCTCAAATCATTTGACAAATTTATATATTTTACTATCATTAAGTTTGTTAAGAAAAATTTTAACTTTATGGACATTGATCTGTAGGAGGTCATTATTTTGAACAATCCCCATGACGAGAGGGCAAGAGAACAAATAGAAGAGGCAAAAGATCAGGTTATTCAATCGATATCGGAAACGATGGACTTATACGGTGTAACACCAGCTGCCGGTAAAATATATGCAACGATGTATTTTGAAAATCAAATGAATTTGGATGAAATGCGGGAAGAGCTTGGTATGAGCAAGCCTAGTATGAGCACCAATGTACGCCATCTCCAGCAAATTGGAATGGTAAAAAAGAAATTCCAGCGTGGTTCCAGAAAACATACCTATACTGCGGAGAAAAATTTCTTTCATTCCTTTATGGCCTACTTCTGCCAAATGTGGGAACGGGAAGCAAATACAAATATGGAAGCTATCCATCAGGCTGAAAAACCACTTCTTGAAATTATTCATGATGAGCATGTTTCTGACAGCTTCAAAGAAGAAGCTAGACATCATTATGAATTATTAAACCAGTCCAAGGTTTATTACAACTGGCTGGATCAGTTGGTACACAGTATTCGATCCGAAGAAATTTTTGAGTTTTTACCAAAGGACACATCCCAAAAAGACTAAGAGGAGAGATACCATCTTTAACTTTCAAAAACAACCTATAAATATTCTCATTATCACAGCAATTTCGATTCTATTATTAAGTGCATGCGGCGGAAATACATCGAACGAATCCGCGGCAGAAGATGATAACCCCAACAGCCTCGATATGGGCCAAATCAGCTGGGAAGAAAATATCGCAATTACAAATATGTGGAAATTTATTCTAGAAGAAGAAGGTTATGAAGTAAACTTGCATTTATTAGATATCGGGACACAAATGGCGGCACTTGAAAATGATGAGCTGGATATCAGTCCTGAAATATGGCTGCCTGTTCAAGATGCAGAATATGTAGCACAATATGAAGATGCTATTAATTTCTCAGAAGAAACTTGGTATGATAATGCAAAAGTTGGTTTAGTCGTACCGGCTTATATGGATTATTTGGATAGTATAGAAGATTTAAATGCGAATAAGGAAAGTTTAAATGGAGAAATAACTGGATTCGATGCCGGAGCAGGCACGATGTTAGTAGTGGAAGAAGCAATGGAAGCATACGAGCTGGATTATGAGCTCACGGCCAGCTCCGAACCCGCTATGCTGACCGCGTTACAACAGGCAATCACTAATGAAGAGGATATTGTTGTGCCGTTATGGAACCCACATCGTGTATTTTCAGAAATGGACTTAAAATATTTAGACGACCCTCAAAATATCTTTGGAGAGGCTGAAAAAATTCATCACGCAACCCGCCAAAATTTTCATGAGGATTATCCAGAAGTCGATCAATGGTTGAAAAATTGGAAAATGGATGATGAACAAATTGGTGAATTGATGAGCTACATCAGTGAGGCTGAAAATGAAGGAAAAGAAGCGCTGGAAGGTGCTGAAAAATGGGTGAATGATAATCGAAATCTTGTGAATCAATGGCTGGAAAAATAACTCGATATGAAGCAGTCTGATGGGAATTCCAATCAGACTGCTTCATTTTATCAATGCAACTATTGATTTTAAAAGCTTAATTGATAGTAAACAAAAGTAAGAGGCTTTCCTTCATAAACAGTATCTTCCCTGCTTATTTCCTTAAACCCATTCTTTCCCAGAACGCTTTGAGAAGCTATATTATCTGCAGTTGTCTGTGCCTTGATACCCTTTAATCTTAATGTTTTCTCCGCTTCCACTTTGAGAAGCTCAACTGCCTTTCCTGCTATCCCTTTTCCCGTATGAGCTTCACCAACCCGATATCCTAAAAAGCCGATTTTCTGTGAAGGACGAATATCTGTTAAGTTAACTCTCCCCAAAATTTCTCCATCAGCATCCTTGATTAGAAAAAAATAAGATTTACTATCCGCTTGTTCCTTCAGCAATTCACGTAGTCTGTCATGAAAGTAATCCTTTTGGTAAAACGCTTCTCCACGGGAAGGAACAAATTTTTCAAAGTACTTTCTATTATGTAATTCAAATGTGTAAAGCTTATCCTCATCTTCTATTTGCAGCGGGGCAATATGTATCATCTAATAGACACCCTCTTCTGTATCACACGGTATATATGACCTCGATACTTTTTTCATATATTATTTCACAACGAAAGCTTTCTGTCGACAGGATTGTAAATCTGGTTATTCTTAAATGTAAAGAATATATTTAAAGAAACGATTTGGTGTTTTTATATGCAAAAAAAGTCGAAGCAGCGACTGTATCTGTAAACAGAACTGCTCCGACTGTTTATTATTAATCAATGACCCTGTGGTTCTCATCGACTTGAAGCTTTTCCGTCTTCTCCACAGCGGCAACAAATCCATCACCGTGACAAACAGTGCAAGTATACTGCCACTGCTCATCATCTCTTAATAAACCTGTTCCTTCACAAGCTTTACAGGCATGCTCCTGAGATCCCATTGCTGACTTCCTTTCTATTGTTTTTCTTTAATCCAATTAATAATTCCGCCGGCCAGCAGAATTTCAAGCTGCCGTTTGGTCAGATCATGCTGAACGGTAATCGTACGATCTGTTCCTTTTAATTTAATATCGAAGGTGTGCTGATTTTGAATCGTCTGGTGGATGTGACGAAATTCAAGCGTATCCTCCTGACGAACCAGATCATAGTCTTCCTCATTGACGAACGTTAACGGTAAAATACCGAAATTAATCAAGTTCTGCAGGTGAATACGGGCAAAGTCTTTTACAAGTACGACCTTTAATCCAAGATAACGCGGTGCGAGCGCCGCATGCTCCCGGCTTGAACCCTGGCCGTAATTAAAACCTGCAACAACCATATGGCCACCGTCATCACGTTGTTTCATCGCCATTTCGTAATAATCATCATCAATAATTTCAAATGCAAAGGTACTGATTTTTTGAATATTACTGCGGTATGGCAAGACGCGTGAACCGCCAGCGAGAATTTCATCTGTTGAAATGTTATCATTCATTTTCAGTAAAACAGGAACATCAAAGTTATCCTCAATCGGTTCAAAATCTGGGATGGCCGTGATATTCGGTCCTTTTTCCAGTTCAATCTGATGATTATCTTTCGGTGGTGCTTCCAGCATGCCCTGCGTGGAAAAAGTAGTCGGTTCTTTTATTTCCGGATAAGGCATATCCAATGTTCTCGGATCTGTAATAACCCCGGTTAATACAGATGCAGCGGCTGTTTCCGGGCTGCAAAGAAATACACTGTCTTCTCTTGTTCCAGACCGTCCTGGGAAATTCCGGGGTGTCGTCCGTAAACTGTTTTTACCTGTAGCCGGAGCTTGTCCCATGCCAATACAGCCGTTGCACCCTGCCTGATGCATCCGGGCGCCGGCAGACAGCAGATTCGCAATATGTCCGTTTTCTACAAGCTGCTCCAGCAATTGCCTGGAGGTCGGGTTAATATCCAGAGAAGCGCCATTCGCAATCTGCTTCCCTTTTACGATTTCACTGGCAATCGCAAAATCGCGGTATCCCGGATTAGCAGAAGAACCGATGTAAGACTGGTATATGTCTTCTCCGGCTACTTCCGTAACAGGCACCACATTCCCCGGACTGGAAGGTTTTGCAATTAAAGGTTCCAGCGCAGATAAATCAATTTCTTCATGTTCATCGTAATCCGCTCCATCATCTGCTTTTAATTCAATCCACTCGTCTTCGCGCCCTTGTGTTTTTAGAAAATGTTTAATTTCTTTATCTGACGGAAATACTGTGGCGGTCGCTCCAAGCTCTGCTCCCATATTGGCAATCACATGCCGATCCATAGCAGATAACTCCTTCACGCCTGGTCCATAGTATTCAAGGATTTTACCGACACCGCCTTTTACGCCATGACGGCGCAGCATTTCTAAAATAACGTCCTTGGCGCTGACCCAATCTGGCAGTTTTCCTGTTAATTCAATCCCCATGATGCGCGGCATTTTCACATAGTAAGCTTCACCGGCCATTGCCATCGTAACATCAATTCCGCCTGCACCAATCGCTAACATGCCCATACAGCCATTGGCACATGTGTGACTATCCGAACCTAATAAGGTTTTTCCCGGCCGTGCCAGCTGCTGCATATGAACTGGATGGCTGACCCCATTTCCGGGTCTGCTGTAATAAATACCGAATTTCTGTGCCGCACTTCGTAAAAATAGGTGATCATCCGCATTCCGAAAATCTTCCTGAATCAGGTTATGATCCACGTACTGTGCAGAGGCCTCTGTTTTCACTTTATCAATGCCCATCGCTTCCAGTTCCAGCATCACCATGGTACCTGTCGCATCCTGCGTCAACGTCTGATCAATTTTTAAACCAATCTCTTCTCCGGGCTTCATCTCTCCTGACAGCAAATGATCTTGAATTAATTTTTGCGCTGCATTAAGCTGCATGTTGCTTCCTCCTTATAATATACTGTCCTGATTAGAATATGCTTATATAGTAATTATTACACGTAGCAAATGAAGTTAAACTTCATGTTACTTCCTCAAAACCTCCGATTCGTACCATCTGTGAGGCGTTAACAGACAAACACATCCTCCTCCCCTCTCTGCATATACGATTTTTGAAGCATACCCATCCTTTATTTTGATTTCATTTTCTTTTCCATCACTGGACGAAAAAATGCCCCATAAGTAAACCCTCCCAGCAGAAAACCAATTATTCCATTCCAATAAGGCTCTCCTCCAAGAAGGATACTGACCATAAGCATGATGACGGAGCCCGTTAAAGCATATAAAAGTCCACTGACCCAACGGTTTTTCACGGTTCGCCGCTCCTTCCAAAGTGCTTTATACGTGTTTACCCTTGAATAAAAGCCGGAAAACGATGAATTAAGGTATATAAGAAGGCTTTTATTAGCGCTGTATCACGCCTATTCCTGCATAGCAAACGTATTAAAAAAAGAGAAACATGCGTGGATAATTTAATTACGTTAAAATTTGCGCTAGCTGAACAAGCCCTCTATAATAAATATACATTCAAATTAATCCCAAAGGGGAGTAGCATAATAGCAGCTGTCGTCATTACAGGAGAAATCCTCGGCACTGCTGGCAACCGTTTCATTTCGTTGCTTGCGAGACCTTTGTCCAAAAAATATGTGGGCAAAGGTCTCTTTTTTATTAGCTTTTGCCGCACATAAGCCAAGGAGGAAAAGAAATGTCTAAACTTACGAAGCTTCTCAAGTCTAAAATGGTAAAAGAAGGAATAAAACAAGCGCAAAAACATGCCTTGCCGGTGATTAAAAAGGAAGTAGCCAAAAGAAAAGGCAGTTTTAAAAAATAATGAAACAATCCATGTACAATCACTATGTATCCACCGTTCTATTTACGAAGAAACACAGACGCATAAAAATACGCAGGTATCATAGTGACTTAGAACTCTATGGGGCGGGGAGAAGTGCCGCTGTATTCAGAATAAAAAATGAACATAAAGTGATTAAAATTTTCTACCCGTCTTTTGAAAAAACAGCAAGGGAAGAAAAGCAAAATTACGAAAAGCTAAATGGCAGTCCTTACTACCCAACGATATATGAAGCAGGAAGTAACTATTTAGTAATGGATTTTATTGAGGGCAAAACATTCTTTGAATGTCTGGCGGAAGGTATTCCGTTGACATCTCAACATATCCAGCATGTGGATAATGGATTATATACTGCGAAAGAGGCAGGATTAAACCCATCAGATATCCATCTGCATAACCTTATCCTGACCAAAGAAGGCGCTGTGCGTCTGATTGATACAGCCCGTTTTTCCCAGGAGAAAAAATGTACGCAATGGGAAGATTTAAAATGGGCTTATGCACGATATTATCAGCGTACGAATTTCCCAAAAAAGATTCCAAGATGGGTCATGTATGCCGTATCAAAGCTTTACCGATTCTATCAATATCTGCCTGTCAGAAAGGAAAAGAATTAGATACGGGCTCTTTTCCTTTTCAATCACTAAATTTTAATAAAAAAGACACAGACCATTTTAATATATAAAATCGTCTGTGTCTTTTTTATAACTGCCTCCAAACCGCTCCATATACTTGTTTCAATGGAATTCCATGTTTTTCAGCGATATCTTTACAGTCTGCATACTCTGGGGAGCTTTGAAAGACCTCTCCATTAGAAGAGATTCCCTGTTTCACCGTTACAGGGCCCCATGCGGTATCCACTTGAATAAACTTTCTTTCCATGCGGTGGACGGTCAGCGGATAATAACGGATGCCAAGCGTGGTTGTTTCTTGCAGCAGGATTTCCTTCATTTCTGGCAATGCATGGTTGGAACAGAGCAATTGCAGTAATACCCCCGGCCGATTTTTTTTCATATAAATAGGGGTGTAAAAGACATCATTTGCCCCTGCTTCAAATAAACGGTCCATTACAAATCCAAGCCATTCCCCTGAAATATCATCCAAATTTACTTCCACTTTCATCATATTATCATCAATATGTTCCTGATTCGGAGGATGCTTTGGTGCCACCTAGACAACTCCCTTCTTATTGCGAAATGCTACTCCTCTTTTCCTTGAGCCAGCCGGTCAATCAATACGGCATTATATGCACCACCGAAGCCATTATCAATATTGACCACGCTGATTCCGCTCGCACAGGAGTTCAGCATCGTCAGTAATGCCGACAGACCTTGAAAGTTCGCACCATAACCCACACTTGTCGGCACAGCAATGACTGGATGCGAAACAAGACCGCCGACCACACTTGGAAGCGCCCCTTCCATTCCTGCTATGACGACCGAAACCGTTGCGCCTTGAATAGCTGGAGCCTGATCTAATAACCGGTGAATTCCAGCAACTCCGACATCATAAAATCGGCGTACATTACTGCCCAATGCTTCAGCAGTAACGGCTGCTTCTTCAGCGATCCGCAAGTCAGAGGTTCCTGCACAGAGAATAGCGATATATCCTTCTTTTTCTTCTCTTTTCTCTTCCACCTTCAAGGACAGGATTTGTGCCATATCATGGTACGTCAATTCAGGATGAACCTCTAAAATTTTATCTGCCTTATCCGGTGAAATCCTTGTAATTAAAATATCATTCTGCTTCGCTTTGATTGCTTGCAGGATAGCTATGATTTGCTCCACAGTTTTCCCTTCTCCGTAAATCACTTCCGGAAAACCCTGCCGTTGTTTCCTGTGATGATCTACTTTGGCAAAACCTAAATCTTCATAAGTCGCTAGCTTCTTTTTTGCGTCCTCTATGCTTAATGTTCCATTTTGGACTTTCTTTAAAATTTCTTCCATTTACGTGTCCTACTCTCCAAACTTTTTCAATCTTTACGCCTCTTCGCCAATGATAACCCGGAGTACATTGGGATGATTCGGAAATGTTTTCGTACCGGCTCCATATCCCACTTTCACCACTTTCATAGACGGCATATCACAAAACTCCTTCGCTAACACCGCAGCAAAAGCAGCCCCCGTCGGCGTTGTCAATTCTGCTTTCAAATCACTTTGTGCAATCGGTACTCCACGCAAAATCTCCAACGTAGCCGGTGCCGGGACAGGATACACCCCATGATCAATGTGAATTTTTCCAGATCCTGTTGGAACAGCTGCTGACTTGATTTCATCAATCTCAAGCTCTTCTAATAAAATAGCTGTCCCTACAATATCAATAATCGAATCAACAGCGCCTACTTCATGAAAATGGACATCCTCCAGCGGCACACCATGAATATGCCCTTCTGCTTCACCGATTTTTTTAAATATCTTTAACGCCATATCTTTCACGTCTTCTGATAAATCTGCTTCTTGAATCATATTTACAATATCACGATAGGAACGATGATGATGGCTATGGTCGTGATGCGAGTGTTCATGATGGTGGTGATGTCCCTCATCGTGACTGTGACCATGATGGTGCTCATGATGATGGTCATGGCTATGCTCATGAATATGCTTATGGCTGTGGCCGTGCTCATGGGCGTCCTGTTCAGGATGATCATGGTGAGAATGTCCATGCTCCTCATTCTTCAGGACCACATCAAATTTTGTGCTTGTAATTCCATTCTTCACTACTTTATATACATTTAATTCATATTCATCGGCTAAAGGAAGCTTCTGCAACTCGTTTTGCAAATGGGAAAAACTCCCTCCCGCATCAAGCAGCGCTCCTATCGTCATATCACCGCTTATTCCTGAAAAACAATCCAAATATAACATCTTCATGAAAATTACTCCTTTATTTATCTTCTTTATACTTTTTTCACGCGAAAAAGCAGTTTTTTCAACTGCTTTCCCGTAAAAGATTATGATTAAATTTATCACGGAGAATCGCCCGTAAAAACTCTACCTCTAAATAGAGAGTAAAAATAAATTTATTCAGGTGGGAGATAACGGGCGCTAACCTCCTGAATCACTCAAGCTAATTCAATGGGAGAAAGGAAACAACTCCCACGGAATGAAGTTGCGTTTTAAGCATTGGCAGCGATTTGCTGTTTTGAAGAAGCTTCTGGCAATACTTCATTCATGCTGCCTGTACGGTAACCGCGTAAGTCTATCGATACATAGTCGAAACCAAGAGATACAAGTTTATGTTGAACTTCTGTACGTTTTTCCAGTAATTCCATCATTTTATCAGCTGCAACTTCGATACGCGCCACGTTATCATGATAACGTACACGCACTTCATCAAAACCGGCACGTTTTAAATAAAGCTCCGCCTGATTAACCTGATTTACTTTTTGCTTGTCCAGTTTTGTACCATACGGGAATCTGGATGCTAAACTGCAGGAAGCTAATTTATTCCATACTGAAAGCTCCAATTCCTTCGCAAGCTCGCGGACTTCCGGTTTATATAGATTTGCTTCCTGAAGCACACTGCGGATGCCTTCTTCCGTTCTTGCCTTTAGCCCCGGACGGAAATCTGCTTCATCATCCATAATCATTCCATCTAACACATACGGATAATCCAATTCCTCCGCCAGCTGATTCAGATGGGTGTAAAGCAATTTTTTACTGTAATACCAGCTGTCTGGGTTATTCGCTGCAATTTGAGGCTGGTTCAATTCTTTTATTTCTGTTTGGTGCACCTTCACACCCAGATTCTCTGCTAATTGAACCGCTGCCTGAAATTCGGATTCACGAAATAATTCTGATGCCACAACAACTGCCAGCACGTTACCTCCTAACTCCTGCTGCGCTCTTTTCAAAACAACTGCACTGTCTACGCCGCCTGAAAATGCAACCATAACACGTCCCATTTCCTTCAGTGTTTTCCCTAAATAACGATTTTTCTCATTGATTTCCATCATTCATCTTCACCTCATTTCCCCTGACTGAAGGGGATATTTTACTAACAAAAGTATATAAAAAGCTTTCCATTTATTTAATGACTAAATACATTTCATTCTATTACTAGTATACTACGCTCAGCTCAAGATTTCACTTTTTCTTCAACGTAAGGTATCGTCAATGGCCCTAAAGGCATAACAGCAACGGTCATGGATTCCCCATACTTTTCCTTTAGCTCTTCTAATGTCTGTTCTATATCATGAGTCGGCTTTAACATTGCATTGGTTACTTGTTCGTCCGTCAGCTTGGAGTAAACATAGACATCAGCCCAGACCTGAATGACAGCCTGTTTCTGAACCTGCCACTGATCAAACATTTTAAATTCCGGATTATTAATCATATCCAGCAGATCCTGCGGGCTCTTTGCCATATCAAAAATTTTCGCATAGTTTCCATGGTCAGGCAAGCCATCTGAACACTCGGATGCTACAATAATCGAACCGCCCTCTTTGACAATTTTATGGGCAGCGCTCATCCCTTTTACGGCCTGATATAAATTTTGGTCCAGCGGATAGCCGGAATTAGATGTGATCACGACATCAAACCGCTCTTCACAATGGAACATGGCGTGCTCTTTTGCATACGCACACCCTTCATCATGTGTCTGATAAAGCTCGCCAGCAAACACATTCGTAATTTCTTTCTCCCGATTTAATGTAACATTTAACATAAAGTCGGGCTTGCACATCCCGTTAATTTCACGGGTCATATCCTGAACCGGGTTATTCACCATATTTCCCCATGTGGAGAGCGGATCTCCAATCATCCGCGCATTATGGAAGGTCATAATCGTTTCAATCCCCGCTATTCCGGGCATGATTCCTTTTGGACCTCCAGAAAAGCCCGCGAAAAAATGGGGCTCTATAAAACCGGTTACAATTCTAAAATCAGATTCTACGTAATCTTTATTCAGGTAAACATCGCATCCAAAGCTGCTTTTCCCAAGGTTAACAAGTGTATCCTTTTCATGACAGTGATTATTTACAATTCGTATATTGTCTACAACCCAGCTTCCTAACATTTGAACAAATTCTTCTTTTGTCTGATCGCGGTGTGTTCCAGTTCCATTTATAATAACAAAATTCTCTAACGGTACATGACTTAATTCTTCAATTAACACTGGAACTAGAATATGATTGGGCGTCGGTCTGGTAATATCACTAATGACAATGGAGACCGTATCGGTTGCTTTGACAGATTCTTTCAAGGGTGCGCTGCCAATCGGATTTCGCAAAGCCTGACGGACTGCTTCCTTTTCATCTTCCATCTTTGGCAGATTGGTCGGTTCAATTAGTAAAGCGTTTTCTGGCAAATCTAAAGAAATTCCATTCTTTCCATACAGTAAACCCGTCTTCATATTCAAAAACCTCATTTCATTTAATAGCTTATATCCTGTACATTTTTAGGTTTAAACGTCATTTGCAGTAAACCGTTACTGCTTCAAAATATTTATTTGTAAATTAATATATCATTGTATCATCAGAATAACATGATTTGTCGAATAAAACCTGCTTCTTATAACCTATCAGTCATTAACCGCATATTTGGTTTCCTGTTTATTCTCTTTTAAACCCAAATCTTCTTTTGTACCATCAATTCCTTTTTTCCGCTGATGTCTGTCCATTAAAATAACACCTAAAGGACAAAGTAATGAAGTCGTGATAGTTGCGATAGAAATCTGAGCAGTTGCCATTGGTACGATATTCTGAATCGCATCGTATTCTGCTTGTGTCATTCCTCCTGCCCCTACAGCTACAGCAGCGGCGGCAGCCACAGCTGCAGGTGTTGCAGCAGCATTTCCTGCTGTCGAAGCTTCTGAAATTGGTGCAATAAAACTTTTTTCTCTAAACAGTTTAAACACAAGAATACCTGCGCCGGCTGAACAGAAAAATGTTAGAAATGCTAACGTTAACCCGCCTGTAAGAACAGCAGGATTAAAGAAGTTTGACAAATCCATACCAGCTCCAAGAGCAAAGGCGAAAAACGGAATGGTAACAGCCTCGCCCGGTTTTAGAAATTCTCGTATTTTTGGATCCAGATTTCCTAAAATCATACCGATTCCAATTGGAAGCAAAACAGCAATAAATGAAATCATCGGGAATGCAGTACCTAAAACACCCAGTGCAACTAATGTTAGAAACGGTCCATCATTGATAGCCAGAATAGAAAGGCCGCCAACGTCTGATCTATTTCCAAATTTCCCGGTTAAAGCAGCATACATTCCGCTATTACTATTCGTCATTCCCGCTATTAATGCAAGCGTTGAAAGTCCAAATAACCCGCTCATTGGATCGAAAAAGAATCCAAAAGCCATTCCGACAGCTAATCCGGCACCATATTTAGATCCAGTAAGCAATATCCCTTTTTTCAATGCTTTTCCGCCGACTTTCAAATTCATCTGACTGCCCACACAGAATAGGAATAAAGCAATTAATACAAGGGCACTGTCTTTAAATAATTCTTGTGAAAAACCGCCAATTCGTAAAAATTCATAGTAGCCTTCCTCTGTTTGCGGTGCTCCCAGAAATTCAAGAACCCTCATCACTGCCGGTATATGCATTTGGTCAATCGTGTTCAAAGAAGCTCCTAATAAAAGTGGAACTACCATTAACCCTCCAGGTACTTTTTCAATTGTATCCTTAATTCTCATAAACCGCTCCTCCTTTGATGTGATTAAAAGCGTAACAATAAGAACGAACAACTTGTTCAGCACTTAATTCCAATAGAACAGATGCATTTCGCATAGACTCTTCTAACGTCATTGGCTTATTGATAATACTGTGGATACTGACAACACCAAAATCATGGAGCACTGCCGTATCATCACCTGCCGATCCTGCTAAAATAATCGTTGGAACTCCTTGCCTTTGCGCTGTTTGCGCTACTCCCAGCGGCGTTTTACCAGAAGCAGTCTGCCCGTCTACTCTTCCCTCGCCGGTAATGACTAAATCTGTTCCTGTCAAAAATTGGTTTATGTTACTATACTCCAGGACAACATCAATTCCTCTTTCCAGTTCACATGGAAAGAAGGCTTGAAATGCTCCTCCGATGCCGCCCGCAGCTCCTGCACCCGGCATATCATGCAATCTAATGCCAGTAACCTCTGCAACTTGATCCGCAAAATGAGCCAGGTTTTTATCAAGCTGCTCTATGATTTCCGGAGTTGCTCCTTTTTGTGGTCCAAAAATATGAGATGCTCCATTAAATCCAATCAATGGATTCTCTACATCAGAGGCGATTAAAAATTGACAATCTTTAATTCTGGAATCAAATGAATCGGTTTCTATGGAAGCAATTTTATCTAATGCGGCTCCTCCATAACCGATTTCATTTCCTTCTGTATCTAAAATTCTCAGCCCCAGCGCCTGCAGCATGCCGGCACCTCCGTCATTCGTAGCGGAGCCTCCTAATCCCACGACAAAAGAAGTAAAACCATCATCCAGAGCCTGTTTAATCAGCTGCCCTGTCCCATAGGTTGTTGCTTCCAAAGGGGAAAGTTCTTCTTCAGATAGCAAAGTAAGTCCGGATGCTGCTGCCATTTCAATGACACATGTTTTCTTATCTCCTAACACACCATATCCAGCCTCAACTTTATTCCCTAATGGGTCTGTTACAATGACATGCTTTACCTCTCCCTTTGTAGCAGCAACCAGTGTTTCCAATGTTCCTTCGCCTCCATCAGCAACAGGGATTAAGACGGTTTCTGCATGCGGAAAAGCTTTTTTGATTCCTTTATCTATGGCATTAGCTGCTTCGACTGCACTTAAACTTCCCTTAAATGAGTCTGGAGCAACGATAATCTTCATTTCATCACACTCCTTAGTAAGCGTTTTCTTTTTATCTGTAGTTTAAATTATACGAATATTGACTTATATTGTATATGGCTATATCATACAAAAATAAGAGGAATATATAGTTTATTATTGTATGGTATAAACAAAGGAGCTTAAATAATGGATATGTTGACAAAAGAAATTGCGAATGCCATCGTCAGAGAAACCTCCCTCCGTTTAAACCGAAACGTTAATATTATGGATATGAACGGAGAGATTATTGCCGCTCTGGATGAAACTAGACTGCACACTGTTCACGAAGGAGCAGTAGAAGTGCTGAGCAGTGGAGAAACACTTTCTATTTACCCTGAACAAGGGGATTCCTGGCAAGGCTCAGAGCCTGGAATCAATTTACCTATCGTCTTTCAGGACACCATTATCGGAGTGATCGGGGTTACCGGCAATCCGGATGAGATGGAGGATATCGGGGAGCTGGTGAAAATGACTACAGAGCTGATGATTGATCAGGAATTTATTACTTCACAGCTTGAGTGGAAACAGCGTACAAAAGAGATGGTTATTGACCAGCTGTTAAAAAGCAATGCCTCTCATAAAACGATTCAGCAAGGGCTTGAGATGCTGAAAATAGAATTAACGCCTCCATTCATGGCATTCGTCATTCAAATAGATACACTCACTATCCAAAAACAAGAATTGATTCAAAAAATAGAGCGGTTATTTGGTAAGCGTCCTGCTATTGCCGGATTTATAAACCTTAATCAGCTGTTTATTGCCGTGTCTGAAATGGAAGAGATCGAAGCCGTGCGAAAAGTAGAAGCGCTGCAAGCACTATTTCATAAGCTGGGTATTACATTCAGAATAGCCAATAGTCTGGCTTTTCATGAACTGAAACATTTTTATCAGGCTTATTCCGATTGCGAGCTCGCCTTAAAAATCAGTGAGCCGGAAATCGAAGTAATTTCATTCAGCCAGATTGAAGTACGAGCATTGCTTTATCAGCTTGACCAGACGCTTAGAGAAAGGTTCTCCAGGCGAATCCTGAACGGTTTAGATGAAACACAGGCAATGACATTAAAAGCATTTTTTGCAAATGATTTAAATATCCAAAAAACAGCTGACGCCCTATTTTTACATCGGAATACATTGCTTTACCGGATAAATAGTATAACAAGGGAGACAGGATATAATCCGAAAATATTCAATGATTCTCTTATTTTGCAGGTGGCCTTATGGATTCATGAACAAAATAAATAAGGCAAGGGAGTTTGATAAGCAGTGTATCAAACTCCCTTGCCTTTCAATCAATTCTCTACTCTTCGCTTTCCATATCCGTGTGCCGGTATCCGCTGATTTCATTTTCACGATTCACATATACAATGATGGACGCCGGCTGTTCCGAAAACTCCACATCGTATACAAACGAATAATTTCCAGCAGAAGGACCATAATAGTCTTTTTCATGATTCAACTCAAAACGAATCCATTCGCCATATTCCTGCTCGACATTATTGCGCCATCTTTCCAGGTCTTCAGGAGTAGCCTCTGCTTCAGCATCATCTAAGAGATCTGCCGCCTCTTCATAATCTTCAGCAGCAATAAATGTTAAAAAATCCTCGGCTGTCTGATGCGCTTCTTCCGGATAGATGTAATTCTCTTCTTCATCATAGCTGCGGGAATAATAACCTGTAATTGCATTATCCTCATTTACATAGATATTAAAAAGAATCAGCTGTTTCCCAAACGTTACAGCATAAATAAGAGAAGAATCTTTGGAAAACGTTTGTTCATCATAAAGATGAATATCTGCGAATTCCCCATACGTTTCCTCCAGCCGGCTCCAATCAGACGCAATATCTGCCGGTGCTATATCTGATTCCATATCATCTTCCACTAAGTCAGCCGCTTCTTCAAAGGCACCCTCCCTTGCAAATTCTAAAAATCCTTCCGCAACGTCATGGGTGTTTTCTGAAAACTGTAATTCTGGATCAATGTTTGTCCGAAAATTAAATACTTCATTATTTCTGTTAATACCGATATAAAAGAGCGCCTTACGCGCACCAAATTTGCCTTCATAAACAAAATTAAAGATGGACGAATATGTATCTTCCTCTTCCTCCATTAAATCAATACTACTTAACCCACCATAAATTTCAGCTGTTGGAACAAATAAATCTTCAAAATCTTTTGATGTCCATTCACTGATAGAATTATCACTCAGAAAGGATGCCGCTTCTTCAAATTCTTCCTCGCTTAAAAAGGATAAAAATTCCTCTGCTGTTTGCACCGCTTCATCTCTGGCTTCCTCTCTAGTCTCTCCTTCTGATTCAGAATCAGTTTCCCCGCATGCAGAGAGTGTCAAACCAAGTAAACTGAATGTTAATAGAATGGTTAACTGTTTGAACTTCAAATTTTATGCTCCTTTACCCTGATTATTTCCTTGCCGGTTAGCAGCGGATTACTCCCTGCACAACGATGTTTTTTCAAAATCGACTTATTATGTATCTATTAAACTCCATTTGCGAAAATACGCTTAATCTTTTCATATCGTACCATATGCCAGAGAAGCTTGCTAGTACTCTAATAAATGAGGAAGTTTCTATCAGGATTTCACTTTCATATACCTTCAAACAAGGTTCATCGTGTCATCTTTTCAACTGCATTGGAAATGCTGCTTCGTATTAATCTTTTTTAACAACAATGAGGAAGAAACTACAGCCTTAAAGAAAGGTTATTATCGAAAATTTTCACCTGCTATGAAGTTAGAAAACAACCAAAAATAACAATACCAAAGACGTTTTACCCAATGACAGTGCTATTTTTGGTGTATATTTTTACAGCGTTCATATCATCGGATATTTCCAATTGTTCTTTCTGTCATTACTTTATGACTCCCCCGCTTAATTCCTGTCATAATCCCTAAAAACACATAAATGCATGGCCTGTAAAATGACTCAGCCTGATAGCTCCCCTTCTCCAGTTAGACCACTAATTCATCACCATTTTACAATTCATTCACTATCCTTTCGTTCAACCTCTTTACATCTGTCCCGTATCAGATATAATGTCCTTTGTATCAAAATGCACCAACATAGAAGGAGTTTCGAAAAATGCATGATTCAAATACGAAAATATGGTCATTATCCTTTATCTTTATCGTGGTTTCCAACGGCTTAGTTTTTATGATTTTCGAGATGCTGCTTCCCACGCTGCCTCTCTTTATTACTGCAATTGGAGGAGGCGCCAGCCAAGTCGGCATCGTCACAGGAATATTTATGTTATCTGCTATTCTGACTCGTCCTTTTGCTGGTCTTCTAGCAAGTAAAATGGACAAAAAATTCCTCTTAATCCTAGGTA
Source organism: Oceanobacillus sp. FSL W7-1281 (assembly GCF_037969835.1). GTDB lineage: Bacteria > Bacillota > Bacilli > Bacillales > Amphibacillaceae > Oceanobacillus > Oceanobacillus oncorhynchi. The sequence goes on along the minus strand of NZ_CP150214.1, from coordinate 1,145,364 downwards.
TTTTAACTAATGCCTTGGCGACTGGAGCCTATTATCTTTCAAGTGATATCACTACTCTATTGATTATTCGGCTTTTTCATGGAGCAGGGTTTGGGTTGATCACGACATATTTCGCTACACTAGCAGCCGAAATCATTCCAAAAAAGCGGCTCGGAGAAGGAATTGGATATTTTGGTCTGGGTGAAACGATAGCGATTTCTGTCGGTCCCATGATAGGTATCTTAACGTTGGAATTATATGATTTTCAGCGCTTATTCTTAGGCGGAATGGCAGTATTGATACTGGCTGTAATCATGGCCATATTGATTAAACGCGCACCAAATGGAAGAGAATTAGATAGAACAGCTAATGTGAAGACAAAAATTCTTGAAAAGAAAGTTCTCTTCCCTGCCCTTCTAATTTTATTAGTCGGAACGGCAGCAGGAGGAATCATGTCATTCTTTTCTTTATATGCCTTGGAAAAGGATTTTTCTCATGTAGGATTGTTTTTCTTCGTTATAGCGGCAGCCAGCTTTGCAGTACGGTTGGTTTCTGGCAGGCTGTTTGACTTGCACGGGCCAACCGTCATCTTGGTTCCAGGTTCTATCTTTGCAATCATTGGATTAGGTCTTTTATATATTGCCAATACAGACACGGTCTTTTTTACAGCAGCAATATTTTACGGTCTAGGCTTTGGAGCATTGCTTCCTGCTATACAAACCTGGTGTATCAATCTAGTCGATAAACAGGAGCATGAAGATGCCATGGCCTCTTTCTTCAATTTTTTCGATATCGGGATTGGCGGCGGCTCATTGGTTCTGGGATTAATAGCAGAAGCAGCGTCTTATCAGGCTATCTATATTGTATCTGCCTTCGTATACGTCTTATTTTTCATTATGTATGTAGTTTATTTACTTGTAAAAAGATGTTCAAAAGAATTCGTTTAAGTGGAATATCAAGGGTATTAATACCCTTGATATGATTAGTTGAAAAAGCAGCCATGCACTTACTTTTCTCTACTGTTGTACATGCCAGGAAGTATTTTTAGATTCCCGCTTTGATTCTCGGAAAACCGCTTATACCCCGGTGTCTCGATTCCATAGATGGCAATTTTGCCTTCTTTATTAAAATGAAAACTTCTTCAGTAAAGCAGAAGCTCATAAAGTTAATTACTTTCTATAAAGGAAGGTTCCTCTAAACCCGTCCACTGAAGACTTTTAATATATAAATCTTTTTGGCGTTCTTCATTATACGAAACAGGAGAAGTCTGTTCTATTTTATTATCTTTAAAAAACTTCCCTGTAACATCTTTCACTTCATTGGATGAAGCCAAATAAGCGGGCAAAGCGGCGCCCTGCTCTGGATTTTTTGAAAATAACTTCATAACTGGTCTTAAAAACCTCGGTGCCATTCGGGTTGCCTGAGGTGTATAAATAAACCCTGGGTGCAGTGCATTGACGGTCACACCGCTGTTTGACAAGCGCTCACTCATATAATACGTCATCATTAGAACAGCGGTTTTTGCCGTTTTATATGCTTGCATTCCCGAATAATCAGAAGCAGTTTGATTTACTGCATTATCCGGCTCAAACTTTTTGTCTTCCATGACCGATGCGATATTAACCACTCTGCCTGAATCGGTAGCCTTCAATTGATCAAGCAGCAGATGAGTTAATAAAAACGGTGCTAAATAATTAACCGCAAAAGTCATTTCAAAGCCGTCATTGTTGACTTGATATTGACTGAATACACCGCCGGCATTGTTTATAAGAACATCTAATTTGGAATAACGCTTCTGAACCTGCTCTGCCAGCTTTCTAATCTCCTGCTGTGAGGACAAATCAGCGATCAGTAAGTCAATAGCCTTATTATCAGCAGCCTTCAATAATTTTTGACGTGCTTCTTCCCCTTTTTTCTCATTTCTGCACACTAAAATGATACGACAGCCTTGTTTAGCTAAAATAGCAGCTGTTGCGAATCCAATTCCTGAATTAGCTCCAGTTATCAAAACCGTTCTCCCTTCCATTCATCTCGTCCTCCTAATATTTAAGTCAAAGCAGCATTCCTATGCCAAAAGCAGTTTGATAATTTCAATAATATAATTTATAAAAATACTGAGGGTTACGTCAGAGGCAGCTATAAGACGGAAGCATTGCAGGCAATCTCCCGTGATATACTTTCTACTAATGTAACCCTTCTTTGCTCAAGCCATTTTATAACCTTGTTATACATTCATAAATGCTTTATACTTTTAAGCACAAAAGTATCCAGGCTTAATAAGCATACTATTACCGGACAATTAAGTGAGTAATCCACAGAAAAATATCATTCCGCCTTGTATCACAACTTATCAGGAATTATATTTGTTCCTTCTGCTCTTCATTATCTTTTCCGTATAATTCCTCCAAATGTTCCAGATGCTCCGTCCCCCAGCTTCTCATTGATACTAATAACGGCTTTAACCCATGACCGTACGGTGACATAGAATACTCCACTTTTGGAGGAACCTGCTGATAAACCTTCCGATGAACAATATCGTTATATTCTAATTCTCTTAATTGGGAAGTTAACATTTTTTTAGTGATTTCCGGAATAGCCCGCTGCAGTTCACTAAAACGTAATTTTTCGTTTTCCATTAGATGAAATAAAATAATCGGTTTCCACTTGCCTACAATAATATCTAACGCAACTTGAAGCTCTCCGCAGTTTTCACCTGCCGTGATATTCTTCATTTTTTAACATCTCCTTTATAAGGGCACTCGTAAACCCTTGTATATCAAATGGTTTCCTAAAAGTAACTAGGTTTAAATAAAGTGCCTTCTTCACAAAAAGAAACTTTAGGTTTATTATAACTCTTGTAATCAAATTAATACAAACTTATGATTTGATTCATTTCATATATATTTATACGGAGGGTTAAAACATGACTAGAATTGGTATTATTACAGGAAGCACACGTGATGTACGTGTTAATTTACAAGTGGCAGAATGGATTAAAGATTTTGCAGATAATAAAGATGTGGATGCAGAATTTGAAATTGTTGATATAAAAGAAAGCGGCCTGGGACGTTTCAACGAAGCAATTCCACCGCTTATGACAAATAAAGAATACGCAACAGAAGAACAAAGTGCATGGTCAAGAAAAATTGATTCGTTTGACGGGTTTATTTTTGTTACACCGGAATATAATAAAAATTTCCCTTCTGGCCTGAAAGATCATTTAGATTATTTAGGTTCAGAGTGGCATCACAAAGCAGCGGGCATCGTAAGCTATGGCTCTACGCTTGGTATCGCAGCTTCTCTTGCACTGCGCACAACGTTATCTAATTTAAAAGTAGCTACAGTTGAACCGCAAGGCGCATTCAGCTTATTTAATGACTTTGAGAACATGGCAACTTTCGCACCAATGGAAGTGCATAAACCAAGATTTGGCGAAATGGTTGATGATGTTGTTGCTTGGTCCAATGCCCTTAAATCTGTGAGAAAAGAAAAGGCCCTTGTATAAGTAAATCGTAAAAAAATCATTTATCCTAAATAATAATGGAAAAGAGGAGAGTGTAAAATGAAACTGACAAACAAAAAAATAGTTATTATTGGCGGCTCCTCTGGTATTGGATTAGAAACAGCGAAATTAGCTGCTAAGCAAGGTGCGGAAGTAGTAATTGCCGGCCGTTCTGAAGAAAAATTACAACAAGCAAAAGCAGAAATCGGTTCTGAAGTAACAACGTATAGCCTGGATTTCACCATTGAAAAAGAGGTTCAAGCATTTTTTTACAAAATTGGAAAACTTGATTCGCTAGTGGTGACCGCAGGAATTGCGACCTATGGAAACTTCCTTGAAACGGATACTGCGCAGGATCGTCAATTGTTTGACGGGAAGTTCTGGGGACAGTATCATGCTGCAAAATATGCTGCACCAAATCTTCCTGAAGATGGTTCCATTACACTCTTCTCCGGAGTCGTAGCATTTAAAGCGATGGAAGGTGCTTCTGCACTTGGCGCCGTTAATGCTGCAATATCCAGCCTAGGCCAAACATTGGCGTTGGAATTGGCACCCATCCGAGTGAATGTTGTTTCTCCTGGGGTCATCGACACACCATCACGTTATGGCATGCCTGAAGAAGAACGAAAAGCATTCTATGACGCCATTGCAGAACAATTGCCGCTCAATCGTGCCGGCCAGCCAGAAGATGTAGCTGAAGGTGTTATTTATTTACTGCGTAATCACTTTTCCACTGGAGAGATCCTTCACGTGGAAGGCGGACACAGGTTGATTTAATCAAATAGGATACAGATAAAGAAATCCTATCCGCTTATGCTGCAGGGGGTTATCAAAGAACGGTTTTTACTTTCTTCGGAAAAGAATAAGCACTCACTTCGATTATTGGAAGGAGTGCTTGTTTTATTTCAGCGGGTTAAAGCCTTTGACATAATGTTTAACAATTAATGTATCTTCTCTTTGGATTTTGATACAAGATACACTAGAGGGCCGCCAAAAATCAAACCAGCTGCGCACGTGCCTAAAAATACAGCTGTATATGAGATTAATTCAATCTCTCTTCCTAAAAAATAATCAATTATGATACGGCCAATGGTTATAATTGCGGGAAATGCAAGCGACCAAAACAAGATAATTTTTAATCCTTTTGACACATTATCCCTCCACAACAAACTTATAATTCTTCATATACCTATCAACTAAAAAAGATTTATAACCTACTTTATAGGTATTAAAATTTCAAAATCAGATTCTCCATTTAAATATTTTTCATGCTTTATTGGTAATTCATCATAATAATCAACACCTTCTTCTTTAAAAGGTGTATAATCGCTTTCTTTTATCCATTTCATTATGTTTTCATAAGTACCTTCAATACTTTCACCATTATACTTTGCTACTAGATAGGTCATTTCAGGTATATTAATCTCAACCATGTTATCAAGCAGAGGTTGCTTGTCCTGTACTTCATAAACAGAATAGTAAGTAAAACCATCTGGTCGAAGGTGATAAGATAAACCGAGCCTTATTCCAGGATTCACAGGATAATCAAACTCTTTCACTCTGCTCATTGAGTTTTCAATCACCGTTTTTATCGTTTCAAAATCAGTAAAAGAAACATCGCATTTCAAACCCATTGCACGATATGCCGGAAGCGTTTTAATTTCATATTCCATATTATGCTTAAAGCTCCTCTCTTATTAGTAATAAAATACTACTTTTTTTCAACCTACTATAATGAACGGCCTTATGTCAATGAAAACGATAAACAAAAGAAATCGCTTACTAGATAAAAAAGGGGGGGCAATTCACCAGTCACTCTTCTTCCAACAATGACCAAAAAATGTTCAGTTACATCTGTATATTCTTCTCGACAAATACTGGACTGATTCAGGCAAAAAAAGCACACATTTTACATTGATTAAACAATCCATTTCAAGCAAAAATGAACTAAAATGGACCCCCATATTTTTCACAATAATGATAAAATCCATACTTATACATATACATCATTCTTTTAATGTTTTCAGAAGTATCAAATGCAACCAATTCCAAAACTAAATGCGTAAATTCAATAGGAGCTGTTCCGTTTGCAGTGACTAAATTTTTATCTTTTACTGCTTGCTGCTGAAAAAAACTGCTCTTAGCATGATAATTCTCATAGTCATTCCAAGCATCAACAGAATTCCCCGTATGATTATAATCATTTAGAAAACCATTTTTTGCTAAATAGTCAACTCCACCGCATATAGCACCTATAGGTATATTATTTTGAAATGCAGTTTTGATTAAATGGAAAAGCTTTTTATGATCATTATTCCATGTATTCCCGCCTACCATTACCAATAGATTAAAATCCTCAGGTTCCGAACCAATGATATAATCGACAGCAGTTTTAAAACCGCCAATGGAACTTACCGTATCCTCTAAAGAAATCGTATGAACCGACCAATCCTCACTCTGATTTAATGTTGATGATAAATAAGCACCTTCCCAATCTGCGTATTCGTCCAGGATAAGAAATAAAGCCTGTTTCATAAGCATCACACCACCCGTTAATAATTTACAACCTTGCAGTGATTGCCTCATTTAACTCATTTATAAAATCGCTACATTCATATTTATTAAAGTAATTATACCAAAAAATATTTATATTATGAATATTATAAATTTTTTATTGAGCTGGTTTATTGGGTTTACATTCTTTCAAGTCAATATGTTCCAGCAACTAGAGATATTTTTAACAGGCGCATCGAAAAATTGGTGAACACGTTAACCTTGAAGCTATCTACTGACATGATTTAAGGTATTCTCCCGTTGCTTTACTAGTTCCTCAAGGCGAAGAACACGTAACCTTTAAAGAACGCCTGAGTCGCTCATCCATTACTATAATAATTAATGTTTAGTTGTTCTCTAGTAAGCAAAGAGAAACTGCTGATAAATTAGATGATTTATTCTAAATCCAAACATTACGATTTTACCATATATTTACATGGCATCGAAATGGCATCAGTAAAACAAAAATGCACCCATAGAATGAGTGCATAAAAAAATATCAAAGGTCTAGAACCCTTGATATGACTGGTTTTTACATATGGTGCGGTCGGTGGGATTTGAACCCACACGAGTTATTCACCCACCAGGCCCTCAACCTGGCGCGTCTGCCATTCCGCCACGACCGCATGATATAAAAATGGTGCGGATGAAGGGAGTCGAACCCCCACGTCCTTAACGGACACTGGAGCCTGATTCCAGCGCGTCTGCCAATTCCGCCACATCCGCAAAATAAAAATGGTGAGCCATGAAGGATTCGAACCTTCGACCCTCTGATTAAAAGTCAGATGCTCTACCGACTGAGCTAATGGCTCCTATATATGACAGGTCATTATTTATAGTCCCTATCAATAAAAAAATACTATTATCTGTAATAGTATTATCATGTATTCCTTCTAAAAAAGAAAATGGCTGGGCCACCAGGATTCGAACCTGGGGTACACGGGATCAAAACCCGATGCCTTACCGCTTGGCTATGGCCCAACTATAATGGCGGTCCGGACGGGACTCGAACCCGCGACCTCCTGCGTGACAGGCAGGCATTCTAACCAACTGAACTACCGGACCAATTATTTATTTTGATTTCTTAGAAAGATGACCCGTACGGGATTCGAACCCGTGTTACCGCCGTGAAAGGGCGGTGTCTTAACCGCTTGACCAACGGGCCATTATGAAAATTAAAATGGCGGAGAAGGAGGGATTTGAACCCTCGCGCCGCTTACACGACCTACACCCTTAGCAGGGGCGCCTCTTCAGCCACTTGAGTACTTCTCCAAATAATGGCTCCACAGGTAGGATTCGAACCTACGACCGATCGGTTAACAGCCGATTGCTCTACCACTGAGCTACTGTGGAATATAAAAGTAATCAGTCACTATCTATGTAATATCCTAATTACGCAACAACAAGAAATATCATACAATATATCCTGATTTTTGTCAACAAAAACTTTTAAATTTCTTAAAAAGTATTTTTGCGCTTAGAAATTTAATCAAAACTCCAAGCAATTCGACAACGCTGCTGACAAGTCATTCGCAATGAATGAAAACTGTCATTTCATATCAGCTACATTAATTTATCATGGATAATATTATTCGTCAATACTTAATTGAAAAAAATTAAATCAGCTGTAATTTCCCCCTGCATTTCCCACATCGATACTTGGATACATCTACTTTTCTCACTCTTTTATAAACCATATTACATTTTTGGCATTCATATATATGCCGGTAACGCTGCTGATTCGAAGGAAGCTGTTTACAATGACGGGGAGAGCCTGTTTTTGCAAGCAATTCTCTAAAATCTTTATCCCGATGCTGGTAACCTTTTCCTTCAATATGCAAATGGTAATGACAAAGCTCGTGCTTAATAATTCCGTGAAATTCTTCCTTATCAGATTCCAGTACATATTTGGGATTCAATTCAATTAATCGTTTACTTGGGATATATCTACCTCCAGTTGTCCGCAGACGGGAGTTAAATCGTACTTTATCCATAAACGTTTTATTAAAAAAAGCTTCTGACAGCTGATTAACTAAGTGATACAATTCTTCATCCGGCATTGGGTTCATACGTTTCATCCTCCAACATAAAAGAACATTTCATTATTTTAATATTTTTCTTACCTTCCTTAACCATTCCAAAACGTACCTTTTTTATTATACGCCATCAGAAATTTCAACAAAAACTGTTTAACTGATGACAACTTATTTTAACATAAAGAAGGAGCTATCGGAACATTTATTCTCTATATAATACTACCTCATTCCTCTTATTTATTCTCATTTACAAAACGTAATTGAGAAAGAGTAGAATCATTTATTCAATATATTATTTTATTTTAAAAGAAAACAGCATATTGCTAGTATTTGTTTAGAAATACGACTTTAACCGGCAAGAAAGACTTCTATATAAGATTAAAAAAATGTCATTCAAATTAAACAAGAATATTAATAGCAATCTACTATTTATTATGTTATTATAATAATTGTATTTAATATATAGGAGGGAAACTATCTATGAGTGAAAAAAGAAAAATGACCACTGCATTTGGCGCTCCTGTTCCAAATGATGATGATTCTAAAACGGCCGGTAAACGTGGTCCATTATTAATGGAAGATTTTTGGTTTCTTGAAAAGCTTGCACACTTTGATCGCGAAGTAATTCCTGAGCGCCGTATGCACGCAAAAGGATCCGGAGCTTATGGAACATTAACGATTACTAACGACATTACTAAATATACAAAAGCAAAAGTCTTCTCTGAAGTCGGGAAGAAAACAGACATGTTTATCCGTTTCTCTACCGTAGCTGGGGAACGCGGAGCTGCTGATGCAGAACGCGATATCCGCGGTACTGCGATGAAATTCTACACAGAAGAAGGAAACTGGGACTTAGTCGGTAATAATACGCCTGTATTCTTTATGAGAGACCCTAAACGTTTCCCAGATTTAAACCACGTTGTAAAACGTGATCCAAAAACAAATATGAAGAATGCTGATGCAAACTGGGATTTCTGGTCTAATTTACCAGAAGCACTTCATCAGGTAACTGTTGTTATGTCAGACCGCGGGATTCCAAAATCTTACCGCAACATGCACTTATTCGGAAGCCATGCATACAGCTTATATAATGAAAATAACGAGCGCGTATGGGTGAAATTCCACTTCAGAACACAGCAAGGTATCGAAAACCTTACAAACGAAGAGGCTGCAAAAGTTGTCGGTGAAGACCGCGAAAGTCACCAACGTGATTTGTATACTGCTATTGAAGAAGGAAACTTCCCTAAATGGAAAATGTACATTCAGGTTATGACTGAAGAAGAAGCTAAAAATATGCCTTATAATCCATTCGATTTAACAAAAGTATGGTACAAAGATGAATTCCCGCTTATCGAAGTTGGCGAATTAGAACTGAATAAAAACCCGGAAAACTATCATGAAGAAGTAGAACAGGCTGCATTTGCTCCTACAAACATTGTTCCTGGCATTGGTTTCTCTCCAGATAAAATGTTGCAAGGCCGTCTATTCTCTTATGGAGATGCACAGCGCTACCGTCTAGGCGTGAACCACTGGCAAATCCCTGTTAACTATCCGAAAAACGCGAAAAACTTCCACCCGTATCATCGTGACGGTGCAATGCGTGTTGTCCCTTACACTGGCGGACAAGTCAGCTACAGCCCGAACCAATATGGAGAATGGGAAGACAGCAAAGAGCATCAGGAGCCTGCATTACAGCTGGGTACAGATGTAGATGCTGATTACTTTGATTTTGATGAGGACGATGCGCTTTACTACGAACAGCCTGGTAAGCTATTCCGCTTAATGTCTGATGAGCAGAAACAAGCTCTTTTCCAAAATACAGCGGATGATATTGCTCCAGCAACAAAATCAGTAAAACTTCGTCACATCAATAATTGCTATAAAGCTGATCCAGAATACGGAAAAGGCGTTGCAGAAGCAATTGGCATCTCTCTTGATGAAGTGGAAGCTGCTAACGAAGAATCTGTAAAATAATAGCAAATAAAAAAGACCTCTCCTAATCTAAGGCGAGTGTCTTTTTTTATGGTTGAAAAAGGGGAACTTCCCAGCATGGAAGCTCCCTTATCTTATTTATATATCTTTATTGAATCATTGAAAGCGCGATTCTTCCTTTTTGGACATTCACATCATCGACCCAGACGGTGACTACATCACCAACAGAAGCGACATCCATGGGATGCTTGACGAACTGCTTGGACATCTTAGAGATGTGCACAAGACCGTCCTGTTTAACACCAATGTCAACGAAGACTCCAAAATCAACCACATTCCGCACCGTTCCCTGAAGCTCCATGCCAGGTTTTAAATCTTCCATATTCATGACATTTTTCTTTAATAACGGCTGTGGAAAATCATCACGCAAGTCACGTTCCGGTTTGCTTAATGCCTCTAGAATGTCCTCTAATGTAGGCAAACCAATCTCCAATTCATCTGCGACTGCCTGCTTGTCTATTCCTTCTATCTTTTGCTGTAAGGGCGCTGTCCCTAAAGCTTGCTCATCAAAGCCAAGCTTATTCAATAATGCTTTCACATGTGGATAGCTTTCCGGATGGATTGGAGTACGGTCAAGCGGCGTGTCCCCATCTACAATTCTCAAGAAGCCAATGGCCTGCTCGTATGTTTTCGCTCCAAGCCTTGGTATTTTCTTTAATTGCTTGCGGCTGGTAAATTTCCCTTCCTCTTCCCGTTTTTTGATCACATTATTTGCAACGGTTTTACTTAAACCAGATACATACTGCAGAAGCGAAGAAGAAGCTGTATTCACATTAACACCGACTTGGTTAACCGCTGTTTCCACAACGAACGTCAATGAATTGGACAGCTCTTTTTGACTGACATCATGCTGATATTGACCAACGCCGATGGACTTCGGATCAATTTTCACCAGTTCCGCTAATGGATCCTGTACCCGTCTTGCAATAGATACAGCACTTCTTTCCTCTACTTGTAGATCAGGGAATTCCTCTCTTGCTAAAGCGGAGGCAGAGTACACACTTGCTCCTGCTTCATTTACAATAATATACGGAATATCCAGCTTGTTATTTGTTAATACATCTGAAATAAATTGCTCTGTTTCCCGTGATGCTGTACCATTTCCAATTGCAACCAGCTCTACATCAAATTGATTTATTAAGCTGATAACCACCTTCTCTGCGCCCTTCACATCTTTTTTTGGAGCAGTCGGGTAAATCACATGGATTTGATGGACTTTCCCCGTTTCATCCACAATCGCAAGCTTACAGCCAGTACGGAAAGCCGGATCCACTCCTAAAATGACTTTCCCTTTTAATGGCGGCTGAAGTAATAGATTCCTTAAATTTACGGAGAAAACTTCAATCGCCTGTGCTTCCGCTTTTTCTGTAAGTGCACTGCGGATTTCTCGTTCCACGGAGGGTTCAATCAACCTTTTATAGCTATCCTCTACAGCTGCTGTTAATAATTCCTTCATATGCTGCGGGCACGTTTTTTTAATTACCTTTTTCTCTAAATAGGCAATTATTTTATCAACAGGCGGTTCTACCTGTACTTTTAAAATCCCCTCTTTTTCTCCGCGGTTAAGTGCAAGAATACGATGGGAAACTAATGAGCGAACCGTTTCACTATATTCATAATACATCTCAAAAATCTGTTTTTCATCTGCTGCTTTATTTTTCTCTTCAGATTGGATGGTTCCTTGCTTCATCGTGGCATCGCGAATAAATTCACGGTAAGCCGGTTCATCAGAAATCCATTCTGCAATGATATCATTTACTCCCTGAAGTACCTCTTCTACGGTGCTTAGCTCATGCTCTTCAGAGAAATATTGTGTGGCTTCCTGTTCTAACTCAAGTGATTCGCTCTGCTCCCAAATAGCTTGAGCAAATGGCTCTAATCCTTTTTCCTTTGCGATAGTAGCTCTTGTACGGCGTTTTTGTTTATAAGGGCGATACAGGTCTTCTACTTTTTGAAGCTGCGTCGCTTTTTCAATGACGTTTCTTAATTCATCTGTCAGCTTACCTTGTTCTTCAATGATACGAAGTACTTCTTGTTTTCGTTCAGACAGGTTAAGGACATATGTCCACCTATCCTGTATCTCTTTTATTTTCACTTCATCCAATCCGCCAGTTGCTTCTTTCCGATATCTTGCAATAAACGGAACAGTATTCCCTTCATTTAAAAGAGAAATCACTTTCGAAACAGTGTTTCCTTGAATATTGGTATCTTTTGATACGATTGCAATTAATTTTTCATCTGCACTCACTGTTGCTTCTCCTCCTTACTCTATGTTCTATTGTATCAAATTAAACGTGCCAATGCTTTCTGACACAACAAAAAAAGATTGATTTATAATCAATAACAAATGAATCCATGTTCATGTTATTGTGATTATAAATCAACCTTTTACTCCTTTGTATCTAATTGCCAGTAATGTTGTGTCATCCTGTCTGGTACTGTCACAATGCTGTGCATACGTCTCCGTAATCTGCTCTACATTATAGTCTTTAAAATAATACGCAGATAACTCTTTATCTTTTACGCCGTCTGAAAATACAATGAAATTTGTTCCATCGGTTAATTTTTCCGTCATAGCCTTTACGCCTCGGTAACGAGATCCCAAATATCCAGAGCTTGGAATATTTCGCTTTTTCTTACAGCCTTGCTCCAAAACAATAATCCCTATATTTCCAATGGAGGAAAAAGTAAAGGTTTGATCGATGAAGTCTAATTTTAAAATCCCCATCACTGCACCACGCATGCCAAGCAATTTTTTATTGCATAAATCAACAATTTCTTTCACTGTTTTAAACTTATGCTCCTTCACAATATCGATTACTGCCTGTGAGGATTCTTTTGCAATTGCTCCGCTTCCAAGACCATCCGCGAGCACTCCCAGAAACATATGGTCTTCTTCTATAAAAAAGTAACTGTCTCCACATAAATGATTACCTTTTTTAGATTGTTGATAGACGGAAACATCGACATATTTACCGGAAATCAATCGAATACCTCCGTACTTTCTGTTTGCATTGTTTCTCGCAATTTACGGAGTGCTCGTCTTTGAAGCCGTGACACATGCATTTGAGAAATACCCAGCATTTCACCTGTTTCTTTCTGGCTCATGTTTTTAAAATAGGTGCATTCTAAAATAAGCTGCTCCCGTTCTGATAAAACAGGAAGAACTTTTTCAAGAATCATTTTTTGCTCCAAGTTTTTAAGACTATTGTCTTCGTTACCAATTAAGTCCAATATAGCAACAGTGCTGCCGTCTGAATCAGCTTCAATTTTATGGTCAACTGATAAAGCTTTATAGCTTTTACTCATTTCCATTGTTTCTAAAACTTCTTCTTCTGGTACACCAATGTGTTCTGCAATTTCTTGTATGGTAGGAGATTTTTGATTTTTAGTCGTTAGTTCATCAGCACTTTTGCGGATTTTTGGTCCCAATTCTTTAATACGACGAGGCACATGGACACTCCATGTCTTATCTCGTATAAATCGCTTTATTTCACCAATAATGGTTGGGATAGCGAAAGACTCAAACGACTTACCATATGACGGATCGTACCTCTTAATTGCCCCAAGCAATCCAATCATGCCGACTTGTACAAGGTCTTCATGAATAGCGCTATTTTTGGAGTACTTCCTGGCAATAGATCCAACGAGATTCTGATAAGTTAAAACAATCTTTTCCTGTAATTCTTCATTTGTTGGATCTTCCTGAAGTGTACTTATCCATTGGTAAACCTCATCTCCCCCTCTATTGAATGGTTGAGATTTGGTCGTCATCCATGTCCACCTCTTCTTCTCTATTATATTTAGTCATAATAACCATTACACCATATTTATTGTTGATTTTTACTTCGTCCATAAGTGCTTCAATCAGGAATAGGCCAAACCCTCCTTCCCGGATTTTTTCAACAGGTTCATCGGATTGATAAGGCCCTGTACCGTTCTTTACTTCTTCTAAATCAAAGCTTCCTCCGCGATCAGCTACCATAATTTCCATCCGGTCTTCATACAGGCCGAAGCCAACAGTGATTTCACCAGATTCTTTTTCTTCATAAGCATGCTCTACAGCATTTGTAACTGCTTCAGAGATAGCTACTTTTAAATCTTCAATCGCATCATAGGAAAAGCCCATCCGGTTGGCAACTCCCGATAGAGTTAGACGCATCACTCCAATATACTCCGCTTTCGCCGGTACTTTCATCTCTATATAATCAAATGCTTCCATCACTCATTGCCACCTCGAATCGCTGCTTTGATCTCTATAATCTCACTAAGTCCGGTAATCTCAAAAATACGAAAAACCCGATCCTGCACATTTTTCAACGTATAATGGCTTCCGCTTTCCTTAGAGGCTTTCAAAGCGCTGACAAACACTCCTAAACCGGTACTGTCCATATACTGCACATTTTCTAAATCTACTTCGATTTCATTGCCGCTCTCTCTCATTAGCGGCATTAATGTTTCTTTCAGCTCCGGAGCTGTGTATGCATCAATCTCTCCGCTCACTTCTAAAACTTTTACATTGCTGTCTTCTTGTACGTTTACTGATAAATTCATAATAACCCCCTCTGCCATCCAGATATAAGATTAGATGACTATACATTATAAATTCATTTTCTCTATAACATTTGAAACGAAATTTATTTAACTAGAATAAACTATTATATTGTATTCCCTGCATTTATTTCTTTAAACCTCTTTACGAAGAACAATTAATGTAAAATCATCCCTCAATTGAAAATCCTGCAGTTTTTCAAAATACTGGTACACATTTTCTACCAGCTCCTGTGCTGGTAAATCAATATATTTTCGGATGACTTCCAACAATTCTTCTGTTTCAATAAACCGATCACCGTCTCTGCACTCGGAAACGCCATCTGTCAGAAAGATAATCAGGTCATCCTTCTGAATTGCTAATTCATATTCCTGATAAGCAGCATCCGGCATCACGCCGAGTACAATCCCTTTCGCATGAACCTCTTCAAATTCTTCCGTTTCTGCACGGAAAATATATCCCGGCTCATGCCCTGCGGAAGATAATCTTAATTTACTTTCCGCCGGCAAATAATGTGCATAACACATCGTAATAAACATACTGGGATCAATATTTCTTTCTACTACACGATTCAGGTTTTCTAATACTTTATTGGGTGACATTGTCGCTTCTGGATAACTGTCCATTGCATATTTGATCATCGACATACACAGTGCTGCCGGTATTCCTTTTCCAACGACATCCGCAATGGCAATCCCGATTGTCCCATTGCTTCCTTTTGTGAAATGATGATAATCTCCGTTCATCTGATGAGCAGGAACACTAATCACACCGATATCTAACCCGCTTACTTCCGGCCTTTGCGTTCCAAGCAAGGTTTTTTGCATATTCGCCGCAACAGAAATTTCAGAAGTCAGCACATCTTTTTCCTGTCTTAAATAATCAACTTCCTGCAATGCCAATCCATAGAAAACCGTAGCTTCTAATAAAAATTCCATCGACAGCTTATATTCCTCCAATAATTGAGGATAAATCCGCTCCATTGCTTGAATATGCAAATTGATTAATTCTTCCGGCAAGATATTCTTTTTAATAAAAGCTTTGCTGATTAATTCAAGGTCATACAATGATTTCTCATCTTGTGTTTCAATATATTTTTGTAATAATTTCTGGTATTTTACAGTATTCTTTCTGATCGTTTCTTCCACTATGGTTACTCCCCCCTTATTTCAAAGAACCTTTTATTCTTTTTTAAGGCTTTCCCCGAGCTGGTAAACCGGTGTTTCGTGCTTTTTGCACCCAGCTGTTTTCTCTTTCTTTTTTTCGCACCTGGTTTACCAATGGCATGTACTGTATAAAATAAGGAAGGGTGCTAAAATAAAAGGATTATATTATCTGATCCATTTAATCGCTTTGATTTTAGTTCCTTCCCCCGCTGCGGATTCAATATCAAATTCATCCATCAAGCGTTTTACCCCGGGCAGTCCAGCACCAAGCCCTCCAGAGGTCGTATAGCCATCCTGCATGACACGGCTTATGTCTTTTATTCCTGGACCAGTGTCCACAGCTGTCATTAATATTCCTTTTTGACTGTTCGTATAGATGTACTCAAAACAAACCTGTCCATTTTTAGCATATAAATAAATATTGCGAGCTAATTCAGATACTGCGGTAGCAATCCTTGCCTGATCAACGGTTCCAAAGCCGATTTCTTTTGCCATTTCCCGTCCGAGCTGTCTTGCTCCAACAATATCCCACTCTTTATGAATGTTGACACAGGATCTTGGGTTCATATATTAACCTCCCAATTCCTGATGTAACTTCACTAAACCTTGTTCTAAATCTAAAGCTGTCGGGACATTTTGCAAGTGTATTCCCAAGTCAATTAATGTCATTGCAACAGCTGGCTGAATTCCAGTTAATACAACACGCGCCCCCATTAAATCCGACATGGACACAACATCACCAAGTACTTTTGCAATAAAAGAATCAATGATATCAACAGATGTCAAATCAATCACAACACCTGTTGCACCTGTTTTATGAATTTTTGCTAATAAATCTTCCTGAAATTTAATAGCCGTTTGATCATCGATCTCCGTCTGAATAGAAATCAGCAAATAATTGTGCAGTTTTAAAATAGGTATCCGCATTTTCTCTATTCCCCCTTAAGAGCATTCATTATTTCATCAATGCCTTGGTTTTTGGAAGGCAAATCTACAACAGTTCTTCCAGTTATTTCAAGCGCTCTGGTAAAACCTTTCTTCAGAGAACTTCTGGTAGGGAATTTACTTAAATCAATCCCTATATTTATAATCGTTTGAGCAATTTCCGGACGGATGCCTACAAGAATACATGTAGATCCAATCAGTCTGACCGCCTCCGCTGCCTGAATAATATGATGTGCTACCATGGTGTCCACCACAGGAACACCCGTAATATCTATTAAGACAACTTCGGAGTTATGCTTGATTGCCCCCTCCAGTAAATTCTCCATAATCAATTTCGCTCTGTCCGTATCGATGGTTCCAATCAACGGCATGACAGTTATCCCTTCCATAACAGGGATCAACGGTGCAGATAGTTCCTGTAATGCTACCCGCTGCAAAGATAATATATTTTCCCAGCTTCCTGAATACTCATTGACGAGCTGTCGGATCAATGGTTCTATCCATTCATCTACGCTTGTTAAGACATTTGAAAAATGATTGGAATCTACTTGGTCTGCCTGCTTCAGTAAAAATTCAATCGTAACACGACGAAAAACCTGCAGCCCATCGGTTATATAACTGAGCGGCCAGCCAAGGTTGATCATTTTCTCCGAAAATTCCTCCACTACTTTCGAAGAACCCTGATTTTGGATACTTGTAAAAATAACATTCACAAATTCGCGGTTGGTATTCTCATAGAGTTCATCAGATATACTCGCTGTATAATTCCCTGATTTTATTCTCCCTACTTCATCCATCCAACTATCAACAATAGAATCACTATTACTGATCATTAATTCTTTAAGATTTGCATCCATTCCCTGATACCTCCAAATTCTAAGCATTTTTACATATTAATACAAACTTCTACAAAACTCCAGTCAAAATACTTTTGTATCAGCCTCTTCTAAGTATACAGAAACTACTATTCCCATTTTACCTCAATTGTACCATATATCAAATAAACACAGCATTTTTTCAAGTTACACTATCCACTCCCCCGCATACATGCTTCTATTATTTTCTCATTTTATTGACAAAAGCTCCCTCATTAAAAAAAGACCTGCTTAGCTGCAGACCCTTTTATGTATTGAAAAAAGAACCAGTTAAACAAATTCTTTTCGTTTTAAATTCCCCAGGAAATAATCCAATTGTTTATGTGTCCGAGTAATCATGGCTTCATCCAGGATTGGATTATCCTTGGTTTTATCAACTTCACTATCCTGAAAATATAACCCTTTTAAGGTTTGGCTTTTTAACGTAGCAAGCAGCGGCTTTAAGGCATAATCCAATGCTAATAAATGCGAGAGGCTTCCCCCTGTCATAACAGGCAGTGAAACCGTCCCCCGTAAAACATCCTGGGGCATTAAATCAAATAATGACTTTAGGATGCCTGAATAGGAGGCTTTATAGACAGGACTCCCGACGATGACCCCGTCTGCCGCTTCCAAATCCCCGGCAATCTCTTTGATTTTCGGACTTTGGAAGTTCGCATACAGCAAATCTTCTGCTTCTACATCTCTGACGGATATATGCTTTACACGAAACCCTTGCTGCTCCGCCAATTCACCTAAATAATAAAGAACGCGTTCTGATCTGGATAATGTTGAAGGACTTCCTGATATAACAACAATTGTACTCACAAATATTCTCCTTCCTTTATATAGCATAACCCTACGAAACCAATATACTTCTAATCAGCCTTCCCGATTTGCCGTTTCTTTTTTATTACGATTGGAAGAAATATTAACGCCAAAATTTCTACTGAGCACATCATATGCATATTCACGACGAAAAAATCCTTCCCTCGTAATTTTTAAGCTTTCTTAGTTCTCTCTTTCCTTCTATCCATCACCTAACAGATATTTTGAGTTTTTTAAATTTTCATTTTAGAAAAACCTATTTTTTTGCTGAATAGTGTACTATTTTCCATAGTTGCAGCGTTCTTTTCTTATTTATATTTGAGTATCCCCAGTATTTTACACAGATTTATAAATTGAATATTAGTATATCATCCTATTCCTCTCACTACAATAGGTATTATTATAAATAATTTATGTAAGGACTTATTCTTCGTGTCCAAAAAGACCGATAATCAGAATCAAGAAGTTTGGCATATCATTATATAGAAAATTTCAATATTCACTTTGAAGCAGTATCCTTTACCGGAATACTTCCCTTGAGTTTACACAAAAAGAGCCTTGAGGAATCCCTCAAGGCTCTATATGATGAAATTACTTTCATTAACCTAATCCATTATGTGCTTAGCGTCTCTTCCCGAAAAAATGTATATAGCTCTGCTGCACTGGTTACTGTTTTATCTGCTTTTATTCTTCCTTCCGGTTCTTCCCTCTGTCGATGGTTCATCCAGACGGCATGCCAGCCTGCCTGTTTGGCACCGACAATATCATTAGCAAAGGAGTCGCCGACATACACTGTATTTTCTTTCTTTAAACCCAACTTGTCCTCCATGAATTGAAACGCTGCTGTGGATGGTTTCGCATGCCCTATTGTTTCAGAAATAAATAAACGCTCTTCCGGGATCCACTTGTTCAGCTTTAACTGTTTGATTTTCATTGCCTGATGTCCTTCCGCACCATTTGTCATTACAGCTAATTGCTTCTGACTCGCTGAAAGATAATCCAGGAGCTCAACCACTTCATCAAATAACTCTATTTTTCCTTGTTCTTGGACGTAGCTGTCCTGAAATTCTAAAGCCTGCTCTGCTGTTATCTGTATTCCTATTTCTGCGCAAGCATCTTTGATTCGCCGGATATGCATTTCTTCCATTGTAATTTTACCTGCTACCTGATCATCAAATAGCGCATCGCTATGTTTGCGACTTAATAGATAAAGATGATTTAACTCCGCTTTCGACAAAGACACGTTCAACATTTTTTTACATGTTTTTCGAAATGTCGCAGCCTGGTCATATAATGTATCATCCATATCAAAAATGATTGTATCCATCGTTATCAACCTCCACCTTCATTCCTTTTCATTTTACTATATCTTTTAACGAAGGAGAATAATTTCTTAAAACATCGGTATTCTTGCCAAGGAGATGTCTGTTACAACGGTCTTATTACTATCTGCTTTTATCAAATAAATCCCTGCAGAAAAAACGAACTTCTATTTTATCCTCTGGGCATAAGTGCGACTTTAGCTCTGTCTGCGCCTGTCGGCTTGCCAATCGCTAAGTCTTCTTTAAAGGAGAGGAGCTCGGAATCTATGGAAAACGGAGTATATTTTTGAGACTTGAGATTATTCACCCTATGGACCCCGTTAGAGCTTCCTCCTCCAACTTTTTATATGCTTTCCTTTCTTTCTCCAAAGAAACTTCATTAAAAAAGACCGCCCTAATATAAGGACAGTCTTTTTACGCATCAGAAAAGTATTAATTATTACTGTAGACATCTCGTAAGCCAAGGCTTATTTCTAATGATTGATTGATTTTTTCCATCATTTCTTTATCTAATTTTGTAATTTTATCCGTTAACCGCTGCTTATCTAACGTGCGAATTTGTTCCAACAGAATAACTGAATTCCGGTCAAACCCATAACGTTTTGCATCAATCTCTACATGCGTAGGCAACTTAGCCTTTTGAATTTGCGCGGTAATGGCCGCCACAATCACAGTCGGACTAAATCGGTTACCTATATCATTCTGAAGAATAAGAACCGGTCTCACACCGCCCTGTTCTGAGCCAACTACAGGGGATAAGTCAGCAAAATAAACCTCGCCTCTTTGAACGATCACAAGTGTTACACCCCGATCACAGAGCGCTCTAGAGTTATTTCAGCCTCTTCTTCAGCTTGAAAAGCCTCTGAAGCAATCGTCAGATTAATTCTTGCCATTTCCTCATATCCGCGCTGCATCGTTTCATGAAAACGCTGGAGGTGTTCTTCTTTTTTATGGTTTAAATAAATTTGAGTTGCTTCACAAATGAAATCACTTAAGTCAGAGCTATTCTCATATTTCATTAATCCATCCACCTCACTCAGCAAATTTTTCGGTATTTTCACTAAAATTTCTTCTTTATTTTCAGCCAAAACCAAGCACCCCCGCCAACAATTAACGTTCGTTATTCAATTTAATATTATGATAGCATTGTGAACATACTTTTGCAAAGGGGTTATGGCGAATTTGTAAAAAAATCATGTAAATTTGTCGTTTTAAACCTTAAATTTTGTGGTATTTATATTATTTGAAGTGTTAAAAATGAGCGTTTTTTCCCTTACGCTGCTTTCCCTCCGGCTTCTTGACTGCTGCTTAGGAAAATACTCCGCTAAACAATATATTTCTTCATTAAATTTTCATTTTATGTTCAAAAATGAAAGAACGTTCACCAAGCCTTGAAATTTTCATTCGATTCTTATCCTTTAGCTGATTTATGCAACGAAATAAATACCTGTCTATTAATTATATGCCAATATGTTAAAATCATACCTCTAAACTGGAAATGGGACATACAAAAGCAGACTCCGTTTTCAGAGAGCCTGCTTTTGTATTAACCGTATCATTTTGTTAACTGTCCTTGGACAGATTGTGCTACTTCAATCATTTCTTCCTTCGTCAGCTCTGTACTTGCCAATTGATAATCAACGCCCTGATAACTCCATTTTAAAACATTATCTTCCAACCCAGCAACAGTAGCTCCCAGATTCACAATATCTCCATTGACTACTTCTGGAGCTGAGCTCACTGGAGCAGTTTCTCTGATTTCTTGAACAAGCGTAAAGTTCTTCTCTCCCTCAAAGGTTGTAATAATCCGTTCTCCATCCTCCAGGAAAACTTCTTGCTTATCCGCCATTTCCGCTCCAGCTGTAAACGTAGGATACAGCTCCCGGACTTCCTGCGCAGCTGTTTCTACAGCTTCTCCCTCTTCTGCACCAGCACTTTCCTCATCTGTTTCCTGCTCCATGTTTTTCTCCATCGTAAAATCATCTTCTGCAAATGTTGCATCTAAATCAAAACCATGAAAAGTGACATTAACCAGCGGCTCCCCATCTTGATTTAACACATTGACCATTGCCGGTGTATAACTGGATTTGTCAAAGTAAATTTCTTGAGCCGGTAAATTATTGTTGCTTTGATAATTTGTTTTCGTCCGGAAAATATAATGGTCTTCCGTTGTTTCAAATTGCGCTTCTGGATCATTTAATACATCATTGACAAGTGATTGAAGCAAATACGGCTGACTGCTATTCTCTGGCCAGTCCGATTGGAATTTGAAACTTTTTTCCAAAGCTGGCGTTAACACAAAAACACCATCCATATTTTTCAAAATGACTTGACTTTCATTCTGCTCTGCTTCATTTTCCAGCTTCACGCGATATTGATCATCTGCCTGATACCATATATCAATCAAAAATGTTTGTTCCTGCTCTCCTGTATTCATCGTCATATCCGCCGTTGCTTTGTATCCCTCTAAATCGGCAACTGTCTCCTGCAATTCCTCCACAACATCTTCCTGCGTTTTTTCTCCACATGCTGCCAGCACCAGACTCAATGCACCTAATAGTAAAACGACACTGAAAAAACGTCTATTTATCATCAGCATATCTCCCTTGTCTCATTTAACAAAGGGAACGATTTGTTAACAGTACGTCACACCTTTTTAGGAAGAAAATGTACGGATTGCCTTTGGAATGCCTTGAATGACATCCCCCGCCAGCAAATCCTGTTCCGAGTGTTCTGCTTGAACTAGTAAGTCTGCAGATTTTCCGTGCAAGAAGCAAGCATTATTTATCCCTGCAAAAATTGATTTGCTCTGCATAACCATTGCTAAAATCATTCCGGTCAGTACATCCCCGCTGCCACCCTTAGCAAGGCCGGGGTTCCCGCTTGATTCCACGGTCTGGTTTCCATCCGGATCAGTAATAATGGTCTGCTTTCCTTTCAACACAAGATAGCAGTTCAAACGCTTGGCAAATTCAGAACTATGCCGGAAAGGCTCCATAATTAAATCAGAGACAGATATATCCATTAAAGCAGCAAGTTCACCTGGATGAGGTGTTAAAATCAGCGGAGCCTGTCTTGATTCGAAATCTGCTGCATAGGCTTTCAGATGATAAAGACCATCTGCATCGATAACGATTGGTCCTTTATACTTGAGCAATGCCGGAAAAATGCCTTTGGCCGTTTCCTCGTTTCTGCCCAGACCAACGCCAACAGCAATCGCATCAAAACCAGACAAGTCAATGTTATCGATTCCCGTGATACAGCCATCTGTTTCGGATGCACTAATATACATAGCCTCCGGGTTATTTCCAGCAATCATGGAAATAACATTTTTCACAGAAGCCGTTGTTAATAACCCTGCTCCTGTCCGCAAAGCAGCTTTTGTTGTCATCAGAACGGATCCCGGCATCGGCTCACTACCGCCAATAATCAGCCCTTTTCCATGATCTCCTTTATGGGAATTGACGCCCCGCTTTGGAAAAGCTTCCTGAAAATCGGCTGTTGTCCACAAGCGTTTTTTTGTGTGCACTTGAAATAGTTTTTCAGGGAAACCAATATCCGCTACAATCCATTCACCATAATAAGAAGACGTTTGCTGACAGACAGCCGATTGTTTTACCGCTCCTACCATAATCGTTGCATCTGCTTCAATAGCCTGAAAATCCGGGAAGCCTTCCTCTGCCGGCAGCCCAGTTGGTATATCGATGGAAATAACATACGCATCTTGTTTATTCACCTGTCTCGTTACAGTTAAGATATCGCCTCTTAACCCGCCGCGCACACCGATACCAAGCATCGCATCAATAATCACATCAGCCTTTGCAAGAACTGTATCTGCTGTCCCTTCATTATAACCCGCCACCTGGCCGCCAAATTGACGATAAATCTCCTTATGGCAAGCTGCATCACCTGTGATTTTCTCGTCCGGTGCAACCTGGATCACCTTGATAGCGTAACCTGCTTCTTCAAGCACACGGGCAATGACAAAGCCATCTCCGCCATTATTTCCGCCGCCAATTAAAATAACTGTCTTATCTTCTTTAGTTATCCGCTTTTTTATTTCTCTGCTCGCTTCTCTCCCTGCATTCTCCATGAGTATCTTTCCATCAAGACCCATCGTTTGAATAGTTTCTCGGTCAATCTTGTACATTTCTTCCGCGGTAACAATATACAAATTCGTTCCCTCCCACCGCAATAAAATATATGAGACAAACTATGCGATTATGCATTTTTAGAATACTGTCATTTTACTTTATCCTATCTCTTTTCTAATAAAACCTGTGCAACAGCATACTCCTTGCTGTGAGATATAGACACGTGGATAGAGATATCCTCCATCCCCTCTGCCTGCATCTCCGGCGCTCCATTGGCATGATTTCTAATTTCGATTTGTTGAAAGCTCAATTTTCCAATCCCAGTTCCATTTGCTTTAGACAGAGCTTCCTTTGCAGCAAAACGCCCTGCTGTATACTCCACGCGCCGGTGAGGAGCTAACTGCTCTGCCTGTTCCAGCTCTCTGCTGGTTAATACACGTTCTAAAAAACGATTATTTTTTTCAAGTAATCGTTTGATTCTTGCTAATTCAATGATATCCACACCGATTCCAAGTATCATGGTCACTGCTCCTAAAAATTTTTCTATATATAGTAACACCTTTATAATGGTCATAATCTGTATTATTTCTTATTATTATAGTATATAGGACAACTTATTTCATTTAAAAGCATTGGCTATGGGAGGCACAATATGTTTATTAGAACGGAACGGAGCATCAAAGAATTCTTTGAATTATATCCCGTGGTAACTATCATTATCGGGGTGAATATATTTCTATGGTTCATTATTGATTTTTTAAATTTACAAATTGGCACTTACATAAGAGATTATGGGGTGGGAATCAACTATTGGATTGGGGAAGGAGAATGGTGGAGATTATTCACTCCTATTTTTCTTCATGGCGGAGTGATGCACATGCTGTTTAATTCCTTTTCCCTCGTGCTGTTCGGCCCTGCGCTTGAACAAATGCTCGGTAAATTCAAATTTATTTTAGCCTATATGGGCACTGCTGTAACAGCAAATATTGTTATTTACTTTATTGAATCTCCTGCCTACGCCCATTTAGGTGCTTCTGGAGCAATCTTTGGTTTGTTCGGAATCTATGTCTATATGGTCTTTTTCCGGAAAGATTTAATTGATCAATCCAGCAGCCAGATCATTGGTGTCATTGTAGCCATTGCACTGGCCATGACATTTTTACGAAGCGGTATTAGCATATTAGGGCATTTATTCGGCTTTTTCAGCGGTTTTATCTACGCACCACTTCTCTTAGCGGGCGTGAAAAGTTATTCCCCTTGGGCACGGCCCCGGCCGCGTAGAAGAAAGTATGCAGATAATGACGACGGCCCGCAATTTGATCCGGATCGATGGAATAAAAAGCGAAAAATGCCAGAGGCTATCCGGAAAAATATGCTATGGATTATTGTCGGTATCATTGCTATTCTATGGTTATTAGGACAGGCAAATATTTTATAAAAACAATGAGCTGGCCGTGAATTTTCATGTCCAGCTTTTTATTTTGCAAAAATAGGATGACGATATAAAAAAGTACTAGGCTTTATGCTATAATAAAAACACTCCGCACGTATCCTCAAAATTAAATAAGGAGGTTTCTTATGGAAATCTATACTTCATTCATCTTTTTCCTGTTTGGAATCATTTTTGGTTCATTTTTTATGGTTATCGGCATTCGTCTCCCACAAAAAATTCCTTTTGCCAATGAACGTTCTAAATGTCCCACATGCCATTATCAGCTCACATGGTATGATAATATCCCCATCCTGTCTTATCTTCTTCTGAAAGGCCACTGCAGAAAATGCCGTTATCACATCCCCTGCTTATACCCGCTGACAGAAGTTTTCACCGGCTTTCTCTTTATTTTCTGCTATTTACACGCAACCTCCCCCACAGAACTGCTGCTCTCGCTTTTATTTACTTCTTTGTTAATGCTTATCATCATAACCGATCTATATTATATGGTAATTCCAAATAAGCTGCTGGCTTTTTTTCTGCCTGCTTTTATTCTCATACGTCTGATAGAACCAGCAGATCCTTGGTGGGATTCTCTGTCAGGAGCTCTTGCCGGCTTTTTGATTATTTTTATCGTCATCTTATGGAATAAACAAGCAATGGGAGCAGGGGATATGAAATTAATGGCCGTACTCGGTGTTGTATTGGGCTTCTCTCATATTATTGCAACCTTTCTGCTGGCTTGTATTTCTGGAGCAGTAATTGGAAGTGTTTTACTTCGTTTCGGTATCATTCAGCGGAATAAGCCATTTCCTTTTGGCCCTTTTATAGCTTTCGGGGCGCTGCTCTCTTATTTTTTAGGCGATAGTCTGATTCAGTGGTATTTGAATTTATTTACCTGATGTTGAAAAAGTCTGCTGGTTTTGAATAAATATAAAACGAATCATTATTTCATACAAATACACAATTGTATTCCCGCTCAACCTAGAAAAATCTAAATACTTCCATAACAAATAAAACAAATTTAATGATTGATATTAATATTCAGTTAATAATTATATCCCCCTTAAAATGATTGACAATACGAATAATTCTCTTTAATATTTGTAATTACAAATATTAAAAAATATAATTAACTACAAGTATTTCATACTACTACTTCAAAAATGTATGTACAATTTGTATTCTTTTCGTCTATAATTGTATTAAATATTATTATAGGAGGATACAAATTATGATGAAATATTTACAGAATCTTGGTAAATCACTGATGTTACCAGTTGCTGTATTACCTGCAGCGGCGGTTCTTATGGGAATTGGCCATTGGATAGACAGTTTCTTTGAAGCTGACAGCCGTTTTGCTGCCTTTCTAATCAGCGGCGGGGATGCCATCCTTTCTTCTCTGGCCATTCTTTTCGCAGTCGGGGTCGCAATAGGAATGACAAAAGCAAAGGACGGAGCCGCAGCGCTCAGCGGGCTTGTTGGCTACCTCGTTATTACGAAGGTATTGGAATCAGAAAGTGTCGCAGGCTTACTGCAAATTGATTTAAGTCAGGTAGACATGGCTTTTGACAATATCG
Organism: Oceanobacillus sp. FSL W7-1281; assembly: GCF_037969835.1. Taxonomy (GTDB): domain Bacteria; phylum Bacillota; class Bacilli; order Bacillales; family Amphibacillaceae; genus Oceanobacillus; species Oceanobacillus oncorhynchi. The sequence goes on along the minus strand of NZ_CP150214.1, from coordinate 1,118,529 downwards.
AAAATGTTTTTATTGGAATTTTAGCGGGGCTTATTTCTGCAGCACTTTACAATCGCTTCAGTCATGTTTCGCTGCCGGACGCATTTGCTTTCTTCAGCGGGAAACGTCTTGTACCAATTTTAACAGCGGCAACTATGCTACTCGTTTCCATAGCCGTTCTCTTTGTTTGGCCGGTTGTTTATGGCTGGTTAGTCAGCTTCGGAACAATGATTAGTGACCTGGGAGCTGCAGGAGCAGGCTTATACGGGTTCTTTAACCGTTTATTAATACCGACTGGACTGCATCATGCATTGAATAATGTATTTTGGTTTGATGTAGCGGGTATTAATGATATCGGTAATTTCTGGGATGGAAATGGAGAACCTGGTATCACAGGCAGATACATGGCTGGATTCTTCCCGATTATGATGTTTGGTCTTCCAGCAGCTGCGCTTGCAATGTATCATACTGCAAAAACAAAACAGCGTAAACAGGCAGCATCTCTATTAATGGCAGTTGGCTTTGCCTCATTCTTTACAGGAGTAACCGAACCGCTTGAATTTTCCTTTATGTTCTTAGCGCCTGTATTGTATTTCGTTCATGCTGTACTTACCGGGCTGTCCTTATTCATTGCCGCAGCCTTCCAATGGACTGCAGGGTTTACGTTTAGCGCAGGATTTGTAGACTACTTCCTGAGCTTCCGATTACCGTTGGCGAATCAGCCTTATATGCTCATCCTGCAAGGACTTGCATTTGCTGTTGTTTACTATTTCTTGTTCCGTTTTTTAATTGTAAAATTAGACTTGAAAACGCCTGGTCGCCAGAATGATAATGAATTAGCTGAAGAACCCACTACAAATCCTGAATCAGCCAATGAAGCTAAAGACAAACATACATTAATGGCTGAAACAATCTATGCACATCTCGGTAAAAAAGAAAATATTGATTCTATTGATAATTGCGCAACCAGACTGCGCTTGGAAATCCAGGATATGGATAAAGTGAATCAGGATGGCATTAAGAAAACTGGAGTTCCCGGTGTCCAGCAGGTAAGTAAAAATAATTTGCAAATTATTGTCGGAACTCAGGTACAAGCAGTGGCAGTTGCATTGCAAAAACTATATAATGAGGATAAATCATAATTTATATTTATCTTATAGGGGGAACATAATGAATATTATCAGAGCAGAAAATTATAGTGAAATGAGCCAGCTGGCAGCAAAAAAACTGATAGAGCAAGTAAACGAGAAATCAAACAGTGTGCTAGGTTTAGCAACTGGATCTACACCAGAAGGATTGTACGAAGAAATTATCAAAGAACACAAAGCAGGCAATGTTTCTTTCAAAGATGTGGCGTCCTTCAATTTAGATGAGTATGTCGGACTTAACAAAGATAATGATCAAAGCTACCACTATTATATGCATCATCTTCTGTTCAATCATATTGATATTGATAGCGGACAGGTCAACCTGCCAAATGGAGATGCAAATGATTTACAGGAAGAATGCAACAGCTATGAAAAGGCCATTAAACAAGCTGATGGCATTGATATTCAAATTTTAGGGATTGGTTTAAATGGACATATCGGTTTTAATGAACCAGGAACCCCATTTTCTATGCAAACCCATGTAGTTGACTTGGATGAATCCACCCGTCAAGCAAATGCACGCTTCTTTGATTCCATCGATGATGTACCAACACAAGCCATTACCATGGGTATCGATACGATTATGCAGTCCAAACAAATTATTCTCTTAGTTTCTGGTTCACAAAAAGCAGAAGCGTTAGATAAATTAGTGAATGGACCTGTAACAGAAGATTTCCCTGCTTCTATTTTACAAAAGCATGCAAATGTAACGATTATCGCTGATCAGGATGCATTATCCGAGCTTTCTGAATAAGAAAACACCTTAGTAAAAAGAAGCATTCACTAAAGGACAAGTGAATGCTTCTTTTTACGCTTGTTTACTGACATTGTCATATTCTTTCAGGACTTAAATTACATATTCCATTATAACAACCTATTTAGACTGCGGTTATTCCCTCTCAAGAGATAAAGTTTATCATCAAAGTAAAAAACATGAGGCATTGTTCTAGTGATAAGAACGTTGCCTCATGTTTTTTTATGCAGATATTAAATTAACGGTCGTCTCTTCTTTTACGCTGGAAATTCCCTTTATTATTTTTACGATTTCTGCCGCCCTGGTTTCTACCGCCTTGATTGCGTCCGCCTTGGCCGCGTCCGCCATAATAACGTTTTTTGTTATTACCGCGACGATTATCATCCTTCGCTTTTTTCACACTGATTGGTGCAGCTGAAGAAATGCGTACAGGTGTATCTCTTCGTTCTTTTGTCATCATGCTGATTGCAGCAGCAATAACCGTAACGGAATCATGATCATCAAGTAATTCTTTCGCCGCTTCATAATAAGGGTTCAAATCTTTTTGATCAATCGCCTTTTTCATTTTATCAATGGTTACTTGCTGTTGTCCACGTCGCGCATCCTGGTTGGTAGGAGGTGTCAGACGCTTCATTTTACTCTTTGTTGTTTTTTCAATCAGGCTGAGATGAGCCATTTCTCTTGGTGTGATGAAAGAGATAGCTTCCCCTGTTTTACCAGCTCGCCCAGTTCTTCCAATACGGTGAACATAGCTTTCCGGATCTTGTGGAATATCAAAATTATACACATGCGTTACACCGGAAATATCCAGTCCGCGGGCTGCTACGTCTGTTGCCACAAGAACATCTACACGTCCTTGTTTAAATTTATTCAATACAGACATACGCTTGCCCTGTGTTAAATCGCCATGGATTCCTTCCGCGCGATAACCTCTTGCTTGAAGACCTTCAGTGATTTCATCTACACGTTTTTTCGTTCTTGCAAAAACGATAGCTAATTCAGGAGAATTGATATCCAAATGGTTATTTAATGTTTCAAACTTAAACTTCTCTGGAATTTCAATAAAATATTGATCAATATTCTCTACTGTCATTTCTTTCGCTTTTACTTTAACTTCCTTTGGCTCTTTCATAAGCGTTGTCGCAATATCACGAATTTCCTTCGGCATGGTCGCAGAGAAAAGCAATGTTTGCCTATCTTCTGGAATACCTTTTAAAATTTCGCGAATATCATCAATAAAGCCCATGTTCAGCATTTCATCTGCTTCATCAAGAACTGCTGTATGCACTTCATCAATACGAATCGTTTTGCGGCGCATATGATCCATTAATCGTCCTGGTGTTGCTACAACGATTTGAGGGCCGTCTTTTAATGCACGAATTTGACGGTCCATTGGAGAACCACCGAAAATAGCAAGTGCCCGTATCCGCTTGAATTTAGATAGACGGTTAATTTCTTCCGCTACCTGAATTGCCAGCTCACGTGTCGGTGCAACAATCAATCCCTGAACCTTTTTTAGTTTTGGATCGATTTTATTAATCAATGGGATACCGAATGCTGCAGTTTTCCCTGTACCTGTTTGCGCTTGTCCAATCACATCGTGTCCTTCCAGCGCGTATGGAATCGTTTCTGCTTGAATCGGGGTAGCTTCTTCAAACCCCATTTCTTCTAAAGCTTTCATTATTGGCGCAGAAACGCCTAGTTCGTTAAATTTAGTCACGTAATCGTCGACTCCTTTTTGTTTTTTATTGCAAAAGAGGCCTTATAAAGAGTTTCTCATACTTTTCATTTTATTATACAAATCAGTAAAAATCATCAATACACCGGTGAAAGAAGCAAAGTCTTTTGAAATCAAGTCCGCTTCAAATATTTTATACATTTACTGATTTACTACCTAAAAATTGCTGATTGAATGAACATTTCACTCCACATCAGCAATTAAACGAATAACGTATTTTATCGCTTATTCATTATCAACGTTTAAAGTACAAAAAAGGCATAACCAATTCAATAAGGTAAGAGGCCCCTAAAAAATGCTTTCTTAATCATACCATACTTATATACCATATATCCAGTACACAGATTAAAATGATTTTTTTTTCGTATCATGATAAAATGTAATTAGCTATGTATGCGTATGCACTAAGAATTCCCAGTTTCTTTTCAATAAAGATTCCTCACTTCTCCAATGAAGGTTCTAAAAAATTATCATGCGCTTGCATTCAGTTTTTCACATTGCACTTATATAACACCAAAGAAGAAAAAATACATCATATTGAACATGTAAAAAGGGAGTTATCACCATGCGTCAGTCCGCATTCAACCCTAAAGCAGCAGTTGTCATTGGGGTTTTTTCTATATCTACATCAGCAATTCTTGTCCGGCTTGCAACAGAAGCGCCTGCTTCTATTATCGCCAACTATCGTCTTTTATTTGCCGTTTTACTCTTATTGCCTTTTATTTTATTTCATTACAAGCATGAGTTTAAACGAATTTCCACAAAAAATTGGTGGCTTTCCATTCTTGCCGGCGTTTTTCTGGCGCTATATTTTATTTTGTGGTTTGAATCACTCAATTACACTTCTGTCGCCAGCAGCGTTGTACTTATATCACTTCAGCCGATTTTTGCTTTTATCGGGACCTATTTTATCTTCGGCGAGCGTTTCTCATCTGGAGCAATCATCAGCATCTTCATTGTTTTACTCGGCGGATTGATTATCGGTTCAGGGGATTTTCAATTATCTGGAGAAGTCATTTACGGAGACATGCTTGCATTACTTGGAGCAATCGCTGTAACCATTTATTTTCTATCCGGTCAGCATGTACGAAAAAATGTTTCTTTAATTACCTATACATTTATTGTCTATGGTATCAGTACGGTTATACTAACACTGTTTAATCTCATCCGGCAGGAGAATTTCTTCTCTTATCCTGCCGATCATTGGTGGATTTTTATTGCTCTGGCAATCATACCGACCTTTTTGGGACATTCTCTTTTTAATTGGTCACTGAAATGGTTGAGCACATCCACAATTTCCATGGCAATCGTGTTTGAACCGATTGGTGCCAGCATCCTAGCTTTTCTTATCTTGAATGAGACGCCGACCTGGGCCCAATTTCTCGGAGGAACCATTATTGTATTTGGATTATTTTTATTTATCCTTAGTACATCACGAAAAAATAAAGTTACTATTTCAACAAAGAATCACAAATAATACGCATTAAAGCAGGTGAATCAATGACAATTCAATTCATGACAGACAGCTCTGCTGATCTGCCTCTATTCTTACAAAACAAACTCCATGTAGAAATCGTTCCGTTATACCTTCATTTTAGTGACGGCCAGTACAAAAGCGGGCAAACGATGGATATTGAATTATTTCATCAGAAAGTAAAGGAATTAGGAGAGGTTCCGCGTTCAGCAGCTCCGAGCCCTTCCGATTTTTATGAAGCATATAAAAAAATCCCGCCGGAAAAGCAGATTCTGATGTTAAGTATATCTAATGAAATAAGCAGCACATACGCAAATGCTGTAGCAGGAAAAAATATGCTGTTAGAAGAAGAGCCTGAGCGCGTTATTGAGGTGCTTAATACAAAGACGGCTTCCTGCGGTATCTGCCTGCTGATGCATGAAGCAAATAAGAAAATCGAGGAAAGGTACGCGTTTGAAGAGCTCGTCAATCATTTAACAGAACGCATTGAACAAACTGCGACTTTATTTGTATTAAAAAGTTTAGATAATCTTGTTCTTGGCGGCCGTTTAGAAAAAATAAAGGGAAAAATCGCAAAGACATTAAATATAAAAGTATTGATGAAAGCAACAGAGGAAGGCGCTATTGATGTTGCAGAAAAAGTACGCGGCGAGAAGAAATCTTTAAAACGATTCGTTGATCAAATTGGTGAATACACACAAAATACCGAGAATAAAATCATCACGATGACCTATTGCCGGGATAAAGATAGAGCGATAAATGTACTTGAGAAAATCCGCAGCACATACGCTTTTTACGATGCTATTATAGAAGAATCAGGACCGCTTATTTCCACATACGGCGGAGAAGGTGCACTAGTTATTTCTTTCTTCAAAAATTAATTATTAAAATACACTAAAAATGCTGGGAGTTTGTCCCAGCATTTTTTATGCAGATGATTCCATCAGAAAATCATAAACCATATTGTTTAATGTGTCTTTATCAGTCCCCAGGCAAATTAAATGTTTGGATCTTTCAAAAAAGACAACTTCTTTTTTTTCAGAGTGAATTTCTTTATCAAGATAATATGCTGTTTTATAAGGAACCATGCCATCAAGCTGTCCTTGGGCAATTAATACTGGAGAATTAACCTTATCCAGATATTTTCTGGTAAACCGGATCAGCTTCATAAATTCAAAGTGCGCTTTTAACGGCACAACGCCCATTTTTCTTTTATAGTGATTGAATAATTGATTTTCTTTTAGATGTCCGCGTATTCCATCACCAACTACTGCAGCAACATCTAAGCTTATCTGCTTTAAGGATAAATATTTACCAGATGTGGCGAGCAGGACAAGCTTAGCAATATTATATTTAGCTGCTAAATAGGAAGCAATCATCCCGCCCATAGAAAAACCGATAACATAAATGGTATCAAACTGGTCAATCAGTTTCTGAAGTTCTTCTTCCGCTGCTTGAATCCATCTCTTATACGAAGCATCTTTCAAATTTAATTCTGTCCCGTGACCAGGCAAAGTCGGCACTTCGATATGCCAATCCGTGCTGTCTCTTAAATAATTTGCCAATGGTTCCACTTCATAGGGCCCTCCAGTATACCCATGAATAATTAAACATCCTATCATGATTTTCTACTCCCTTTATAAAATTAAACTCAATGGAATCTCCTCCTGTGATACACAGCTCAGGAGGTTAACCTTATCATTTCTAAATCAGGCTGATATATACCTACATGAATCCTTTTACAAACGTACCAAATTGCTTCACAATCGGGGAAACTTGATGGTAAGTACTTGCTAACTGACTTACTTTGCTAATCATTGTATCAAAATTAAACGGATTATTTTCATTTGTTCCGCCGGCACCCGCGCCCGGCTGTGACTGCATTTGCTGCTGCGACATTAAATACTGTGTTGGTAATTCTGGTTTTGAAAATAATTCATATGGAGTAAGCTCTTGTCTATCATTACGCTGGTTAATAGTTGAAGAAACTGGTGCATAAGGATTATTTCTACTAAATTCATTAGGGGGGAAATTTCGATATTGCACATTTCTCACCTTCTTTTGCCTTTTTATAATGACGCTTCGGGAAAAGGAATTTCTATTATGACATATACTGTATGGTAGTTGTTTTTTTCGAGGCATTCCCTGAACGTCTAAGACCACGGTAGATTGGGCTCTTTTCATTATTATAATTGAACCATTACGTTTACTTTTAGATTACTACCATTTTATGCAAATGAAAGCTGATACGTGCATAGCCCTTAATCATCTTTGGACTCATTTTCAAAAAAATAAGCATCCTCACTCAAATTATTAGCTAATCCTAATTCATAAAGAATTTTATTCTCTTGATTTCCCTCTATTTTCTTCTCATCAATAAACAGTGTGGGTGTCCCAAAAATCTTCATTTCCTGTAATTCCTTTAAATATGCTTTATTTTTTGTTACGTTTTTTAGTTCATAGGTAACATCATTTTTATCTAGAAATGCTTTTACCTTATCCGATGCTTGACTTCCTTCGCTGATGAATAATGTAACCTTTTTCATACAAATCCTCCTAATCAATCCCTTCATATATCATTTATCAATTTTTTATTACCCTTTTTCCTCATATATGAAACTTTTTTACGTAAGAAAATCTGGTTGTCACCAAGCCTTTAGGTGACAACCTTAGTTACACTTATGCAGTAAGAAAGTTTATACTTTTTTAACTGCCAAAAAAAAAGAGGACTAAAATCGCCCTCCTTTTTACCATTTGTATTTTAAGTTTATTTTTTATCAATCATCTTCATAATCGATTTCTAAAGATAGAATATCTCCTGTTTCAGCATGAATGTCAAAGTCTGCTTCTTGCTCTCCATTAACAAGTTCCAGCTCATAAACATATCTGCCATCGTCATAATCTAATTCCATCTCTGTAACCTCACCATCAAATTCCTGCTTTGCAATCTGGATTGCTTCTTCCTGGGTAATGACATTCTCTTTATTGTCATTGTTTTCATTTGCTGCCGCTGTGTCCTGCTGGTTCTCTTCCAGATTTACATCATCATCATTTCTGTCATCATCATGTCCATCCTTATCGTCTATTTCTTCATAAACCACTTCACCTGATTCAGCATCCATCTTCACATCATATTCGTGGTTTTCGACAATAATTTCTGCTTCATAAAAGGACTTATCTCCTTCTCGATCCAGTTCCATTTCTTTAACCTTACCTTGATATTCTTCTTCTAATTTTTTCGTTGCGTCCTCCATGGTTAAGCTGCCTGCTTCAACAATTTGCGGTTCCCCTTCGCTTGAACTTGCCGCTTCTGCATGGTAAATTCCTGTTCCGACAACTCCTGCTAATACAACCGCTCCAGCAAACATTCCAATTTTTTTATTCATTTATTTTTCCTCCTTATTTCTTATTAACTACATCTTACCCGTTAATAATGAAAACAGCCTTTGAGTAAGATTAGAATTTCATGAGAAATAAGTTATTAGGAAATTAAAAAATCTGGGTGAACTCAAATCCTTAAAAAAGAATTCTAAGTTCATCCAGATTTACCTGAAGCATTATTAATCATCTAAATCAATTTCCATCGTAATAATATTCCCCGTATAAGCATTAATTTCAATCGTAGCTTCATCTTCTCCATTGATAATCTCGATTTCATAAACTAAAATATCGTCATCCGAATCCATTTCCAAATCTGTGACTTCTCCCGGAAATTCTTTTTTGGCAATTTCCATCGCTTCTTCATGTGATATCACAGCATCATTTTCTGCCGCTTGATTTTCAGAATTACTGTCCGTTTTTTCTTCGGCAGTTTCTGTGTCCTCATTTGATTCTGGATTTTTATTTTCATCTTCTTTTGCAGGTTCTGTATCGTTTTCTGTTTCTTTCTCTTGACGATTTTCAGCTGTTTTTTCCACAGCTGTCAAATCAATCACCTGCCCTGTATCTCCATTTAATTTCAAGGAATAGACACCTTGATTTTGAGTGACTTCCATCTGATAAACCGGCTCCCCATTCTCTACACTCAATTCGGGTTCCGTATGCTGGCCAGGATATTGGGCACTGACAAGGTTGCTGATTTCCTCCGTGTTTAGATCTGGATTAGAAGATGTAGCATTGGTCTGGTATACGGTTAAACCAATAATACCAAGGACAATCAGACCGCTGATCACCCAGATTATATTTTTACGCACGCCCTACCCCCCCTTTTTTTCTAGTATAAACGGCAGTTGTTATGAAAGCATGATAATTAGATTAGAATTTGATGAGAAAAACGTTATTTGGAAAGTGTCCAGGTAAATGTTGACCCCTGACCAATTTCGCTCTCCACGGTGATTTTCCCGTCATGTCTTTCAATGATTTCTTTAGCAATGGCTAATCCCAGACCAGTTCCCCCGGTTTCCCGATTTCTCGCTCGATCCACACGGTAAAAACGGTCGAAAATCTTTTCCTGTTCTTCCAAGGCAACCCCTTCCCCATCATCTTTAAATTGAATCACTGTTTTCTCTGTATCTGTATGCATTATTACCAGAACCGCTTCTTCACTGTATTTCAATGCATTTTCAATTAATATATATGGAATTTGTTTTAGCTGATCGATATTACCAAAGCTTTCATAATTTCCAGCTTCGACTTCCAGCTGAATACTCCGTTCAGGGTATGCCTTTTGGAACGTCTGAATAACCTGTTCTACTATCGTTTGTATATTTACTGTTTCCTTCTGGTCCTCATTCTTATGCTTCGCTAATAATAGCAGCTGCTCTACAAGCTTCTGCATCCGGTCAGCCTCTGAATCAATGGCTTCTACAGATTCATCCAGTAATTCCGGACGCTTCTTCCCTTGCCGTTCAATAAGCTGGGCGTAGCTTTTAATAATCTGAATGGGCGTTTTCAGTTCATGAGATGCATTGGATACAAAGGTTTCCTGCTTCTCAAAGTTCTCTTTTAAGGAATCAATCATTTCATTAAATGTGGTTTCCATTTCGTAAAGCTCATCTTTAGAACGCTCATCCACATCAATCTTCTGCCAATTTTTATTAAGGATATTCCGCCGCATCGTATCCTTTAACTTTTGAATCGGTGTTAATAAAAAGCGGCTCAATACGATACTCGCAATAACAGTTGGAATGAGTATCACCGCACTGGAGAAGAGAAGTACAAATGTTAATGTGCCCATGGTCTCGTCTAAATAAACCAATTCATTCGCTACCTGAACCGTAACAATTTCACCATTTTCCCAGATAATCGGTTTTTCGATAATCGCGAAATTGCTTCCTATATTGTCATCTTGGACAATACGGCTTGTTTCTGATGTGGTATAGTTTACTTCCAGATTCGTGTAATCCCTTGATTTTGTCTGCAAACGTACAACATCATTACCTGTTTCATCAACAATACGAATCATTCCATTTGCCGGTAAATAGGCAGTTAACAAACTCCGCATCGTTTCTGCTGATGTAGAATCTGTTTCAGCAATGGCTTCCACTAACGCGTCTGCCTGAATATGAAGCTGATCGATTTCTCCATTGGAAGCCGTCCGGTAAAATAGAAAGTAAATCGCCGTATGTGAAATAGCAATCACTAAAAACATAAAAACAGATGAAAATAAGATAATTTTTTTACGTAATGTCATTGGCTTCCTTCCTTAATCGAGTAGCCTACTCCACGTATTGTTTGAATGTATACTTTATCATATCCTTTATCTATCTTTTGACGCAGATAGCGGATATAGACATCCACCACATTTGTTTCGCCAATATAATCAAAACCCCAGACCTTTTCAATCAATTGCTCGCGCGTCAATACTCTATTTTTATTTTCCAATAGACAGACTAATAAATCATATTCCCTGGGTGTCAAATCAATCATGTTGCCTGACCGGGTTACTTCATGCGCAGCTGTGTCAATTTGTAAATCCCCTACCTGCAATGTTTCATTACTGCTCCCGCTCTGAACGGTTTTCCGTAAATTCGCACGGATACGGGCTAGCAATTCTTCAATTTGAAACGGTTTGGTTATATAATCATTCGCTCCAAGATCAAGTCCGTTCACTTTATCATATACTTCATCACGAGCAGTCAGTAAAATAACCGGTGTTTCATTTCCTTGTTTGCGGACTCTTCTTAATACTTCCAGACCGCTTAATTCAGGAATCATGATATCTAATAAAATTAGTCCCCATTCTTCTGCTTCTATATATTCCAGCGCTTGTTTTCCGTTTGCTGCTACAATGGTTTCATAGCCTTCATAATCTAATTCTAATTGCAAAACACGGCTGATTTTTTGTTCGTCCTCCACAATAAGTATTCGTTCCGGCATGGACCGTGCTCCTTTCTAAAGAAAACTTGGATTACCCTATAGTCTGGGTGCCCGTAGTAATTTATTCGTTCACTTTTTAAAATTAAAGCATAAGGAATTAATTATACAAAAAAACTGTCCCCAAACAGCTGAATGAATAATTACCTTCGTAAATCACTCTGCTTCATTAAAGCAGAATTGTCTATTCGTTCAATCCTTTTGGGAAACAGTTTATTATAAGCATAGATTAAGCTTGCTGACAATGCCCTCTAGCTTAGATGTTGTTTTAAGAAATCTGTAACAGAATCTGGCGTTTTCGTATATGCACTATGCTGATGTGCTATTTTCTCACCATTTTGGAATAAAAGGATGCTTGGAATACCCATTACTTCATATTTTTCAGCTAATCCGGACACTTCATCACTGTTTACTTCATACCAGTCATAGCTGCTGAATTCTTCCATGACTTCCCCGATAAACATATCCATACGCTTGCAATCTGGGCACCAGTCTGCAAAAAATTTAATAATAACAGGTTTTTCACTTTGAATCACTTCTTGAAATGCTGCTTCTGTTTTAATTGCCTGCATGATTATCTCTCCTATCCTTATGTTATTTATATTCTAATCTTCCTAATCCCAATGCTGCAATCAATCCGCCTATAAATAAAAGCACAGATACAATGATACTTCCCGCACCTGCAGGTATACCCGGGAATACGACTGTGATTGCTCCAATAACAAAGCCAATAATAATGGCATAGGTGGCTGTAAAATAATTTTTTAAAAAGTAAGCAATAACTTTACTCATGATAATAAATCCAAGTGCAATTCCTGTCCCGGTTACAATCAGAATAGAGAATTGAAAATGATTAATTGCTGCAATAATGGTTGGATAAACACCTAATAGCAACATCATCATCGATCCACTGATACCAGGAATAATCATCACACTGCTCCCGATAAAACCAGCAACAAATAATAATACATAAGTGCTTGTATTCATATCCTGGATAATATGTCCTTCATTTGGATTTAAAATTCCTAATGTGCTTACAATAATAATCCCAATAATCAATAAAAGGTACTCTTTCGTTTGAAATTTTGTTTTTCCTTCTGCTTTTTGATATAAATATGGAATAACACCTATTACCAATCCTAAAAAGAAAAATTGTGTCTGTACCGGATAATGATCAAACAGCCAGCCAATCACTTTCGCAAATGAAAAAATAGCTATGACCATCCCGACCCCTAAAGGTGCTAAAAAAACAAAATGTTTCTTCCAATCCTTACTAAAAAAACCGCCTATTGCTGCAATTAACTGTTCATAGATCCCTAACAGCACGGCGATGGTCCCTCCACTTATACCAGGAACAACTTCAATCGATCCCATAATAAAACCACGATATAAATTTTTCCATTCCATTTATGCTTGCTCTCCTTCATATTTCTTCATTACCAGATTATTTTATCAAAAGTGGTCAGAAAAATATACTTTAGAAAAGGTTTTATTGATTAATTTACAAATTGTACAAATATTATTTACAGAAATAAGAGGTTATCCATATATTAAAAAGGCTTTTATCATGACGATAGTTGACATATCCTTTATACTGTTTGTATAGATTAAAATAGATAAAGAAAAACTATATAATAATCATCATATATATCGTTGTGTTCAGTTTTTAGGGGGAAGGAAGATGAAACGGTATTTAACATTAATTCTTTTTTTAGTAAGTATTCTTATTATCTACATTGGGGCTAAATTGCAGCTGTATTGGAGCGGAGTAGTTGCATGGGGGCTAGCCTTAGTATGTCTTATCTTTGCCGTACACTTTTCGAAGTACATTCCCAATGAAAAAGCCTCTAAAAAGAAAAAGAAGGAAATCTAGAAAAATCTCCCCGTTATCCATTTTCGTGACGAGGAGATTTTCATATTGTTCCCTTATTCAACTTCCTTCAAAGCGTCCACCCATGTATCTATTTCATCATCATCCATCTCATGTGTACCAAATTTGTTATATTGCACAACATGCAAGTTATTATCATCTACATACGCTCTGCCCAGCTGCACATGTTCTGAATATCCTTCTATATCTTCAGGTAAAGAAACAAAATAAATGACTTGGCTATCATCCTGTTCCAAAATCTTTGTTTCAGAATCTTCTAATTCATAACCGGCCTCCACATTAGCTGCATAACTTTCTATTGTATCAGGTGTAGCTTCATCAACCATTACTTCAACGGTTAATTGTTTATCATAATCTTCTGGAAAAGCAAATGTCAATATGCCATAATTAATATTTTCATCATATGAATAGATAGATACTTCCTCATCTATAGCGCTTAAATCTAAATCTTTGATAAGGTCCGTATATTCCCCTTCCAAATCATCCATGGATTCCACTTCTGATTCTTCAGGAAGTCCTGCTGCTTCTGACGATTCTATCTCTTCTCCGTTTTCATCAATCGCAGTCACATTAATTGGAACTGTTCTATATATCTTCCAATCATCGCCGTCTCTTTCCAGAATATGTGTAGCTTCTAAGCGATTATTTTCGCCCATACCGTCATGAAAATAAGTATCTTGCTCAATATAGACACTGGCGGAAGCATCATCTTTATCTTCCACAGACATTTCGATAATATCCGATTCTATATCTAAGCCCTCTAAACTTTCTATCTGCTCTCTGGACGTTTCAAAATCCGGAGATTCCGGATGAATTCCCTCCATATACGCGTCTATATCCTTTTCGTTAAAAGCTTCTAAATTTGCTGTCAACACATCGTATAATTCTTCATCTTCAGGTATCCCGCCTGCCGTCTGTTCATTTTCCACTTCTTCGGTTTGTTCTGCCTCTTCATTTTCTTCTTGTGTTTCCCCTTGCACATCCTCATCTTCACCATTGCCGCATGCACTGATAAATAGGAATAAAAGCATAATAAACAACAGATAACTTATTTTTTTCACTATCCATTCCCCTTTCTCAATACAAATTTATCATTTTCATCATAACATACGATAGATGGATTTTTTTAGCAATCTGCGCCATAATAAGATAAAGCGATATTTTATTCCGTCTAACTTTATTTCTGTCTCATCAGCTTAAAAGTTAGTATCCTAAGGATATCTGCTTAAAGGTATGGTCTCTTAAAGATTCTTGAACTATATCAATGGAGTTTTTACTGCTAGTTAAGCCGCGGATAATGTTATGAATGACCAATTTTGTTTTTAAGCATTGATGTTGGTATGGGACTGGGACTACCAATGTTGTCAGGTTAATCGACCGCTACGGAAAAACACTACGCTAGTTAGTCTTATGGCTACCTACTTGTATCAAATATAAATTTTATAAAAATCATTAACCTGACAACATTGCTGCAATTACTCGTCCTACCAAGTTCGTTGCATCATCATCATTTAATACATATAATAAATTTACGGAAACAAGTTACCTAAAGGAAAAATTGGGGGCACAGTCTATATGGATAATAAGGAAAATGAAAAATATATCATTCACTGTCAAAATGAATTTGACCCATTACAGCAAGTCATCGTTGTCCCGCCAGATTATATGAAAATTACAACGGTTATTAATGAAACACAGGCTTATTATGCAAACGAGAATATTGATATAAGAAAAGCTACCCAACAACATGATTTCTTTGTAAAAACGCTGGAGGATAACGATGTCGAAGTCATCTCCCTCCTGGCAAAACCAAATTTAAATGAACAAGTTTTTACCCGGGACATTGGTTTTACACTTCATGATACATTATTCGCGGCTAATATGGACCGGGATATTCGCAAGGAAGAAACCATTCTTTTAAAAAAGTGGCTGCGTGACGAACAGCTGGACTATACTTCTTTTTCCAATACAAGTATAGAGGGCGGAGATGTGATTCTTGACAGCAATCATATTTGGATTGGCTTAAGCCAGCGTACAAATCAGGCTGCAATCGATTATCTCTGTGAGCAATTCCCTCATCTGGAGATTACTGCTGTGCCACTGCAAGAGGATATTCTTCATTTGGATTGTGTATTTAATATCCTGGAGGACGGGTACGCATTAATTTACCGGGATGGGATGAGTGAAGCTGCCTATCAAAAGCTGAACGAACATTATACATTAATCGAAGTAACTAAAGAAGAGCAATTCAGTATGGCGCCAAACATCCTGTCTATTGGAGATAAAAAGGTAATCAGCCTTCCTGAAAATAAACGGGTAAATTATCTATTGAAAGAGTTTGGTTACCATATTATAGAAGTTCCTTTTTCTGAAATAATTAAATCCGGAGGCTCCTTCCGGTGCTGTACGCTTCCCCTTTATCGGAAGAAGTCATCTTAAACTGCGGGCGCTGATGCAAAATAGATCAGCTTTCGCAGTTTTTTTGCATCCATCTCCCTCCTGTATCAGCAGGACCTCTTCCCCCCTTCATTCGCCCTTATAATCATTCGATTACGTGAAACATCTTTTTTCTTTTATCAAAAAGGAGTATAATAGATTAATATGGGTAACTGTTTATTTAAATAACAGCTGGACCGTTATTTTTAGAGAATTCTATTTTGTAAGAGTATACATGCAAGAATTTTAGTTTAGGAAGGTTTGTGACGATGATGAGGAAAGATACGAATCAAACAGATGTCATTTTAATCGGTGGTGGAATCATGAGTGCCACGATTGGCTCCTTATTAAAAACACTGCAACCGGAATGGCAGATTAATGTTTTTGAAAAACTTGACCAGACTGCCCGGGAAAGTTCGGATGCATGGAATAATGCCGGCACAGGACACTCGGCTCTATGCGAAATGAACTATACACCGGAACAGGCAGATGGCACGCTTGATATTACGAAAGCAATAAAAATAAATGAACAATTTCAACTTTCGAAACAATATTGGTCTTACCTGGTGAAACAAGGTATATTAGAAAACCCTGATGATTTTATTCAAAACGTGCCGCATTTAAGCTTTGTAGAAGGCGAAAAAAATGTGAAATTTCTAAAGAAACGTGTAGAAGCTCTAAAGGATAATCCATTATTTGAAGGCATGGAGATTACGGATGATGAAGAAAAATTAAAAGAATGGATCCCGCTTATGATGGATGGACGTAATGATAATGAGGCTATTGCCGCTTCCAAAATTGAGTCAGGTACAGATATTAACTTTGGAAGCTTAACACGAAAACTGTTTGATCAGCTGGAGGAACAAGGTGGAACACGGCTCTACTTTAAGCATGAGGTAGAATCGATTACACGTACGAAAGATCAATTATGGAAAGTGAAAGTTAAGAATCTATTCAACGGCAAAGTTTCTTATCATAAAGCACGATTTGTATTTATTGGTGCTGGAGGCGGCAGCCTGCCTTTATTACAGAAAACAAATATCCCGGAATCAAAGCATATTGGCGGATTCCCGGTGAGCGGATTATTTATGGTTTGTAATAATCCGGAAGTTGTTGAACAGCATCACGCGAAGGTTTATGGAAAAGCAAAAGTCGGTGCACCGCCAATGTCTGTCCCGCATTTAGATACTCGATTTATTAACGGAAAACGCTCCTTATTATTTGGTCCTTTCGCTGGATTTTCACCGAAGTTTTTAAAAACCGGTTCAAACTTGGATTTATTCGGATCTATCAAGCCAAATAATTTAACCACTATGCTGGCAGCCGGAGCGAAAGAAATGGCCCTGACAAAATATCTTATTCAGCAGGTGCTCCTGTCAGATGAAAAAAGAATGGAAGACTTACGTGAATTCATTCCTAATGCCAAGAGTGGAGAATGGGATATTGTAGTTGCTGGTCAGCGGGTACAGGTTATTAAGGATACGGATACAGGCGGAAAAGGGACCCTTCAATTCGGGACCGAAGTAATCACTGCAGAAGATGGTTCGATTGCGGCTTTACTCGGCGCTTCCCCTGGAGCATCTGTCTCTGTTGACGTCATGCTTGATGTGCTTCAACGCTGCTTCCCGCATCATTTCACAAAATGGGAGCCGAAAATCAAGGAAATGATTCCATCGTACGGTGTTTCATTATCCGATCACCCTGATTTATTTGCTGATTTAAACAAGGAAATGAATGACGCATTGCAATTAGAAGCAGAAAAGGAAGTATTATTAAGCTAAGAAGATTAATACGAATGATTAATAAAAAGACTTCAATTCTATAAAAAATACTAGAATTGAAGTCTTTTTAATTTAAATTACTTTTACTGGAGTCCAGGAGACAGCATTCAATATAAAGGACGATAATTCTTCTTTATACTTTTCCACTTCCTCCGGGGAATGCTGAAATAAAATCAGGCCCCTGGCTGTAGATTCAATCAACGATATCACAAATTCACTATAATAGTCGGGGTGGATGTCTTCCCGGATTTCTCCATTCGCTTTTGCAGCCTTCAGATAGTCAGCAATCAGATCATATAATGGACGATAAATGACTCTCCACTTATCGATATCCCCGCTTCTGGTAATCCCTGCGTAAACAATCGAAGGAATAGTTCTATCTTCTTGGTTTACTTCAAAAATACGGTCTATTGCCAAACGTAAATTAGCATCCAGCCCAGCTTCTATATCTCCATGCTCAGTAAGGTATTGCGTATAATTGGAGATGATTTGCTGTGCTAAATCCGGGAGAACATCCATTTTGCTGTTATAGTATAAATAAAATGTACCTTGAGCAATCCCGGCTTCTTTCACAATCTGGGAGACACGTGTATCTTCTAATCCTTTTTCTTTAAAAATCTGATAGGCACTCTCTAAAATAAGCTCTTTTTTATTTGATATTCTAGCCATCTCTATGCCCCCTTTTAAAATTTTTAAAACTGACTGATTGTCATTCATTTATATTTATGATACCATACTTCTAGTAAAAGATGAACATTAAAAAATCAAAAGTACCGATTCTGGCAGCCATTGGATACTTCAATCTGTATGTATAAAGCATAAAATAAGACACTTAACCAAAATCTATAGGCGAGAAACTACATTGAATTTGTTATGTTCAGCCGCTAGAGGAAGACAACATATTTATTCTTTTATATCAACTATAGATGTTAGCGTTGATTCTGAAATAATAACACTTTTATAATTTTTTATTTACCCGACTTAGAAAAGAGGAGAATTTTTTTGAAAAAAGCTTTTAAAATTACAAAACAAGATATGAAAAACATCATTCGGGTTCCTTCCGTTCTTATTTTGATTATTGGGTTAGCCATCCTCCCTTCTTTTTATGCTTGGTTTAATATAAAAGCATCCTGGGATCCTTACTCCAATACAGAAGGAATTAAAATCGGCGTAGTCAGTGACGATGCCGGGACAGAAGTGGAAGACCGCTCCATTAATATGGGAGACGAACTGATAGAAAACTTAAAGGAAAATGATTCGTTAGGCTGGCAATTCGATGATTCTATTGAAGAAGCAGATGAAAAGGTGTATACAGGAGAATACTTCGCCACTATTCATATTCCTGAAAGCTTTTCGGAGGATGTAGCCAGTATACTTAATGAAGAACCAAGGAGCGCCATCGTCCAATATAAAGTGAATGAAAAGGTCAATGCCATTGCGCCCAAAATGACCAGCACCGGAGCTACACAAATCACAGAAACCATTAATGATGAATTTGTGCAGACAACAGCAAAAACATTACTGGAAGAATTTAATAATGCTGGGATTGAGCTCGAAGAAAATCTGCCTACCATGCAAAAAATAAGAGATGCTGTTTATAATCTTCATGATCACATTGAT
Source organism: Oceanobacillus sp. FSL W7-1281 (assembly GCF_037969835.1). Taxonomy (GTDB): domain Bacteria; phylum Bacillota; class Bacilli; order Bacillales; family Amphibacillaceae; genus Oceanobacillus; species Oceanobacillus oncorhynchi. Next base: position 1,099,393 of record NZ_CP150214.1, on the reverse strand, counting down.
GATATTGATGAAGCAGGCGACCTTATTGTTCAGTTAGACGAAGATCAAGATACGATTCAGAACTATGCAGATACATTAGACAGTTTACAGGAGTATGAGTCAAACATTCGGGAAGGCGGAGACCAGATTCTGACTGCCCAGTCCCATCTGGATGATATCAACAGGCTGGGAAATGCTGTAGTTGAATTAAATCAATCCATGCCTGATATCGAAAATGCCTTAACTCGAATCAGCTCTATTCAGCAATACTTCCCTGCGATTAACCAGGGGCTGGAGGATGCTTATGCAGCAAGTATTACTGCCGGCGATACATTAGCAGATGTACAAGAACGTATTCCTGAAATCAATAATCAAATTCAGGACTATCAAAATCAGGTTGATAATGCACAGGATACGTTAGAAGAAGCAGAACAAGTAACCGATGAAGTATCAGAGCTTGTCAACAGCCGGATTAATGAAGCAGAGGAAATTATCAATGGACTGCCTTCCTTTGATTTTGATACAGAAGAACCCGTAACACCTGATTTTGTAAATAACATTAAGGATTCAGTCAATGATTCTCAAGGCAGCCTGGAAGAAATGCTGGATGAGCTTCGTAATTCGGACAGCCTGGAGTCAAATGAATCCTTAGATAAATTAAGCAGCGCTGCTGATGGGACAATAGAGCAAGGGAATGACCTTTCTGCTGAATTAGAGGATAAGCTTGCTCAAATAGAAGCAGATAATTTTACGGAAGAGGATATCAATACGTTAAATGAGGCAATAGCTAATTACCAGTCCTCTTTCGACGAGGTCAAAGAAGATTTAGCAAATGCGGAATTTGTTCCAGATACCTCACAAAATGAAGAGAACGAAGAAACCGATGAGAATAGTGATAATGCCGAAGAAGGTACCGAAGAGGATAACGAAGAAAGCAGCAATGACACGGAAGAAAACACAGAACAAGAAAGCGAAGAAAATAATGATAATGCTGCGGAAGAAACAGAGCAATCCGAAGATACACCGGAAACTCAAGCGCGTGATGAAGAAATCGACCAAGTCATTAATGAACTTCATGACGATACGATGCAGGCTTTTGATGAAATTTCCAATGTATTGGATCAAAATATAGACCTTGCTAAAAGCAATATACAGCAACTGCCTGAATTGATTGCCATGAAGGAAAATCCTGACCGGGCAGAATATGCAGAAGAGCAGCTTCAAGCGATTCAGGACAGTATCGAGGGGCTTCAATCCTCTATTACAAGCACGGAGAACTCACTTGCTTTATTAGAAACTCCGGAGAATAAAGAGGAATTGGATAACATTCAAGAGGCTCTTGAAAGCGGCGATTCTAATTTAAATAATATCATTGATTTTCTGGAAAACGGCAATTTAGACCTTAGCCAGTTGGAAGACGTGAAGGATAATGCCATAAATGATTTGAATACGTTACAAACCTTTAACGAGGACACATTAGAACCATTTGTGAATAATGCTTTCACTACGCTAGAAAATAGGTTAAATGATGCAGATTCTAAATTAAACGCCGCATTGGAATATACCGATTTAGCTTCTGATTATTTATCGGAAGCAGCAACGGTCGTCAATGATTCACAGTATTATTTAAACCTTTTAAATGAGAATTTACCATATTATGAAGAACAATTCAGCGATGTCTCTGACACCGTAAATCAACACTTCCCTGAATTTAAAAATGGGGTGAATATGGCAAGCGGCTTTTTCCAGAATGATATGCCGCATTTAGAGGATGAAATAAATAATTTAGCCGGCTTTGTTACAAACGATATGGATGATTTAATTGCGCAATATGAGAATTTAAATTCCCTTGTGCAGGATAATTTACCGGAAGCGCAGGAAGCTATTGGGGAAATGGCTGATTTTATCCGAGATGATTGGCCAGGATACAAAGAAGATATCCAAAATGCCTACGACCGGATAAAACAGATGGAAGACGATCAAATTATCGAGGAATTAATTGCTGCATTGCAGAATGATTTAAGCGATGAAACAGAATATTTCTCCCGTCCGGTACAGCTGGATGAAGAAAAACTCTTCCCTATTCCAAACTATGGCTCTGCCAACACACCATTTTATACCGTTCTGGCAATATGGGTTGGTGCATTACTGCTTTGTAATTTGATTACAACGGATCTAAAAGATAAAAATAGAGAAGAATTCAGCTTAAGAGATATCTATCTTGGCCGAATGACCTTGTTCTTGATTGTAGCTGTTTTACAGGCTGTCATTGTTTCACTCGGCAATATCTTTATACTCGATGCTTATATGGCACACCCTGTTTACTTTACACTCTTTAGCGTCTTGATTGCGTTAGCGTTTATGATTATCGTATACACGTTAGTTTCCTTATTTGGAAACGTCGGAAAGGCGATTGCGATCATCTTTATGATTCTGCAATTATCAGGCGGCGGCGGAATGTTCCCAATCCAAGTAGCGCCGGAATTTTTCCAGGCTATTCACCCATTCCTGCCGTTCACGTATGCTATTGATATTCTAAGAGAAGCGACCGGCGGTATTGTATGGTCTGTTGTTTACAACCGATTCCTTATACTGGCGATTTTCCCGGCTATCTTTATTCTTCTAGGATACACTTTCCGGCCATGGATTGCACCGCGTGTTCATAAAGCCTATCTTAAGAGCAAGAAAAGTAATATGATTGATTAACAAAATGATGATCATTTAATAATAATAAGATTACAAACAGTCCGGCCAGCGCTTTGCCGGGCTGTTTTTTTATGCAATCCTACTTTTTCTATTTAAAAGGGACAGGCAATAAAAAATCTTATTCATCAACGATTCGCATTCCAGATTATAAAGATTTACAAGAAAGTAAATATGCCTTCAAAACGCCCTTTAACGAATGACACGTTTTCTGATAAAATGATTAGTATCTTTTATTTTTAAAGGCTGTTCAAAATGGAGAATAACAACGGAGGTTTATGGTGAAGTATTTCATAATGATTTTACAAATAGGTATCTTATTTCTTTTTAATTTTATTGGCCAGCTTATTCAAGGCTTCTTCTCCCTGAGTATTCCCGGCAGCCTTATTGGGATGCTGCTGCTTTTCAGCCTGTTGTTTTTCAAAGTCATTCCATTGACATGGATGCAGGCAGGCGTTGATTTTCTTTTAAAAGATATCCCATTTTTCTTTATCCCGGTTACCATTGGAATTATCCAATACCTATCCTTTTTTTATGGAAAGGGCAGCTTGTCCATTCTATTGGTTATTGTGAGTACCTTCATTGTTATCGGCGTCAGCGGAATCGTAACAAATCTCATCTTAAAAAAAGAGGTGAAATCCTATGACTAACCTCTTTATTGGGATAACGGTGATTACAGGAACGTTTATCCTGTATCGATTATCCAAGAGAATCTATCGAAGAAAACCAACACCGTTCACCATGCCCATTTTCCTGTGTACGGCAAGTATAGTCATTTTCTTATCCTTAACAGGCATCTCTTATGAAACCTATATGATCGGCGGTCAGTGGATCGATATTTTTCTCGGCCCTATCGTTGTTTCTCTCGCTGTTCCTTTGTACAGGGAGATTCATTTAATCAAAAAATATGCAGGAGCGATAGGTATCGGCGTATTTGCCGGTTCTCTGACTGGTGTTTTCACCGGAATAGCAGGAGCAAAGCTACTAGGTTTTGACGACTGGATGATTCAGACTGTAGCAGCCAAATCTGTGACTGCTCCTATTGCGATCAGTATTACGGACACAGCAGGCGGGAATGTCTCCCTAATCGCTGTATTCGTTATGCTAGCTGGTGTCAGCGGAGCAATGTTTGGACCTGTTATTTTAAAAATTTGCCGGATTGAGCATCCCATCGCTAAAGGACTCAGTATTGGAACGGCTTCTCATGCGATAGGGACGGCAAAGGTATTAGAGGACAGCGAAATGGAAGGCGCCATCAGCGCTTTATCCATGACACTCAGTGCTGTGGTTGTTTCTTTTCTTGTTCCGATATTCTTATTATTATTTATTACATCATGAAAGCATTCGTTATTTTTGTACATAAAAGAAATGCTGTATCTTATTGGAGTATTGCACTGTTATTACTTAGCGATGCAAGGAGGCGGCTTTATTGAAAAGGATTTGGCTATTCGTTGGATTGGCTGGCATACTGCTTCTTTCCGGCTGTTTTAATAAAAGTCAAAAAGGCGATGAACTGATTTCCTATTATAATCATTGGATGGAAAATTGGGAAATAGATAGTTCTACATACTCCTCCCTTAATTGGACAGAGGATGCCGAAGAAATGTTACTTATTATCGAAAACGATATATTGCCTGTTTTAACAAAAAGTGTTGACTATCTAGAGCAGACAGATTTGGAATATCGTGCTGTTAATGATTTAAACGAATTACTATTAGACAGAGAGTCTTATTTATTAGCATTATTCCAAGAGCTTGCTGATGAGTTAAACCCTGACAGTACGGAATCAGAAACAGAAATTGCTTTGGAGAAATTCAATGAAAACAGCATGCCAATTGCTGATAAAAATAAGGAACTTGCAGAGAGTTTAGATACGTTAATGGATAAATATCATGTCTATTGGATTACCGAGTATGACTCAAATGGAGAAGAATTAGAAAGATTAGGAAAGGGCAGATAAGAAAGGCAGAAAGGAAGGAACGCTTTGCGAAATATTTTTGGGTCTGTGCTATATTTATGTATCTTTATTATATTATCCGGCTGCGTTGATCCTCATGACAAGGCAGAAGTGGGAAGCCTGGACGTACTGGAAGACTTTATTCATGAATTAAATCACGGCGACCTTATTATTGATTCAGATGATCCGGAAGAGGTCATCGAAACAGTTGACGATCAGCTGGGCGAATATTTTTCTGGTGATTTTTCCAGAAAAGTTGACTATCAAATCCGAAACAGCATGGAAGGAAATCCGAATTATGAAGAAACTCCTGAAAATATCACTTTTTTTCTAACAAATACGGGTGACGGATTCCGCTATTCTCAAATTGAAGCTTCCAGAAGAGAAGGCGTATCATCCTGGCTGACTCAGGACGATAAAATTGTAGGCACAGAGATTCGTATCACCTTGCCATCAGATATTCCTGAACAGGATTCCAAATACGAGCTGTACGACAATATTACGATGATGAAAATAGATAATAAATGGTACATTGATGATATTGAATATTTTGATGAGAGATATGTTCAATGAATCCAGCAAAATGATTCAAAGCGCCGTAATCTTTAAAGTGATTAGGCGCTTTTTTGGTACCTTCAATCGTGCTACAAACTCATCTTCCTATTTCAGAATCCAGCAAATCTGTAATAAACATATGGCCTGGAGCATGCGTAATCATTATTTCAATTTTTGCTTGAAGAGCTACAAGCTGGGGTGTTACGCCACATGCCCAAAACACCGGAATTTCATCTTCCTTTATTTCTACAGAATCACCATATTCAGGAGCCAGCAGGTTTTTGATTCCCAGCTTCTCTGGATAACCAACCTGTACCGGCGCCCCATGCATCGTTGGGAAGGCCGATGTGACTTGAACAGCAGCAGGCACATGATCGGCCCGGATCGGACGCATGGAAACCACCATATTCCCTTGAAAGGCCCCTGCCCCATAACAGGGCACATTGGTTTCATACATCGTAACATTTTGTTTGTTTTCTATATGCCTCAAAGGAATTCCAGCCGCTATTAAAGCATTTTCAAAAGTAAAGCTGCATCCAATCAAAAAGCTGATAAAATCCTCACGCCATTCTTCTGTAATATCTGTTACTTCATCTGCCAGCTTCCCGCGTCTAAAAATCCGATATCTCGGAGTATCCGTTCTAATATCTGCGTCTGGTGCAGAGCTTACAGGTGTATAGGAGCCTGCATCCGTCACTTCAATTAATGGGCACGACTTCGGATTTCGCATACAAAATAAGAGAAAGTCATACGCATGCTTCTTTGGGACAATGACAAGGTTCGCCTGCACATGAGACGGAGCCAGCCCTGCTGTGGGTTTAGTCCACTCTCCTTTTCGAATAGTCATCCTTTCCTTTAACACTGCAATCACCTCTGCAAAAATATTTTATTTGGAGTAAAAACCGCTCTCTTTCTCTATAAAGTTCTTGTGCTTCTTCGACATCTACCTCCCGGAAACGAATTTTACCGCCCGGGACAAGCTGAGCTACTTTCGGAAGGTCAACAGAAATAACTGTAGCAATTCTCGTATATCCGCCAGTCGTTTGCCGGTCGGCCATCAATATGATTGGCTGGCCATTCACCGGCACTTGCACACCTCCAAACGGAATGGCATCCGACCAAATATCTGCTCCATTTTTATGAGCAATAGCCTTTGATTGGAGCCGATACCCCATCCGGTCTGCCTGCGGACTAACGAGATGTACGTTATTGAAAAAGTTATCTATTCCTTCCTTTGTAAATCGCTCCGTATGCGGGCCTTTCACGACACGAAGCTCTACTTCCTTACGATATCTGGGAATTTCCGTATGCATTAATCCAACTCCCGCTTTTCCATTCACCGCATAACCGAAAATCGTATCTTCCTTTTCAACGTGCTTCCCAATTCCAGCTTTTTGATAAGTCGATTTACTGCCCATAACTACTGGTGAGTCAAACCCGCCCGAGACAGATAAATAAGTCCGTATCCCCGATTGAGGAGCACCAAATGTCACATAATCATCCTTTTTAAGCTGGATTGATTTCCACATCGGTGCTGCTTTACCATTTATCATAGGACTTAAATCTGCGCCACAAATAGCTATCGTTGCTTCCGATAATACAACCAGCTCCGGGCCCATCATGGTTATTTCCAGACAGGCCTCATCTCTTCTGTTTCCAACTAAGAGATTGGCTGTCTGCAAAGCGAATGGATCCATTGCTCCAGAGACAACAACGCCGTATTTTTGAAAGCCGGTTCTTCCCAAGTCTTGGATCGTGGTTAACAGTCCTGGTTTCACCACTTTAAAAAGCGGCCGCTGCTCCACTTTATTCTCCAACACGTTTCATCCGAATCCCTTCTTGTTCCAAACGCTGCCGCAATTCCTTTGCAAACAGAAGGGCGTGCTGTCCATCTCCATGAACACAAATGGTGTCGGCTTCCACCTGAACTTCTTCTCCATCAACGGAGGTGACTTTCCCTTCAAAAACCATGCTGCGTACTTGTTCAATTGCTTTTTCGACCTCTGTAATCATTGCATTTTTTTCTGTACGGGCTGTCAACGAACCATCCGATTGATACGTTCTGTCAGCAAATACTTCCGAAGCTGTTTTTAATCCGTATTTTTTCCCCGCACGAATCAATTCACTTCCTGACGACCCGAAAAGAATTAATTCTTCATCTACTTGAGCTGTCGCCTTCGCAATTGCTTCAGCAATCTCCCGGTCTTTCGCTGCCATATTGAACAAGGCTCCATGCGGTTTCACATGCTGCATAGGCACCTCATAAATGTTACAAAACGCCTTTAAAGCACCAATTTGGTAAGCTGTTAAATGAAAAACTTCATCGGGGTCCACTTGAATCGCCCTTCTGCCAAAACCAATCAGATCCGGCAAGCCTGGATGGGCTCCAATTCCTACCTGCTTTTCTTTAGCCATTTTAACGGTTTTCCCCATAACATTATAATCTCCGGCATGAAAGCCGCAAGCAATGTTTGCAGAGGTGACTACCTCCAAAATTTCGTTATCAAGACCTATCGTATAAGCTCCAAAACTCTCCCCCAAGTCACTGTTTAAATCAATGCTTCTTTGTTTCATCATCGAACACTTCCTTTCTTACTTTATAGCTGCCGTTCTTTACCGCTTGTTCTATTGCTTCATACTCTTCTTCCGTAATCGAAACAAAGCGGATTTTATCTCCTGCCTGAAATAAAAATGGATTCTCCTGGGAAGGATCAAATAAGGTGACAGGTGTACGTCCTATAATATTTGCACCGCCTGGAGACTGCAATGAGTATATCACTGTTTGCTCCCCGGCAATTCCTACCGACCCTGCCGGAACATGTAATCTCGGGCTTTCCAGCCGCGGTGTGCAAATAGATTTAGACAGTCCGCCCATATAAGGAAAGCCCGGCAGAAATCCCATCATATAAATAAGATAATCTGTACCTGAATGAATCTCGATTACTTCTTCTTTCGTTAATTGATTAGAGCGGGCGACATGTTCCAAATCAGAACCTGTTTCTCCGTCATATAAAGTTGGAATAAATATCCGATTCCACTGCTCCGCTTTATCCTGTGATGCATAACTGGATAAACCGGATAATTTTTCACAGACAGCATGATACGTAATCTGGTCTGGCAAATAATAAACAGAAACGCAATCATAGGCGGGAACCCATTCTATGACCCCTTTGATACGCTCTTTTTTTAGCAGAAGGCAAAAGCTCCTGATCTTTTTATTTAGTCCAGAGGAAACCTGTTCGCAAAACTGTACTCGTACCCCTGTATCTCCTAATGGCTGAAAGATAATATTTTGCATAGCGATTCCTCCAGCTAACCTATTATATTAAATGATAATAAAGCCAAAAGTACTGTAATGGCAAACACAACCCAGCCTGCAATGTTTATCCATAGCTTGTTGACGTTCTCGCCCAGCATCCGGCGGTTGTTCATGACAAACAGCAAAAACAGAACGATAACAGGTAAAATTAAGCCATTTGCATATTGGGAAAACACAATAATCTCAATCGGGCTGTATCCCAATCCTGAAAAAATCACTCCTATTAAAATAATAACCATCCAAACGGCTCTGAATTTCATGGATTTTAAATTCCTGTCCCAGCCAAAAACACCTGTAATAGCATAAGCGGCTCCTAGTGGCGCCGTCATCGTTGAAGTTATACCCGCAGCAAAAATACCAATCGAAAATACATATTTTGCCCAAGAACCAAGCAGCGGCTCTAATTGAATAGCCATTTCAGCTGGGTTATCAATGATTGTTCCAAGCGGGAAAGCCATTGCGGCAGTGATAACAATCGAGGCCGTAACAATACCAACCACAATCAATGATGTAACAATGTCAAACCGGCTTTCACCTATCCCGCTTTTATCCTTCCACCGCTCCTGAACCGTTGCTGACTGCAAAAAAAGCGTATACGGAACAATCGTTGTACCGATTAGAGAGATCACAAGGATAATGGAGCCATCCGGAATTGCCGGTATAAATGCGCCTTCGAAAATAGCCGATAAATCAGGTTTAACCACAATTGCCGTAATTAAAAAACTGAGTACCATTAAACCAATTAATACAACGAAAACTTTTTCAAGTATTTTGTATGTGCCAAACCAGAGCAGGACTCCGGCTGAAATACCGATAATTACACCCCATGTCTGGATAGGAAAACCCGTTAAAGTCGTCAGACCGATAGCACCGCCGACGATATTGCCTGTCTCATAAGCTGCGTTGCCGACTCCAATAGCGGCAACAACTAGTATGATTGTCAACATTCTTAATAAAGGATTTTCAAACTGTTCCCTAAAGGCTGTACCCAAATCTTTTCTTGTAACAATTCCTAACCGGGTAGCCATTTCCTGTAAGACCATGGTAGCAATAACAGAGAACAGCAAAGACCAGATCAAGATAAAACCGAATTGGGCACCAACCTGACTGGCAGTTGTTATCGTTCCCGGCCCGATAATAGCAGCAGCTACAATAGCGCCGGGTCCGACATTTTTTAACCTTAATAAAATCTTTTTCATGGTAACTCCCCCATTGTTTATTTTCTTTAAACAAACTTTCAGATTTTAAAAAAGGCTGATTTTGGCAGTATTTCATCGTTAGCTTTGCTTACAATCCGAAGAAGCGCAGGTGAATAACTGAAATAAGTGTAAGCAAGTCTAGTTTTGTTTTTCAACCTTTTCTGCTTCGATGTCATCCACCCGTCATCATTTCAATTAATCCCATTAATTAAAGCGTTTTCATTTATAACTTTAAATGTAACTCGATAAAGGAGATTTCATCAAGTTACATTCATTTTTTAGCTTGCTCTAATTAAAAATTCCGGTATATTCTTTATAAGCTCACTCCAGCAACCAATTGAATTTCAACAGGTGCATTTCCCGGTAACGAGGATACACCAATCGCTGCCCTGCTGCCTATCCCCGCCTCATCCAATTGTTCGTATAAATATTCGGAAGCAGCATTTGCCAGACTTGAATGGGATTGAAATGCTTCCTCTGCATTCACATAAACGGTGAGTGATAAAATCTGCGTGAGCTGTTCCCCCTCCGTAAGTGTGTTCACAGCAGCAGTTAAGGCATTTGCAACTGCTTGTTTGACTGCTGGATAATAGGTCGATACAGATTCTGTTGCAACAACCTTCCCGCTCTGAAGCAGCACACCATTCTTTCTTGGTGTCATCCCGGCTGTATAAATAATATTTCCAAACCGGGATGCTGGAAGATATTTTCCCTGTGGAATCGGATTACTCCCTTCATTTGATAGCTGCATTACGATACGCCTCCACTACTTGGATAACACGTTCCATTGCTTCTACCGCCGCTTGATGATCCTGTGAAAAATTTATCCGAAAGCTGTCACCAAATTGTGGACCGAATTCCGTTCCTGGTGTTACGGTAACACCAGCCTGAAGACGAAGTGCTTTCACAAACTGATTGATTGAAATACCCAGTTCCGGAATTCTCGGGAATAAATAACTGCCCGCTTCTGTCGCTCTTACCTGAAATCCCTTAGCTGCACGTATTTTGGCGACCAGATCATCACGGATTGCCTGATGTGCTCTAATTCGGTCTTCCATCCAGCCTGCCGGTTCAGAAAACCATGTTTTCAAGACGGCCTGATTATATCCGCCAGCACGCAATGATACGATAGCCTGCAGTTTTTCCATTCGGTTAATCATTCTTGCCGAACCAAAAGCGACCCCTAACCTGTATCCGCTAAGTGATTCTGTTTTGGAAGGTCCCATGATCGTAATGACGTTTTCTCGATCAATCCGTTTCTCCGCACATAAATGGGTATACGTCCGTCCTTCAAAAATTTGCCGCGAGTAGAGCTGATCAACAATCACGGTTGCTCCATATTGTTCTGCTAAACCGGCAATCTTCTGAATTTCATCCCGGGAATAAATAACACCCGTCGGATTATTGGGATTTGAGAATAAAAAGAGTTTCACTCCTGATTGAAAAGCATGCTCCAGCTGCATTAAATCTAAACTGGCTGATGTGTCTGTTTTGTAATAATCCATCTGGACAGGAACGACTTCCCCATCAAAAAATTCAACAAGCTTCCGATTGGCAAAATAGTCCGGTTCTACAATAGCAACCTTATCTCCTCTGGCCACCGTTGATCCCATTGCGAGAAATAGCGCTCCCTGGGTTCCAGGCGTCAGGATAACATGTTGATCCGGGTCAATGCTTGTGTTCGTAAAATCAGCAAGCTTTTTAGCTAGATTCTCCCGGATATCCATCCCCCCGCGGTATTCTGTGTAGGCCTGCTTCCCTCCAAGATGAACTCCTTCCACAAAGGCATCTAAAGATCCCGGGATTGGTTGAAATGCATCTACATCCCCATGTGAAAAGTCCACCGGCCTACCGGGAATTTTCTCAAAAGGGACATCCATTTCATTCGTTTTCTGGCGTCCTTCTTGACCAGGAGCATATTCTGCACCAAGCTTTAAAAACTTTTCTTCTATCAAATCCATGATTAACCCTCTTTTCTATGATTGAAAATAGTATACCTTTACAAAATATCTGCAAATTCATTATAGTTATAATAGTATCCCATCTTAGATACGAACTCCAATACGAAATAATTTATAACAATATAGGTATTTCTCTATACATAATTTGAGGGGGAATGAAATGCTGAAAAATATGGAGTATGTATATGCAGTATATTTAAATAAGAGCTTTTCGAAAGCTGCCGGCGAATTATATATTTCCCAGCCTGCGCTCAGTGCAACAATTAAAAAAGTGGAAGAAGAGATAGGTCTTCCTATTTTCGATAGAAGCAGCAATCCCATTCAATTAACAAAGGCTGGTGAATATTATATTGAATCCATCAAGGCTATTATGAACATTGAAAAAGAAATGAGGAGCTATTTTAGTCACTTAGCAGAAGATAATCAAGGTACCATCAGTGTTGGAGGCGCGTCCTTCTTTTGCACACATATCCTGCCGAAAATCGCTCAAGAATTTAAGGAAGAATATCCAGATTATAGGGTAAATCTTCTGGAAGCCAATGCGGATGATCTGATAAAATGTCTGCGCACAGGGATTGTTGATATGATGATCGATGTGGAGAAAAAGGACATTTCTAAAATGTTTGATTCCTTTGTCTGGGCGGAAGAACATATTTTGCTGGCGGTTCCTTCAAGCTATGAAATAAATAATAAGCTTCGTAACTATCAAATCACCTTTCAAAATATAGCTAATGGAAACTATTTAAGTGAACGGTATCCTAAGATAAACCTGAAAGAATTTCAGAATGAAGATTTCCTGCTATTAAAAAAAGGGAATGACCTTCACCAGCGAAGTTTAAAAATGTGTAGAAATGCCGGCTTTACACCAACTATATCCATGTATCTTGACCAGATGCTGACCTCCTATTACATTGCCAGTAATGAAAAGGGAATTGCTTTTGTTCGGGCCAGCGTAACGCATTACTTAGAAGCAACCAATAAATTATGCTTTTACAAAATTGATGATGACAACGCCCGTCAAAATATTATGCTGTATTATAAAAAAACACAGCCGCTTCCGAAAGTCGGCACAGATTTTATTTCATTTATCAAGGAGAAAAAAATCGATCATCTGTGAGTTTTATCATGCTGCGATGGTTGATTTTACGAAACACGTATGAAGCATTCCTTTCAGCTTTTCATAAAACGAAACTTCATTCAGTGGGAGTTTTTGTTCTTCTCCCACTGAATGTTAGTTGAGTGATTCAGGAAGTTAGCGTCCGTTATCTCCCGCCTAAATAAATTTATTTTTACGCTTTATTTTGAGGCGGGAGTTTTACGGACGGTTCTCCGTGATAAAGAGATAAACACTCCCTTTTATGAGCGTTTATCCTCAAATTTAATTGTTAATTTACTGTTTTAACTCTTTCCGCTATTTTTTGTGTAACACGCAGGAATGCTTCTATTTCCTCCACACTATTGCAGTGTAAAGGAGATACTCTTACAACACCATTGAGACCAAATGACTCTAACATTCTTTTAGAATAAATACTGGAAGCAGCACGCTCATAAACCACAATATGCTCCGCTTCATATTGCCGTACTGCCTCTTGATAATCTAAGTGATCAATTGTTATTCCGATAATCAGATCCCTCTTAGATAAATCTTCATCATCTAAATGGACGGTAACACCAGGGATATTTCTTAACCCTTTTGCTTTATCTGTCCCATGAAGTATCGCTTCCAGCAATGCTCTTTCATGTAAAGCGATCCGTGTCATTCCTTCCTCATACAGTCTTCTTCTATCCTGCTCCTCCGAAAATTTACTCCCTATCCAGCAGACATAATCGACAATTTCACTAAGAGAAGCAAAATGACCCGGTGTGGAGCTTCCCAGCTGCAGATCACTGTCATCCTTTCCAGCTAAACGTTGATGCGGAAGCGCTGCTGCCCTTTGGGAAATATATGCAAAACCGCTTCCTCTTACGCCGAAAAATTTATATGGCGCAAAGTTAATCGCATCTACAGGCGTTTTTTCGATATCAATGGTACCGTGCGGAGCATGCTGTACAGCGTCGACGATAATGTATAAATCCGGCTTGATTTTCCTGGCTTCCTTTACAATCGTTTCAATATCTAAAATCGCACCTGAAATATTTGAAGCATAAATCATGCTTAAAAAGCTTGTGTTCTCATCAATCAGTCTGGTGATTTCCGCAACATCCACACCTCCAGTTACCCGGTTTGTTTTAGCTACACGAAATTCTTTTCCCAGCTTATTTGCATAAAACTTGGCAGCATCATAAGCGGACGGATGCTCCAATTCCGTTGTCACAATATTGCTTCCTTCTATATTTTCGGCAATAACTCCAGTTGCTGCAAACATTGCTTGAGACGCAGTAAAGTAAGTGGCAATACTTCCCTGCTTTGCATTAAATATCGTTCTGGCATCTTCTATGCCTCGCTGCTCCACTTCGAATAAAAATTTAGCTGTGTCATGATTGCGCAAAGGGTGGTCAGGCATCAAGTCGTACTGAGCAAATTTCTGATTGGCACTTTTTAACCGAAAAGAACCGCCGGCATTGTCTAAAAACACCCGTTTTTTCTGTGTTAATGGATCCATATCGATATAGGCGAACCTGTCTCTAATTTCTTCTAATAATTCATTGCTAAATAATCTGCCATTCGTTAATCCTGCCATTTTATCCCTCCAATAATTTTTAGTGATGATACAAGCCTGCTCCAAATGAAATCTTTCGATACAAATCAGGAAGAATTTAACTTATAGAATATGCTATCAGCTGTTTCTCTTTAATTTACATATTTTTTCTATAATTATAATAGTAGTACTTCTTATACGTTTACTCCAATACAAAATAAATTATAATCATATATATTTTCTTCTATGCTGACTGACTATTTAGTTGGCATAAAAATAAACTGACCCTATAAAAAAACAAGGATGAAGAGAGATCAATATTATTAAAGAAATGTACCATAATGGATATTGTTTGAATATTATCGCTGAAAAAGTTGGTGAAAACGCTTTAGGTATTTGAGTTAAAATGGAAAGGCTGGGAAATCGATTTGAAAATGGCACGTCAGTCAAGGAGCAAAATCTTAACAATAAATGTAGAAAGAAAATATAAAACACACGATACTATTGGAATGTGTATTCCCAGTAGTATCATGCGTGAAAAAGAAAAAATCAGTAGAAAAACATTTGAAATTTACATTCAATTATTTCAAACCAAAAATAAGAAAATCATCAAAAAAAGTTTGACTTTTCAGAAATTTATTTATATCATTAGATAAGGATAAATTTATTAAATACTCCTAACATCATGAAGTTCTCCATTAATTAGTTTTTACTTTAATAAAGAAATTTATAATTCCGAATAAAATAAAAGCTATTGGGATTAAATACATTGAAAAACTTATTGGAGGACTAGAAACCTCTTCTCCCTCAACGAAGAAAGTAACACCAAACATCATTCCAACTAAAGACACCATTTGAATAACAAAAATTAATATTAAGCCTATTGCAATAGAACTAATGGATTTACTCATTAAAACCACACCTTTCTATTTTTAATAATCATACCATTTTAAATTTAGGAGGTCTATATAGCATGAGGAAAATTTCCGTATTAATGTCAATAATAGGTTTATTGCTTTTAGTTAGCGCAACTTTTGGGCTTTCCAAAGCTTATGCCCAAAATGCGGAAGAAATTCTTGATTTCGAAACACCTGAAGAATTTACTGATTTTTCTCCATCTCACCAAGACGAGGCTATAGAAGAGGAAGTATATGAACCAACTGAAGAGGATTTAACAGACCTCACGCAGGAAGAAGCAGTAGAATTAGATGAAGATGACTATATCGAGTATCAAATGCAAACTGGGAACTACACGGTTGAAGATGACGGAACTGTCGTAATTCCTGATGAGCGGGATCAAGGCGTAGGTCCGCAATGCGTGGCTTGTGCAAACGGGAAATGGAAACTCAAAGTAACTGCTGGTCCTACTACTGTATATGGAGCTTGGAAGTCAATAGCGTCAGGATGGGGCCCCGGCTCCCTAAGCAAGACGGTAACTGAAACAAGAACAAATTCATATACAGGAACGCTTTCAGCTAGTAAAAGCGCTGTAAATACCGCAGTAGGTTTTAACATCAGTAAAAGCTCTACAAAATCTGTAACTTATTCAGGAACAATTAAATCAGGAAAACAGGGATTTTTACAGACAAGACCAGCTTATAAAAAGTATACCGTTAGGCAGCAATACGTGAAATTTGGAAAAGTGCAACAAACAAGATATGTTTATCCTCGTAAATTTTGGCTAACTGATCATCGCATTGGATATTAGTTAATCTTTAAAAAAGGTGTGGTATCTTTTTTAATTAGAATAGAAGTTTAAAAAACTGTTACACAATTTATTATTCAGTGGTTCATTTTTACTTATATCTTCTCAACAAAAATTACAAAAAAAGCCGGTTCAATTCTTACTATTTCTAGTAAAAATCGAACCGGCTTTTCTGTCAGCTTATGCTTCCACTTCATTACTTACTTTTTTTCGCTGCTTTTTCACGTTCGTTTTTATTTAAGATTTTCTTACGAAGACGGATTGTTTCTGGTGTTACTTCACAATACTCATCCTCACTTAAATATTGCAGGGCTTCCTCCAGAGACATATCTCTTGTCTTACGGATAGTGGATGTCTGGTCTTTTGTAGCTGAACGCACGTTAGTTAAGTGCTTTTCTTTTGTGATATTAACCGTTAAGTCATTCTCACGATTATGCTCTCCGACAATCATCCCTTCATAAACTTCCGTTCCGGGAGTAATAAAGATAACTCCGCGATCCTCCAAGTTCATGATTCCATAGGTAGATGCTTTCCCTTTTTCCAGTGCAACTAGCACACCTTCACGGCGGCCGCCGACCTGTCCTTTAATAACAGGCTCATATGCCTCAAAGGTATGGTTAATAATACCATAACCGCGTGTTTGCGACATAAATTCTGTGGTATATCCTAAAAGACCGCGGGATGGCACTTTAAACTCAATACGAACCTGTCCGTTTCCTTGGTTAGCCATATCAAGCATTTCGCCTTTACGTTCTCCTAAAGATTCCATAATTGCTCCTGTGTGTTCTTCCGGAACGTCTACTTGGACACGCTCCATCGGTTCACATTTTACACCGTCAATATCTTTGATGATTACTTCCGGCTTAGACAATTGAAGCTCATAGCCTTCACGGCGCATGTTCTCAATAAGAATAGACAAATGCAGCTCTCCGCGTCCGGAAACAGTCCAGGCATCTGGTGAACTGGTCGGCTCCACACGTAAGCTTACATCGGTTTCTAATTCTTTTAATAAACGCTCTTCAATACGGCGGGACGTAATATACTTCCCTTCTTTTCCGGCAAATGGACTGTTGTTTACAACAAATGTCATCTGCAGGGTCGGTTCGTCAATACGCAGCCATGGAAGCGGATCAGGATGCTCAGCCGGACATACCGTTTCACCGACATTCAAGTCTTCCATTCCAGCCAGAGCTACGATGTCACCAGAAACAGCTTCTTGAATTTCAACCCGTTTTAAACCAATGAAACCAAATAATTTGGAAACACGGAAGGATTTTTGTGATCCATCTTCTTTTAATACAACAACCTGCTGTCCTACCTTGATAGAACCGCGGACCACACGTCCAACTCCGATTCGGCCGACATAATCATTATAATCCAGTAAAGTTACTTGAAACTGTAACGGATCTTCTCTTGTATCGGCTGGAGCCGGAATATGCTCCATAATGGTATTAAAGACTGGATCCATTGTTTCCTGCTGATCTTCCGGCTCTAATCCGGAGGTTCCATTTAACGCAGATGCATAAACAACAGGGAATTCTAATTGGTTATCGTCCGCTCCTAATTCAATAAATAAATCTAATACTTCGTCAACGACCTCTGCCGGTCTGGCATTTGGACGGTCAACTTTATTTAATACCACAATTGGTGTCAGTTTTTGTTCTAAAGCTTTCTTTAATACGAAACGTGTTTGCGGCATGGTTCCTTCGTAGGCGTCCACGACTAAGGCAACACCATCAACCATTTTCATAATACGTTCCACTTCACCGCCAAAGTCGGCGTGACCTGGTGTATCAAGAATATTAATTGTCGAATCTTTATATTTTACAGCTGTATTTTTCGCTAAGATTGTAATCCCGCGTTCACGTTCTATATCTCCAGAGTCCATCGCACGTTCATCTACGTGCTCGTTTTCCCGAAAAGTCCCAGAATATCTTAATAGCTGATCCACTAACGTTGTTTTCCCGTGGTCAACGTGTGCAATAATTGCGATATTACGAATATCATTTCTTAATTGCATAAATAGTACGCTCCTCTAACATATCGAATGTAAAACCAATTTATTATATCATATAATGAGGAAATTTGTAAAATTGTTTTTCTTTCCTTTAGGATGTGTTTATCTCTTACGAATTATTACAGCAAGATATTCTATGTTATACTTTTAGCAACAAATCATAAAGGATGGGTTTTTATGTGGATAGACATACTGATTCCAGAAGCTACTGCAGCAATTGTTTCTTTTATCATGTTTCTTTTCAGTAAAAACTCAGAGAAAAAAGACCTCTTCCCCGCCCAACCAGGCAAAGAAAGAAGTCTTTTTGTCATTCACTAAGATTTTAATTTTTTATTCCCTTTTGGCTTATTGGAAACAGGCAGGCACATGGTAAATTTCGCTCCGCCTAATTTTTTCGACTGCCCGGCATATATCTTCCCGTTTGACTGTTCAATAATTGCACGTGCAATCGCCAGTCCCAGTCCCGTTTCTCCGCCTTTTCCTTTGATAAACCGGTGGAATATTTTATCCATATCTTCCTCGGTAATTCCTTTTCCGTCATCCTCTATATCAAAGAAAATCATGTTCTTTTTCTTATATACATGGATAGATATCTCTTTATTGGCATACCTGATTGCATTAAATACCACATTGGAAACAGCTCGCAGGAGCTTTTCTTCATCTGCATGTATCGTTATGGATCCGTCCACCTTCTGATGAAGGTCCAGTTTATTTTCATTGACGATTGGCAATGCTTTACTGACAATGCCATCCACAAAAGCCTGCACATCGATTTCTGTTTCCTCATATACATCCGGCTGTGAGTCTAATTTGGCAAGTAAAATCATTTCATTGATAATTTTCTTGAGCCTGTTTACTTCTGTCACCATAACATCCAGCCCTTTTTCGGTATCTTTTTCATCAAAAATACCGTCGCGGATGCCTTCTGCGTAGCCCTGGATTGTCATCAATGGCGTTTTCAGCTCATGGCTTGCATTTTGAAAGAAGGTTTGCTGCGATTTCATGTATTGCTCCAATGTCTGTGACATCTCGTAAACACTCTGCTCCACTTCTTTTATCTCTCCGCTGGCCCGGATTCGCTTCATTTGATCAAATTGGCGGTTTTCCACCTTTTTCAATTCTTTCTTCAGCAACGATAATGGTGTTACCAATTTATTGGTCATATAATAGCTTAAAATAACTGCCGCCAGGGCTCCAATTAAAAATACCCATGCTAAGCGGAAGAAAAAGTTTTGCTGTACAGCTCGCAAGTCATTGATAGGTGTTAATAAAATCAATTCCATTCCAGACTGCTCCGGAGAGAAAATGATTCGCTGCGTTACAAAGCGGTCATTTCCATGCTGCCATAACGTTTCATCATTATCTTCAAAATTATTTTCATCAAAAAACTCATTTACAACCCCAATAGACATGGTCGAAAATAACACCGTATCTAAATTCCGGTCATATAAGAAAAGCTGTAATTCCTGATCCTTTAGAAAGTCATCAATATTCCGATACTCGCTTGCATCATCATACTGTTCCGATAGAAAACTGATAAGTAATTCTCCTGTTTCTGCAAGCTGACGCTGTTCATCCTGGATGAGCACGTCCAAAACCAGCGAGTAAATAACCAAGCCCGCAGTGGTCATAATAACAAGCAGCAGTGCTGTAAAAGCAGCATTTAGTTGCGATTGTAATTTCATCGTTATGCTTCCTCATCTTTTCTCAAGCGATAGCCGAATCCCCACACTGTCTCGAGCGGAATATGCTCCATTTTTTTGCGAATCCGTTTCATTAAATCATCTACCGCACGGTCACTTCCGAAATAATCATCGCCCCATACCTTTACCAGCAATTCTTCACGGGAAAAAGCACGGTTGGGATTCTCTGCTAAGAGGAGCAGCATATCATATTCTTTTGCAGTTGTTTCATATTCGATTCCTTCAAAGAATACTCTGCGCTCATTTTTATATACAAGGAGCTGATCTACTTTCACCCGATCATCCGCTTCTTTATAATCCAGAGACTTTGGCTGCACCCGTTTGAACAGCCTTTTCATACGGGCAATCAGCTCCCTCGGGCTGAATGGCTTTGTTAAGTAATCATCGCTGCCCAGCTCCAGGCCTAGAATTTTATCGATTTCCTCATCTTTCGCTGAAATAATAATAATGGGGACATCACTTTCATTACGAATTTTCCTGCAAAATTCATAACCGTCCATCCCCGGGAGCATAATATCTAATACCCACATATCCGGCGGATTATTTTCCCATAATGTCCAGCCGTCCTCCGCATTATCCAGTACGGTTATTTGGTACCCCTCTTTTTTCAAGTATGCAACGACAATATCTTGTATGTTTTTATCATCTTCTACTAAACCAATATGATATGACATGTATTTTCCACCTCTTTCACCCTGCACTCAATTGTAGTTTATCATCTAGAGATATAAAAAGACACTGCTCCAGTGAGTTCTAATAATACCGTCAAGCTCTCTAGCGCTATCGATATTTTCCTTGAATTTTCATGTTTATTATAAAAAATCAAGCGGGTAATTCTAATATAGGAAGGTTGAATAAATCCCTTATTTTACAATTTTCCATTCTATACTATTTATTTTCACATGAACACCCTGCTTCTGACAAACGGGATTTAAGATTACACAGTTTTTACACAATTATACCAAAGGATTTCCCATGGTCGGCACTATAATAAAATTAAATCAAATAACTTGGAGGTGCTTTACAATGAGTAACAACGATTATGAAAATGAAAGTAATGAAAATGTATCGGGTGACCTTGAAAAGAATAATGAGCCTTTGGCTGATGAAGCATCGACAATTGATAATAATAGATCAGAGCAAAATAGAACAACCGATGAACAGCAGCAAACATATGTCGCTTCATCAGAAACAAAGCCGCCAAAGCAAAAAAAATCGAAAGGCTGGTTCAGCGGTTTTTTTAGCGGAGCAATTGGAGGGGTTATCTCCTCCGTACTTGTTGTCCTGCTCTTAGGAAATCAATTGCTGCCGGCTTCTGAGGGCATAATGGATTCCTCTGGAGGAGAAACTGCATCATCCAACGCCTCTTCAGAGTCTATTATTCCTACCATAGCTTCTGATGATGCAGATGTTTCTGCTGATATTTCGGAAGTTTCCCAAGCTGTTGTCGGCGTTATTAATATGCAGCAGCAAAATTTATGGGAGGACAGCCAAGAAGCTGGTACTGGTTCAGGAATCATCTATAAAAAAGAGGATGGAAAAGCGTATGTTATCACAAATAATCATGTTGTAGAAGGCGCAGAACAGCTTCAAGTAGCTTTGGATGAAGAACACCAGGTAGATGCAACAGTACTTGGAACAGATGCATTAACAGACTTAGCTGTGCTTGAAATTGATGGAGAGCATGTTGATACAGTTGCAAATTTAGGATCGAGTGAAGATATCGAAGTAGGAGAAACGGTTATGGCAATTGGTAACCCGCTCGGGATGGACTTTAATAACAGTGTAACAAGAGGTATCATCAGCGGATTAAATCGTAATGTGGAAGTAGATACAAACGGAGACGGCGCTCCGGATTGGGTAACAGAAGTACTGCAAACAGATGCAGCGATCAATCCTGGTAACAGCGGCGGCGCATTAGTTAACGCAGACGGTGATGTGATTGGCATCAACTCCATGAAAATTGCTCAAAGCCAAGTAGAAGGCATCGGATTTGCCATTCCTATTGACGAAGCACTTCCAGTTGTTGAAAAACTGGAAACAGACGGCGAAGTTTCCCGTCCATTAATCGGTATTTCTACAGCGCCATTAAGCCAGGTTCCGCCTCAATACCAGCAAGAAATCGAGCTTCCTGAAGATGTAGATGGCGGCATGGTTATTGCAAATGTCCAATCTGGTTCACCAGCAGACAATGCGAACCTGCAACAATTTGATGTCATTACAAAAATAAATGGGAATCCGGTCACTTCCATTATCGAGCTTCGCAAAGAGCTTTTTGATCAAGGGCAGGCTGGAGAACATGTAGAAATCGAATTTGCACGTGATGGAGAACTGCATTCCATTACATTAAAAATGGATGAATTAAAAGCAAACCAACCGGAAGCAAATCAATAAACAGCATAAAGGAACACTTTCTTCAACGAGGAGTGCTCTCACTGAATGCGAGTATAAGAATTACCAAGCTATCTACGGCAATAGAAAAAGCAGACTGTTGAATTTCAGCAGCCTGCTTTTTCTATATACATAAGGAAATATTAGGAGGATAAACCTATTTTCCCCTACCGATTCCCGGAAAAATCGTATATAATTAACTTTCAAAGCAGGATTTATCCTGCTGAATTATTGGAAAAGGAAGTGATTTTTTGATTTGCCCAGCATGTAATCAGGAAACGGAGGAAGGAAAGTTTTGTACCAAATGTGGTTCACCGCTGCATCCACAGGAAAATGCAGCAGCAGAGGATTCATCAAAAGAATATAATCCAGAGGTACATACAGAGACATCGCAACAGGAAAATGCATCCACTGCAGAAACGTCACAGCAATTCAATGCAACGTTTGAGAAAGTGAAAACAGGTTCAAATCAATATTGGAATTATTTTATTACCCGGATTAAAAATCCGAATGTCGCTTTTAGGGATAATGAACAGCACTTGATTAATTCGATTGTTACAGCAATTATCCTGACGCTGGCTGCCACTTTATTCTGTTATGGATTAATTAACTCTTTATTCAATGACGCGATGGCTGCAGCATCTTTTAGTGACGATTCCTTAAGTAATTATCTGCCTATTTTTTCTACTATTTTGAAAGGGATGCTTATTTTTATTATTCTTTTCTTTACTGGACTAATTGCAAATTTTATTACGTTTAAATTGGCAAAGCATCCCATGTCTTTTACAAAACAATTCACCCGTTTTACTGGAACACTTGTACCATTCACTGGATTTTTTGTTGTAATAGCTCTATTATCCCTGCTTGGAATTGCTAAAATCAATGTTATGGAACTTGGTTTGTGGATGCTTCAACTGGAAGGCGGACCATCCGGGAATTTTCCATGGGGGCTGGCTTTTGGAATGTTCATTGTTACTGTTCTGTTTACTTTTGTAATTTACATTAATCCAGTTATTCATATGTTATATGCGCTTATCCAAGAAAAAAACAAGCAAAGCTTTTATTTCACCGTCATATCATTAGCAATTACCATCGCTATCATTACAATACTGCAGCACTTTTTTATTTTAGATATCTTAGTAAGCATATTGGAATCCATTGAGTATATGGGTGTATTTTAATAAATATCCAGATGTAAACATGCAGTCTCAAAAATCCGGACAAATTGACTTTCAGAAGCAAGGTCACGTCCGGATTTTATTTTGTGAATTACTCTTCTTCGCTATCCAATTCATCCTCATACGCCTCATGATTAGGCATCACGCCTGTATACTTTCCTTCCATATCTGCTGCCAAAAAGTCTTCCACCTCTATATCATCAGAGCTTTCTTCCCCGTCTTCCGGCACCCCTGCACCGTCATGATAATCTGGAGTATAGCTGGAGGTTCCGTACTGCTGAACATCCTCCCAGCTGTTTTCCCCGCCATCTTCTCTTACTTTAAATACTTCTTTTGGCTGTGTCTCTCCATGAAAGGTCCGCTGTTTTTCATGTTCGGCGCAGCAATCTGCAGTCGGTAATGCCTCCAAACGCTCTGGCTCAATATTTTCGCCGCACACCTTGCAAATTCCATACGTTCCTTCTTCCATCGCGTGAATGGAATTATTTATCTCCTCTAATTCCGATTCTGCATGGCGCTGCAGAGCGCTGTCTTTTTCTCTTTCAAAAAGCTCTGTTCCTGTATCAGCAGGATGATTATCATAATTGGATAATTCACCTAACACCTCTTGGCTAAATTCATATTTCATTTCTGTTTTTTGATTTATTCTTTCAATTAACTCCTCTTGTCTCGCAAGCAGCCGCTGTTTTAGCCGAACCGTATCTACTCTCATCGTTATCCTCCCCTTCTATCTATATTTATTTAGGAATGAAGTTTCGTTTTATACTATATGTAAATGGGAAAATTCGATGCAAGGCAATCGTTGCCAAGTATATTTCAATGAGTGAAAAGGATTTATTGGAAATTCTGCTGTTTTTTCTTAATAATTATTTGCGTTTTTCGAATTTTCATGACAAGATTTAGTTACAACATTTATACAAAGGAGAGAGACAATGATAACGGCATCAACGGCTACTATCGGTTTTATTGGTTTAGGTGTAATGGGGAAAAGCATGGTAAAAAATCTAATGGAAGCAGGCTACAAGCTTAATGTTTACACAAGAACAAAATCAAAGGCAGAAGAGTTACTGGAGCTTGGAGCTGCCTGGCATGATACACAAGCCAGCTTGGCAAAAGCAAGTGATGTCATTATTACAATGGTTGGTTATCCGGAAGACGTGGAAAAAGTGTATTTTGGAGAAGAAGGTATTTTAAACCATGCAAAAAAAGGGGCTTATGTCATTGATATGACGACATCTAAGCCAAGCTTAGCAATTGAAATTTATGAAGAAGCAAAAAAAGCAGGATTGACCGCTTTAGATGCACCTGTGTCCGGAGGGGATATCGGCGCAAAGAATGGTACATTGGCTATTATGACCGGCGGAGATAAAGAAGCGTATGATGAAATTGCGCCCATCTTTCGTGTCCTGGGAGAAAGAATTACCTTACTTGGCCCTGCAGGTGCCGGGCAGCATACGAAAATGGCAAATCAAATTGCGATTGCAACCAATATGATTGGTGTCAGCGAATCCATTATCTATGCAAAAAAAGCAGGGCTGGATGCCGAGGAAGTGCTCGCGACCATTTCTACCGGAGCAGCGGCCAGCTTTTCCTTATCCAATTTAGGTAAAAGAATGCTTGAGCGGGATTATGAGCCCGGTTTTTATGTAAAGCATTTTATCAAGGATATGGAAATAGCTTTAGAATCAGCTCATAACATGGGGATGCCGGCACCTGGACTGGAATTGGCATTAAAGCTTTATAAAGAATTAGCTGACATGGGCGAAGCTGACAGCGGCACCCAAGCATTGATTAAATTGCTTGCATATGAGGCGGAAATGACACTATAGTAAAACCTTTTTCACCAGAAAAAACCCCGAATGTTTCTAGAAAACATTCGGGGTTTTTTAGCTGGCTTATCCAGTGTTTTATATCATTCGAATTAAAGACGAACAACGTTTGCAGCTTGTGGGCCACGGTTGCCTTCTACGATTTCGAATTCAACATCTTGACCTTCTTCAAGAGTTTTGAATCCTTCAGCTTGAATTGCAGAGAAGTGTACAAATACGTCATCTCCATCTTCACGCTCGATGAAACCAAAACCTTTTTCTGCATTAAACCATTTTACTTTACCAGTCATTATCATGACCTCCTTATACAAGATATGCAAAGTCATTGAAACTTAAATACTTTTACACCGTCTTGGAAAAGAGATCGTAAAGTATTCTTGTAACTCCAATTACCTTTTGCAAGTATTATTTTAACCCCTTTCATAAAAAAATGCAAGTGAATATCGATGACGTTTATTAGACAAAATTCGATGTTTTTCAATGGAAGAAGCGTTTTCATATGACAACAGCGTTCCACACTATAAAATCCATTAATTTTTAAAATTACTAAAAATAGGAATTATGCATAGTTTTCTCCTATGAAAAGTATAAAATACAGCAGATTGTATATCTATTTTTAAATGAATAGAGCTCCCTTTAACAGTTTTATAAAGGGAGCTCCGGTAAAAAACGTACCGTTATTTTTTGCAATTAATGTTCTTATAAAATATCCAGACTTACTACAATTGCCAGCAGCAGCTGAATCAATAACTGAATATTAATGGCAATATCAATATCGGTAGTGGTGATATTTACATTTTTCGATTTTTCAACAATGGTTTTTTGACGGTTGCTTTGTTTCGTTTTCATCACTTGTTCTAAATCCTGGAAAACAGCCTTTGCCTTGTCTGAATCAGCCAATGTAATGCTGAGCACCACAGCAATAGCTACTTCAATCCCTACCTGTAAACTGATTGCTGCTTGCGTATCTGTCGTTGTTACCGTAACTCCCTCAGAGTCTTTAATGATAATCCATTCCTCAGAGGATTGCTTCGTTATATTCTTTTGTTTGGCTGCTTCCTCTACTTCTGCCTGATTGTTTCGTTCGTCATCACAATAATCTAGGGCTCTCCACTCTTTTTTGTGCATCATGTTCGTCTACACTCCTTTCTATACCAAATTTGGATTACAGAATATCAATCATGATTACCAAAGCAATGAGGATTTGTAAAAGCAGCTGAATATTTACAGAAATATCTGTGTCGGTTGTTGTCACAGTTGCATCTTTTGTATTATAGATAAAGATTTTTTGTTTATTTACCTGGCTGGCACTGATTGTTTGCATTAATTCTTGTTCTACCGCTTCCTCATCTCCAGAATCAGCAATGGATAAACGGATAACAATGGAAATAGCTAATTGCAGTGCTGCTTGTAAGGATGCGCCGATTTGCGTATCTGTTGAATTCACATTGATATTACAGGATTCTTTAACCCAGATAACCTCTGCAGATTCTTGCTCCATATACGAAAATTCATCTGCTGTTTGAACAACACTTGCCTCGCCAAAATTCGGGCTGAAGGAATTATCATAATAAGCCGGTGCGTATTGATTATCTTTTGTGTCACAGGCATTTTCTTCAGGTTGACATGCATAATCGTTTCCATATAAGTCATCGTGGAAACGGTTGGTCCCTTCTGTTTTACTTCTGTAGACAGACATCGATTAACACTCCTTTCTTAAAGTTCTAAATTAATTTATGGTATTGATAACTATACTTCCTGTACACCAGCACAAAGAACACGGAAAATAACAAAATCACCTAGTCCAATTTTTAGGGAATATGCAATGCTGCTGTTTTTGGAAAGCAGCACAAAAAATGTGAAGAAATCATACATTTCCTTCACATTTTAGATAGAAACTATTCTGCTTTAGACTCATTCTTCTTTTCTTGAAACTCCTCTACCTGTGCTTTTAAATCCGTCACCATTTCTTTTAACATTTCACGCTGTTTTTCAGAAAGGTTATTTTTCACTTCTTCTGGTTTAATCCCGTTCTTACGGAAAATACTGTCTACCATTACCTCAACCACTTTATTGGACATCATTGGGTCTTTAGATGATTCGCTCATTATTTCATCTCCTTCCTTCATAGATACTCCATCTTATGGAGAAAAAGTTCAGATTGACTATGCTCACGTCTAAAGCGGGATAAATAATGAGGGGCGCGTTTGTCTTATGGACTGGAATCAGGCAATAAAACATGCTAAAATAAAGAATTGCAAGACGAAAAATGAATAAACGAAACCAGACTCATTTGTATCTTGCAAATATAAATGAACAGGTGGTAAACCAAATGGAAACAAATCAAGAATATCGCGTTTTACTTTATTACAATTATGTGCATATTGAGGATCCGGAAGCATTTGCGGCTGAGCATCTTAAATATTGCAACGAGCTTGGGCTAAAAGGACGTATTTTAGTAGCTGAAGAAGGCATTAACGGAACTGTTTCAGGGACAGTGGAACAGACAAATGCCTATATGGAGCATATGCATGCAGATTCTCGCTTTGAAGATATGACATTCAAAGTAGATGCTCATGATAAGCATGCTTTCAAAAAAATGCATGTCCGTCCCAGAAACGAATTAGTTACACTGCGTTTAGAAGATGATATTAACCCGTTAGAAACAACCGGAAAATATTTGGAACCAAAAGAATTCTATGAAGCATTACAGGACGAAGATACCATCGTATTGGATGCCCGCAATGATTATGAATATGATTTGGGACATTTCCGCGGCGCAATCCGTCCAGATATCAAGACATTCCGTGAACTGCCGGAGTGGGTACAAGAAAACAAAGAAATGCTTGAAGATAAAAAAATCGTAACGTACTGCACAGGCGGTATTCGCTGTGAGAAATTCAGCGGCTGGCTGAAGGATGAAGGCTTTGATGATGTAGGTCAATTACATGGCGGCATTGTTACTTACGGAAAGGATCCGGAAGTTCAAGGCGAGTTATGGGATGGACAGCTGTATGTATTTGACGAGCGTATCAGCGTTCCTGTTAATCAAAAAGAACATGTCATCATTGGCAAGGATTACTTTGACGGAGAGCCTTGTGAGCGTTATGTAAACTGCGCAAACCCAGAATGTAACCGGCAAATGCTTGCTTCTGAGGAGAATGAACATAAATATTTACGCGGATGCACGCATGAATGCCGTGTGACGCAACGTAATCTTTATGTGAAAGAACATGATTTATCCACAGAAGAAGTGAAAGCCCGCTTAGCAGCTATTGGGGAAACACTTCCAGAAACAACAACGGTTTAATCATATAGATACGAAAACAGAGGCTGGGACAAAACCCAGTAAAAACAGAAAAAGTGACTTTCTACTAAGGCAAGTAGGAAGTCACTTTTTTAATTGGATAAAAAAAATGAAATAAATGTACAAAAAAAGGATACCTTCTGATAAAGTTAAAGTACCACTACAAAAACAGAATCGAGGTATCCTTATGTATAAATATTATAACGTAAATCAAATCGTTTTGCCATTAGATTTCGAGATGAAATTACAAGAAAATGATATAGCTTATACAGTCCATGAATTTATTGAACAGATTCCAGAAGAAGCTTTCACCGGTTTTATCCGTCAGACAGGCTGTCCCGCCTATCATCCGCGTATGATGATGAAAATTATTTTATGTGCTTATACCCAGTCGGTGTTCTCTGGCCGAAAAATCGAAGGATTATTAAAAGACAGTGTGCGGATGATGTGGCTTGCGCAAGGATATGAGCCCAGCTATCGTACCATCAACCGTTTTCGTATGAATCCGGAAGTAAAAGAACTATTGCGTCAGTGCTTCGTTCAGTTTCGTTGTCAGCTGGTGGAAAAAGAGTTGATTGATGCAGAGGCTATCTTTATCGATGGAACCAAAATCGAAGCCAATGCCAATAAATTCACCTTTGTCTGGCGAAAATCCATCGAACGTTACCAAGCAAAACTTATCGAGAAGTCGAATACCCTCTATGAAGAACTGGTGGAGAAAGAAATCATTCCAGAAATCGAACGGGAAAGCCCGGAAACGCTATCGACAAAAGAACTTCAACAGATAGCAGGGAATTTGGATAAGTCTGTCCAAACCTATACGGAACAAATCGAATCAAGGGAAGAAGCACAGGACCGAAAAGTTTTGCGTTCGGAACGGAAGAAGCCAAAACAAGCCTTAAAAAAAGTGCATGATTACATACATCGGAAAGAAAAATATGAAGAAGCATTGGAGATTTTAGAAGAACGTAACAGCTATTCCAAGACGGATCATGACGCCACCTTTATGCGATTGAAAGATGACCATATGAAGAATGGACAGTTGAAAGCTGCTTATAATGTGCAATTGGCAACAGAAGGACGTTACGCATTAGCCTATGATATTTTTCCGAACCCTACCGATACACGAACATTGATTCCTTTTTTAGATCGAATTGAAAAGGAATATTTTGTGTTGCCTGAATTCCTCGTAGCGGATGCAGCTTATGGAAGTGAACAGAATATAGAAAATGTCACCCTGGAACGATTACGAACTGCCCTCATCACTTACAATATGTATCGGAAAGAGAAGAAGAAAAAATACAAAAACAATCCTTTTAACACCGCTAACTGGGATTATGATGCCGAAAAAGATGCCTTTACTTGTCCAAATGGGCAAGCTGTTACTTATCGCTATGACTCCAAACGGACAGACAAGTATGGTTACGAGCGACAATTTAAAGTCTATGAATGTGAAGATTGTACAGGCTGTCCTTTACGAGAGCAATGTACCAAAGCAAAGGAAGGCAACAACCGGAAAATATTTTATAATGAAAAATGGGAAGCACAAAAGAAAACGATACGAGAACAGCTTTCAGATGAAGAAATGGGCAAGCTTTACGGGAAACGTAAGATAGATGTGGAGCCATTCTTTGGATTCTTGAAGGCTAATTTGGGTTTCACTCGTTTCTCGGTACGAGGAAAACCCAAAGTGGAAAATGAATTGGGATTCGCCTTAATGGCAGTGAATCTGAGAAGATACACTGCCTCTAGCCGCTTTTTTATGTATTTACTTATAAATGATTTCAAAAAAGATGGATTTCGCATCAAAACTCGATGTGGAATCCATCTTTTTTTATTTTTGGCTAGTTATGTCCCAGCCTCTGTTTATTTCTGATAAGTAATCGTCCATTCCTCATCTGACTTTTTCATCTCTACCCCAATATAGCCTTCTTCGATCAGCTTCTCTTGCCCGTCAATATCGTTCATATTTATCTCCATTTGATTTTCCGCCCTGATTTCATTTAATTTTAAATCATTGCAATAAACATAGCGCAGCTTTCCGCCATACTTCTCTTTTACTTTATAAATGCGCATCCCCAGTGCAAATTTATCCTTCATACTTGGAATATTTCCGGGAGCTACTGTAGCTAAGACATAGCGGAATAGCGACGTATCTAATTGCTCCATAATGAATCGGCCCATTTTGGTTTGTAAATGATTGCCCCGGTAATCGGGATGTACATTGGAAATCTCTGAATAAATGATTTCTGCAAAATGCTCTTCTGATAAGCCGATATCGCCTCCTAGCCCTTCTTCATCAGCGGCTGGATTCAGAAAAGCCCGGAAAGCAATCAGCCTGTCTTGATGAAAGATACCGACCATTAACGGTTCTCCCTCTAATATCGTACGAAATTCACTTTCGTCCAGGGTCTCCAGTCTTTTTTTATCCTCTAAAGCTTCATAAACAGTCGTTTGCAATTCTAAAATATCGGGTAAATCTGTAGTAGTGAGATAACGTAAATAAGCATTTTTTTCATCCGTCTTTAATGGAATATCTTTTATTATTTTAGTCACAAATAAACGCCCTTTCTTGCTATAATACAATTGGAATTATTTTTAACGCATGTACATCTTATCATTTTTTCGAGGTGAAGTAACATGACAACTATCTATGATTTTTCAGCAAAAACAATGGAAGGCGAAGAAAAATCGCTGTCAGATTATGAAGGGAAAGTACTGCTTATCGTAAACACTGCAAGCAAATGCGGCTTCACCCCTCAGTTTGAAGGCTTACAAAGACTGTATGAAAAGTATAAAGATCAGAATTTTGAGGTACTCGGTTTTCCATGTAATCAGTTTGGCCATCAAGATCCGGGAGCAGACGAAGAGATTAACCAATTTTGCCAGCTGAACTACGGGGTGACATTTCAAATGTTTTCCAAAGTCGACGTAAAAGGAAAAAATGCGCATCCTCTTTTTGATTTTTTAACGACTGAGCAAAAAGGGATACTAGGCGAACAAATCAAATGGAATTTTACGAAATTCCTCGTTGATACGGATGGAAAAGTTGCAAAACGATTTGGCCCGCAAAAAAATCCGGATACGATGGAAAAGGATATTGAAGCACTTCTTCATTAGAAAAACAGCGGAGGAAGATAACGTCTTCCTCCGCTGTTTTCTATCTAATTAAACCATAGCCTGCGCTTTATTTTTATTAAATTCTTCTTTCATTGCTTTCAAAGCTTCTTCATTTGTCAATAAATCATAGCCTGTTTTTGCTAGAGAGAGCGCTCCTTCAAACAAAGCCAAGTGCCCGTCTTCTGTAATCGTCTGGTCAGCAAATTCTTTCGTATGGCCAATCAACCCTTCTTTGTTTAAGCCGATATAAGGATGGATTGCCGGAACGACCTGGCTGACATTCCCCATATCAATGGAGCCATAGCTTTCCTTTGAACCGTGCACAGGAAGTCTGCTTGTTTCTTTTAAATTTGCTGTAAATAGATCGGATAACACTTTATTTGTTGTCATATCATCGTAGCTTAATTCATAATTGGATATCTCTAGTGTTGCTCCTGTCATGGAAGCGGCGCCTTCAGCAATATTTTTCACCTTTTCCACAACCTCATTCAGGTAGGAGCGATCCGCTGCCCGGACATAGAACTGGGCAACTGCTTTATCAGGCACCACATTGGCAGCCTCTCCTCCTTCAGGAATGACGCCATGAATACGGACATCTGATTTTACATGCTGTCTTAATGCGTTAATGCCATTAAATAATTGCAGTACGCTATCTAATGCATTAATTCCTTCTTCCGGAGCAGCTGCAGCATGTGCGGTTTTTCCATGATATTCAAACTGAATCGCATCCATTGCCAAGGAATCGCCGCTCTCCTGCGAAACATCACTGGGATGTAAAATCATCGCAGCATCTATCCCTTCAAATACACCCTGCTCACTCATCGGCACTTTTGCTCCGTTTGTCTCTTCAGCAGGCGTACCGAATACATGAACGGTTCCGCCGATTTCATCAATCAGCTTGCTTAATACCACGCCTGCTCCGACACTCATGGTTCCAATTAAATTATGTCCGCAGCCATGTCCAATTCCTGGAAGCGCATCATACTCAGCTAAGTATGCAATCTGAGGACCAGGCTTCCCGCTTGAATAGGTCGCTTTAAAAGCAGTATCACGGCCAACAATTCCTTTTTCTACGTCAAATTGATGAGCTGTTAAATAATCTGTTAACCGCTTCATTGACTCAAATTCTTGATCTCCCAGCTCTGGATGATTAAAAATTGTATCGCTTAAATCTGTTAAATCATGGATCACTTTATCTAATTCATTTTTTAAATTTGCTTTCATTATTATTCCCTCACTCAATGTATATATATAAACCAATATGTATATTTATAACATACCCATGCAGACTTATACAAGATACAAAATAAAAAATATGTTTTCAGATAATTACTCATCAGAAAAAACAGACTGAGCTATACACTCAATCTGTTTTCTTCTTTAATTAATAAGCTCTGGCCCAGTAAACCAATTCTTTTGCTTCTTTACCGCAGCATACACATGTTTCCGATACGCTTTCCGGTTCAAATGGGATACAGCGGGACGTAGCGGATGTTTCTTCTTTAATCTTTTCTTCACAGGCAACGTCTCCACACCACATTGCTTTGACGAATCCGCCTTTTTCAATTTCTGTTTTGAATTCATCCATGTCTGTTGCCGTATGAGTCATCTCTACCCGGTGCTCTAAAGCACGGTTATAAAGATTAGCCTGTACTTCATCCAGTAATGCAGGAAGGCGCTCTTCTACATCTGCTAAAGCAACAAACTCTTTTTCCCCTGTATCACGGCGGACAAGAACAACCTGTTCTTTTTCAATATCCTTTGGCCCCATTTCGATACGGACCGGGATACCTTTCATTTCATATTCATTAAATTTCCAACCCGGCATTTTATCACTGCCGTCAATATCAACACGGGCAATATCAGCTAACTGGTCACGTAAGGCATATGCTTTGTCCAGTACGCCTTCTTTGTGCTGCGCAATCGGTACAATCATCGCCTGTGTCGGAGCAACCTTTGGAGGCACTACTAATCCGCGGTTGTCGCCGTGTACCATAATTAATGCACCCATAATCCGGGTGGATAATCCCCAGGAAGTTTGATGAACAAATTGGCTTTCTCCATTTTCATCCAGGTACGTAATGTCAAATGCTTCTGCAAATCCGGAACCAAAATGATGAGAAGTACCGGATTGCAAGGCTTTTCCATCATGCATCAACGCTTCAATCGTTAATGTGAACTCAGCGCCCGCGAATTTCTCTTTGTCTGTTTTCTTTCCTTTTAGAACAGGAATTGCTAGATATTCTTCCACCAGCTTGGCATAAATTTCAAGCATCCGGTTTGTTTCTTCCGTCGCATCTGCATCTGTCGCATGCGCCGTGTGACCTTCCTGCCAATGAAATTCAGAGGAACGCAGGAACGGACGGGTTGTTTTTTCCCAACGGACTACATTAGACCATTGGTTATACAGCTTTGGCAAATCACGATAAGAGTGGATGTTGTTCGAGTAATAGTCACAGAAAAGCACCTCAGAGGTTGGACGCACTGCGATACGTTCTGTTAATTCCTCATCTCCCCCATGGGTTACCCAGGCAACCTCGGGAGCAAACCCTTCTACATGATCCTTCTCTTTTTGCAGTAAGCTCTCAGGAATAAAAAGTGGGAAGGCCACATTGGTGTGCCCTGTTGCTTTAAACATACGATCTAATTCATCTTTGATGTTTTCCCAAATTGCATAGCCATACGGTTTGATAATCATTGTACCGCGCACCTGACCGTAGTCCACAAGCTCCGCCTGCTTGACAACGTCTGTATACCACTGTGCGAAATCATCCTCCATCGCTGTAATTTTCTCTACAAATTGCTTATTCTTCTTACCCAAAAGTAAGCACCTCTTTCTTATTTTGCTCTTCTATTATTTGAAATTTCCATGTAAACGCAAAAAATCCTCCATCCAAAAAAAAGGGACCGAGGTTTAGTGGTGGTACCACCCTTGTTTATATATAAGCTGCCATCTATTATTTTATAGACGTGTCCAGCATATATATACACTTTATTGGATAACGGTCCAAAACCGCGCCAATTTCAGAGCAGGGCTCCTTATATGGCGAACTCGGAAGGCAGGTTCCCTTGTATGTCTAAGAAAAAGTCTCAGCATTCTTTTTCTCTCTGTGTTAGACATTTACAACGTACTATTCTCCGTCAACATTTCAACTATGCTTTTAATATATAGTTCTCACTGATGAAAGTCAAGAAGCTGACGATTTTTTTCATCTATCTTGGTTAGGCGAGAGGACTCCCAACCTCAAGGCAGGCTAACGTCGCAACGTCCTGGAGTTGCGATTACTCACCCCATCGAAAAGAGTTGTTGCAACGCCTGCACTAGTACATCCTGGGACTGCGATTACTCGTCCCATCGAAAACATTTGTACGTCGGAATGTGCAGGGTGAAACCCAATGAGTAGGTGGGAGGTGAATCGCCTTTTTACATTTACGAACATAAATTTGCATGGTGTAATGTTCTTGAAAGACGCTCTTTGAAAACTGAACATAGTAGGCTGTGGCGAGAATCGTTGCTTTGCCACGTAAAATGTTCAAGCCAAACATGTCAACCAAGGCACACAAACGTGTGAACCTCATATAGGCTGAAAAGTAGTCTCAGGAGGCAGGACCAATGGGATAGCGGGGTTGGGTGTTTTTAGCACACCGATGTGTCAACTCCACTGGCGGTTAATCGTCATCTTGAAAGTCGACACCCCAGAAACCCCCACTTCAAATTTCTTTAGAAATTAAGTGGTGGGAGTATTCATGCTGTCTGGTTAAAACCAAATTGCGATCAAGAACCAGCCAATCATTATCAGCTGCAAGACTACTTTCGCAACCGATCCGCCTAAAAATCCTAAAAAAGAACCGATCGATGCTCGGATTGCTTCTTTTGCAGTCCTGCGCTGCATCATTTCAATAGCGAGAACCGTCAAAAATGGCACATAAATAATACCAAATGGCGGTGTAATAAATGATCCGACAATCACAGCAACCGCAGCTCCTCTTTCACCTGCCTTACTCCCTCCAAATTTTTTCACAAAATAACTGTTGGCGATAATATCCGCTACAAAAAGAATGACTGTGATAACTATCATTCCTGTCCAAAACCACCAGGTCAGGGACTCACTGTTTATAAAGAAATAATAGACTAAAAATCCGCCCCAAATCGCAATAACGGATGGAATCATTGGGAAAATAATTCCTAGAAAGCTTGCGATAAATAATAGGATAATGATAATCCATAATAAAATATCCAACCCGCGCACACTCCTTCATAAAAAACTTCCTTTTTAAATCTTTCTCTTTAAGCACTCTTTTTAAACATACTGGATAGTCTGGTCTCTTCTTTTAATAGAATCCGGCGATAATTTTCCATATGTTTGTATATACATAACAGTGTTAAAAAAATTACTACCAGCGCAGGTGCATTTCCAAAGAAATAGTAGGTTGTTATTAAAAAGGAAAGATACATAAACAGCACGCCGATAACAAGATAGTCCGTTGCAAAGGTAAAGAATAATAAGATAGCAATTCCAATTAATGCAACCCGCCAATCAATGGCAATTAGCGCACCGACTAAAGACGCTGTCCCTTTTCCGCCGCTGAACTTCATCGTAATTGGATAATTATGCCCAATAATAACAAATAGAGCCGTTAAATAAATGGATAAAGAAATTCCCGCAGCCGACATTCCAGCTTCATTTAAAATAAAAAGAACAAGTAAAATAGCAAGTGTCGCTTTAAAAATATCGATGAGAGCTACAACAATCCCATATTTCCAGCCTAGCAAAATCGTTGTATTCGATGCTCCGGCATTCTTTACGCCTTCTCCTTTAATATCCCGCTTCTTTATTTTGCCAACGATTTGCGATCCATGAATACAGCCAAAAATATAGCCAATCAAACAGCTGATGAGGTAATACATTGGTTTCCCTCCATTTCTGTCAGTTTTATCTCATTATATGTCTAGATAAGCGAAGAAATCAATTTGCAAAACTGCCAGATTTCGCTAGTTGTTCAACCCTTCATCAGAAGCTTGTACATGTTATGATATGACTAGAGATTCTTTTTAAAGGAGCCCGAAATATCGAATGAAAGCTATAAAGCATTTTACGCTTTCTTGGATTGCCATTATTCTTTTTATAGGTTTGCTGTTCTGGCTTTACGAGCAGACAACCCCTTCTTATGAAAGAGTGGATGGAGAAGAAACGGTATCAGAACTTCATCCTGATGTCCAAGAAGCGGTGGATACGTTAATCGATCGTGCGGATGATATAGATATAGAGGTCGTTATTACAGATGGTCTGCGTACAGAGGAAGAGCAGGAATCCCTGTATGCCAGAGGCAGAGAAAATGAAGAAGATATTGTTACCCATGCCAGAGGCGGGGAAAGTTATCATAATTATGGACTGGCTGTCGATTATGCGATTCGTAATCATGATGGAGAGGTTATTTGGGATATCCATTACGACGGGAATAATAATGGAGAGTCTGACTGGTTTGAAGTTGCAGACATTGCAAAGGATTTAGGCTTTGAATGGGGCGGAGATTTTAATAGCTTTACAGATTACCCGCATCTGCAAATGACATTTGGTTTGAGCATTTCTGAGCTGCAGCAGGGGTACCGTCCTCCTGGTGAAGGGGAATAAGATGGTCTGATTTATTATATTCAAATATATTTCACAAAAAGAAATGCAGGCAGAAAAAACTTCTGTCTGCATTTCTTTTTATCATCTTATTTTAAAACAGACGAAGTTCCTCGATTTCGCTCTTGGTTTTATCGGTTCCTAAATCATACAATTTGCGGTAGATGGCAATCAAATCTCCCTCGTAATTATCACGCTTCGCATCGACAGGCTGTTCATCAAAAGGTTTTCCTACAAATTTAACGGCATCCTTTGCATTTTTTTCTTTTCTTGCAAACAGAACTTCCACTTCTTTTACCTCTTCCGGTGTCGCATATATTTCATACTCAATTCCGTTTTCAGGAAGCGAAACCTCTCGGATTTCCTCCGTATCTACTGTTACATAGTATTTCTTTCGTGCCATCTTTAGAAACCTCCTTTCTAAAAATATTACCTATTTTGGGAGGTCTAAAACTTCTTTATTGGATTAGGAAAAAATATGACTTGGATTGCCGTCTGTTTTTCACAGCAGGAGAGACCTTTCTAAAAAGCCCGTATAGCGCGCTTTATTCCTCTTCCTCTGAATCAATATATTGTGATGCTTCATCACTTCCGGAAGCCTCTTTAAATGCAGAAAAAGAATGATATTCTTTATCCTTCCAAATCCAGATACCTTCTTTTCCAGGTTCTCTATAATAGCTATTTTCAATCAGACGATTATCTCTGTTTTCCCGAAAGAAATTCGCAATAAAAATGCGCGATGGGCCGGCAGTGAATTTATTTTCCTTTATTTCATTATCATGCACGTTATACTGTACCAGAAGCTGGCCGCCGTCTAAGTCTTTCGTATCGTTTTGATACAGGGTATTCTTCGTAATCAGCGTATCGCGAGTGCCGCCTCTCTCTTCATCATAGCCGCCAATAGCAATCCCAGTATAATGATTATTTGAAATCAGATTATCTATAATTTGTATACCTTCCGCATATTTCCCTGCGTGTTCTGAAGTAGCTTCAATACCTATATCATTCTCATATAATTCATTTTTCTTAATCAGGATATCTTTTCCGCCATCTACATAAATCGCCGCCGCACTATACTCGCCGTTGTACGCCGAATTTGTAAAAGAAGAAACATGGTGGACCGTGTTATTTTGCACTGCTCCATTACGGACATAATCCGCAGCGGGATTAGCGGCAACCCCTTCATACCCGATCAGGTCAATGCCAATATTATCACTGTACTGAACTCTATTTCCGTCTACCGTAAACCCGTCAATATCTCCATTTAATACAATTGATTCACTGGTCCCCAGCTTTAGATCCTCAACGATATTATGGACGATATTTATATCCTTCATCGAGTCTGTACCATATACCGCAATCCCATGTCCGTTCCCTTCCTCATGCCACGTTTTTATTCCTTTGACAGTATTATCCTTCACTGTAATATGGCTGCTGGAACCAGTGATAAAAATTCCCATTACTGTTTCATCCATTATATCTGTTGTTACATTTTTGATAGTTAATCCTTCTATGTGTATGTAATTCTTATCTTCTAGAACAACAAGTGCACGATTCCCATCAGCCGCTTTCAGATTCTCGCCATCCAAAATAACTTCTCCTCCATCATACGCTTGAAAGGTGATCGGCTGATGCTGCGTGCCGCTGTACTGGACAACCAGCGGCTCCTTGTATATCCCTTCCTGAATATATACAGTAGTGCCAGCCTCCGCTTCTGAGCTGGCTTTAGCAATAGTCTGAAAGGGAGACTCCAATGTACCTTCATTTTGATCGTTTCCATCCATTGCTACATAAATTACTTGGTTTGTAGAATACAGCGAATAGATAGCAAATAAAACACCAGCAGCTGCACATGCTGCAATCATAAATAATCCCATTCTCTTCATGGCTTTCTCCTAGATAACCTTATTTCTTTTCTTCTTTCTGATTCTCCTCATTGCTGTCACTATTCTTCTCTTCTTCACCAGGAAGCGGATCTATTTTATGCTTATAGCCATACCCTTTTGATAATGTAACCAAGGATAAAATAATAACCATCGCTACCACAATGACTGAAACAGCAATTACTGCGATATAGGGCCCCATAATATACCTCCATCATCTCTTCTTATCTTCTATCCTATTAAACTATGCATGCCTTTTCAATTAATTTCTATTTTCGTTTTTAGAAAATGAAGTTTTTTAGTTATACAGAGAATATGAAACTATACCACCGTATATGTTGGTATCTGAAAGTTATTTACCATTCATCCCGTAAAACGGTAAATAAACCATATTTTTGCTAAAATATCCGGTTTGAGAATCTCCCTCTTTCTCTGTAACATATTTGTTAACTCATGTTGATTTCATGTAACATTCTTTCTTCAAAGAATAGCGGCATTGTTAATCAACATTTTTTATTATCTATTATTTTTGAGGGGGAGCATTTAGTTGAAGAATAAAATAATACTTATTGGATTGATTTTAATTCTAGCATTTCTAGCTGCTTGCGGCGGTTCAGATAATAGTCTGGAAAGCATTCAAGACTCCGGCACTGTCGAAGTCGGTTTCGCCAATGAATCACCTTACGCTTATGAAGAAGACGGTGAATTAAAAGGTGCGGCAGTTGATATTGCTACAGCGGTTTTTGCTGAACTTGGAGTCGATAATGTAGAAGGTAAATTATCCGATTTTGGTGAACTGATTCCAGGAGTACAAGCAGGACAGTTTGATGTTGTTACTGCTGGTATGGCTATCAATCCGGAACGTTGTGAAAATGCGCTTTTCGGTGAGCCGGAAATGGTATACGGAGAAGGGCTTGTTGTCGAAGCCGGCAATCCGTTATCCATTGAAAGTTATGAAGATATTGCAGATAACCCGGATGTGACCGTAGTTGTTATGGAAGGTGCCACAGAAATTGAATTTTTAAAATCAGAAGGTGTAGATGACGATCAAATTATTACTGCTTCTGATATTCCTGCGACCTTTTCAGCTATTCAAGCTGGACGCGCTGATGCAACAACTGGTACAGAAATGACTGTTCGCGAAGCATTTGAATCCGCTGATACAGAGGATTTAGAGATTGTTGAAAATTTCGAACAGCCGGAAAATATTGACGGTGTACCAAGTTATGGGGCTGCTGCCTTCAGTCTTGAAAACGAAGAGCTTCGTGATGCCTATAACGAAAAACTAGAAGAATTAAAAGAAGATGGAACTGTTGCTGAATTACTAGAACAAAATGGATTCCATCCAGAAAATAATTTTGTTGAAGCTGGTTCTGTAACAGCAGAGCAAGTTTGTCAAGGTGAATATTAATCTTGTAAGCTTATGAAACATATATTTTTCAGACTCCATAGGGCGGTTCCTTCACGCAAGGAGCGCCCTATCTTTCTTTTTAATAGAAAATAAGACATTCCATTCATTTTA
This sequence comes from Oceanobacillus sp. FSL W7-1281, assembly GCF_037969835.1. Taxonomy (GTDB): domain Bacteria; phylum Bacillota; class Bacilli; order Bacillales; family Amphibacillaceae; genus Oceanobacillus; species Oceanobacillus oncorhynchi. The sequence continues at coordinate 1,058,796 of NZ_CP150214.1, read as the reverse complement.
CACATAACGATTATGAAGGAGGTACTTGCTATTAGTGCTATATTCGAAATCGCCCCGCAATTATGGCGTGGTGTTCAAATAACTGTATCTATTTTAATTGCTTCTGCATTGTTTGCATATGCTATGTCATTTATAGCAGGACTTTGCCGGCTGTCCAATAATTTTCTATTACGAAAACTGACCGGATTTTATGTAGAGGTATTTCGCGGGACGTCCTTGATAGTTCAGCTATTCTGGCTGTACTATGCTGTACCGATGCTATTTGGGATTAATCTGGGTTCGAATTGGTGGATTGGTGTCATTGCCATCGGTTTAAACTACGGCGCATATCTTTCAGAAGTTGTCCGCAGCTCCATTCTATCTGTATCTCAAGGACAGTATGAAGCAGCAACTGCGTTAAATATGTCTTCTTTTCAAAGGATGCGCCTGATTATTTTCCCACAGGCAATACGTATGATGCTCCCTGAATTCGGTAATTATACCATTCAAATTTTAAAAGGAACCTCTCTTGTCTCTTTAATTGGCTTAACAGATATTTTATATTATGGAGATGTGATGCGAAGCACCAGCTTATCTTTATCACCATTGATTTATCTAACTGTGCTTGTATTCTATTTCATTTTAGCCCTTCCATTAATTTTCCTTACCAGAAAGGCTGAAAAAATTGCTAAAAAGGGGGTAGCTAGCTGATGAATTTGAATTATTGGAGCTGGGATACATTTTTTGATGCGTTACCAGTGGTATTACAAGGACTTGGAATTACGATTGGACTGACGATAGCCAGCTATCTCTTTGCCTTGATTTTTGGTTTTTTGTGGACATTCTTACGCCGTATCCCAAATCGTTTTATTCATTTTATTGTCACCTGGACCATGGAATTTATACGTTCTACGCCTCCACTCGTTCAATTGTTTTTTATCTATTATGCTTTGCCGGTAATACCTTATATTGGCATATCGCTCCACCCATTCGCTTGTGCCGTTTTGGGACTTGGTATACACTTTAGTACGTATATCGGTGAAATTTATCGATCCGGAATTGAAAGTGTGGATAAAGGACAATGGGAGGCTTCCACTGCACTGAATATTTCTACATGGGATAAATGGCGAAAGATTATTCTGCCACAAGCTATCCCGCCCACCATTCCGATGCTTGGAAATTACTTTATCATTATGTTTAAAGAGGTTCCGCTGGCATCCACCATCGGGGTAGCTGGTATTATGCTGCTCGCCAGATCATACGGTGCGGAAAACTGGTCCTATCTTGAGCCATTGACCATTGTAGGAATCATTTTCTTAGTACTAAGCTATCCTTCTGCAGTGCTGATTAAAAAGTTAGAGAATCGTTTCAACAGAAGGTTCCATAAAAATCAAATGATAAAAGATAAAGGAGCAATGCAATAATGGCAGAACCAATCGTTACTTATCAAGATGTTCATAAATCCTTTGGAAATGTGGAGGTATTGAAGGGGATTGATTTAGATATATATCCAGCTGAAAAAGTCGCTGTCATTGGTCCAAGCGGATCAGGGAAAACAACAATTATCCGGATGCTGATGACATTAGAGCAGCCAACATCTGGAGACATTATCGTAGACGGCCGCAATCTGTGGAAAATGGAGAAGAACGGAAAGTGGATGCATGCGAATGAAAGTCATCTGCGCTCTATTCGCGGTGAGATTGGAATGGTATTTCAGCATTTCAACCTGTTTCCGCATATGACTATTTTAGAAAATTGTATGACAGCACCTATTCATGTGAAAAACGAAGAAAAAAGTGATGTAAAAAAACGCTCGATAGAAATGCTGGAGCGTGTAGGACTCGGGAGTAAGCTGGATAATTACCCCAGCCAGCTTTCAGGCGGACAAAAGCAGCGGGTAGCTATGGCCCGCGCCCTTGTGATGCGCCCTAAAATCATGTTATTTGATGAGGTTACCTCTGCGCTTGACCCGGAGCTGGTCGGAGAGGTGCTAAATGTCATTCGTGACATTGCAGAAAATGATGATATGGCAATGATCCTGGTTACGCACGAGATGGATTTTGCTCTGGACATAGCGGATAAGGTACTCTTTTTAGATGAAGGAGTTATCGCAGAACAAGGAACGGCCAGCGAGGTTATCGAGCATTCAGAAAATCCTCGTGTACAATCGTTCTTGCAGCGTTTTAGAGGATGAGCGAAGAAGATAATTTTTATCCCTTCCCAGCCAAATTTAGCTTTGGCTGGGAAGGGATAAAATTTTATTCGTTTAGTTAAAAAAAATATTTAAATTTACTGTCCTTCTATTTTATCAATAATTGCTTGGGTAAAGGAAGCCGTTGTTTCTGTTCCTTTTAAATCAGGCGTCGTTACCCCTTTTTCCATAACAGAAAATATACTTTGTTCAATCATACTAGCCAATTCCTCTAACCTTTCGTCTTTATGATGATTTGCAAGCCATTCTAGCATCATTACTGTAGATAATAGGATTCCCACTGGATTTGCTTTATTTTGACCAGCTATATCTGGCGCTGACCCGTGAGCAGCCTGTGCCATTACCTGATGATTATTTGTATTAATGGACGGCGCCAGCCCTAAACTGCCTGCTAATTCACCTGATAGATCCGATAAGATATCTCCAAACATATTCTCCGTCACAACCACATCAAACGCGCGAATGTTTCTAACAAGATGCGCAGTCATCGCATCAATATGGTAATCATCTACCTTAACATCCGGATAATCTTTTGCTACCTCTAAACAAATTTCTTTGAACATACCTGTTCCAAGTTTGATCACATTCGCTTTATGTACAATTGTAACTTTTTTTCTTCTGCTCATTGCCGCTTCAAAAGCAGCAAGAGCTATTCTTGTAATTGCATTCCTTGTGAAAACCCCAGTAGATATTGCAACATCTGGTGTAACTTTCCACTCTCCAACTCCTGCATACATATTTCGATCCGGATAAAAACCTTCTGTATTTTCCCTGTATATAACAAGGTCTGCATTATCGACCAAACCCTTTACAGATGGAATTGATTTGGTAGGTCTAATGTTTGCATACAAGTCAAAGGTATGACGCAATTCTCCGCTGGGATTCCTGAGTTCTTTATATTTTTCCGGATAAGAAGCTGAATCATGAGGACCCATAATCCAGCCATCGAGTTTGGCTAACGCCTCTTTTGTAGTCAATGGCACTGGTGTATCAACTTTATTAATAGCTTCCCAGCCAATTGGGTGGTACTCCCAACTTACAATGTCATGAGTTAAATGACTACAAGCAGCTGAAACAACCTCAACGGTTGACTTTACAATTTCTGTTCCAATTCCATCACCATGTAGAACACCAATTTTGTACTGATTCATTTTACACTTCTCCTTCAATTATTATTTTCATTAATTAAAAAGAGTGGTCAAAATAACAATAGATATAAAAATACACTAGATACGAAAAACAATTAAACTTAAATGAAGCATAAGTTTTCAAATACCTTTTTTGCAATAGCAATTTCATTAATATTACCCTTTTCTTTTACGCAGCTGACGTATAAGCGGAAAAACAAAAGTAAGAAACGCTATTATTAGCAATGTTAAAGCGATTGGGTCATTTACAAAAACCATTAAACTACCGTTGGAACTTACTAATGACTGCCTTAATGAGTTCTCCATCATTCCGCCGAGGATAAATGCTAAAATCAACGGTGCAGCAGGAAAAGCAAATAACCTCATCAAAAATCCTATTATACCAAACAGCAATAGCATATACAGGTCAAATGTATTAAAGCTGATTGCATAAACACCGATTACGCTAAACATAATTACTAATGAAATCAAAAGCGGACGCGGTACCTTTAATATTTTCGCCAAATAAGGAATTAAAGGTAGATTTAGTATCAATAAAAATATATTTCCTATATACATGCTTGCAATAACCCCCCAGAAAATTTCCGGACGATCTGTCATCAATAACGGCCCTGGCTGGACCCCTAATACAATAAAAGCACCTAACATAACAGCTGTCGTACCAGAACCAGGAATACCAAGACTTAGTAATGGAACAAACGCACCGCTAGTCGCAGCATTATTAGCTGTTTCCGGTGCGGCAAGTCCTCTGATTGATCCTTTTCCAAATTCCTCTGGTTTTTTAGCTATTTTTTTCTCGGAAATGTATGCAATAAATGAAGAAATCGTTGCGCCTGCTCCAGGTAAAACTCCAATTAGAAATCCTAAAAAAGATTGTCTTGTCATTGGTCCTTTCATCTCTTTGAAATCTTCCTTCGAAAGGAGCAGACTACCAAGCTTATGTGCATTTTTTAGAGTATGGTCCTTTCTGTTTAAAATTAGTGTACATACTTCAGCCAAAGCAAACAAACCTAGAGCAATAACTAAAAAGTCAATACCATCCAATAAATTGACGTTTCCAAAAGTAAAACGTTGTGTACCAGTTTGTGGATCTATTCCAATTGTCACAATCATAAATCCGAAAACTGCGGAAATAAGTGCTTTAATGGTTGAACCTTCAGATAAACTGGTTATCGCAGTTAATCCCATAAGCATCAGTGCAAAATATGCCGGCGGGCCAAATGCTACTGCTACACTGGATAACGCAGGAGCCAAAAGCATTAATAAAATAACACTGACTGTTCCACCAACAAATGATGCGATTGCCGAGATAGCAAGTGCCTTTCCAGCTTCTCCCCTCTGAGCCATCGGATAACCATCAAATGCAGCCGCCACAGTACCAGCTACTCCTGGTGCATTTAATAATATAGATGAAGTTGAACCACCATACATAGCTCCATAATATACACCAGCCATCATGATTAGCGCAGCAGCAGGATCCATTCCAAATGTAATTGGTATCATTACAGCAATGGCTGTGATTGGTCCCAATCCTGGAATCATCCCTATAATTGTACCAACTACAACGCCAATCATAACAAATAGTATAGCTTCCAAACTAAAAGCTGTTTGAAAACCTGTTAAAATTCCTTCTAAAGATCCCATTTATTAAACCCCCTTCTTAAAACGGCAATATCCCTTGTGGTAAACTAATTCTTAAAAATTCAGTAAACACGAAATACATGAATATTGGAAATACAATAGAGACAATGACGTTAGTTATATGTTTTTTATAGCCTAAGAATCTCGAACAAAAGAAGATAAATATGGCAGTCATTAGTATGAAGCCCAGCATTTCTAGAAACATAATATATACAAATAAAAAGACAGCAACCAATATTAAAATAAGAACTTCCTTCTTAGGTATAACCCTTTTCTTTTTTTGTTCTTCTGTTTCAGAATCCTTTGTAAAAAATAATCCTATTGCTAATGCAATCAACACCCACCCCAATACACTCGGTATAACGTCTGCATCAACCTGTGTATATCCATAAGAGGGAAGCTGATAAGTCAGCACAAGATACCCAACAGCTATGATTAATAAAATAACACTTAAACGCTGATTCATTGTTTTCAACATGTTACCACCACCATTTTAATATAATTTATCAAAATTTTTAGATAAGCCAAGTCAATGGTGCTTGTCACCATTGACTTGGCTTTCAGTTTCATTTTAAAAGAAAACATTTAATAGAGATTAAACCTCTCCGTATTTTTTACATAAGCGCCTATAGTATTCACTTACTCTCCGAGTCCCAATTCATCTAAGATTGCCTCAAACTCTGCATTTTGTTTATCTAAATATGCTTTTGTTTCCTCACTATCCATGTACATTTCATCCCAGCCAAACCGCTCACGTATTTCAGCAAATTCCTCTGAATCACTTAACTCTTTAAATTTCTCTTCATAATAAGCAATTGCCTCTTCAGGCATGTTTGGCGGACCAAAAAATCCGCGCCAGTTAATAACAGAAGTTTCGAATCCTTGCTCAGTCACCGTTGGAAAATCTTCTAATGTTTCCCCTTCTAATCTCTCTTCAGAAGTAACAGCCAATACTTTAATATTTCCAGCCCTTGCTTGTTCCGCTGTTTCTGCAACACCTGTAGAAAATACATCAGCACTTCCATTTAACAACTGAGTTAATCCAGCGTTATCTTGAGCAGATACATATTTCAACTGTGTAATATCAACACCTGCTTCTTTTGCCAACATCGCAAACGCTACATGATCCATACTTCCAGGTGACGAAGTACCAACTACTGTAATACTTGAAGGATCTTCTTTCATATCATCAAAAAGTTCATTTAGATTATCCCATTCTGCATCAGCTGCCACAGCAAAAGCCGGATAATCTGCAATCAAATTCGCAATCGGTGTAAAATCCTCATAACCGTACTCTGATTGCCCATTCAATGGTACGAGTAAAAATGGCGGGGAGGTAACAAATAAATGGTGCGGACTGCTTTCTAGTCCAGCTACATAAGCCCATCCTACAGCTCCGCCACCCCCTTCTCTATTTACTACCCCGATGCTCTGATCAATAATTCCTGCGTCAGCAAAAGCCTGCGCTGACATTCTTGCCGTTGTATCATATCCTCCCCCTGCTCCCGCTGGAGCAACAAACTCAATTGGTTCTTCTGGCTCCCAGCTTGTGCCTGCTCCTTCTTCTCCGCTAGCTTGTCCGTCTCCATCGTTTCCGCATGCTGTCACAAATACCATTAAAAGCAATAACAATAGCAATAATAAAGGCTTCTTCATTACAAATCCCTCTCCCTGTTTTAATTTTTACAAACAAAACCCCTCTTGAACATGTAATTACTGCTTTATTTCTACATAAAGCACTTTCTATAATTTGTTTTATTTACGCAAAATATTGTCTATATATTCATAAATAGCTTGAACATTGTTGGAAACTTTTGCTTCTCGATCTGCATCCGTTTGAAGCTTCTTTTTTGCCTTTTCCAATACTTCCACTTCTAATTCTTTCGGAACAACAACGACACCATCACTATCTCCAACAATAATATCTCCTGGGTTCACTGTAACGCCGCCACAACTTATTGGAATATTAGAATCACCCTCGTCCGACTTGCTTCCGGCATTGGCAGTTGTTCCTTTACAAAATAATGGAAAATCTAATTCTTTTATGCTCTCTATATCCCGAATTACCCCATTGGTTACTACACCATTAATCCCCAATGCTTTAGCCATGCCTAAAATAAAATCTCCTGCAATTGCTTTTGAAGTATCATCTTCTGCATCAATGACAAGTACATGCCCAGCATTTGCTTCTTTAATCGCTTTTAAGACCTCCTTGTTTTGCCCCTTAGGAATTTTAACTGTATACGCTCTTCCAACAATTGCATTATTTTTTAGAGCCTTGATGGAAAAATCCATCGTATAATTGCCCTTTAGTGCATCTGATACACAGGTAGTTGGTATTTTCGAAAATTCATCTACATAATTAATGGACATCATTCTACCCCTTTCGTTTTGTTTTCATGTTTTTTTACAAAGTCAACAAATTCAGATACAATCTTTGTGTCTAATAATGCTTCTGAATAATACATCCATGTGTTTGTATCCATTGCCTTTTTATTCTTATCAAACAAATCAACCCGATATATTTCTTTTTGACCTTCCATAATGGAAGCAGGAAGGATTGCATATCCCAGACCTTTGATCACCATCTCTTTACAAGCTTCTACACTATCCACCAGCATACCGACTGTTGGCGGTGTCTCGTAATGATCACTCCACCAAGTTTCAATTAGCGATCTAAGAGCAAATCCAGATTGATAATCAATCCGCGGATTTGTTGGAAGTGTTGGTAAATCAATTTCATTCTTTGAAAATAAACTCATCGGATCTTTAAATAATAAATATTTACTTCCTGCCCAATCATAATCTCCCCTGATAAAGCCAATATGAATATTCTCTGTATTTATTAAATGAGATATTTCTGTCCCCCAGCCACTTTGGATATTAAATTCTACTTCCGGGTATACCGATTGGAAATCCCGTAAAATAGACGGCAGGTGATATTTTGCGAAATGATTACTGACACCAATGTTTAATTTACCTTTCATATTTTCATTCATTGCTGCAGTCTCTTCTTTAATTCTTTTTAGTTTTTGGTCAATATCACTTGCTTTTAATGCCAGAAATTCCCCCTCTCTTGTAAACACAATACCTTGACTTCTTCTATCATATATTTTTATATGAAACTCTTTTTCTATCTTTTTTATCTTTTTCGTAAGGGACGGCTGGGATATATAAAATTCCTTGGCCGTTTGTGTAACGTTTTTATTTATATATAAACTTTTGATAATATTCCAGTCGTTATCGTCCAAAAGTACACCTCTCTTCAGCTAAAATTAATGTTCAAAAATCTTTTTATTCTTTTTCTCTGCATATGTCTGTACAATAGTTGGCAGAATTCCGCCATTATGGTAGTATTCAACTTCTACTTCATTATCTAAGCGAGCAATCGTCTCAAAGTAAAAGGACTCACCATTCTCTCGAACAGCTTTTACTTTAATCATTTTTCCCGGATGCAATGATTTCAATTGATCAGTAAAATAGAAAGTTTCACTGCCGGATAAATGTAATGTTTCCTTACTGATTCCTTCCATAAATTGCAATGGCAGTACCCCCATCCCTACTAAATTACTACGGTGGATTCTTTCAAAGCTTTCAGCAATTACTGTCTTCACCCCTAAAAGTAATGTCCCTTTAGCAGCCCAGTCTCTTGAGCTTCCTGTACCATATTCTTTTCCTGCAACAATGGTAAGCGGCGTACCATCCTGTTTATAACATTCTGAGGCTTCGAAAATTGTCATTGTCTCATTTGTAGGAAAATATGTTGTATACCCGCCTTCCATTTCTGGTACAATTTGATTTCGCAAACGTACGTTGGCAAATGCTGCCCGATGCATCACTTCGAAATTTCCACGCCTAGAAGGATATGAATTAAAGTGTCTTGGACTCACATCATTTTCTTTTAGATACTCTCCTGCTGGTCCATGCGTTTTTATCCTCCCTGCCGGAGAAATATGGTCTGTTGTAATAGAATCACCCAGCATTAAAAGCATTCTTGTTCCTTCTAGATTTGATTGCTGAATAACTTCGTGCTCAATAAATGGCGGCTTTCTAATATAGGTTGACGATGGATTCCATTGATATAATTGACTTTTCGATATCTCTAAATTATTCCAGTCATCATTAAAAGAAAAAATGTTATTATACCTCTTTTTAAACATTCCTGACTCTAGTGATTCCATGCGTACGCTGTCAATTTCCTTCGATGTCGGCCAAATATCCCTTAAGTAAACTGGCTGATTCTTGTCATCATAGCCAATAGGTTCATTATGAAAATCAATATTTACTGTTCCTGAAAGTGCATATGCAACTACTAAAGGTGGAGATGCAAGATAGTTTGCTTTTACCTTTGGATGAATTCTCCCTTCAAAATTACGATTGCCCGATAATACCGATGTAACGGTTAGGTCATTTTGGGTAACTGCTTCATCTACAGAATCAAATAATTCACCTGAGTTACCAATACATGTCGCACATCCATAACCGGCAATGTTGAACCCTAATTGTTCCAAGTATGTGAGTAATCCTGATTTTCGCAAATAATCAGTGACTACTTTGGATCCAGGAGTTAAAGAAGCCTTGACATAGCTGGGTTTCATTAAGTTTTTTTCAAAAGCTTTTTTTGCGATGAGACCCGCACCAATCATTACATTTGGATTAGAAGTATTTGTACAGCTTGTAATTGCTGCAATAACAACACTGCCCGTTTTTAAAACCTCTCCTTCGACAACAACTTCTTCATCAATTTCTTCATCTGTCAATCCATATCCGCCATCTGAAACAGATTTACGCAATTGATTAATAAAAATTTGCTTCATGTCTGTTAAATCGACTCGATCCTGTGGCCTTTTCGGACCGGCTAGTGTAGTTACCACTGAAGAGAGATCGAGTTCAATTGTATCTGAATATGCAGGGCAGCTCGTTTTTCCTTCATAAAACATATTTTGTTCTTGATAATATGTTTTGATTAAATTAATTTTTTCTTCACTGTGGCCAATCATACGAAGATAACTTAATGTTTCATCATCAACAGGGAAATAGGACATTGTTGATCCTGATTCTGGCGCCATGTTAGATATCGTTGAGCGGTCAAATACAGTTAAAGATTTAACTCCAGGCCCATAAAATTCAACGAATTTTCCGACAACATTCTTTTTCCTAAGCATGTTTGTAATAGTTAGCGCCAGGTCCGTTGCGGTCGTTCCTTCAGGTAAACACGCTGTTAATTTAAATCCGATTACTTCTGGTTCAAGGAAATAAAGCGGATCACCAAGCATAGCTGCTTCTGCTTCAATCCCCCCTACGCCATATCCCACAATCCCCAATCCATTAATCATTGTCGTATGAGAGTCTGCCCCAACTAATGAATCAGGAAAGATAATCGTCTCATCCTCTTGTTCTTCCACAACAGCTACTTTAGATAAATACTCTAAATTGATTTGATGCATAATCCCTGAAGAAGGTGGAAAAACTCGTAAGTTATCAAAATTAGACTGTGCCCATTTTAAGAATTGAAATCTTTCTCTATTTCTTTCAAATTCACGTTTTTCATTTAATACTCGTGCATTTTCAGACCCTGCAAAATCTACCATTACCGAATGGTCCACTACTAAGTCAACTGGTATTTTCGGATTAACTTTACTTACGTCTTTTCCTAATTCATCTATTGTATCTCTTAGCAGTGCAAGATCCACAATCGCAGGAATACCCGTTGTATCGTGCAATAGGACCCGGTATGGTTTGAATGGAACTTCCTTTCTAGTATTTTTTTCATCAGCCCAATTCGCCAGTTGATATACATGGTTTGCTGTAATCTTTCTGCCGTCTATATTTCTAAGTGCTGCTTCCAAAATAACTTTTATACTATTTGGCAATCTAGAAAAATCTTTCTCCATTTCTGCAGCCAGCTTTTTTAATGAATAATAATGATAACTCTTCCCATTAAGTGTGAAGCTGTCTTTGTTTTCCAAGAGCAGTTGTTCATTCATAAATATACTCCCCTATGATTTATTTCAAATTTGATTATCATCAGTTTAATGTAAGCGCAGTCATAATTGAAGTATCGTTTTTTTATAAATGAACATAAATAAAAGGAATAACATTGATATGTAAATACATCCAGCTAATTAAATCACTATTATATTGGCTCTTGAAAATCGATGGTTTTGATAAAATCTACAAACGCCCTAACAATATTGAGCTGAAATGATTGCTTTTTATAGAGCATCCAGGAAGAACGTGCAACTGGATTATTATTTTTATCTTTTAGGTCTACCTTATAAATATTAGGAATATCATGAACTACTAATTTAGGTAAAATAGCATAACCGAGACCTTGTTTCAGCATTGCTTTACAAATATCCGTTTGACCGACAATCATATGGATGTTAGGAGCTTGCGTATAATTTTCCAGCCACCACGTATCAATAAGTTCCTTTAATTTATAATCGGTTTTATATTCAATTCGAGGCGTGTCAGGCAGGATTTCCAAATTAATTTTATTCATCGAAGCTATACATATTGGTTCTTCAAATAGTAAATATTTTTGGTCCCGCCAGGCATAATCTCCTCTCACAAAACTAATGTGAATATCCTGATCCTGCATCATTTTGAATATATCACTACTAAAACCGCTGGTAACATTAAATTGAACTAACGGATGCTTTTCTTTAAATTTCTGTAAAATATCAGGAATCTTATATCTTGTCATGAAATTAGAAACCCCAATTTTTAATGTTCCAACCAGCGGTTCCTTCATACTAGATAGGAAACCCTTAAGCTCATCAATCTGTTTCAAATAATCCATAGCCTGCTCTGCTAAATATTCTCCCTGTGGTGTTAATTGAGCTCCGCGATTCATCTGGTATACGATATTTACGTTTAATTCTTTTTCCATTTTCTTTATTCTTACAGTTACTGCAGGCTGTGTCATAAATAATTTCTTCGCCGCTTTTGAAATATTCCCTTCTTTTTTCATCATTCGTAAGATTTCCCAATCCTTTTGGTTCACTTTCCCACTTCCTTTCAACTAATTATCTTTGTTATTTTATATTACATCAATAAAAGCATGAATTAAAAAATTTTAAGAAAAGCTCAGAAATTCTACTCTATATTCTTTTTCTTCTCATAAAAGGCCAGCTAGTTTTTTCACTAGCTGGCCTTTTATGAGATATCAGGATGCTTCCAATAACTCTGTCTGATGCTTTTCTTCATATTTTCGCGCCCAGCGGACAAGTAGATACGCAAATGGTGTATCAACCGCTGCAACGGTAAACTTCCAAATATATTGCGACACAATCATTCCCAGTAAAACAGATGTTGGAACAACGCCCCAAAAAGCAATGGTGATAAATAGGACTGTATCAAAAAGCTGGCTCGTCATCGTTGATAAATTATTACGCAGCCACAGCTTTTTCTCTCCATGCCGCTGTTTTAACGTGTGAAAAATCGAGACATCCAGGTGCTGGCTGACAAAATAAGAAACCAGGCTTGCTAAAATTATCCGGAAGCTCCCATTGAAAATCTCTTCAAAAGCTGCCTGTGATTGGAAATCGGCAGCCGGCGGAAGCTGAATGGAAATATAAATAAATACCATGGCAAGCACCTGTGTGAGAAAACCGGCCTGGACCGTTCTCCGAGCTGCCTTTTTTCCATAAACCTCCCCAATGACATCCGTCATCAAATAAGTAATCACGTATACAATTGCTGCAGCGGGCAATACAATACTTCCCATTTCAAATAATTTAACCGACAAAATATTCGACAATAATAATAGGCCGACAAAAACGGCAGTGAAATAAATATACATTCTCCTGTTCCCTTCTCTTCAAAGGTGCAAGGATCTTAGTTTCCCTCTATCGATTATCGATGGTTTCCGGATACATATCGTGCTGCATTAACCGGTTTTCTGCCATCTTTTCAAATTTAGTTCCGATTTTTCCATAATTGCAATACGGGTCGATGGAAATCCCCCCACGCGGTGTAAATTTCCCTCTTACTTCAATATAACGCGGATCCATCAGCTCAATTAAATCATTCATGATAATATTGATACAGTCCTCATGGAAATCACCATGATTCCGGAAGCTGAACAAATATAATTTTAAAGACTTACTCTCTACCATTTTGATATTTGGAATATAGCTGATATAGACGGTTCCAAAATCCGGCTGATTCGTTATCGGACAAAGCGTTGTAAATTCCGGACAGTTTAATTTTACAAAATAATCACGATTTGGATGCTGATTATCAAATGTTTCTAAAATCTCAGGTGTATAATCAAATGCATATTTCGTTTCTTTATTCCCTAGCAATTCAATTCCTTGAAGTTCTCTTTCATTTCTTCCTGTCATACTCGTCAGCTCCTTTGATTTTCTGTTTCCTCGCAGTTGAAAACTTCTTTGCACAAACTAAAAAAAGCCGTGCTCCCAAAGAACACGGCTTGATAATCGCAGGTTGTCCTTAGTTTTTTATAGAGGGTTGAAGCTAAGAACCTCTGCCTGAAGTTTAAAATAACACTTCATATTATAAGAATAGATCACAGGCATGTCAAATTTTCTTTTTATCCCAGCCGTCCTCTGTCACAGCCAGAATCTGGGCTATGAGACTATCCTTCCACATCCTCACCAATAATCCGCACTTCCCGCTCTAACTGCACATCAAATTTCTCTTTCACCGTTGCTTGAACAAATTGAATTAATGAAATATATTCGGATGCTGTAGCGTTTTGTTTATTTACAATAAAACCGGCATGCTTTGTAGAAACTTCCGCTCCGCCAATTTGCTTTCCTTGAAGATTACAGTCTTGAATCAGCTTGCCGGCAAAAAAACCGGGCGGACGTTTGAACACACTGCCGCAAGACGGGTACTCGAGCGGCTGTTTGGATTCTCTTTTATATGTAAGATCATCCATCATTTCTTTAATTTCTTCTTTGCTCCCGGGCTTTAATGCGAATGTTGCTTCCAATACAATATAACCATTGTCCGGAATATTACTTGTGCGATAGCTGAGGTCTAATTGCTCTGCTGTTAATGTCAGCAGTTCGCCGTCCTTTGTCGCAACTACCGTGCTTTCCAGCGCATCTTTAATTTCTCCGCCATATGCACCTGCATTCATATACAACGCTCCGCCGACAGAACCTGGGATGCCACAGGCAAACTCCAACCCGGCAAGCTCTTCATTTAAAGCAAAACGGGAAGCATCAATAATTCTTGCTCCGCTCTGAGAGATAACTTTATCTCCTTCTCTCCAAATAGCAGACAGCTGCTGCAGGTTCATAACGATCCCGCGGATTCCGCCATCCTTCACAATCAGATTAGAACCATTTCCAAGCATTGTAAACGGTACATTTTCCTGATTAGCAAAGCGGATAATCGCCTGCACTTCTTCATAAGTCGACGGGGTAATATAAAAATCCGCTTCCCCGCCTAATTTCGTATACGTATGTTCTCTAATCGGCTCGTTCACCAATACATTCTCTTTATTGGTATGTTGAATTAATTGATCATAAAGATGATGGTATTTATTCATGCTATCATTCCTTTAATTTGTCAAAAGCTTTTATCTATTTGACCTTTATATTCTCATTCTTTTTCTGCTTTGTTAGAAACAGGCATTCAGCTTACTCCAGTTGGGCATTTCCGCATAACTGAAGTAAGATAATTTGATAAATCAATCCTATACCATTGTAGTTGATTCGCTTTAATCTTGCCACAAAAAGCTATGAATCAATTTATCAATTTGCATACTTTCGTGCAGGGCACTGTGTGTCAGCTGCGGGTCATCAATAATCGTTTCTTTGAAATTTTGCTCGGGTATCATACTCCTCAGCGCCTTCACACTCTCCGGGACTGCAACTGCGTCTCCTGTACTGGCAATGCTGTACACATCCACATCCGCCGGAAACATATTCTGCTGCAGCATATTTATCGCATGCGAATCGGGTTTCAAATCTTCTGCAGCTGCATCTTGATGAATTTCAAAATATCTTTCATTATAAATGCCATCAAATGGACTGCCGATGGCTACAAGTTTATTAACAGATGGATAGTCATTCCTTACATATTCCATCGTATATTTCACCGCCAGAATACCGCCCATAGAATGTCCGACCAGGTTAACTTCCTCCACCCGATAATTTTCCTTGAGATGAAGAAGCACTGCCGCAATCCATTCTGTACTTTCCTCAAAGCTTGCACGATTATCCTCTAAAACAATCTGTACAAACATGGGCGCATATCTTCCGTTATTTAAGTTATAATCGACAATATCTCCGTTCTCTGTCACATAGTAGATAAACCCTTTATTTCCCCATTGGTACGTATTTTCAAAACGGTCAAGCATATGACCAAATGAATTCTCCGTTCCTTTATAACCATGTATAAAAATCGTCGGTGCTCCAGTATACTCCTCTGCTTGCGTTTCATCGTTCTGGTAAAAATAAATACCTGTTGCAATGGCGCAGACAACCAGGAGACCCAGGACAATACCTGCAATCTTCTTTCTCATTTATTTCCCTCAATTTCTGTTGTAAATCTAAGTACGTCTCATGCTCTGAAGTACATAGCTATTATAACATCCTTCCTTTGCTGGAACACCTTTTCTTCTGCTTTATGTGTTTATTTTTTTACTGCATTAACATATTTTATTGTTATAAAATTAAAGTAGAAATTTTAAGAAAATAATGATTAAAAAATAAGCATCTGCTGGAAGCACTGTGTTCATTCCTCCTCCATGGCTATCTACAAAAAGAAAGCAAATAGAATTTGCTTTTTAAACAGCATTCTATTTGCTTTCAACCATTATTGAGCATCCGTTCATAGAAATATCCCGTCCGATAATCTATTTCTGCTTATAAGTATTTACATAATATGATTAATGATGATGGTCGTCATCTTCATGCTCATGATCGTGGCCATGATCATCTTCACTGCTATCTTCATGGTCGTCAATCGTAATTTCTGTAACAGGAGACTTGGCAACCGGATTATGATCATCATCGTAAAGAACCGCAAGAACTTCCTGTCCATCTACTTCTGCATCACCCATATAAGAATCCCCGTATTGATCTTCTGCCACCGCCCATTCCTCTTCAGCAGAATCACGTATGTACCAGTGCCAATGATCCAAACCTTCCTCTTCTGTTACCGCCTCTAATTTAAAAACATCGCCTGTATGGTAATGGTCGGATAACCCTTCAATTTCGATATTTTCCGGCAAATCATCGAAGGAAGCTGCTTCGTCACCATGAGCATGGTCGTGCCCCTCTTCTTCATGATTTCCTTCTGCATCTTCTTGACTGCCGGTTCCTTCTTCCTGATTATCTGCTTCCTCATTCCCGGATTGACAGCCGGCTATAAACAGGAAACTGATTAAGCCTAATATAATTCCTAATTGCCAAAACTTCTTCATAGAAACACTCCTTCCATTATACGTAATGATTACGTTTCGTAATGATTACGATTAAATTATACATAGATGCCTATTAATGGTCAAGAGATTTTTTAAGGTACTATTTCTTCATAGACATGAAAATATGCTGCCATACTATGCTGATCGAATGATATGATTGCTGCTGTCACTAATCGTTTGGGCAAAAATGGCCTGAGACCTGATTCAACTCTAAAAAAAAGTCTCAAGCTCTCATAACCAAATATCATGAGAGCTTGAGACTTTTTTTTATCCTTTATTTCACAACAAGTACTTTACACGCCGATTGATGAACAATCTGCGTACTGACGCTTCCAAGCAGAAATCTTCCTACTCCTCCAAGTCCGCGGCTTCCTAAAACAATTAAATCTATTTCCTTTTCTTTGGCATATTCAATCACTTTAGAACCTGGATTACGGAAAGAATAATCTATCAAAACTTCTGTTTCACATGCTATTCCATCCGCTTCCAACTCTTTATATATTTCATGGATGGCAGGACGTGCTTCCTCTGCCAAATCGTCCATAAATGCACGGGCAAGGGCTGCATTTACAGTCGGACCGCCATTGGAAATAACGGTAACCACATGGACAACGGCGTCTTCTGCAAGCTTCACCTGCTCTTTCGCTTCTTCTACTGCTTTTTTACTAAGGTCGGATCCGTCATAAGCTACTAATATATTCATACTCGTCCCTATTCCTCCCTATCTCGTATTGTCTTCCTATTATTATCGTAACATATTTCCTTTAAAACGTTTACAAATTCATAAAAGTGTTGAAAAAGCGTCATTAATTTACACAGTGTAACTGACTGTAAGAATCCCGCCTCATAAATGAAGAATGATGGTGTCTCTTTACGGAAATTCTAACAGTCAGCAACGACCAATTAATTCTACTATATAAATTGAAATTAATAGCTACCGCTACAACGGGTTTCATGGGGTGAGTAATCTTAGGCCCCAGAAAAACACTCCGCTTTCCGTGGGCCCCGAGCTCATCTCCTTTAAAGAAGACTTGCTGATTGGCAAGCCGTCAGGCGCAGACAGAAGCAAAGTCGCACTTATGCCCCGCGGGTAGAAAAAAGAAGTTCGCTTTTTTTCTGCGGGGTCTTCCCTCCGCGCTTTCCCACGACGGACAGGACGTCCTAGTGTCGGTCGTTGGTCACAGGACGTGACCGTTCTTAGCCGACCAGGAGTCTCCGTGTTTTTCTTCTGGGACTGGGACTGCGGTTACTCGCCCCACCGAAAACCATTGCGATTACTCGCCCCATCAAAAACCGTCGCTAGTTACTGTTTTCAATTATTATTACGTCATTTTTATAAGAAAAATAAAGTGTAATTTCTTACTTCAATTTATATAGCAGCAAAATCCGCTGAATTGCATTTTTATTTTATAGAGTGATATTGGACCTCGTCTCCATTCATACTGCATATATAAGAAAAACCGCAATCTGTTAATATCTCTTTAGCTTCTTCAAAATGAGCGGCAATCTCTTCCGGACGGTGCGCATCAGAACCTAATGTGATAATCTCTCCGCCAAGCTTACGGTATAATCGCAATAAATTTTTACTTGGCAGCGGTGCATTCATGCCATATTTATAGCCGGATGTGTTTAATTCGATTCCCTTGCCTTCTGAAATAACCAGTTTTAATATTTCTTCCATTATATCCTGGGGCACATGTTCCCAGCCTCCAGATGCATATCTGCTGACTAAATCAAGATGACCTAAAATATGATAGTTTTTAAAATTTTTCAGGCATTCATAGTACTCTTCAAAATAAATACGATATGCTTCATCTACGGTTCTGTCTTCAAAAAATTCACCGGAATGCAAATCCTGTTTATTTGCCGAATGCATGGAACAAATAATAAATTCCGGCTCTAACTGATTAATAAAATCGGATGTCTCCTGTAGCACATGCGGCTGCACCCCTACCTCAATCCCTTTGCGGATTTGGATTCGATCCTGATATTTCTCCCGCAGCCCTTCTAATTTTTTTTGATAAGCTTCTTTATCGAAGCTAAACTCCCATTCCTTATCCGGATAATCCACATCTAAATGCTCTGTAAATGCAATTTCCTTCAACCCTTTGTTTATCGCTTCCTGAATCATCTCCTCCATCTCTGCATCGCAATCTGCCGAAAAGCTTGAGTGCATATGAAAATCATACATAAAAGTTATGCTCCTTTCATTGACTTTTTTTCTGAACATTACTATAATACTAAATAACTTTAATTAGATAAAGCATTAAATTGATAAAGCGTTGAATGCGAAGGAGAATTTTATGAGAAATAAACAACTGCTTCATACCATGTTTTACCCGAAACAATTTTCAAAAAAACGTCATGTTATCCGTACCTTAACCGACCGCTTTTCTAAATTTGGATATCAGCAGGTAGAGACGCCTGTTTTTGAAAATTATGATTTATATAACGATGTCCAAGGAACTGTCAATACAGCCGATATGCTGAAGCTGATTGACCCCTCTGGAAAAGTGCTCGTACTGCGGCCAGATGCAACCATCCCGATTGCCAGACATTATACCAATTTGCAGGAGGAAGTAGCAACCGGGCGTCTCTCCTATGTGCTGGATATTTTCCGTTCCACGACAGAAGAACGCTCCCGCACACAAGCAGGTGTAGAGCTGTTTGGAGAACGTACCCCGGAAGCAGATGCAGAGCTGATTGCATTAGCTGTAACAAGCTTAAAAGAATTAGAGATTCCTTCTTTTAAAATAGAAATCGGTCATGCTGCTTTTTATAAAGAATTATTACGTGAGGCTGACCTGGACACCATGCAGCAGAAAGAACTGGATCAATACATCCAGTCGAAAAATATCTCGGAGATTGTTCCCTTTTTAAAAGACTTGGGGCTGGAGGCTGCCTTAATTGAAAAGCTTCGTAAAATTCCAATGCTATACGGAGATGCAAGCTTTGTTATCGATGAAGCGGAGAATATTATCTCGTCAGACAAGATGCGTGAAGAACTGGACTATGTATCAAGAGTGTACCAGCTTCTCCAGGATTATCAGGTGGATTCCTATATTTCGATTAATCTCGGCCTGATTAACCATATGAATTATTATTCCGGCATTATCTTTCAGGGCTTTGCGGAGGGGCTTGGCCAGCCCATCATGATGGGGGGACGCTATGATTATTTAACCCGCTCCTTTCATCAGGAAACGCCGGCAATCGGCTTTGCTTTTGAGGTTGATTTGCTTGTTAACCTGCTTCCCAGTGTCTTTACTGAAGCTGAAATCATCGAGCTTCGTTATGAAGTTTCTGAACGCCAGCGTGCTTTTCAGCTTGCAGAATCCCTCCGGGCAGCAAATCAGACAGTCATTGTAAAGACGATTGATAAAAAGGAGAATCGCTCTGATTCACCGGAGATACTCGTAAAATCTGAAGAGATAGTATATAGTAAACAAAAAGAAACAGCAGCGTTTAAGACAAATCAGGAATTACTAGATTGGTATTTTAGAAAGGAAGTTAAATGATGCAGCCAGTAACTATCGCTTTAGCTAAAGGCCGCCCTGCAAAGCAATCCATTGATTTATTAGAAGCAGCAGGAATCCATTTTGAAGGCTTTCATGAAAAAACCCGTAAGCTCGTTTTTTTTAATAAAGATAAGACGTTGCGATTAATCTTTTTAAAAGGGATGGATGTTCCGATTTATGTTGAAAAAGGCGCTGCGGATATCGGGATTGTCGGCAGAGATAATATTATTGAAACAGAAGCAGATGTTTATGAAATCCTTGATTTAGGGATTGGAAAATGTAAATTCTCTGTCGCCGGAAAAAAAGGAGTCTCCCTTCCGGAAAATCAGTCGTTAACGATTGGCACCAAATATCCGAATATTGCCAAGAACTTTTTTGACAAGCGTAATCAGACAATTGAGACCGTACATCTCAATGGCTCCGTTGAGCTGGCGCCATTAATTGGGCTTGCTGATTATATCGTTGACATTGTCGAGACTGGAAACACCCTGCATGAAAACGGGCTAGAGATATTAGCAGATATCGAGACCATCAGCATGAAGTTCATTGTGAATAAAGCAAGCTTTGTAACACGTTCAAAAGAAATTCAAGATGTACTAAAAAAATTGGAACAGGTTGTGAGTGAGAAAAATGCAAATTCTCCGTTATGAAACATATAAACAAAATGTAAAAAATACAGAAAAAGCAACACAGCTGGTGCAGCAAAATTTAGATGAGCAGGTTTTGGAAATTATCCGTGCTGTACAGGAGCGCGGGGATGAAGCTGCCCTTGCATATACTAAAAAATTTGATAAAGCTGATTTATCCTCCTTGCTTGTTTCTGATGAGGAATGGAATATTGCCTTTGATAAAGTAAAATCTGAACAGCCAGCTCTCTTTCAAGCATTAACAGAAGCTGCGGAAAACATTCGCCAGTACCAGCGACGAACCAAAGAAGAAGGTTTTCAGTTCAGTCCGCAGCCCGGCATTCGTCTCGGCCAGAAAATTACACCGCTGGAGCGTGTCGGTGTTTACGTTCCTGGAGGAAAAGCAAGCTATCCTTCCACGGTATTAATGGATGTGATTCCAGCTGTCGTTGCCGGTGTCGAGCAGGTTGTGATTACAACCCCCCCCCGCCCCGACGGAACGATTGATCCTGTTGTTCTGACAGCAGCAAAAATCGCCGGTGCGGATCAGGTATTCAAAATCGGCGGAGCTCAGGCTGTTGCTGCTCTGGCCTATGGAACAGCGAGCCTTCCTAAAACAGACAAAATCGTTGGACCCGGGAATGCTTTTGTCGCCCGTGCGAAGAAATGGGTATTCGGCGATGTCGCGATTGATATGATTGCAGGACCAAGTGAAATCTGTGCCTTTGCTGATAATACCGTTCCTCCTTCCTACGTTGCTGCTGATTTATTATCCCAGGCAGAACATGCGGAGGATGCTGCCTCAATTTGTGTGACGACAGATGCTGCTTATGCAGAGAAAGTGCAAAAAGAGGTTGTGCGGCAAATCCCTTTACTGGAGCGTGCAGCTATTATCCGTGAATCGATTCAGACAAACGGAAAAATTATTATCTGCGAGGATGAAGCACAAGCAATCGAATTAATTAACACGATTGCTCCTGAACACCTGCAATTAATGGGGGAAAATGCGGAAGAACAAGTGGAGAAAATCAAGCATGCTGGAGCTATTTTCATCGGCCCGTATTCCAGCGAGCCTTTAGGTGACTATTTTGCCGGCCCTAACCATACGCTGCCGACAAATGGGACAGCGCGCTTTTCCTCCCCGCTCGGCGTGTATGACTTCATGAAAAAATCGAGCACCATTCATTATTCAAAGGAACGGCTGCTGGATTATGCTGATACCATTATTACCATTGCTGAAGCGGAAGGCTTAACCGGACACGCAAATGCAATTCGAATTCGAAAGGAGAACAACGATGCGTCAAGCTGAAAAAGAACGGCAAACCAAAGAAACGAATATCTCCCTTGCTCTTAATGTAGATGGAGAAGGTAAATCAGAATTAAAAACAGGGGTCGGCTTTTTAGATCATATGCTGACTCTCTTTACCAAACATGGCGGATTAGATTTACAGGTAGCATGTGATGGAGATTTAGAGGTAGACCAGCATCATACGGTAGAAGATATCGGTATTGTCCTTGGTCAGGCATTTAACGAAGCATTAGGAACAAAGGAAAGCATTAAACGCTATGCAACAGCAACAACACCAATGGATGAATCGCTCTCTTCCATTTCCATCGATATCAGCGGCCGCTCCTTTTTAGTTTATCGTGTAGACGGGTTAAAGGACAAAGTCGGGAACTTCGATACCGAATTAGTGGAAGAATTTCTGATTGGCTTCACCAGCCATGCCAAAGTGACCCTTCATGTGGAAGTTTTATACGGAACCAACACTCATCATATGATTGAATCCATCTTCAAAGGATTGGGCAGAGCAATTCGTGAAGCGGTATCCATTGATCCGACGATAAAGGGTGTTCCTTCTACCAAAGGAAGCCTATAAGATTTTAAAAAGGAGGCTGGGGTATGATTGCCATTATTGATTACGGTGCAGGGAATATTAAAAGCCTGCAATTTGCATTAGATAAATTAGGGAAGACCTCTAAACTGACCATGGATCCAGAAGAAATCCATCAGGCGGATTCCATTATTCTTCCCGGTGTCGGAGCCTTCAAGGATGCGATGGAAGCATTACAGCGCTACAAATTAGATACGATTTTGAAAGAAGAAGCGGCAAATGGCAAGCCTATTTTAGGCATCTGTCTTGGAATGCAGCTTTTCTATGAATTCAGCGAAGAAAATGGCGGATGTACAGGACTTGGTCTTCTATCCGGTTCGGTAAAACGTATTTCAGATAAAGTCAAGGTTCCACATATGGGCTGGAATACGCTTCAATCTAATCAGCCTCAGAGCTTATTAAATCAGCTTGGCGAAAATCCTTATGTTTATTTCGTTCATTCCTATGCAATTGATGAACTGGAAGAAAAAACATTGGTCGCCAGTGCCGATTATGGCGGACGCGTACCAGCAATCGTGCAGGATAAAAATATAACAGGAATGCAATTTCACCCGGAAAAAAGCGGGGATATCGGTATTGCATTATTGAATAATTATGAGGAGATGATTTCATGATCATTTTTCCAGCAATTGATGTGAAAGATGGCAACTGTGTCCGCTTAAAGCAGGGCGATTATAACCAGCAGACAACCTATAATGACTCCCCGGTGGACACAGCAAAAAAATGGCAGGAAGCAGGCGGCGCCTTCCTCCACATGGTCGATTTAGACGGAGCCAAAACAGGAGATCCCCAAAATAAAGAAATTATCCTTAAAACCATTCAGGCATTATCCATTCCTGTTGAAGTCGGCGGCGGCATCCGCTCCCTGGACACGATCAGAGAGTATGTGGAAGGCGGAGCTGCCCGGGTTATTCTTGGAACCTCTGCAATCACTGATTGGGATATGCTAACCGAAGCAATTCAATTATATGGAGATAAAATCGCAGTTTCTCTCGACGCTCGGAATGGCTATATTGCGACAGATGGCTGGACAAAAAATAGCGATAAAAAAGCTGCTGACCTTGCGAAGGAATTAGAAGCAGCCGGCTTAACAACAATTGTATATACAGATATTTTAAAGGATGGCATGCTGCGCGGACCGAATCTGGAGGAGCTGCAAGCGATGCAGGAAGCAACCAATATGAATATTATTGCTTCCGGCGGAGTTTCCCGGAAAGAAGATGTCGCCAACCTTCAGGCTCTGGATCTTTACGGCGCGATTATCGGAAAAGCGCTGTATGATGGAAGCCTTCAGCTGGAAGACGTTGTAGAGGAGGACAATCATGCTCGCTAAACGCATTATCCCCTGCCTGGATGTAGATAAAGGCCGGGTCGTTAAAGGTAAGAAATTTCAGGATATCAAGGACGTTGCTAATCCTGTGGAATTGGCTGCACGTTATAACCGTGAAGGTGCAGATGAACTCGTTTTTTATGACATTACTGCCTCCAATGAAGAAAGGAACATTTTCCTGGATGTGGTTGAACAGGTTGCACGCGAAATCGCTATCCCTTTTATGGTCGGCGGCGGTATCCGTACCATCCAGGATATTCACAGTGTGCTTCATGCCGGTGCGGATAAAGTTTCGGTAAACAGTGCAGCTGTGCAGCGTCCAGAATTAATTAAGGAGTCCTCTGATAAGTTTGGCAGTCAATGTATCGTGCTCTCGATTGATGCCAAAAGAACAGCAGATGATGCGTTCCATGTATTTATTAACGGCGGAAGAAAGGATACCGGGATAGATGCAGTGGAATGGGCGAAACGCGGAGAAGCTCTCGGGGCAGGCGAGCTGGTTGTCAATGCCATGGATGCAGACGGTGAAAAAAATGGCTATCAAATCGAATTAACCAAAAAAATTGCAGATGCCGTCAATATCCCTGTGATTGCCAGTGGCGGCGCAGGTAAAATAGAGCATTTCTCAGAAGTCTTTGCAGAAGGTATCGATGCTGCACTTGCTGCATCTGTCTTTCATTACGAGGAGATTCCTATTCCGGAATTAAAAGAATATTTATCCTCACAAGGAATACCAATGAGGAGGAAAGCATAATGGAGATTTCAATCAAATACGATGAAAATGGACTCGTTCCGGCTATTATTCAGGATTACGCAACGGGAAAAGTATTGACTTTAGCTTATATGAACGAGGTTGCTTTAGTAAAAACATTAGAAACGGGTGAAACATGGTTCTATTCCCGCAGCCGCAAGGAGCTCTGGAATAAAGGGGAAACTTCCGGAAATAAGCAGATAGTCAAAAACATTTCAGTGGATTGTGATCAAGACGCTTTAGTTGTCCAGGTACAGCCGCTTGGCCCAGCCTGCCATAAAGGCACAACAACCTGCTTTGAGACAACCTTATCTGAAACAGAAAAACCGTTATTCTCTATCGTTAATGAGCTGACCGGCAAAATTAAAGACCGTAAAGAAAATCCGCAGGAAGGCGCTTATACAACGTACCTGTTTAATAAAGGATTAGATAAAATCCTAAAAAAAATCGGTGAAGAGTCGACGGAGGTCGTCATCGGTGCAAAAAACAATGATAAAGAAGAATTAACCAATGAGTTAGCTGATTTATTGTATCACTCCCTTGTTTTAATGGAGGAGCAAGGCGTAAGTTCCAAAGACATAAAAAAAATATTGAACGAACGCCATATTGAAAAAGAGGGACAGCACCGTGAGTAGATTTTGGAATCCTTTAATCGAACAGCTGGAACCTTATATTCCCGGGGAGCAATTAGATGACCCCTCCATTATTAAATTAAATACGAATGAAAATCCCTTTCCTCCTTCTCCAAATGTTATTGCAGCGATTGAGGAGGAGGCAAGGACGAAATTGCAGCTTTACCCGTCCCCTGCTGTCGATGATCTCAGGAAGGAAATAGGCAGCTGCTATGGATTAAAAAAAGAACAGGTTTTTATCGGCAATGGTTCCGATGAAGTGCTTGCGCTTAGTTTTATGACATTTTTTGAACCTGGAAAGGCTATTAAATACCCAGATATTACTTACAGTTTTTATCCCGTATATGCAAAGCTCTATCAGCTGGATGTGGAGGAGGTTGCTTTGGAGGATGATTTTACAATCTCTCCCCAATCGCTCTTCAACGCAGAAGGCGGCGTCATTTTCCCAAATCCGAATGCACCGACCAGCCTATATCTGGAGCTGGATGCGATTGAAGAAGTCTTAAAAAATAATCCGGATCACGTTGTGATTGTGGATGAAGCATATGTAGACTTCGCTGAAAGCTCCGCTGTTTCTCTGATAGACAGCTATCCGAATTTACTCGTTGTGCAAACCCTGTCTAAATCCCGGTCGCTTGCCGGTCTCCGTGTAGGTATGGCGATGGGGCATAAAGACTTGATTGACGGATTAACACGGGTGAAGGATTCGTTTAATTCCTATACCATTGACCGGTTAGCTATCGCCGGTGCCGTGCAAGCATTTCGGGATACCGCTTATTTTGAAAAAACACGGCAGGAAATTATTAAAACCAGAGAGTACTTTCGGCAGGAATTAGAGAAAAGAGACTTCCATGTCCTCCCTTCTCAAGCTAATTTTGTGCTTGCTTCTCCGGAAGGGATAGAAGCTGAGAAACTGTTTATGGAACTGAAGCAAGCCGGCTTCTTGATTCGCTATTTTAATAAACCGAGGTTAGAAAACTATTTGCGAATTTCCATTGGGACAAAGGAACAGATGACGAAGCTGTTACATGCTATAGACAGCATTACGGAAAAATAAGGTATTTATTTTAACCAAGAAGAATAGGTTCATAGAAAGCCGTTAGAGGAAATCCTCTAATGGCTTTTTATATAGCAAAAATTAAAGGTTTATATATTTTTCAGAAGTGTATATAAGAAATAAGGAATGTTTTTAAATCAGCCCTTATTCCAAGGGCTTGATAAACAATCTATTTTTCTATGATTGTTTTTAGAAATATCAGACCAAATGACTTCTATTCAAAAAGGAGAATGATAATGAGCACAAATATTTATGGGAATACACCGCCGCTGTTAGGAGCAAGAAATCTGACAAACCAAAAGAACCCTGATACCGATGTACTAATCTATGGTGTGCCTTGGGAAGGTGCTTGTACATGGGGAGATTATACGGGCTGTGAGCTTGGTCCAAAGCAAATCCGTTTATCCTCTGCCAGATACAGTACATATCTGCCGGAATTAGACCATATCAATGTAGAAGACCATCTAAGTTTAGGAGATGTCGGCGATGTCAGCATCGTTCCTCATGATGTGCCGGAAACCATGAATCGAATTGAGGACTTTGCAGAAAATCTGTGGAAAAGCGGAAAGTTTCTGGTCGGACTTGGCGGAGACCACGGTATTACTTATCCGATTGTAAAAGGTCTGACCAACACAGGCAAAAAAGTCGGTATTATTCACCTAGATTCCCATTATGATAATATGCCGCATCATGAAGGGGATAAGTTCGCCAGAAGCACCCCTTTTATGCGCTTATATGAAACGGAAGGTGTACGTAACGAAAGCTTGATTCATACAGGAATCAAAGGCCCACGTAATAAACCGGAAACAGGCAAGCATGCGAATGAAGCCGGCGCTGTAACGATAACCATCAATGACATCCGCGAGCAAAGTGATTTAAAGAAATATGCAAATGAAATCTATGAGATGGCTTCTAAGGACGTTGATGTGGTTTATTTGACGATTTGCAGTGATGTGCTTGACTTTGCTTTCAATCCGGGCGGACCAGTGGACGGAAATGGATTGACTTCCTATGAGCTTCTGACAATGATTTATGAATTTGCTAAACGCGGCCTTTGCGGGATGGATTTTGTAGAGGTCTATCCGCAGCAGGATTTCAATCAAAATTCAGCACATTTTGTATCGACAGCCGTGCTGTATGTATTGGCCGGTCATGTTCATGGCGGGCAAGCCAAGTAAGCAGGAAAAGGGAGCTTCCCCTTCCTGCTTATCATACAAAGGAGGCGTTTTACTTGGCGCAATCAAAATTAGTTGAGAAGCTCAAAATCATTGGACCGGGTGCTATCATTACGGCATCTTTTATCGGCCCCGGTACAGTAACTACTGCGACAAGAGCAGGGGCAGGATTTGGTTTTGCTTTGTTATGGGCAGTTATTTTCTCCATTATAGCGACGATTTTCCTGCAGGAAATGGTAGCCAGAATTGGAATTGTAACCAAACAAGGTTTAGGAGAAAACATTCGCGAATTATTCCAGAATCAAATTCTAAAATTCGCATCCGTATGGATTGTCCTTATTGCGGTTTGTGTAGGCTGTGCCGCATACATAAGCGGAGATTTATTAGGAACCTCTCTAGGTGTTTCTTACTTAACCGGCATCTCTGAAAATTATGTTGCGCCAATTATCGGAATTATTATTTTAATGCTCAATTTACTTGGCGGTTATAAATTTATTGAAAAAGTCATGATTTTTTTAATCGTTATTATGAGTATCACCTTTATTACCACGATGTTTGTCGCTGGACCTGACGTTCTCCGCGTTCTTGAGGGAGCATTTATTCCATCGATTCCAGACGGATCTATTCTGATGATTATTGCGTTAATCGGTACCACCGTTGTTCCCTATAACTTTTTTATCCATGCTTCTACAGTCAGTGAGAAATGGAACAATGTAAAGGATTTAAAAGCAGTAAGAACAGATACCATCCTTTCCATTACAGTGGGCGGGATTATTACCGCAGCAATATTAATTACAGCTGGCGCATTAATCCAAGGTACAGAGGTGACAAGCGTGGTCCAGCTTGCTTCCCCATTAGAGCCTCTGATGGGAGGTTTAGCTCCAATATTTGTTAGTATCGGTCTCTTTGCTGCCGGTTTTTCATCTGCTATTGCTTCTCCTATGGGCGCTGCAGTGACAGTAAGCAGCTTTATGAGATGGGAAGGCGGATTTGCTAATAAGAAATATAAAACGGTCTTTAGTGTCGTCATCATTTTAGGAATTATCACTTCTGCAATTGGTTTTGAACCTCTAGAAGTATTGCTTGTCGCACAAGCATTAAATGGAATCATCCTGCCGCTTATTGCAATTTTCATCTTGGTTGTGGTTAACAGGAAAAACGCAATGGGGAAATATGTAAATCCATTGTGGTTAAATATTATCGGCGGTCTGGTTACTGCTGTTGTCTTCTTTCTCGGTACGTACAGTTTAGTAGATGCTATCAGCAGCTTTTTATAAAAAGAAGGAAGTGCTCCCCTATGGAGAAGCACTTCCTTCTTTATTCATGAGATTTTTTTTCTGTAAAAGTGTCATCCTGTCTGGTATTACGTAAACATTCGCCGAACCTTGCGATGCTTTTCAGAAAAATTTCTCTCTGCTGCTTTCTAAAAATGAATTGCTTCGTCTTTATGAAGCTTTAAATTTGTTCTTCTATCTCTGCAGATTCTTTTAATTCATCTACTTTATTTGTATAAGCTTCCTGCTGTTTGTTCTGGATAACCATTTGTTCCACATCATCTCTGATTTCATCCAGGTCTTGCATTTCCTGGTCACCCATTTGTGCTGATAACTGATCATACATTTCCTGCACTTCTTCATCCGTTACTTCTGTATCTACTTCTTCTTCCATATATTGCTGTGTTGCTAAATCAAATCTGAGCTGTTGTGCAAATTGTTCTTCTGTTAAATTTAACTGCTCCAATGATTGTTGAAAGCCTTCTTCTCCGCCGCTTTCTTTAGCCGCATCTACTTCTTCTTGTACTTCTTCGTCGCTTACCTCAATACCGGCATCTTCTGCTTCTTGCATAATAAGCTCTTGTTCTACAAGATAATCAATGGTTTGATCCTGTACTGCTTCTAAATCTGAAACATCCTGACCGTATTGAGCAGACATTGATTTTACTAGAGAATAAGCTGCATTATATGCTGCTCCATTCACTTCTTCTCCATTTACAACAACGACTGGCTCCTCTTCATCTAAAAATTCATCATCAGAGAATTCTACCGGATCCGGCTCTTGCGGTGCGGCTTGCTCTTCTCCCTGTTCTTGCTGCTCTTGTTCTTGTTCAGCGCCTTCTTGCTCGCCTTCGTTATCATCATTTCCGCATGCTGCTAGAAGCATGGTGATTATCATCAATATTGTTAGTGACAGTTTCTTCATTGAAACATCCCTCGCTTTTTTGATTTGTCATGTTCCATTCAATCATACATGCTTTCCCTGTTTCAAGTTTTCGAGCATTAATTTTTTTTACAGTTCTATAACAGTATGGCTGTATCTGGATTTCTTATTCTCTCAACAACTAAAATAAACAAGAGCAACGTAAAACGCTGCTCTTGTTTAAGCTGTTCCGAGAATATAAAAGTATGGATAAAATTAAACAATCATAACGTCTTCCTCTTTAAGATAATAATCAAAAATGTGACTCCACCAGCAATTTCAATAATAATTGAAACGACGCCCTGCGCATTAAATACATGGTTCATAATAAAATATGCGCCAGTTAATACCAAGAAACCAATAGCAAGAGCCATAGGAAAAATATATCTGTGATCATACGTCTGTGCTAATTGATAACTTAACGTTGCTACCAAAAAACCAAAGAAAGTAAGCGGTCCAACTAAAGCCGTTGAGATGGACATTAAAATAGAAACTAATACAAGAACATAAATGATACTAAATTTATGATTCAATCCTAAAGAACTAGAAATCTCTTTTCCGAGCGATAATACATTCAATCGCTTAGAATACGCAAGAAGAAGGAATGCTACGATAATTACAATCGGAATCGCAATCGGAAAATATGCTGCGTCCGCATTATTAACAGATCCAAACAGCTTTGCCTGTAAAATATCAAACTCGGAAGGCGCAAGCAGTTTTCTCATAAACGTTGACAAAGACCTTAGCCCCGTTCCAATAATGATACCAACTAAAAGCATAAGTTGTAAATTTCCATACTTTCCG
Organism: Oceanobacillus sp. FSL W7-1281; assembly: GCF_037969835.1. Lineage (GTDB taxonomy): Bacteria > Bacillota > Bacilli > Bacillales > Amphibacillaceae > Oceanobacillus > Oceanobacillus oncorhynchi. The sequence goes on along the minus strand of NZ_CP150214.1, from coordinate 1,028,425 downwards.
GAAAGTAACCACCCATACAGTATCAAACACATCGCGACCATAATAGCTACTTGAAATAAAAAAGATCCAGTACCCATGTAACCTATAAATGCCGTGGTACCGAAGAAAAACATGGTACTCGTATGTATTGTAGAGTAAAGTGCTTCAAATCCTAAAAGCGAAGGAGTGATCACCCGATTATTCGTAATCGATTGGAATGCAACGGTCGCCAGACTCTGACAAACTGCAGCAATAATCATGGAAACAATAGCTACCATTCTTCTTTTAGCAACCGGGATAAAGGAAGGAGAGTCTATTGGAACCGGATTATTATAAACTAAAAGTCCATACGAAGAAAGAAGGCCCAAAGCAATCAGTGTTATCAATAGTATCCAATAACGTCTTTCCTCCTTTTTAGAACGAAAAGCTTTAGATGGTTTATCATTTTTAGGAAGGCTAGAATCCATTTTGACATTTTTTTCATTAGTATATTCCAATTCGTTATCCTAGCCTCCTTCTTCTTAATAAAATAACAATAAATACAACTGCGCCCACCGTTCCAAGTATCAAAGAAACAGGTACTTCAAATGGCATGATAACGGTTCGGGATATGATATCAGCGGCGGTTAGGGCCGCCATTCCAGACACACATACCCACGGCAGGTTACTTCTTAAATCATCGCCTCTAAACATGGAAACAATATTTGGTACAATCAAACCTAAAAACGGTAAGTTTCCAATAACAGCGGCAACAATTCCAACTGCAACAGCAATAAGAGCCGTACCAATAAGAACAATTGTATTATAACTTACTCCAAGGCTTTTTGTAACATCCTCCCCTAATCCAGCTAGTGTCAGCCTATTAGCATAGATGAAAATCAGAAAAGTAACTACAACAATCAGCCATAAATATTCATATCTTCCAACCTGAATTGATGCAAAAGAACCTACAAACCAGGTTTCAACACTTTGTGACATTTGAAAAACGAGCCCGACAAACGTGGAAACTGCTGAAATAACCGCTCCAAGCATGATTCCAATAATCGGGACAATTAAAGACGAACGAAGTTTAACTCTTCTTAAAAACAAAAAGAAAACCATCGTTCCTATAAAGGAAAAAATGATTGCTCCAGTCATTCTTTCAACTAAAGATGGTGCGGGAATTAATAAATAAACGATAACCAATCCCAAGCCTGCCCATTCAATCGTTCCCGTTGTGGTAGGTTCAACTAAGCGATTCTGTGTAATAAGCTGCATGACGAGTCCAGACATTGCCATCGCAGCCCCAGTAAGCATGAGTGCAGCTGTCCTTGGGATACGGGTAATGAAAAACATCTCCATTCCATCTTCGCGTCCCCGTATGTCATAAACTCCGACAGACATGGAAATAACACCTAAAATAATAACAATGAGAATTGCTAATATAAAAGGCTTCGTCCATATTTTTTGATGATTAGAATGCAGGGGCTGAGAGTTCCCAGCCCCAAACATTTTTTGTTTTGTATTTTTAAGCACTATAGTTATACCCCTCTAAATTACTCTGCTAAAGTTTCTGCAAGATCTTCAAATAATTTAGTAAATGTTTGTATGGATTCATTTGTATACGTGTCTGCCGGCGCATAAACGATTTGTTCTTCAGAAACAGCTTTTGTGTTTTGAAGAGCAGGTGCGTTATCGATTACATCTTGAGCAGGACTTGCTTCCTCTTCAGACGATACAGCAGCATCACGGTCCATGACGAAAAGCCAATCAGGATCTGTTTCTGCAATAGCTTCAACAGAAACATCATCACCTTGGTGGTCTGCAGAAGCTTGGTCAATTTCTAACGCTGGTGTCCAATCGAAAATATCATATAATGGTCCCCAAACACGACCGGAATGAGGAGCTGCAAAATTAATATCTCCTCCAGATACTATAACACTCATGATTGTATCTGTCCCGTTATAAGCTGATTTAGCATCTTCGATGGATTGTTCAAAATCAGCTATTAATTGTTCAGCTTCTTCATTTTTATCAAAAATTTGTCCAAGAGAGGTTGTAATATCTTTAAATCCGTTCTCTAAATTTTCTCCAGGTGTATCAGCTTCCTCAGAAACATCAAAATTAAGATCAATAACTGCTGCATCTGGCACTAATTCTTTTATATCTTCATAAAATCCTCCAAATCTTTGGCCCACAATAACAAGATCAGGATCTGCAGCTGCGATAAGTTCAAGATTTGGTTCACGATGGTTTCCTATATTTTCAATGGATTCATCACTTGCATAAGGTATATCCTCAGGTATTAAATCTCTTGGAGCAGCAGCTAATTCAACTCCCCAATCAGATAATGTTTCAAAAGTTCTATTATCTAAAGCTACCACGTTCTCTGGATTTACTGGAACTTCAACGGTTCCATGAGCATCCGTAATTTCAACCGTTGCATCTTCAGAAGAACCCTCCGTTTCAGCAGACTCATTTCCTTTGTCATCGGCCTCTTCGTTTTCACTGCCTGAATCGGAGCAAGCAGCCAATACCAAAGCAAAAATTGCGAATATTGCTATAATAAATGTTGACTTAAAAAAGTTTGATTTTCTCATTTCTCCTACCTCTTCCCCTATGTATATTTTTTTGATGAGCAGACTATTGGATTGATTAAATCAATACCCGCATTATATTTTGCGCTTGATTTAAAAAAATAATTCCTGTTTTACTATAGTGCATTGCTATAATCTAATACATTGATAATGATAATCAATCTCAATTAGCTTGTTTAAAGTATATCAAATAAAAAAACATTGTCAACTGTATTTTTTAATCTTATCTCTTGTACAATTATCACCAATTAAAAATTCCATTATTCTCGTTTTATTCTCAACTGCAGTTGCGATAACCCAGATGAGAATAGTTACTTAAACAATGGAAAGAAACCGCTTTAACACGGTTTTCATGAAAATGTATGACTATTTGGTTGAAAACGATGTTACACATCATCGGCATGCGTACTCCTGACGAAAGAAGCACGCATGGACCAAATCAATCGTTTTCAAGCAGCCGCTACCTGCTCAAGTCAGGTTATCATAGCAAAGATATATTCATTGAGAAAGCATAAGGTTTGGACATTTCTAAGAAAGCAATTATCGGATAAACCCATCATATATAGGATTCAAACATCTAGCTGCTTTTACTTATATGTGAGTCAAAGTATACACAAAAACGACAGCCGTTTTGCATATGGACTGGAATATGCATATCATAGATTTCGTTTAATGCCTCTGAATTAATGATTTCATGTGTTGGACCGTTTTTTACCAGACGCCCGTCTTTTAAAGCTACAATCTGGTCTGAATAAACCGAAGCAAAGTTAATATCATGCAATACAATCACAACTGTTTTCCCCAGCTCATCGACAAGCTTGCGTAATATTTTCATAATCTGTACAGAATGCTTCATATCCAAATTATTCAACGGCTCATCCAATAAAATATATTCCGTGTCTTGGGCAATAACCATGGAGATAAACGCACGCTGCTTCTGACCGCCAGACAGCTCATCTAAGAATTTATGCTGAATATCTGTTAAATTCAAATATTCAATGGCTTGATCAACAATCCGATTATCCTCTTCATTTAAACGGCCTTTCGAATAAGGATAACGGCCAAACGATACTAATTGGCGAATCGTCAGTTTCACTGTGAAAAAATTCGCTTGTCTTAAAATGGCAATGCGCTTCGCAAATTCATTTGATTTCATATTCTTTACATTGTTTTGATCCAGTAATACATCTCCTGTATCTGCATCAAGCAAACGGCTTACCATGGAAAGCAGCGTTGATTTCCCTGCACCGTTCGGTCCGATAAACGATGTAATTTTATTAGGCTGAATTTGAACCGATATATCATTTACGATAGATTTATTCCCATATTTCTTTGTCAATCCTTTAATATCAATCATGTCATCGCCCTACTTTCTTTAAGTAATTAAATAATAAATGGAATTATGTGGAAAAAGGATAGCTAATGTAATTAAGTGTAAAGCTTCATTAAATATAAGGCATTTCACCAAAAATATATTAACCTTTCTTATCCTGAAATTTTACTCAAACTAATCTAGATAATAATTATTATCAAGTTCTAATTGTTCTAAATAATAATGATATTCATTATCAATTAGATAACAATACCTAGTATATCAAATTTTCAGCCATCGTCAATGGCTGATTTATGTAAATATGGCGATAAACAAAAAAACTGCCGGGAACGACAGTTTTTTTGTTTATTCTGTTCAATTTTTCGTCAAATTTATTGATAATAATATGGTCAATCAGGGTACTCCCATTCATTTACAGGTTTATATGGAATAGATTACCACATTTATTTATTCTCACAACCATCACCTGTACAATAGGAGGTTTTATTCTCATTTGGGTTCAATGATTGCAAAACAGGCGCTTCCTGTTCTTCTTGCCATACCTTTTCAAGTACCTGTGTAAAAGCTGCTTCAGGCTGTGCACCGGACACGGCATATTTTTCATTAAAAACAAAGAAAGGAACGCCCTGGACACCAAGCTGCTTTGCCAAATCTATATCTTCATTGACTTTATTACGGAATTTACAGCTGTCCAATACATTTTCAACAGTCTCTCTCTCCAAACCCACTTCTTCCGCTAACTGAATCAGTGTCTTTTTATCACTCAACTGTTCGGAATCAGTAAAATAGGCTTGAAAAAAACGTTCTGTCAGTTCCGCTTCCTTTCCATTCTCGGCAGCTAATTTAGCAACTCGATGCGCGTCAAATGTATTCCCGTATTTCATCGTATCAAAGCGGTAGGTCAAGCCTACTTCTGCTGCCTGCTCCGCTACCTGTTTATTCATTTCATATACTTGCTCTAAAGGCATTCCCTTCAGCTCAGAAAAAGTTTCTGCGAAGTTCTTTCCCGGAAGATGCTGTGCATCCGGATCAAGCTGGTAGCTTCTAAACTGAACTGCTACTTGTTCACGATGTGTGAATTTCTCCAAGGCATGTTCAAACCGGCGTTTTCCGATATAACAAAAAGGACATACAAAATCAGACCAAATTTCAACTTTCATTTATGTTCACCTCAATTTCCTCACTTATTTTAGCATAAGGAAACCTGGGAACAAAGTAATCTGCATTCCTTCTTTAGTCATATTTGCGAGTCTCTTCAACCGTCCCATCTGCACGATAAACCATCAGGGAGGTTCCTTTATTTTTAGCAATGTCTTTCGCTCTTTTCACCGCTTCCTCTTTTGTATCAAATCGTTCACTTGCCTGACTGGAACCGGAAGAGCCGACAGCCCATCCTTCTTCCTGCTTATAGACTTCCTCTCCCTCCTCCAGCCGCTCCGGATTATTTGTTTTTTCTTTTCCTTCCTTTGAGCGCTGGGTCGGTTTTCCGCTTTTTTCATAGCTTTGAATTTCTTCTTTATCCGCGTTCTTATACCATTCTTTAGCCTGCTCTGTAGCTATCGGAATTGCCCTGTCCTCCTTATAACCATCATCCAGCATGGAATTTGCGATATCAATGGCCTTTTTACGGACAGGTTTCTCTAGATTTTTCATTGAGCTTGGATAATCATTCATTGTCCAAACCATTAGAATACCTCCTTTTTATCATAGTGTAACTAGCTGTAAGGTTCACTTTATAAGGAGTTTTCCCTTTTCAAAACACATCAAACATCTTTATAGCCGATTTTTCTTCTAAAACGTCACTTGGCCTTTAAGCATCGGTGTTCTTGCCGGAGATATGTCCGCTGCGAAGGTTTTCGATGGGACGAGTAATCACAGCAATGTTGTCAGGTTAATGCGACCGCTGCGGCGGACCGTTTTGCTTTCCTAGGGGCACGCTCTTCAGCTAACTTTTGCCAAGAAGAACACTTGGCAAAAGTGGATCTTCAGATGGTGCTGATCCCTCAGGAGTCAAAACGGTCCGCCTCCGCTAGCAGGATATTCTATACGTGAAAAACAACTCAACAAACAGAAGTTTGATCCGATAGATCATATTTTTCATGCTGTATGGTAAAATGTTCCGCCAAGATTACTTTCTGTGCATCGAAGCGATTCCCTGTATTTCATATCCATACTGTCATGATTGGGTTGTTCAGACGAAAGCTGCTATTTCCTTCAGCTCATTAAAATTTTATTTCTTTCATTCGCTGTAGAATCCTATCAGAGCGCAGGCCAACCACGCAGACTCCTAAGTGGTTTGCAGGCTAAACCCGTGACTCCTGCACTTGCACGTCCTGGGACTGCGATTACTCGTCCCATCGAAAACATTTGTACGTCGGAAAGCGGAGTGGTTGGCCGGAGCGGAGCTATGCACCATTATCAATTCCAAAAAGGCCGGATATTTCACCAAAATGCAAGCATGGTAATGAAGAACATGTTCATCTTGGAATAGCAAGATATATTTGCTTATTCTTAGGTGCGAAAGTTGAGTATTTAAGGAAATTCATTAACCTGACAACATTGGTAATCGCAGTCCCAGTCCCAGGGTGAAGATCCAACAGGTAAAAAGTGAATTTCTTTTTTTACCCGCGGGGCATAAGTGTGACTTTAGCTCTGTCTGCGCCTCTCGGCTTGCCAATCGCTAAGTCTTCTTTAAAGGAGATGAACTCTGGGGTCACGGGAAGCGAGGTATATTTCCGGGACCTAAAATAAGGCGTGGAATTCTCCACGCCTTTTTGCTCGCAAATTTATGCATCTAACAGCGATTTTCCATTAATGGATACACGCTTTGTATTTTTTAGTTCATTTAAATCGACTGCGCCAACGCCAAACATCGTCATCTTCAGCTCTAATTCCAATTGTTCCATTGTCTGAACAACGGCTTCTGCTGATTCTGTGGCTGCCTGGAGCAGATGCCTTGCATACCCGATAATATCTGCACCAATCGTGATGGCTTTCGCAGCATCTACGCCTGTTTTCATGCCGCCGCTGGCAACTAAAGGCGCATCAGGAAGCTGGCTGCGTACAGTGACAAGACAATCCTTGGTCGGATTTCCCCAGTTATTAAATGCTTCCGCAGCTGCCCGCTTTAATGGATCCTTCGAGCGCAGCTTTTCCACCTGGCTCCAAGAGGTTCCGCCCGCTCCAGCAACATCAATATAAGAGATTCCCGCATCATACAATCTTTTAGCGGCTTCCCCGTCAATGCCAAATCCTACTTCCTTGACCCCTACTGGTGCTTCCACCTGTTTACAGACCTGTTCAATTTTTGGCAGTAAATCTTTGAAATTCAAATCGCCGCCGTCCTGTACAGCTTCCTGCAATGAATTTAAATGAAGAACGATGGAATCAGCCTCTGTCTTATCAATAATACGCTGGCATTCCTCTGCTCCATAGCCATAATTTAATTGGACAGCACCAATGTTTACGATTAATGGCACAGTTGGCGCCTGTCTGCGAATAAGGAAAGAATCCTTATGCTGCTCACTTTCTAAAAATGCTCTTGTCGAACCAATTGCCAGTGCCCAGCCTTTTTGCTCTGCCGCTATAGCCAAATTTTGGTTGATCGTGGTCGCCAGTTCGGATCCGCCAGTCATGGAACTGACTAGAAATGGCGCCTGCAGTGCTTTGCCTAAAAATGATGTTTCCAATGAAATATCAGCAAAATCAATTTCCGGCAAAGCATTATGAAGAAAGTGAATGCCTTCCAGTCCTGTAGATTTATTTACACCCTCTACGTCTCCTTCCAGACAAAGGCGGATATGTTCTGTTTTACGTTGGTTAATTCCTTTTTCCATGAATGTCCCTCGCTTATCTCAAATTATCAAACTATTTTTGCAGAGAGTAATGACATTTTCAATCATTCATCCTCTGCTTTTAAAATAAATATAAGTATGATTTTTTAATTTCCTTCGTTATCGTTACATCTAGTGTACTTGTTTCCTGCAATAATTGAAAGGCAAATGATGCTGTTTCAAAAGTTCATGTCCATTTGTCTTTCAATAAGAAAAAATTCAGTTGACACTTGTATTTTCTGTTATAATAGGACTACTTAGTTACGTTTTTAGGAGGACATAATGAAAAGAGATAATGCAAAAGCTTTTGCCGCAAAAGCGCATCAAGGGCAAGCACGTAAAAATTCAAATGAACCGTACATAACCCATCCTGTTCGTGTTGCAGAACGTTTAGAAAAAGAAGGCTGTTCTGATGATTTAATCAGCGCCGGATACTTGCATGATGTTGTTGAGGATACCAATGTCAGCATCGAGGACATTGAGCATCAGTTCGGAAAAGAAATTGCTGACCTTGTTGCTTCTCATACGGAGGATAAATCAAAGTCATGGTGGGACAGAAAAAAAGCGACAGTAGAACATTTAAAAGATGCTCCAAAGGAAGTGAAATATCTGATTATTGCGGATAAATTAGATAATCTCTTAGAACTGGAGAAAGAGCATCAACAGCTGGGCGACGCTATTTGGAAGAATTTCAATGCCGGCTATAATCAGCAAAAATGGTACAACGAGGCAATCGCAGAAAAAATGTATGCTCACTTATCTCCTGATGAGATTCCTTCTTATTTTAAAGAGTTTGAACAGGCTGTTAAACGTTTTTTCAAATGATAAAGGAAACACCTTCTCTCTTTAATAAAGGAAAGAAGGTGTTTTTATTGTCGTTTGTTAACGTGAATTCATTTCATTCGGATGCCATCCGCTGCGAATATTACGATCCAGCGCATCGATTGTTTTTATTTCTTCTTCGTTTAATTCAAAATCAAACACATCCAGGTTAGCTTCGATACGGGAAGGTGTTACTGATTTTGGAATGACAATCAAATCAGACTGTAAGTGCCAGCGCAGGATAACTTGCGCAATGGTTTTCCCTTTGTTCTCAGCAATTTGTTTTAGCGCTTCATCTTCTAAAACATCTTTTCCATTCATGAGAGGGCTGTATGCTTCTACATAAATACCTTTCTCCTTACAAAAGGCACGCAATTCTTTCTGTTGCAAGTATGGGTGGCACTCTACCTGATTTACAGCTGGTACAACCTCACATTCTTCTATCAAACGTTCTAAATGCTCTATTTCAAAATTACATACGCCAATCGCTTTTGCCTTGCCGTCTTTATATATTTTTTCCAACGCTTTATACGTATCGATATACTGATCATGCTCCGGTGTCGGCCAGTGAATCAAATAAAGATCCACATAGTCTGTACCCAGTCTTTCTAAGCTTGCATCAAAAGCTTTTAAGGTTTCTTCATAACCGTGGTCTGCATTCCACACCTTTGTTGTAAGAAAGATTTCTTCACGAGGGACACCGCTGTTTGCAATTGCTTGCCCAACGCCTTCTTCATTCCCATAGACTTTTGCAGTATCAATGGAACGATAACCTGATTTTAATGCATGCTCCACAGCAGGAATAGCTTTTTCATTTTCTACCTTCCAGACTCCGAAGCCAAGCTGCGGCATTTCTAAGCCATTATTAAGTGTAATATATTTCATATTCTTGGATGACCTCCTGCAAATGATTTTATCACGGATTTATTTCCTTCAATCCATATTGCATTTTTTAGTTTACAATAACAGGCAGGCAAAACAAAGGAATGTGCTTGGTTCTACTATAGAGATACCAGTAGCTCACCAAAAATCTCCGGTCCGCAGGCTGTTCATCCACTCAAAAAACAATTTTTAGTATGGTCATTTACCATACCTATCGCTTGCATAAAGGAATAACAAATCACCGGTCCTACAAAGGAAAATCCTCTCTTTTTCAAATCCTTGCTTAGCTGTTTTGATAAATCTGTTTGAGCAGGTACATCCTCATGCCGGTCCCAATGGTTCACAATCGGTTCTCTGTCAACAAAGCTCCAGATATAATCATCGAATGAACCAAATTCTTTTTGAATCTGCTGGAAGGCCTTCGCATTTTTAATGACAGATTCAATTTTACGCCTGTTCCGGATAATTCCTTCATCCTGCATCAATGCTTCTACTTTTTCATCTGGATAAGCAGCGATGATATCGGCTTCAAAATTATCAAAAGCTTGGCGGTAGTTTTCCCGGCGCTTTAAAATTGTAATCCAGCTTAGTCCTGCCTGCGCCCCTTCTAATGTCAGCATTTCAAATAAATAGCGATCATCCTGAAAAACAGGCCGTCCCCATTCTTCATCGTGATATGCGATATAGACAGGGTCTTCACTGACCCAGGCACAACGTTCCTTATTCATCTTCCTCACCAATGGCGACTTCATTTTTTTCATAAGAAATCCAGTCGCTGAAGCTGCCAGGATATAGCTTCACATTTTTAAAACCGGCATTATCTAAAGCCAGAATATTTGGGCATGCCGAAACACCAGATCCGCAGGAAACGATAATCTCCGCATCCTTATCTAATTTGGAAAAATGCTCCCTTAACTGCTCCTCATTTTTCCAATTACCGTTTTCTTTTAAAACACCCTTCCAAAAATAATTGACCGCTCCCGGAATATGCCCTGCACGAGCATACATCGGTTCCTCATCGCCTAAATATCTTGCAGGCGCTCTGGAATCGATAATCGTTGTCTCTTTAGACGCAAGCTTTTCCTTGACCTCCTCCATATCAACATAGCGATTTTCCTTCTCGTTTCTGCGAAAGATGGTCGGCTGAAGATTGGGAACCGTTGAGGTCAGTTCGCCTCCCTCCGCTACCCACCTGTCCAATCCGCCATCAAGAAGATATACCTTCTCATGACCTAAATAGTCCAGCAGCCACCAAAATCGCGGCGCGAACATATCATTTCCCTGATCGTACACAACAACCGTTGTCTCATTGGAGATGCCTAGTTTTCCAAGTTTATTTGCAAATAAATCCCAGTCGGGTAAAGGGTGATTTCCGCCATGCTTACCTGCTTTTCCGGATAAATCTCTATTTAAATCCATATAGACAGCACCAGGTAAATGCCCGTTTAAATAAGCTTTCCGCCCAGCATCAGCATCCATTAAATCAAATCGTACATCTACAATAACGACATTATTTTGTGGTAAACGTTTCTTTAATCTCTCTACGCTAATGATGTTTCTCAAAATCTAACCCTCCCATATGCTTTTTTCTTTTTCTAATCATATCATTCCTAATTTATTTTAACAGAAAAAATTTTCTGCAGAAATTAATAATTTTGCTTCGTAAAGGGTATTCGTAAACTCTGTTAAACATGTCCACGCCCAGAAACTTTTACTGGTTTAAGGCTTTATACTGTACTTTTTGAAAGCGCATGGATACGGTTTTCAGCTTGAGTATGGTAAAATATACAAAACGTTGTAAAATTAAAATAGCAGAAATTTTTGCTTCAAAGGAACAATTAAAATTTATTCAGAAGGAGTCTTTTTGATGAAAGAACAATTAATCAAGCGTTTAGAAACCTATGCAAAAATAGATACCCAGTCGGATATGCATTCTCAAGCCACACCCTCTACTCCGGGGCAGTGGGATTTAATTAAGCTATTGGAGAATGAGCTGAAGGAAGTTGGTCTGGAAGAAGTATCTTATGATGAAAATGGTTATTTAATGGCTACATTGCCGGCGAACACGGATAAGGATATCCCGGCAATCGGTTTTCTGGCACATGTAGACACAGCAACAGACTTTACCGGCAAAGGAGTGGCTCCTAAGGTTATCGATTATAAGGGTGGAGACATTGTATTGAATGAAGCTTTACAAGTCACGCTTTCTCCAGAAGACTTCCCTGAACTTTCCGGTTATGAGGGACACCAGTTAATGGTGACTGACGGTACAACCTTGCTTGGAGCGGATGATAAGGCAGGCATTGCTGAAATCATGACTGCCATGGAATACTTCATCCATCATCCGGAAATTGAGCATGGAAAAATCCGTATTGCTTTTACCCCTGATGAAGAAATCGGGCGCGGACCGCATAAATTTGATGTGGAACGCTTCGGCTGTGATTATGCTTACACCGTGGACGGCGGTCCCTTAGGCGAATTGCAGTATGAAAGCTTTAACGCCGCAGCTGCCCGAGTCACGTTTTACGGAAACAGTGTTCACCCGGGAACAGCGAAAAATAAAATGGTGAACGCCGGAAAAATGGCTGCACAGTTTATCAATAAATTTCCAGATGAAGAATCTCCAGAGCATACAGAAGGATACGAAGGTTTTTATCATCTTATTTCTGTAGAAGGCGATGTGGAAAAATCAACAGTCTATTACATCGTTCGCGACCACGACCGGGAAAAATTTGAAACTCGTAAAGATACACTTCAAAAGTATGCAGAAGAAATCCAGAGCGTATATGGAGAGAAAGCCGTTGAGTTAGAAATGAATGATCAATATTATAATATGCGTGAAAAAATTGAACCCGTAAAACATATTGTAGATATCGCTGAACAAGCAATGAAAAACCTGAATATAAAACCGATTATTCATCCAGTCCGCGGTGGTACAGACGGCTCACAAATTTCATTTATGGGATTGCCGACACCGAACCTATTTACTGGCGGCGAAAACTTCCATGGCAAATTTGAATATATTTCTATCAATAACATGGAAAAAGCAGCAAAAACGATTGTTGAAATCGGTCGTTTGTTTGCAGAAGAAAAAGCATAATCAGGTTGAAAAAACAAGAGCCAATTTCACTGGTTCTTGTTTTTTTTATTATTCTTTTTCCTGAAATTATTTCTTCACTTTCCTTTCTTTTTCACTTCCATACATCATATAATATATATTGAAATGCAGATTACTACGCTCTCTATTTAATAAGCAGGTTCTGTACTGCATCATTTCAGAATTATGGGAATCAGCCTGCGGATTGTTTTCATCTTTTTTCGAGTTATCGTATACCTCAAAACAGATTGGAGAATAATTCTCGTTACTGATCACCTCCTATTATTTTTTATTTAAGAAAAACCAAGAATACCGCTTGGTCTTTAAAACATCGGTGTTCTTGCCGAAGAGATGTCCGCTACGGGAAGTCGCTTTCCGCGGGCAACGGCTTAGCCTCCTCGGAAGAAAACCGCTTCCTGCGGGGTCTTCACCTGTTGCTTTTCCCGCAGGAGTCGACTTCCCTCCGCTCCCATCTAAGTGGAATTATGTTTTATTTGCTTTTTCACAAGGAAATAACGCAAATTCTAGCGGAAGAAATACATGGAGACTCCTGTGGGAATGCGCAGTGGGAAGACCCCGCAGGAAAAAAGTGTTCTTCTTTTTTTCTACCCGCAGGGCATAAGTGCGACTATGCTTCTGTCTGCGCCTGACGGCTTGCCAATCAGCAAGTCTTCTTTAAAGGAGGCTGAGCTCAAGCCCACGGAAAGCGGAGTGTATTTCTGGGGTTGCGATTACTCACCCCATGAAACCCGTTGGAGCGGATATATTCAGCATTTTTTTATACTTTCTTATTCTTTAAAATAACTCTGCACTTCAAAATTAGTTAGCTGATCATAGTGTTTGAGTTTCATTCTATTAAAAGCAAGGAGTTAACATGATATGCAAGGAGTTAGTTGGATTATCCTTTCAGCAATTTGCTTCGTGCTGATTGGCTGTGGACCACAAGAACCATCTCAATCACAGGAAGATGTTCCGGCATCGGAACAAACAACATCAGAAGAGCAAAACGAAAAGGATGAAAAGCAAGCAGAGGGACAACAGACAGAAGAAACAGAGCCGCCGGATGCGGTGCTGCAGAAATTTGATACAGATGATGCTGTATTACAATTAAAGAATGCATTAAATGCCCTCGGTTATGATTTAGAAGCAACAGGGGAATTTGATGAAGAGCTTACTTGGGCTATAACAGATTTCCAGCTACAATCAGAGGACTTATTGGCTTCAGGCGTATACGACGAAGAAACCAGAGAAGCCTTGCTGCTGTATTTTGAGGAAGATACATCGATTGAACCGGGCGAAGGGTTAGCCTTGCCTCCAGAAGAAGCAGAAGTAACCGAAGCTGGCACAGAAGTTGTCAGTAACCCATATGACGAATTAGCATTGGTGAATAAAAGCTTTGCCCTTCCAGGTGATTATATCCCGGAAGACTTAATCGTACCGGACGTCCCTTTCCCTTTCACGGAGGATTTACCTCAAAAGTATATGCGTGAGAATGCTGCACATGCCTTAGAAGAATTATTTGAAGGTGCTGAAGAAGCAGGGTTAGAAATGTTTGCCCAATCCGGTTATCGCTCTTATGACCGGCAGAACGATATCTTTACAGCGAATGCCTCGCAGCATGGAGAAGATCATGCCAATACGTACAGTGCACGTCCTGGAGAAAGTGAGCATCAAACTGGACTGGCTATGGATGTCACCAGTGCAGAAGTCAATTTAGAGCTAGTAGAGGAATTCGGCGAGACAGAAGAAGGACAGTGGCTTGCTGAAAATGCTCCAGAATATGGCTTTATTATCCGTTTTCCTGAAGGTAAAGAAGATATTACCGAATATCAATACGAGCCTTGGCATCTTCGCTATGTCGGTGAAAAAACAGCCAAGTATATAACCGAACAAGGAATTACACTGGAAGAGTACTATGAAGAACAAGCTGAATAAAGTAATGAAGAAAACACCTTGAGAAGCAGCTTTCCAAGGTGTTTTCTTTCTTTATCAAATAAAATAATCTGATCGGCCGTAATCGCATTAACTATTTTTAAAATAGGAAGATAATTAATACAAAAAGAGAAGGAATAAGCAGCATTTCAATAATCAAAGGAATCCGCATTTTCCCGGCAGTTTTATATATGGTAATTAAATGCGCCAAAGACAAAATAGAAAAAACAGCTACAAACAGATAGACAGAACCGATTGCAATATTCGTAGACAGAATAAGTATGGCTAATAAAAACAATACGAATACCTTAAGCACACTAAATAAGATATCTGCCTTAAACCATGCAGGTATCTTTTTATTTCCTCCCATTACATCGTCCCCCATTCCATATACATGTTATCGTATCATATCGGCGGACAGGATGGTAAGAATGAAAAATAACAGATTTTCTTCTAAGTCTCCATAAAACATCCTTTCTCCGATGATATGTTAAAATGGATATGGAAAATTAAATACAGAAGGGTTGATTATATGAATAATAATGAGTCTATAAAACTAACCGCTTTATCTTCTAAAGGCGGATGCGGCTGTAAAATCGGGCCGGCAGATTTACGTCAGGTTTTACAATCCCTCTCCCCTGCAACGGATAATCCTAATCTATTAGTCGGGTTGGATACCAGCGATGACGCGGGAGTTTACAAATTAAATGACGACACAGCCATTGTTCAGACACTCGACTTCTTCACTCCCATTGTAGACGACCCTTATTCTTTCGGGCAAATTGCCGCTGCAAATGCGATCAGCGATGTCTACGCAATGGGCGGAAAGCCGATTACAGCATTGAATATTGTTGCCTTTCCAATTGCTGATTTAGATAAACAGATTCTTTCCCGTATATTAGAGGGCGCAGACAGCAAGCTGAAAGAAGCTGGCGCAGCCTTAGTCGGCGGGCATTCCATCGACGATAAAGAACCAAAATTCGGATTGGCTGTTACTGGAACAATTCATCCTGATAAAATCCGTACAAACAGTGGCGCAAAACCCGGTGATGTACTTATTTTAACTAAACCAATTGGTGTAGGGATTTTAACGACTTCGATTAAAAGAGGCTTGTTACAGGAAACAGAAATAGACCGGGTAACTAATGTCATGGCAGCATTGAATAAAACGGCTGCGGAAACAATGGATAACTATGAAATACATGCTTGTACCGATGTTACCGGATTTGGCTTGCTTGGACATGCTTCGGAAATGGCAAAAGGAAGCAGTGTCGAAATTCAGATTTCAAATCAGCACGTACCTGTTTTGCCAAGAGTAAAAGAACTTGCGGAGAACGGCGCAGTGCCAGGTGGTACGAAGAATAACTTTAACTATTTAAAAGATGATGTTACATTTACGGAATCACTGGATCAGGTTGACCAGTGGATACTATGTGATGCGGTTACCTCCGGAGGCTTACTGGCTGCTGTAAAAGAAGCAGACGCAGAAAAATTACTTTCGGATCTGCGAGATAAACATATTGAGGCTGCAATAATTGGCCGCGTCACTGATGGGAACAATGGACATATCACGGTTGAAGAATAATTCGTTTATTAGGAAGTGAAGGTATGTTTCAAGATATAGAGTTACTTGATTTATTAAAGAAACAAAAAGAAGAATCTTTTTGCTTAGTTGATGTGCGGTCTCCGCAGGAATTTGCTGAATTTCGTATTCCAGGAAGCATCAATATTCCTGTTTTTGATAATGAAGAACGTGCTGAAGTAGGCACGATTTATAAACAAATTGGTCCTGAAGCAGCAAAGGAAAAAGGATTAGAGATTTTTTCTATCAAGCTGCCGGAATTTATTGCCCAATTTCAATCCCTTGGGAAAGAAAAGATTGTTTATTGCTGGCGCGGCGGTATGCGCAGTAAAACCGCTGCCACCGTTGTCGATTTAATGGGACAGCAGGTTTCCCGCTTGAACGGCGGCATTCGCTCTTACAGACAGTGGGTGGTAAACAAGATAGAGCAACAGCAGTTTTTTTCAAAAATGTACGTACTGAATGGTTATACCGGAACCGGAAAAACCATTTTGCTGCACAGATTAAAGCAGCAAGGCTATCCAGTACTTGATTTAGAAGGAATGGCAAATCATCGAGGATCAATCTTCGGCCAAATTGGACTGGAGCCGAATAATCAAAAAACATTTGAATCTTTACTGGTTCAAGAAATGGAACGCTATGACCAGGCACCTTTTGTTCTATTAGAAGGAGAAAGTAAACGTATCGGCAAGGCAACACTGCCTTTATCGTTACATGAAACGAAAGAGGCCAGTATGCAGCTGTTTATCCATTTACCCTTAGAGAAACGAATTGAAAATATATTACGCGAATATAATCCAGAAGAGCATCAAGCGCAAGTAATCGAAGCCTTCGTGCGAATCCGGAAGCATATACACACACCTGCAGCGAAACAAATAGCGGTAGACCTGGAACAGGGAAATTTCCCATCTGCCGTAGCGCTACTGCTGGAGTATTATTATGACCCTCGGTATGAGCATACGCTGCACCACTATCCAGAAGACAAACAAGTGCATATCCATGCCGATGATTTAGATGAAGCTCTGGATGCAGTTGTGAACTTTATCGAACAGAAAGAAAAGATAAATATCAAGCTGTAAGCAGTATTTGGATAACCTCCCCTCTGATTAATCAAGGGGAGGTTATTTATGCATTGAGCAAAATTTGAAACTTCAGTTCGTGAACGATGATGCGGAAGCAGCTCCTTTTTCATCGGCCTTCACACAGTCAATGGCGACCACCAGTGCAATCATGCTGGTTTCCATCTCTTCCTTGACGACTTGTACCTTGTAGCTGTCGCCCCAACTAAACCACTCCTTGCTCACTTCCCCGATGATTTCACCGCGCTGGTATACCTGAAAGTTCATGTCCCACCAATTCCCACGCACTTCAATCCCTGCTGCATCAATGGTATAACGTGCTTTGAAAAAGGAAAGTCCCTTCTTGATTGCTAACACTTCCTGTCCATTCACCTCCACAAAAAATTTCGGTAAAAAGCTGAGTGTTTTTTTCTTTATAAGCGCTACTTCCTCTCCTTCTGCATTCTTTATAGAAAAAGTCTTAGGAATCCGCATAAAGCTTCCTTCCACGTAATAAACATCTTTTTCCTCTTGATCCTTTACCGTAAACTTTTCATTGAAACTGAATACTTTTTGCTTTATATAGAGTTGCTTCATCCTTAGGTCTCCTTTATTATTCCGATTATATCTGCATTTTTCTATGGAACTTCAATTTTTTTCACGCAGTTTAGAGATGCATTTATTATGTATTACTTAAATAAAGCCGATAAAGTTTCATTCTTATCTTCATTTTATAATATATCACCAAGATAATTAATAAAGCTTTTAAATACGACTTTTAAGAACATCGCCTCCTTTCTCCTAAAATAGCACCTTAACTTGACTATCAAAGCCCATTCCATGCATAAAAAGTAATTATCTGAACAAATTAGAGATAATCCCAACAACGAGGTGTTCTGTGCTATGTCCTATCGTAAATTACGAAAAAAGATGCATTATAAAGAGCAAATTCCTGATTCAACAAGCGATACACAAAAAAGCATAGGCACTTCAATTACTGAAAATCTGAACTTCATCAAACAAAAAACAGGCAACAGTCCTGATATCATTATCCGCACACTTGCCATTAGTCACGATCCAAAGGTATCTGCCGCAATCATTCACGTGGACGGGCTAGTGGACAATCCTACGATAAATGAGTTTTTAGTGCAGACAATGGAAGATAGCGTGCAGGAAAAATTACAGAACGAGGATCTTTTCACCGTTTTCACCGAAAAAGTAGTTGCGGTCGGCAGTTTGGAAACGATTAACGATTGGGATACCTTATTTCAATCTCTGCTGTCTGGGGACACAGTAATTCTCCTGGATGGAAAAAACGAAGCGCTGATTGCCAGTACCAGAGGCGGAGAAAGACGTCCCGTCGAACAGTCTGACTCAGAAATAACATTACGCGGATCCAAAGAGGGGTTCACCGAATCCATTAACACCAATACTGCACTCGTGCGTCGTATCATCAAAAACCCGAATGTATGGGTGGAATCCATGAATCTCGGGAAGCAGACGAATACAGACTTGTCGATTATGTATATCAACGGGATAGTTGATGAAGACATAGTGAAAGAGGTCCGCCAACGCTTGGGACGGGTCGATCTCGATGCCATCCTTGATTCAGGCTATATTGAACAGGTAATTGAAGACGAGAGTTCAGGGCTGTTCCCAACAGTTACTCATACGGAAAGGCCGGATGCGGTTGCCGGAAACCTTTTGGAGGGCAGGGTGGCTATTTTTGTCAACGGAACCCCCCATGTGTTGATTGTTCCTGCTATTATGATTCAATTTTTTCAAACACCGGAAGACTATTACGTGCGCTTCCCGATTAGTACTTTGATTCGGATGCTGCGCGTTTTCATGTTTTTGATTTCATTAATAGGACCTGCTTTTTATGTAGCAGTTACCACCTTTCATCAGGAAATGATTCCAACAGACCTGCTCGTTATTATTGCCTCACAGACAGAATCCGTACCTTTTCCGGCGATTGTAGAAGCGCTGATAATGGAGGTCACTTTTGAGATTCTGCGGGAAGCCGGCTTAAGGATGCCGAACAAAATCAGTGCGACCATCTCCATTGTCGGAGCGCTCGTTATCGGGCAAGGGGTCATTCAGGCCGGAATCGTTTCTCCGGCAATGGTCATCGTCGTTGCGACAACAGCCATTGCCAGCTTGGCTACTCCCAATTATGATATCGCTATTTCTGCCCGTTTGCTCCGCTTTGCTTTTATGCTGAGTGCAGCGATTGCCGGGTTTTATGGCATCATCCTTGGATTAATTATGCTGATTGTTCATCTCGTCAGCCTGCGTTCATTCGGGATTCCCTATTTGGCACCATTTGCCCCATTGGTACCAAATAGCTTGAAGGATTCCATTATGCGCGGACCAATATGGTCATTTAATGAAAGACCGAAGTCCCTTCATCCCCAAAATCGAGTTCGTCAGGGCAAGAATCAACGACCTTCTCCTCCAATAAAAAGGGGAATGATGAGGGCGGATACGAAAGAAGGAGATAAAAATGAGTCGTAAATGGATAATTCCTTTTTTCATGGCGATCTGTCTACCTTTCCTTTCTGGATGCTGGAGCAGTATCGAATTAAGAGATTTAGCAATCGTCTCGGCCTATGCGCTTGATAAAAGGGAAGACGGCACATATGTCGGCACGTTTCAACTAATCAATCCAATGAACGTGCCCGGGGCCCTTCAAGGAGGAGCCTCCGGGCAAAATCCAAGCATTGCCACCTATACAGCGACAGGAGGCAACCCGCTGGAAGTAGCTGACCGTGCCTCCACCGTTGTTTCAAGAGATCTCTATTTTGCACATACCAGTCTGCTGGTTATCAGCGAAGAGCTTGCCAGAGAAGAAGGTCTTTCCTCAATTTTAGATGCTATGGAGCGCGGTCTTGAATTTCGGACAACGACGAATATAGTGGTTAGCCGGGATGTGAAGGCAGGCGATTTTGTTCAAGTTTTAACGGCGATTGATCAAGTCCCCGCTGAAAAAGCAATCAAGTCATTAGAATTTACAGAAGAACTGTACGGAGAAAATATAGCTACCAATCTGCAGAAATTTATCAAGGCTTCTGTTTCGACAGGAGAAGAGCCTTTAGTCAGTGGTTTTACTGTGAAGGGGGATATCGAAAAAGCAAAAACCATGGAACAGCTTCATTCATCCGATGGCTCAGCGACCATTGAAGTCAATGGTATGGGCGTTTTTAAAGAAGGCAAGCTGATTAATTGGATTGATGGAGAAAAGAGTGAGGGAACACTCTGGGTATTAGATCAAATTCAGCAGGCTCCTGTAAATATTGATTGGGAGGATTATAAAGACGCCATCGCCTACAAGGTAGTACGCCAAAAATCAAATGTAGAGGCACAAATAAAGAATGGCAAACCGGCAATTTCAGTGCATATCCGTGCAGAAGGAGACCTCCGCGCGATAGAAGCACCAGTCGATGTGACCGACCCGCATGTATTATTCCGGATTGAGGAAGCATTGCAGCAGAAAATTAAGAAGGAGGCCGAAGCAGCAATCCAGGAAGCACAGGTAACCAAAACCGATATCTTCGGCTTTGGTGAAAAACTGCATCAATCCGAACCTGATAGATGGCATCAGCTTGAACAAGAGTGGCAGGATGTTTATTTTCCTGCATTAGATGTCGATGTGACAGTGGAAGCCTTTATTCGCCGTACTGGAATGCGAAATAACCCGTATCTTTTTGATTTGAATAAGAAAAGCGAATAAAAAGGAGGGAATTCGTTTATGGAAAAGGCAAAAATCAGCACAAGCCAATTGTTTATCCTTATGATTTTATTTCAGCTGAGCAATTCGCTGCTGATCCCTCTTGCGATGAAAGCTGGCCGTGATAGCTGGGTAGCGATTCTTGTCGCAATGGGGGTGAGCATCTTCTTATTCTTTATCTATCGGGCGCTATATCTGTATTATCCTTCACTCTTGCTGACGGACTACACAGAGAAGCTGATTGGAAAAGTTCTGGGACGAGCATTGGCATTCCTGTATATCCTCTTCTTTTTATATTGCGCTGCGAGAGTCTTACGGGAATTTGGTGTCATGCTGCTTTCATTTGCCTTTCCAGAAACTCCTCTATTCGTTGCGTGTGCCCTGATGATCCTTGTAGTTATCTACACTATATATAAAGGAATTGAGGTCGTTGCCAGAACAGGAGAACTGCTTTTTGTCGTCATGCTTATGCTCGCATTCTTTCTGTTTCTTCTTATTGCTATCTCAGGCTTGATTGATATCTCAAATTTAAGACCAGCTCTTGAAGATTCACCAAAAGTTTTAAAAACTGTATTTACAGAAACACTATATGTTCCCTTTGGCGAAATCATCGTATTTACAATGATTTTTCCTTATCTAAATCAAACAAAAAAACTAGGAAAAACAGGAGTGACAGCAATCAGTATAACTGGCGTCGCTCTGGCGTTCACCACGATTTTGAATATCAGCGTTCTCGGTATTCCTCTTATTGAACGTTCCCTCTTTCCTTTATTAACGACCATTCAGTCCATTGAAGTCGGTGGTTTTTTAGAACGTCTGGACGTTATCTTTATTCTGGCTCTGGTAATTGGAGGATTTTTTAAAGTAACGGTATATACATACTGTGCCCTCATAGGAACAGCGAGCTTATTTAATATTAAAGAACCATCAAAGCTGGCTTACCCGCTGGGGATGGTAGTTTTATTTGTATCCATGATTATTGCCAGTAATTATTCGGAGCATATTGAAGAAGGGTTAAAGATATTTCCGCTCTATATCCAGCTTCCTTTTCAAATTATCATTCCAGTTACCCTGCTTTTCATTGCCTTTATTAAGAACAGGAAAAAATAAGCGGATCTGGAGAGCTGTCCAAGTATGGATAGAAAATTATTTAAAGACTGACTGGAGAGTGATAGAAGTGAAAATTATTGGTATTTCTCTGACTATGTTCATCTTATTAGCGGGCGGTTCCTTAGGAATCGACCTTATCAAAGGATATGAACTCCCCGCTATCAGATCACTGAATCCTTTATATGTGATGGAAATCCCCGAGCTGGCAATCATGTATCCGCTTCTTCTTTTCTTATTTGTTGATCCTGTATTATCTTTTTTGCAAAAAAAACGCAACCGGAAGAAATGAAAACAGAGCTTACCCATAGCCGCCTGGATAAGCTCCTTTATATGACATAGAGAACGGAATGTTAAACCCACTTCGTCGTAATCACTTTCTTCCTCGTATAAAATTGTAATCCATCTTTTCCATTTGCATGCAAATCTCCGTAGAAAGAGTCTTTCCAGCCAGAGAACGGGAAGAACGCCATTGGGGCAGGCACACCGATATTGACACCCAGCATTCCAGCATCAATTGTTTCACGGAACTGGCGAACCTTTCCGCCGTCTCGTGTAAAAATACAAGCGCCATTTGCAAATCGTGATTGATTCGTTAAAGCTATCGCATCATCCAGATCCTTTACACGAGCAATTGATAATACAGGTGCAAAGATCTCTTCTTTCCAGATATTCATTTCCGATGTAACATGATCAAAAATGGTCGGTCCGACAAAATAGCCTTTTTGTTTCACTGCTTCGTCTTTTCTGCCGTCCCGAATCAGCTTTGCTCCTTCCTTTTCTCCCGTTTCAATATAATTTAATGTCCGCTCTTTATGCTGTTCGCGAATGACCGGACCCAGGAAAACCCCTTCGTCTAAGCCATTGCCAATTTTAATTTCATCGGCTTTTTGAGTAAGGCGTGCGATAAACGCATCTGCAACAGATTCCTCAACAGCTACCACAGATGCGGCCATACACCGCTCCCCTGCTGATCCAAATGCGGCATTCATAATTTGGGTCGATGCGTTCTCTAAATTTGCATCGCTCAATACGATGGAATGGTTTTTTGCACCAGCAAGTGCCTGCACACGCTTCAGATTATCCGTTCCGCGTTTGTAGACATATTCTGCTACGGGCTGAGATCCAACAAAAGAAATCGCTGCTACCTGTTTGTGATCTAATAAACCGTTTACTACATCATGGGCACCATGAACGATGTTAAATACACCAGCAGGAAGCCCCGCTTCTTCCAGTAATTCTGCTAACCGATTCGCTAACAGCGGTGTCCGTTCGGAGGGCTTCATGACAAACGTATTTCCTGTTGCAATAGCCATCGGAAACATCCAGCACGGCACCATCATTGGAAAATTAAACGGAGTGATTCCAGCAATAACACCAATTGGATAACGATACACACCAGATTCCAAGTCGGTGGCAATCGATGGAAGCTGCTCTCCCATCATGAGGGAAGGAGCTCCGGCAGCAAACTCTACATTTTCAATTCCCCGCTGTACTTCCCCATACGCTTCCGCATAGCTTTTTCCATTTTCAATGGTAATTAATTTGGCGAGCTCCGCCCAATTGGCAACGAGTAATTGCTGATATTTAAATAGGATTCTCGACCGTTTTGGTACCGCTACGTCCTTCCAAGTTTCAAAAGCTTCGCGAGCAGCCTGAATTGCATGTTCCACATCCTCTTGTGTTGAGATAGGTACATTTGCTATTGTCTCTCCAGTAGCCGGATTATAGACAGGAGCTGTTTTATCTGTTTTTGCTTCTATCCACCTTCCTCCAACATAATTTTTTAATTCGTTTACTTTTGTTTGAGTCAACTGAAACCCTCCCTATATTTTAATCAATATTCTCTATTAGAAGATGTTCATCCCGGAATAACAAGATATATATGCTTATTCTTAGGTGCAGAAGTTACGTTCCTTATTTAAAAAACATTAATTTACTTTTTCATGAAATACTTTTTTCAAGACTTTCATCATAAAATCAAAATCATCATCCGTACTGGACAATGGCGGGCTGAGTGTCAAAATATTATTATGACCGGCGACGGTATCCCCGTTTTTCCCAATGATTAATCCATTTGCCTTGCATGCAGCAATCAATCCTCCGACAAATTCTTGGGAGGCAGGCTTTTTGGTAAGCTTATCTTCAACGATTTCTATGCCGATAATCAAGCCTATACCGCGGATATCACCTACAAAGTCAAGATTTCGCAGCTCATCCAGACCGTTTAGAAGACGATCCCCCGCTTCCGCTGAACAGTTAAATAAATTTTCTTTTTCCATAATTTCAATGTTTTTTAATGCCAAAGCACATGCAGCGGGATTACCGCCAAATGTATTTACATGACGAAAATGACTATTTTCTTTACCATCCTTAAATTTTTCATAGATGTCTTTTCGAACAGCTGTAATCGATAATGGAAGATAAGCACTCGTCAGCCCTTTTGCCATGGTGACCATGTCCGGTTTTATATTAAAATGCTGATGTCCAAAAGCTTTTCCTGTCCGGCCAAAGCCACAGATAACCTCATCGATAATAAGCAGGACGCCGTGACGGTTACAAATCTCTTGCACCTTTTCTACATAAACAGGATCCGGAATCAGCACACCGCCCCCTGTAATGAGCGGTTCCATAATAACTGCCGCAATTGTCTCCTTCTGCTCCCAAATGATGGTTTCTTCTAATTCTCTGGCTCGTGCTATATTATAATCCTTCGTAGACATTCCTTCTGGTTTACGGTAATTATCAGGCGGGGCTACATGTAAAAATCCGGAGGTAAGCGGCTCGTATTTATATTTTCTCAATGCCTGACCTGTTGCTGACAACGCTCCAGCCGAACTGCCATGATAGGCACGATAGCGTGAAATCACTTTATAGCGGGTGCCCTCTCCCTTTTGCTGATGATATTGACGAGCCATTTTGAAAGCTACTTCATTTGCATCAGAACCACTATTGGAATAAAAAATCACATAGTCTCCGCCAAGCATTTCGTTTACTTTTTCCGCCAGCTCAATGGCAGGACCATGGCTTTGTGTCATTGGCACATAAGCCATTTTCTTGATTTGTTCATACGCAGCTTGTGCTAACTCTTCACGGCCATATCCTACATTGACACAAAAAAGCCCGGACATTCCGTCCAAATACCGTTTCCCTTGATGATCTGTAATCCAGGAACCCTTTCCCTCTTCTACAATCATTGGCGGATTCTTTTCACTATACGGAGAAATATGATGCCAAACATTCTGACGATCTTTTTCTACTAATGATTGTTTCTTCTCTACAGATTCCATCCCAACTTCTCCTTTCTGCACTTAAATTATTTAAAATTTTCTGATAAAAAGCTTACTATCTAAAATTTTTGAACTTGACATAATATTAGGTGTATTACATAGTTTATTCTATAACCAATTCATTTATTTTTCATTTTACAAAATGTCAATCATTTTACGTTCTGCTTTAACGAAATGAGGAGGGCTTATATAAATGGAGAAATGGAGTATTCAAGTAAAGGACGTGCTTTCCAGAGATTTATTCCAACATGCCGTCGTAGCGGCCGGCAAAAATGGATTAAACCGTGAAATTAAATGGACACATATTCTGGAAAGTGGAGACATGGAATCTTTCATTAACGGGGGTGAATTAATCCTGACGACAGGCTCCGGGGTGAAATTCGACTCTCCAGAAGGTCTTCATCACTTGGACAAATTAAGAAATAAAAATGTCGCAGGAATATGTATTGAACTGGGCACCCACGTTAAAGAAATCGCACCTGAGATTATTCAATACGGCAATGATCATGACTTACCTTTCATTATCTTTAACGAAATCGTCAAATTCGTAGATATCACCCAAGATCTTCACACCGTCATTATTAATCATCATCACCATATGCTGAGTCAACTCTATCGTTTTTCAGAAAAATTTAATGAACTTTCCTTATTACCGAATGGAACCTTGACTATTTTAAAAGAACTATATGGCTATTTTTATGTGCCGGTTTTATTTGTACCATTAGACTCAAAAACTTATTACTACCCTCCAAATATGAAAGAGCAAACACAGTTAATGAAAACACAAATCAAACATGTAAAGAAACCGAACCCTTATACAAGCTATAAACTGGACAAGGAGGATTACACCATTTTTCCTGTTAAAGGACTGGGACATACCTGGGGATATTTATGTTTACAGATAGCCCCTGACACATTAGATAAATTCTCCTTCTCTATCATTGATCGGGCAGCACTTGCAATTGCACAAATCATGCTTCGAAATAAGACGATAGAAGAACGGAAACAAAATCAGGAAGAAGAGATTGTCAGAAAGATATTAAAGGGAAAAGAACTTGATGGCAGTGAAATCCAAAAAATATTGCCTTCTCCGGCAAAGAACCTGTCTTATCGATTATTTCTGATTGACACGAACACCTATAATGTAACCAATAAAGAAGATAATTGGGAGGAAGTCAAGCTGCAGCAAGCGATGATTATTCGCTCCCTGTTTAGAAAAAACGGGTTCATTCCTGCTGTATCCGTTGGCCGGAATGAAACGGCTGTTATTGCTGCCTTCTATAAGCAGAAGAATGCCCCAAAAGATACAACTCGATTCACAGAGATTATTAATGAACTAAAGCATATGCAACAAAAAGACATTTTTAATACTAATCCGTATACTTTTGGAATCAGTAATATCCATCTTGATTACGCTGCTTCTCCTATCAGTTATAAAGAAGCAAAAGATGTGATACTCATTCAAAATGCCAATTTAATCGAGACGTATTTTTATGAAGAAATCGGCGTGTATCGCATATTGATTGAGCTTTATAACAGCAACAAGCTGGAAGCATATGTGCAGGATTATTTAGGAGCACTTTTGCAATATGATAAAAAAATGAAAACGGATCTGCTTTCCACACTTTCTGTATATCTGAAATGTATGGGCTCCAAAAAAGAAACCGCTAACAAACTTTTTATTGTACGGCAAACCTTGTACCATCGTTTAGAAAAAATTGAAGAATTACTGAGAACTAATCTTACAGAGCCCATCAACCGGCAAGCCATCGAGCTGGCATTAAGCGCCTATTATCTATTGAATTGGGCATCGCTGGAGGAAGCGTATCCCAATATAAAAGAACTTTGATAAAAGGAAACTTCATGAAATACAAGATGAAAAGAAATCTTCACGGAATAAAATTAAACTATCAGGCGTTACTGGCTGCCCCGCTCCCGCTTAGAGCTGACTTTTTCTTCTCTTCATGCAGAAAGCTCACAGTCAGTTATATTATATTAAATTGCTTTTAAGGGATTCCTATCTAATTCATAGACACTGTGTAAAATAACGCTAGTCCCCATTTGACATTTTGCTGATTGTGGTAATGTAGCAGTTTCTTTATAGTCAAATTAAATTACGTTCATTTTGAAAATAACAAACAATCTAAAAAGGGAGGAAACAAACTTGTTATCTGTTGGCAATTAGAGGATTATTCAATGATACAGCTAAATTCGTAAATCATCTTTTTTTACGTCTTGTTTCTATGCTTACAAATCATGAAAAGGGCGGTGGGTCTATGTTTAATTTACCTCTAGAAACTGTATTATTCATGCTGCCGTGGCCTTTAATTTGGGTTACGCTGGCTCTGGTTATGTATTTTAAATTGCGGCGTGATGAAAAACGCGAAAATCATAATGAATAAAGTATAAGACGTTACCAGAAGGGACTGGTTATGAAATGAATTTGGATATTATCATTTTTTTTACCTATCTGTTGGGAATGCTGGGGATTGGTTTATATTTTACCAGAAGTGCTTCTGCATCTGCTGATCATTATTTATTAGGAAACCGAAAAATTGGAGCCCCTGTCACTGCAATAAGTATGCAGAGTACGTCAATGAGCGGATTTATGTTCATGGGCGGGCCTGCTCAAGCCTTTCAAGAGGGCTGGCATGCATTATGGTATGCCATAGGAGATGCCGGCGGATCTATTGTCAATTTATCTGTACTGGGGAAACGGATGAGGCGATTGTCCCAGCTTCTCGGGGCACTCTCACCAATCGAATACTTGGAAAAACGCTTTGAAAGCTTTGGAATACGCGTTTACGGTGCAATTATCGCAATCATATTTCTTTTCGCTTATGCATTCGCTCAGTTTATTGCTGCCGGTAAAGCATTATCGGCAATGTCAGGTTTTTCGTATGAGTGGGCACTTATTCTTGGTGTAGGAGTTATTGTTATCTATACTGTAGCTGGCGGCTATCTTGCTGTGGCCGTTAGTGGTTTCATTCAGGGAATTATCATGCTGATTGGAGTTACGGCTATTGGTATTATGGTGTTGCCAAAGGTCGGCGGTCTGTCAGGCCTGAATGAACAATTGGCGGCGATTGATCCGACTTATTTAAGTATTTGGGGGAAAGACTTGATTTATTATGGCCAGTGGGGAGTTATTATAGGAGCTGTACTTATCTATGCCATTGGCTATATGGGACTCCCGCATGTCACGGTAAGACATATGTCTATGCAAAATGCAAATACGACAAAAAATGCAATTATTTGGTCCGCTGCCTTTAATCAGTTGTTCACATTTACACCGTATATTTTAGGTTTATCAGCTATTGTAATTATGCCTGTTGTATCGGATCCCGAAATGGTTATTCCAGAACTCGTATATATATTCTTCCCAGGGATATTGGCTGCCGTTTTACTTTCAGCCATCATGGCGGCAATTATGTCTACCTGTGATTCCCTGCTGATGCAAGCAGGTACGACACTTTCGCGTGATGTTTATCATCGTTTTATCAATAAAAAAGCCAGCCATAAACAGTTGCTTTTGGTATCCAGACTATGCATTTTATTTGGAGGCATTATCGGCATTATCGTCGCTACTTATGAACCTCCAACCGTATTTGCTCTTGTTGTGTTTGCCTTTGGTGTATTGGGAAATACATTCCTTGTTCCCTTTGTCGCTTCCGTCTATGCAAGAAAAGCTAACAAAATAGGAATCCTTTGTGCCATGATCAGCGGCTCCGTAATAAACATTATTTGGGAGCTGTTCGCCTTACAAAATGCAAGCGGATTACATCCATTTTTAGCCGGCCTAATTGCTTCTCTCATCGCAATGTTTGTTGGAAATCAATTTGGCATGCCTCCTTCCGATCCTATTCTAGAGGCATATGATTTAGCCAAACAAAGTAAAGAGATTCCAAAAAATCTGGAAAAAGGAATTTTTGAAGACCTTGCACCGGAAGCACGTAATATTTCTAAGTTTATCCAAAACCAGGATAATACAAATTCCGTTGAGAGAAAAGATATCGAAATAGAACCTGAAATCGGTTTAAGGTTAGAGGGGTAGATAGCTTGGGCGCTGAAGTGTTAACACAATCTGTAGAATTTAATAAAGAACAAGTTGAATCAAGTTTTAAGAGGTTACATCCTCATGCTAATTTTATCGCAGAACGTATCGTCTACTATCCTTATTATTATTTTTGTTATAACGTAAAAGCTAAACGCCTTTTCCTCCCTTTAAATGAAAAAGTAGGATGTGCCATTGATTCGATTAGCGGCAAGGGATCGCTCATTGATTATAAGCCGAAATGGAAAGCGATTGAAATTTCAAAAGAGCAGCAGATGCCCGAAAAGTACTCCTTGAAGGATTGCACTTCCATTTCTGAATCATTCATCTATCGGTCTTTATCTTTAAAAATGAGAATGATTTCATTTCCAGAACTAAAGAGAAAACAGCAACAAAGATTTTATCGTCCTTACTGGGTGGTTTGGAATGAAAGAGATGGATCGTCGGATTTCATTGTTGATGGGGTATCCGGACAATTTCATCCCTTGTAAAAATAAATGATACGAACAAAAACAGGTAAAGGGATTCTTCCTATACCTGTTTTTGTTCGTATTTAATTCGCCGTTAAATCCAAAACAGTCTGCAAAACCACGTTTACCCCTCGTTCACAATCTTCCCATGCAGTTAATTCATCTTCGGCATGGCTTTTTCCATTAACGCTTGGTACAAAAATCATGGCAGCAGGCAGATAGGTCGCAATAAATTGTGCATCATGCCCTGCACCGCTGGCCATACGTTTATAGGAGCAGTCCAGGGATTTACAGGACTTTTCTAAAGAGTCCACTAGTTTATCATTAAACCATACGGTATCACGATCCCAAAGCTTCTTTACATCTACACCACATTTTTCTTTGGCATCCGTTTCCGCTAACCCTTGAATAATTTCTTCCACTAGGCTGATTACAGCCGCTTCTTTATGCCGTGCCTCAAGCGTGAAAATTACTTTATTCGGGATAACTGTATGGATATTCGGGCTCACATTCATTCGGCCAATCGTGTAAACGAGATCATTATCCAGTTTACTCATTTTCTCCCGTATTTCATTAATCAGGTTATTGGCAGCAAATAAGCTGTCTTTTCTCATGGACATGGGCGTAGTTCCTGCGTGGTCCGATTCTCCGCTTACCTCGATTTCATAGCAGCACATCCCCACCACACACTCCACGACACCGATATCAATGGATTCACTTTCTAACACTGGCCCCTGTTCAATATGCAGTTCCAAAAAAGCTTCTGCCTCCGTTAAGCGGTTTTCTTTCCTTCCTTCATATCCGCTTGCTTTTAAAGCATCTGCAAAGGTTACACCGTTCTTATCAGCCGACCGGAGCATGTTACCCTTATCAAACTTCCCAGACATGACTCCTGAAGACATTAATGAAGGTTCAAATCTTGCACCTTCTTCATTTGTAATATTCGCCACAACCACTGGAATCCGTGGTCTGATATTACTTTCGACCAAGGTTCTTACTACCTCAAGCCCAGTTAAAACACCTAATACACCGTCAAACCTGCCGCCTTTTTCCACGGAATCTAAATGAGATCCGATTACGACCGGAGACTTATCATTTTCTCTCCCTTCCAGCGTTGCATACATGTTTCCCATATCGTCCCATTTTACAGTCAAGCCCAGCTCTTCACAAACCATTTTAAAATGGTTTCTCACTTTTATATCCGTTTCGGATAATGCCAATCGGGTTACACCATTATTTTCCGTTCTCCCGAAATCTGCAAAATCTTCAATGGTTTGTTTTAGCCTCTCCCCATTAATGGATATTTTTTGTTTTTCCACTGTATCTCCTCCTGCATTTATTGTTCTTGCAGCTGATGTTTGATTAGTAATGTCGTGATATATTTTCTGCTGTCAGCATTCTCAAGCAGGATGGACTGCTTCTCTGACACACCTTCTTTTTCCAATTCGACCATATCTCCGTCCAATGTTCCGACAATGGAAGTAATTTTATAATTATTTTTCATCCACTCATCAACGAGCTGTTTTTCCTGTAAAAATTCTTGATAACTTGACAATGAATAACCTCCTCGCCCTTTAAATCATTCTGTTATTTGGCAGCTGTTTCATCCCTCTCTGCATCCTCATCTAACGACCAATCTCTGCCGACGGTAATCCCCAAATATTTTTCATCATCCGGATCCGTAATCTCTGCTTGCGGAAATTTGTGGAAGTACCAATATTTCGTCAGCACGTAGTAAACTGCCGCCGCAACTATAAAACCGACAATAAACGAATAATTCATAAAGATTAAAGCCACAGCGCCGCCAATGGCCCAAGAAATAAAGCCAACGATGTTTACGCCGCCATTAAAACGATATTGGCCCCTATTCTTATATAAGTCAGGAACATTCACTCTTCGTTTTCGGAGTAAATAGTAATCTGCAAACAGGATACCACTGACCGAGGATAAGACGGCACCAATAATCAAGAGAACCTGCGTGAGTATTTCATAAACACTCCAAGGCTGAATGACCGTACCGACAATGCCGGCAACAAAAACAGCAACTGCGTGGGAAACTTTTGGCCCTAAGACATTAGAGAAAACAGCAGCAGCAGGTAACACATTTGCAGCTGTATTCGTGGACCACTGTGTCAACACAATCATGAAAAGCAACATAGCAAGCATCCACCCAGATGCGGTATCCTGCAGTGCTGTAACTGGATTCGAAGTCCCGGCAACAATAAATGCTGCGGCACCAATCATAATCATAAATGCTTCTGTAAGAGGAAGAGCGACGAGACTGCCGATTAAGGTTGTTTTATTCCGTTTAAACCAATTTCTTTCATACTTAGGAGCTTTGAAATGGCGGGAGATGGTCGGGATATCGCAGCCCAGTGTTGCCCAGAATCCCATGTTAGCAAAAAGAACCACCATAAACGCCGTGAATGCAGCTCCACCAGTTACCGGACTTGCTACCCAGGCCCAAACATCTGCCCCTTGTGCCTGAATGTCTGCATTTAGCGTTTGGTAAATAATTAAAGACATGACAATAATAATTG
The DNA here is from genome assembly GCF_037969835.1 of Oceanobacillus sp. FSL W7-1281. Lineage (GTDB taxonomy): Bacteria > Bacillota > Bacilli > Bacillales > Amphibacillaceae > Oceanobacillus > Oceanobacillus oncorhynchi. The sequence continues at coordinate 996,140 of NZ_CP150214.1, read as the reverse complement.
GCGCAGCTACATCTGCAAAACGTTCTACCCATTTGATACCGGAAGCTGTATTTATAAGCTGGACAAGCGCAAAAACAAGGTAACATAACAGCCAATTATCAAACCCGGCAAACATCGTATGCAGTATCGCATTAATCGCTGTTGCACCGAAATAGGTGTTAATCCCGAACCAAAACGATGCCGTGACTGCCCTCGTTAAAGAAGGTATATGCGTACCTACCGTCCCAAACGGCGCCCTCATATAAACCGGGAAGGAGATACCATGCTCTACACCGATATCACCAATAATGGTAATAAATGCTCCAATCGCTATACACCCAATCAACGTAGCTAAAACAACCCATGGCAGTGATATACCCTGGATGCCTGAAGCACCAATATCAAAAGTTGCCAGCAGGATGGCCATTCCTATCCACATCGCAAAAAATCCCATTACCCCAATCTTTCGCTCACCATGCTTCACCGGAAGTAAATCTGGAGACTTTAAGTAGGAACTACTTTTATCCTTTCCCTGCAATGCAATCGCCTCTCTCCTCTTTGATGAATCCAAAAAGCCGCTTCACCTCTTTCGTTCCGCAAGCAGCTATGGATTATTTGTACTAACTTCTATTAGGTGTAACTTCCTGCTGATTTGTTTGCGAAGAATTAAATTTAGCTCGTTTTAAGAACTTGCCTGCTCCTGGTTTAGCAACCAGCTCTTTATCCTTGATGACATATTCTCCGCGCGATAAAACAGTTACTGGCTGTCCGGTTACCTTCATCCCCTCTAAGGCGCTATAATCGACGGCTGAATGATGCGTGTTGGCGGATATCGTACGTTCTGCATTCGGATCGAATAAGACGATATCTGCGTCCGTACCTGGAGCAATCGTTCCCTTTTGCGGAAATAAACCAAACAGTTTCGCTGTCTGCGTTGACACCATGTCTACAAATTGATTAATGGAAATACGCCCTTTTTTTACACCTTCCGAAAATAGAATACTAAAGCGGTCCTCCACGAATGGCCCGCCATTTGGAATCTTGGTAAAGTCACCTTTTCCTAAATCCTTTTGTCCATCAAAGTCGAATGCGCAATGGTCAGAGCCTATCGTTTGCAGCTCTCCGCTTTTCAAAGCATTCCACAACACTTCCTGATTAGATTTATCACGTAATGGCGGGGACCATACATATTTTGCGCCTTCAAAATCAGGCTTTTCCAAATAGGTTTGATCCAGCACCAAATATTGCGGACAGGTTTCCCCAAAAACAGAGAATCCCTTACTTCTAGCTTCCGCAATTTGCTCTACTGCTTCTTTACAGGTGACATGCACGACATATAATTGTGAATCAGCCAGTGCAGTCAGTTTTGCTGCCCGGCCGGTTGCTTCCCCCTCCAGTTCTGGCGGGCGGGTCAACGCATGATAGATTGGATCGGTGTTCCCTGCTTTTAATGCTTCTTGCGTTAAATGTTCAATTACATCCCCATTCTCTGCATGCACCATTACTAATCCGCCATGGTCTTTAGCAGTAACTAAGGTTTGGAAAAGTGTCTCATCATCTGCTTGTAAAACATTCTTATAAGCCATAAATACTTTAAAGGAAGTAACTCCCTCCTCTTCAATAACCGCAGGAATCTCTTGTAAAATCTGTTCGTTTGCTTCTACGATTTGTAAATGAAATCCATAGTCAATCACTGCCCTGCCTTCTGATTTGGCATGCCATATTTCCAAAGCATTTTTTAATGTTTTTCCCTTTTCCGTTAAGCAAAAGTCAATGATTGTTGTTGTCCCGCCATGTGCAGCAGCAATAGTTCCGCTTTCATAATCATCCTTCGTTACCGTACCGCCAAATGGCATTTCCATATGGGTATGCGGATCAATACCCCCAGGAAAAACGTAAAGGCCTGTTGCATCAATAACCTCTGCATACACATCACTTAAATCCTGTCCAATCGCTTTCACTTTTTCATCTTCAATCAACACATCCGCTTGATACGTGTCTGTTGCTGTAACAATCGTTCCATTTTTAATAATTTTTTTCATTTCGATTCCTCCAGTAAAAATTTCTAAACTCTAGCAATTAGCGTTTCTCAAGCATATGAATTGCTGCCTGGCGGTCATTCCAGGACATCGGCGGTTCCGTTGGTGTCAAATCAATCATGTCGATTGCTCCATCTACCGGACAAACAATAGAACATAGATTACATCCAACACAGTCCTCCTCTCTTACGCGTAAAATAGCATTTCCATCTTTATCTGTAAGCATTTCGATACACTGATGAGACGTGTCCTCACAGGCAATATGGCATTTATTACAATTAATGCAGACATCATTATTAATACGGGCAACCACTTTATGATTTAAATCCAGATTGCTCCAGTCTGTGTACTTTTCCACAGATTTTCCGATGATGTCGCTTAACGAATCTATCCCTTTTTCATCTAAATAATTTTCCAGCCCCTCTGTTAAATCCTCAATAATCCGAAATCCATGATGCATCGCTGCGGTACATACTTGCACACCGCCGGCTCCCATCAGCATAAATTCCACGGTATCCTGCCACGTAGAAATCCCGCCAATTCCGGATATCGGAATGTTAACTTCTGGATTTCTTGCGCATTCTCCGACCATATTTAATGCAATCGGCTTCACTGCCGGTCCGCAATACCCGCCATGCGCTCCTTTTCCATTCACATTTGGAACCGTGTTCCAAGTATCTAAATCTACACCTATCAAACTATTGATTGTATTGATTAAGCTGATGGCATCTGCCCCGCCCCGAGCAGCAGCTTTTGCGGTTGCTGTTATGTCCGTAATGTTTGGCGTGAGCTTCGTAATGACTGGAACCTCTGCCGCTTCTTTGGCATACATCGTAGTCCTTTCTACCAGATCCGGATGCTGACCAACAGCTGCACCCATCCCTCTTTCAGACATTCCATGAGGACAGCCAAGATTTAATTCAAACCCATCCACTCCAACATCCTGCACTCTCTTTACAATCTCATGCCATTTCTCCCGCTCGGGTTCTACCATTAAAGAAGCAATAATTACCCGGTCTGGATATAACTTTTTCGTTTCATAGATTTCCTTTAAGTTTTCCTCCAATGGACGATCGGAAATCAGCTCTATATTGTTAAAACCGGCGACCCGCTGCCCGTTAAAGTGACTTGCACCAAAGCGGGAAGTGACATTTAATATGGGCTCGCCTAATGTCTTCCATACAGCCCCTCCCCACCCAGCTTCAAAGGCACGCTGTACTTGATATCCAGTATTGGTCGGGGGCGCAGATGCCAGCCAATACGGATTAGGTGATTTGATTCCAGCGAAATCAATACTTATATCAGCCATTTTCATCCTCCTAATCTTTTATGAACTCTCTGTTACAGATTGCTTGAAACGCTTATGAATCGCCAACGCTGTATCCTTCCCCTGCTGGGCAGCCGTCACCACCATTGCTTCTCCAATTCCTTTTCCAAAAATCACATCTCCTGCAGCATATACTTTGGGATGAGACGTTATAAACGTTTCCGGATCGACCTTCACAACGCCTCCATTATGCTCCAGGCCAAAGGCTTCAATGATTTCCTGATGCCTCGTTTGTCCGATAGCCTTCACTACGATATCAATATCCATTAAGAATTCGGATCCTTCGATTTCCACTGGCCGAGGCCTTCCATCCTTGCCAGTCTCTTGTAATTCCATCTGTACGCACTCCATTTGTGTTACATGACCATTTTCATCACCGATAAGACGTTTCGGATTGGTAAGCCATCTAAATTCCACACCCTCCTGTTTGGCAAACTCGTATTCAAAATCATAAGCAGTCATTTCCGCTTCCGTTCTGCGATAAAGAATCTTTACGTTATCCGCGCCAAGTCTGACTGATGTCGTAGCTCCATCAATCGCTGTATTTCCTGCCCCGATGACAGCAACACGCTTTCCGATAAAATCCTTTGGATAATCCCCATTTTTTGATTTTTCCACTAAATCAATGGCATCGAAGTTCCCCTCTAATTCTTCCCCTTCTATTCCAAGCATTGGAACTTTGGACATGCCAACAGCAAGCACCACCGCATCATATTGGTCCATAAGATCCTCTGCGAAAATATCCTTGCCAATTTCCGTATTCGTTCGTATTTCTACACCTAAATTTCTCACTTGCTCTACTTCCCAGAAGGAGATATCCTTAGGCAAACGAAAGGGAACAATTCCAAATGTATCTAACCCTCCCGCTTCCCTTTTCGCTTCAAAAATAGTTACTGTATAGCCCAGCCGCGCTAATTCGCGGGCTGTTGATAAGCCTGCAGGACCGCTTCCAACGATAGCGACTGTTTTTCCATTCTTTTTGCCAGCATGAAAGAGAACCGCTTCATTTTTAATTGCCCAATCTGTCGCAAACCGCTGCAAATCCCCAATAGGAATGGGCTTCGTAGCGTCATTTAGAACACAAGCCCCTTCACATAATTCTTCTGTCGGGCAGACTCGTGCGCAGCTAGCTCCAACCGGATTCGAATCCATAATTGTTGTTGCAGAGCCCTTCAAGTTCCCGGAAGCAATTTTTTTAATAAATCCCGGAATATCAATCCCTGTCGGACATGCAGTAATACAAGGCGCATCATAACAATATAAGCAGCGATTCGCTTCATCCAATGCTTCTTGGGAATTAAAGCTTGGTTTCGTTTCCTCAAAATTCGCTGTAAGCACCTCACCAGATATAAAATTCTTTAATAAATCACTCAAGAAACAAACCTCCTTTAAAATATATTTCAAAAAAGATTAATTAAAATAGAAAGTTATTATATTCTTATGTGGCAAGCTCTCAGTAAATTACCATTTCAACAAAAGCAGGGGTTTTTCTAAAAACTAATTATTAGCTCAACTTTCGCACATAAAAAGTAACGTCATTTCTATAGAAACAGGAGTTGATTGTTCCTTCGATAACCCCCTTGACAAAGATATAGAAGGCGAAGTGTAAAGCACCGCTGCGGCGGACCGTTTTGCTTTCCTAGGGGCACGCTCTTCAGCTAACTTTTGCCAAGAAGGACACTTGACAAAAGTGGATCTTCAGATGGTGCTGATCCCTCAGGAGTCAAAACGGTCCGCCTCCGCTAGTAAGATATTCTATACGTAAAAAAACAACTCACCAAATAGATGTTTAATCAGATAGAACCTATTTTTCATGCTGCATGGTAAAATGTTCCGCCAAGATTCCTTTCTGTGCATCGAAGCTATTCTCTGAATTTCATATCCATACTGTCATGATTGGTTATCCAGGCGAAAGCTGCTATTTCGTCTAGCTTATTAAAATCTTATTTCTTTCATTCGCTGCAGAATCCTATCAGAGCGCAGGCCAACCACGCAGACTCCTATGGGAACAGGGCGAGCTGAAGATCCACTTGAAAAGCGGTTTTCTTTTCAAGTTAGCTGAAGCCGTCCCCATGGAAAGCGGAGTGGTTGGCCGGAGCGGAGCTATGCACCATCACCAATTCCAAAATGGCCGGATATTTCACCAAAATGCAAGCATGATAATGGAGAACACGTTCCCCCTGGAATAGCAAGATATATATGCTTATTTTTAGGTATGAAAGTCGAGTTATTAGAATTCGCGCCGGTTTTATAGAGGTCAAAGATAGTGGGAGATAAAATAGAAATGGGCAAAACGTATATCTGCTGAATTTTAAACACCTATCTAATATTATAAAATTTACAATATTCCCATTCATTGGACAAAAGGTAAAATAGTAGTTAAATTTTCTAGCCGAACTGTAACTATTTTTAGAAATACTGGCGGTTACTTAAAACACTGCTTAAAATTCATTTGCAAAAATTTTATAAATTCGGTACAATTTAATTGATAATTATTATCAATTAAATTGTATAGGAGTTTATTTCATGAGTAGAACAGAACTTGCAAGATTAATTCGGGAACGCCGTGCTGTCAAAACAGGATATAATAATAAAAAAGTGACCAAAGAAACAGTTATGCAATTATTAGAGGAATCTATCTGGGCTCCTACCCATGGAATGAGACAGCCTTGGCGCTTTCTGTTCGTTGACAAGGATCACATTCCCAGCTTTGCCAAAAAAATTGCATCTACATATCCTGAAGAAAGACAGGAAAATCGAGAAAATTATCTGAACGAGCCAAATGCTATTCTAGTCGTCATCATGGAAACCTCCGATATCCCCAAACAATGGGATGAGAATTTTGGTGCTGTTTCCGCAATGATTCAGAATTTTTGGCTGCTGGCATGGGAAGAAAAACTAGGTATTGTCTGGAAAACAAACCCGCATATCTATGATGAAAAAGTAAAAGAAATTCTCGGTGTGAAGGAAAATGAAAAAATTGCCGGTTTTATTCATATGGGTTACTTTGACGAAGCGCCCGAAGAGAAAGAACGGATCCCGTTGGCCGATAAATTTGAAGTATTTGAAGGGGAGTAAAATCAGATAATTTCATTTTTTTCTATAAATCTATTGACAACCTCCTGTCCTTTCGTTTAGTATAGATTTCAATCAATTAAATGAAGTGGCGTTGATGAAGAAGAGTAATTACAGGTGAACTCTAAAGAGAGCTGATGGCTGCTGTGAATCAGCGAGTATCCTTGTGATGAATGGGCTTCGGAGCTCCAAACCGAAACAGTATCGGAGTAGGCTTTGGCGGAATGGTTTCTCGTTATGGAAACTCAGAAGATAGTAATCTTCTTTTAGAGTGAGCTGCACGTCAGCTAATAAAGGTGGTACCACGGTCCCTCGTCCTTTTATATATGGATGAGGGGCCTTTTTGATTTTTATGAGACAATATATTACAAACGATGATGAAGAGTAGTAAATAATTTTTCATGCATAACAGAGAACTGATAACTTGGTGGAATATCAGTATGCAGGAATTATTGAATGGACTTCAGAGTGTTTTTCCGAAAAATGCCCGCTGGCAAATGGAGTAGGAAAAAACGTATTTCCGACGTTATACGGATAGGGTATCGGAGGTTTCCTGTACCTGATAAAGATGGAAAGATGAATCTTTCTAACAGAGGTGGCACCGCGGCCCTATCGTCCTCTATAAGCACATAACTGTGTTTATAGAGGACTTTTTTATTTCTTAAATAAGAATTACAGAATTTTCAACTATAAAGGAGAGAGAAATCATGACGGCACAGGTAACGCATCAAACGTATTCTATCGATGGATTAATCCCTATTCAGGTTTTCCAAAGCTTGCCGAAAGCAAAAAAATATCTGTTGGAAAGCAGCTTTCCACATGAGGAAAAAGGACGCTATTCCTTTATCGGCCTTCACCCTTATCAAGAAATCATTGGGCGTGGAAAAGAAACAACGCTAATCAGTGCTTCCCATGTAGAACCGCTGGTTGTTCATCAGCACGCATTGCATTTCTTACAAGAAACGATGCCGAAGCTTGATTTATCTCTTTCCCTTCCCTTCTATGGCGGAGCAATTGGTTATATTGGCTATGATACGATTCAGGCTTTTGAAGATATCGGTCCAGCACCATTTGATGACCGGAATATGCCGGATATCCATTTCATGCTTTTTGAAGATACAATTATTTTTGACCATGAAGAGAATGAACTGCATCTTATCGCAATCGATCGAAACAGCGGCACGGAAGAAAATCGTGAACAGCGTATTCAACAGCTGAAACAGCATGTTGATCAAGCAAGGACTACCGAACTCCCTGTTCCACAAAAATATGCCTTTATACCGGAAATGGATCAGCAGAAATTTGAAGAGAACGTGCAGATTGCAAAGGATTATTTGCAAAAAGGGGAAATTTTTCAGGTTGTTTTATCCCAGCGTTTTTCAAGAGAGGTTGAAAACGAAAGAGAGTTCGGACTTTCTTTTTATGAACAATTAAGGAGATATAACGCCTCCCCTTACATGTTTTACATTGATTTTCAAGATTACACTGTGCTCGGCGCTTCTCCGGAAAGCTTGATAGAAACCAAGGGCAGCCATGTTGTCACCAATCCGATTGCTGGAACAAGAAAACGCGGACAGAATGAACTGGAGGATCAGGCACTCGCAGAAGAACTGCTTGCCGATGAAAAAGAACGGGCAGAACACCGGATGTTAGTCGACTTAAGCAGAAATGATCTAGGCCGTGTCTGCGAAGTCGGCAGTATCGAGATTCCCGTTTATATGACGATTGAGCGTTACCAGCATGTAATGCACATTGTTTCCGAAGTAACCGGAATCTTGCACCCGGATTATTCAGGGATTGATGCACTTATCTCCTGTCTGCCAGCTGGAACCGTATCGGGCGCACCGAAAATCAGGGCAATGCAGATTATTAATGAGCTGGAAACCGTAAAGCGCGGTCCCTATGCCGGGGGAATCGGTTTTATCAACTTTGAACATGATGTGCATATTGCACTGGCTATCCGCTCGATTGTTATCAAGAACTACAAAGCTTATTTTCAATCTGGAGCCGGTCTTGTATATGATTCCGTTCCATTCAATGAATATATGGAAACCATTAACAAAGGAAGATCATTTATGGAGGTGCCTGAACTTGATTCTATTAATTGATAATTATGATTCTTTCACATATAACCTGTACCAATATGTTTCCGAATGCGGTGTACATGTTGAAGTGATTCGCAATGATGAAGTGACTGTCAAAACCATTGAAAAATTAGAACCAAAAGCCATTATTATCTCGCCTGGACCGGGTTCTCCAAAGGACGCCGGAAATTGCATCCAGATTGTGCAGGCTTTTTATAAAAAACTGCCGATACTGGGAATCTGCTTAGGCCATCAAGTAATCATGGAGGCGCTCGGCGGCAGAGTTATTCAGGCTTCTACCATTAAGCACGGAAAAACATCACTGATTCACCATGATGACGCTGGACTGTTCCAAGGACTCAGCAACCCGGTTGAAGTTATGCGATACCACTCTCTTGCAGCGGAGCATATCTCGGTACCATACGAGCTGCGCATCACAGCAACAGCTTTAGATGATGATGAAATTATGGGTGTGACCCATCAGACATATCCTGTTTACGGATTGCAATTCCATCCGGAATCCATTGGAACACTGGATGGAAAGCAGATTATTTCTCACTTTGTTGAGAAATTGACGAAGCAAAAGGAGGAAGTACCCCAATGAAACCGTATTTTAACCAATTACTTAAAGGCACAGATTTATCATTTGAAGAAACAAAGGCATTATTTAATGCCTGTTTCCAGGAGGATGTTTCCGATACAGAGCTTTGCGCTATTTTAGTAGCTTTAAAAATGAAGCAGCCGACAGCAGAAGAACTGGCCGGTTTAGCAGAAGTAATCCATACCAATTCTCCTTTTCAATTTGAGTTGGAGCTTCCCGCAATGGATAACTGTGGAACAGGAGGAGACAGATCAAACAGCTTCAATATCAGCACCTGTGCAGCATTTGTCTTAGCCGGTGCCGGCGTGACAGTTGCAAAGCACGGAAACCGCCGGATTTCCAGCCAGACTGGAAGTGCAGATGTATTAGAAGAGCTTGGTGTTTCGCTTGATTTAACCAAGTCGCAAATGAAATATATGCTGCAGGAAAATCAAATCGCCTTTTTATTTGCCCAGCATGTTCACCCTACATTGAAGCAGATTGCCGGTGTACGTCAGAAGCTTCGGACACCGACCATTTTTAACCTGGTCGGTCCATTAACCAATCCGGTTGCTTTGCATTCCCAGCTGGTTGGCGTGTATTCAAATGATGCCTTGCCGATTGTAGCAAAATCCCTGCAAACACTCGGCCGGAAGCGTGCGTTAGTTATTCATGGAGCGGGCGGAATGGATGAAGCCTCTCTGCAGGGGGAAAACAACTATATTTTACTGGAGAACAATGAATTAAAAGCAGGCAGCATCCATCCGGAAGAGGTCGGTCTTTCCGTCTACACCAACCAAGAGATTGAAGGCGGCGACGCAAAACGGAATGCAGAAATTTTGCTCTCTGTATTAAATGGAGAACCCGGTGCTTATTTGGATACCGTTCTATTTAATACAGCGATTGCTTTATTCGCCATCGGGCATGTAGATTCCGTGAAAGATGGAATGGAAATTGCCAGACACAGTGTATTCTCTGGAAATGCCAAAGCAAAATTAGATACATTGGTTGACTATAGCCAGGAAGCAAAACAAGAGGTGGTATAAATGACGTTTTTAGAAAAAATTATTGATAAGAAAAAGCAGGAGGTCGCTGCTCGTAAATTACAAGCAGCCGGAAAGCATACGCGAAAAAATCCAATTTACTCTCTCCATCAAAATGTTCAAGCAGCTGATCATCTATCAATTATTGCTGAAATCAAACGGGCTTCCCCTTCCAAAGGGGCAATTCAAATGGACGTCGATATACTGGAGCAAGCCAAGCAATATGAACAGTCTGGAGCGGCTGCTATTTCTGTTTTAACCGATGAAAGCTTTTTTCACGGTTCATTAGATGATCTCAAAGCAGTAAGTGAAGCGGTCTCGGTCCCAGTTCTCTGTAAGGATTTTATGATTGATGAAATACAAATTGACGATGCGAAAAATGCAGGAGCTTCCATTATTTTGTTAATTCTTGCTGCCCTGCCGCTTGAACGATTCCAGCGTCTTTACAACTATGCAACAGAGCAAGGGCTGGAAGTGCTCTGCGAGGTGCATAATGCGGACGAATTAAAGGACGCCTTGACAGTCAACCCGAAAATCATCGGAATCAATAACCGTAATTTAAAAACCTTTGAAGTCGATTTACAAACAACGGCGGAGCTTGTTCAGCAAATCGATAAAGGGGAGCTTACCATTATCTCTGAAAGCGGCATGCGTACGAAAGAGGATGCAGAACTGGCAAGAGATGCCGGGGCTAATACGATTTTAGTCGGGGAAACATTAATGCGCTCCAATCAAGTGGAAGCAGACATGCAGGCCTTGCAGGTGCCTCTCTCCTCCACGAAAGGAGCCTCTTGATATGCTCGTCAAAATCTGTGGAATCACATCTCCGGAGATAGCGGAAGCTGCTGTCGACGCTGGAGCAGATTTTTTAGGCTTTGTTTTTGCCAAAAGCAAACGGGAAGTATCCGTAGACCAGGCAGCCAACATTATCGCGGCATTGCCGGAACACGTAAAAAGTGTCGGCGTTTTCGTCAACAAAGAGAAGCAGGAAATAGAAAAAATCGCTCGGGCGACAGGACTCGATTTTGTACAGCTGCATGGAGAAGAATCTCCTGAAGCTGTCAGCAGCTTTACCTTTCCTGTTATTAAATCACTTCCTGGGACAGAAAAAGGTGTCAAACAAGCGGCGCAATATGATGCAGCTTACCTGCTGATGGATAGTCCCCCCCTGCCCCATGCACATGGAGGAAATGGGGTTACATTTAACTGGTCTACATTAAAAGGAAATACGTTTTCCGAACGCCTTATTTTGGCTGGCGGGCTGACACCGGAAAATGTCGCGGAAGCCATTCAGCAGGTAAAACCGGTTGCTGTGGATGTTTCCAGCGGGGTGGAAACGGATGGAAGAAAAGATTCAGATAAAATAAAAGCTTTTATTCAGGAAGCAAAACGAACAACTGTAGAAAGGAATCGATAACATGCAATCATATACATTCCCAGACAAATCAGGAAAATACGGTAAATTCGGCGGAAGATATGTGCCGGAATTACTTATGCCAGCTGTTTTAGAGCTTGAAGAAGCTTATGAAACTGCAAAAAATGACCCTTCTTTTCAGGAGGAATTAAATAATTATCTGACAGAATACATTGGCAGAACAACGCCGCTATATGAAGCAGAACAATTAAGCAAGCATCTAGGCGGCCCAAAAATCTATCTGAAGCGGGAAGACCTTAACCATACCGGTGCACATAAAATTAATAACACGATTGGCCAGGCGCTTCTGACTTTGCGGATGGGCAAAAAGAAAGTCGTCGCTGAAACCGGAGCAGGACAGCATGGCGTAGCTACAGCAACCGTCTGTTCTCTGCTTGGTTTAGAGTGCATCGTTTTTATGGGCACGGAAGATATCAAGAGACAGAAGCTTAACGTTTTTCGTATGGAGTTGTTAGGTGCAAAAGTGGTCGGAGTCTCTCAAGGCAGTGCAACCTTAAAGGATGCAGTGAATGAAGCATTGCGCTATTGGGTGAATAATGTCCACGACACCCATTATATTATCGGCTCTGTGGTTGGCCCGCATCCTTTCCCTCGCATTGTACGGGACTTTCAATCAGTGATTGGCGCAGAAACAAAACAGCAAAGCCTTGAGAAACAAGGAAAGCTTCCAGACGCAGTCGTAGCTTGCGTTGGCGGTGGCAGCAACGCCATGGGGATGTTCTATCCTTTTGTCGATGATAAGGAAGTCGCTTTGTATGGTGTTGAAGCTGCAGGAAAAGGCGTTACTACCAATGAGCACGCAGCTACGCTAACGGGTGGTTCTCCAGGCATGCTGCATGGCACGTTTACTTATTTATTGCAGGATGAAGCAGGCCAAATTCAAGAAGCTGCCTCTATCTCTGCCGGATTAGACTATCCAGGTATTGGACCGGAGCACAGCCACTTGCATGATACTGGCCGGGTAACCTACCCTTCCATTACAGATGAGGAAGCATTGGAAGCCTTTCAGCTGCTTGCAAAATTAGAAGGAATTATTCCTGCTCTGGAGAGCGCACATGCTGTTGCCTATGCATGTAAGCTTGCAAAAGAAATGTCTCCGGAGCAATCGTTAGTTATCTGCCTGTCCGGACGCGGAGATAAAGATGTAGAACAAGTCAAAGCAAAGCTGGAGGAAAATTCCGATGGGGAAGCATAAACTAGAAAATACATTAAATGAATTAAAAGCAACAGGAAAGCCTCTGTTTATTCCTTATATGATGGCTGGTGACGGAGGAATCAATCAAATCAATGAACGCATTCAATTCCTGGAAGAAAGCGGCGCATCTGCAATTGAATTAGGTATTCCTTTTTCTGACCCAGTAGCTGATGGTCCTGTGATTCAGGATGCCGGACTGCGTGCATTACAAGAAGGAACCACGCTAAAGCTGGTACTCGATGAGGTCAGAAAACAAAAAGAAGCACGGAGCATCCCAATTATTTTGATGACCTATATTAACCCTATTTGGAACTATGGCTACGAGCAATTCGCAAAAGACTGTGATACTGCGGGAGTAGATGGGATTATTATTCCAGATATTCCAATGGAAGAGGAAGAAGATATTGCAGCTGCGCTATCTAATCAATCCATTGCCTTTATCCGTTTAGCTGCGATGACCAGCCCGGATGAGCGTCTGGAGAAAATTGCACAGGACTCAGAAGGTTTTCTATACGCTGTTTCCGTGAACGGAACAACCGGAGAGCGTCAGCAGCATGATAAAAATACATTGGACTACTTGAAGAAACTAACCGCTTTAAGCAGCGTTCCCGTCTTAGCCGGATTTGGCATTTCTAATCCAGAACAGGCAAAATCATTAGCTGCTTATTGTGACGGTGTCATTGTCGGCAGTAAAATCGTCCACTTATTTGCGGAAGGAAAGCAAACGGAAATCAAAGAATTGATTGGTGAAACCGTACGATAAAATAAAACTTTATTTATCAGGTGTTTTGGGACTTCTACGTGATCAAGTGAATCTGGACCATTACCGGAGTTTTTTCTCTCCATGATGGAGCAAACAATCAAATCGGGCGCTTTTTGGCTGCTCCATTGCAATAAATGTATGTTTGCATTGATATAAGTGTCGAGACAACCATTTCTTTATAGCATAAACTATATTAGAATCTAGACAACGTTGTCATTGATTCAAACCATCACAACAACCCATGCCTTGAGGGAGCTGTACGCCACATACAGCTCCTGTTTTTTTAGATAAATGAAGGACAAGCTGATCTAATTCAATAATGATTGGAACCAAGATGGCGGCAGTCGCAGTCTTTTGCTAAAAAATATGACTCTCCTGTTTAACTAATAAAAATACAGAATAGAAGATACCCTCTATTCTGTATTTTTATCTTTACTTATCCTCAAATTCCATCTGATACAAATCAAAATACTGATATTGTTTCATAGATTCCGCTGCTTGAATGATGCCCTGATACACATTTTCCCCTGTTTCCAAATCAAATACATTGATGGAAATATCCGCCACTGTCAGTGTAGAATAAGCAGGAAATACAATATAGAAATAACCATTATGAACATCTGTTAATGGATATACCTCTTCTTGCCCTATTTCCATTTCCGCATCAAACACATTTTCTTCAAAAACGGTTTCTTGTTCTTCTAAATGCTCATCAAACTTTGTTAACGTGTAATTTTCCCCTTGGAGCATCCCTGCATAAACAGCACCATCATAAATTCTAAGAAAATCTCCCTCATAAAAGTTTGCTTCCTGAAGATCAATGGATTGGAAACTGTCTTGTTCTACATTGTATAAACGCAGTTCATATTTAAGCGGAGAATCCCCCACGTAAACCCCATTCTGATCGATTTTATATTCATCATACGTATAGAGATAATGCATTTCTCCGTTGATCAGACCGCTGTCCTGATAGGTTAAAGAGGGTTCTATTCCTTCTTTAGACTCCATGTCCCTTTGTGGAAACCTTATATCCTCTATGGTTTGATTATTTAAATCTATCACAAGAATCCCATTTTCATCCGTATACACATCTGTTATTTCATCATACTGTCCTTCCATATATAATTGGACGTATAACTTATTATGATTATCAGCAGTTATCGAGCTTACACCATAGATTTGCTGATCCTCGACAGTCAGTTCGAATGAGCTGACGTTTTCTGTTTCTTTATCAAGTATTTCTACGCCAATCTGATTCTGTTCATTCATATCCCAATTGTTTTCATTTCCATCTACATAAATAAGCTGATTATCTGTTTCCGCGAAATTCTCACTCCATTGGTTTTTCCCGCGCATAAAGCTTTTATACTCTTTCACATATTTTTCTATTTGTAAATCAGAATAATACCAGCCATAATATGATTCCCTTGATTGATCTATCCGCTTCGATTCATCCACAGATAACTGAAAAGGTTCTGACACCACACTGTAGTACGAAGCCATGCCGGGACTGCTTTGCCCATCTCCAAGTATCGTAACATCCTTCACAAATGCTTCATCTCCAGATACGGTTTTCCATTTAAAATCAAGCGTTTCTTCGTCCGTTACATAAAAACTGATAAGGATAACCGAAATGAAAAGGAATGCAATATATATAATCGAATAGCGTTTTAAATGATTCATCTCTATCACACCCTTATCTTTCTATTTAACAAATGATTACTAAAGAAAACCGATACTGCGGAAAGGATAATTGCTATAGCAAATTGCATCCATAAAAGCTCCGTCTCATAAAAATATCCTTTTACGATTATCTGCAAAATATATGGAGAAAAGACCAGAATCAGAGCCCCTATCCCATAAAAGACCGCCATAAATACACCTTTAAAACGGTAGCTGCGTTCAATCAGAATCATGGTAAATAATATAATGACAAAAGCTGTTCCAAAACCGTAATTAATCACAAAATCAATAAACTTCTCCGGAAGCAGGAATTTTAAATAATAAAAGCTTCTAATCATCCCTTGAATCGTTAAATCCAACCGGTAATCAACCGGAATAATCAGCTTTAATATCACCTGTAACGCCGGGAGGATAGCTACTTGATAAGTAATCAGGCCAAAGACGAAAATCAGAATCGCCGCCAGTTTGGAAAAGAACAACTGAATACGCTTCACCGGAAGCATCAGCAGGCGATAAATAAACGTGTTCTTGCCCAGCCAATCCCGATACCAGATAAATAAAACATAAATAAATATCGTCACTGCAGCGATGATAATAGGCAATGTAAACAGAAAACTAGATAATATATTCCCTATCGATACATAGCCATTATCTTGAAGAAATTGCTCTTTAGGTATACCAAGCTTCATGACACTCTCTGTAATCTCAGATTTCACCATAATCGCATAATACAGCACCCCGGCAGCCTGCAGCAAAAACACAGCTGCAAGCAGCATAATATAAATCGGTAAAAACCGTCTGAATTCAAAGTTTACCAGCTTTCCGAAAAGCTTCATCCCTGATATACCTCCCTCATCACATCGATAACAGATTTACCCTCTTCTTCTCTTACCTGCTCCGTCATAAATTCTTTTTTCACCGCTCCATCAGCCAGTAAGACTGCCTTATCAATTAAATGTTCGATATCACTGATTTCATGGGTTGTGATGATAACACCGCGGTCCTCCACCAGATGACTGGAAAACACATCAGCAATCTGTTCTCTGCTGAAGATATCAATACCAGAAAAAGGTTCATCCATTAGAATATAATCTGCATCCATCGCCAAGCCCATCAATAAATTCACTTTCGCTGTATTGCCTTTTGATAATTGGGAAATACGTTCATCCTCTTTCAGCTTAAAAAATTCTAAAATCTCTTTTGCCCGCTCCCCATTCCAATTTTGATAGAAATCATCCATAAATTGAAAAGCATCCTTAATCCGCATTTTAGGCAAAAGCGTCATGGTATCTGGGATATATGTTATTTTCTCCATCATCTTTGGAGACAGCTTCTCCCCATCAATGGTAATCACGCCTTTTTGGTAAGGAGTCAGTCTCATAATCGATTGAAGAATGGTCGTTTTCCCCGCACCATTGATTCCAATTAAACACGTAATCTGGCCTTTATCTGCCTCAAAAGTAACTCCATTTAATATCTTTTTTCTGCCATACCTTTTCTCTATACCGGTCAATTTAATCATGCTTCTCTTCATCCTCCCTGCCAAGCTCATTTAATTTTGACTGGACAAGGTCAAAAACCTGTTCTTTTGGAATTTGCAAAGAGGTGATACGATCTACAAATTGATCAATTGCTTCGTCAATTAAACTTTCACGAATTTCTTTTATGCGGCCCGTTTCCTTTGTAATCATACTTGGTTTATTTCCATCCGTATAAATCAAGCCTTCCTCCTCCATTTCCTTATAAGCTCGCTGCACAGTATTCGGGTTTATTTTTAATCGCTGTGCTAATTCTCTGCGTGAAGGAATTTCCTGTCCAGACTTTAATTCTCCAATTGCAATCTGTTCTTTGAAATACCTGATCACCTGAATATACACAGCTTCACGTTTATCAAAACGGATATCCATCCAATTTCTCACCTCATTCTTGTCATGCTTTCGCGTATACTGTATTAATACATTAGTACATCTTGTAAGTGTATTATATGCATAATACAGAAGAAAGACAACTCTTTTCTTTATTAAATTTGAAATTTTTATGTATGGTGGGTTGTATTTCTTTATTTCACACTGAACTCATTCTCAAAAAGAGATTTATTTCATATTTACCTGATGTCAGCAAAGGAAATAAATACAGGTATACTCGATGTTATTTTGTTCGATGCTTCAACAGCTATCGTGAAACAACCGGTTTCCCCATATAAAAGCAATCGCTTTTCCAGACAAATATGGTAGAATGGCTATCAGAATGATGTTAATAGGAAGGAAGATTTTTTAAAATGAAGTTAGTTACATGGAACGTTAATGGAATCCGGGCCTGCGTTCGAAAAGGGTTCTTGGATTTCTTTCATGATATAGATGCAGATTTTTTCTGTTTACAAGAAACAAAACTGCAGGCAGGGCAGATTGAGTTGGATTTAGAAGGATATTATCAATATTGGAATTATGCGGAAAGAAAAGGTTATTCAGGAACAGCAATTTTTACCAAGCATGAGCCGCTTCATGTTTCTTACGGGTTTCAAGAAGGCGAGATAGAGCCTGAAGGAAGAATAATCACATTAGAATACCCTGACTTTTACCTCGTCAATGTTTATACGCCAAACTCAAAGCGGGATTTAACCCGGCTGGAGGAGCGTTTGGAATGGGAAGATAAAATGTTTGATTATTTGCGGGAGCTTGATTCGAAAAAATCCGTTATTTATTGTGGGGATTTAAACGTAGCCCATCAGGAAATCGATTTGAAAAATGATAAAACAAACCATGGCAATTCAGGTTTTACGCAGGAGGAACGGGATAAAATGACACGGATTCTGGCCAATGGCTTTACAGATACCTTACGCTTCTTCTATCCTGAACGCGATGATATTTTCACGTGGTGGTCTTACATGAAAACGATCCGTGAAAGAAATATCGGCTGGCGTATTGATTATGTGATTGTTTCCAGTCCATTAGAAAAATATCTGGAAAATATGGAGGTTCACCGTTATAAGCTTGGCAGCGACCATTGCCCGGTGAGTCTGGAAATAAATCTAGACAGCAGATAAATCAAATCCGTGCCTAATCAAAAAAAGAGAAAAAGGAAATGTCGAACGTCTGAAATATTTCCGGTATTAAAAATAGTCCAATGATTAGACCAAACAAAAAAACAGTAATGATGCGCAGTTTTTTTCGCATTCTCACCATACCTCTCTTTCCTGAAAAACGAAAAGGAACCAGCTTGTGCTTCCTTTTCGTTTTTATCATTCAAGGAATATTATATAAATATGGAAGCATCCGCTTCCCATTTATTGTTTCTGAAAATAATCTACCATCCCAAGGGCACTTAATTGTAAATCAACATTAATCATCTGATAAACCTCATGGTCATCAGCAATCCCCTGCTCACGAAGCTCTGATTGTACATATTTTAACAATCGGTCGGCAATCTCATCATAGCTTTGTCCTTCTGCAACTGCAGCTTCCCCTTCTCTCACAAAGATATCCAGCCATGCTTCTGCCTGTTCGAGAGCTTCTTCTACTAAATCTGTTCCTCCAAAATGTCCAAAAAAGATATAATCTAATTGTTTCTCACGGAACCTTTGTAAAGAGTGTCTCATTGCCTCCGGATCAAAGTGATTGGGAGATGTAGATGGTAAAAAGAAGTTCAACCCATGCGGAAATAGTTGTTCATATTGAATTCCAGCTGTATCCCCAGTAAACATCCCATTACTGATAGGGTCATAGATTCCCAGATGATGTCTGGCATGGCCCGGTGTATCCCAGAATTCTAAGATGCGCCCTTTTTCAAGCTGCAGCGTATCTCCCTCTGTTTTCTCCACAACTCTTTCCTCATCAGCAGGGATAATCGGATCATATAATTCGGAAAAACGCTCGCCGTAAATCGCGCGTGCTCCAGCAGCCAGCTTTTTAGGATCAATAAGATGCCTCTTCCCCTTTGGATGAACGTATAAAAGCGCATTCGGACAAAGCGATAATAAACGTCCTGCGCCGCCAGCGTGATCTAAATGAACATGTGTAACAATAATATGTTTTACGTCCGCAAAAGTATATCCTAATTCTTCTAATCCTTTTTTAATATACGGTACAGAAGGACTCGGTCCCGTCTCAATAATCGTAAGTTCATCTGCTTCAATGACATAAGCTCCTGTTCTGCCGCTTACACCAAAATCAAAACCATCGATAAGTGAAATCCCATGATGAAGCTTCATCGTTTTTCTAGAGTGCAACTGCATAATAATCCCTCACTTCCACAAAATAATTGAAACACACTATACTCTTATTTTAACATTTAAATATACGTCTCCGTATGATTTTATCAGATATTTCATTTTTACTTTCCAATCTGCCCGCTCAAAAAATAGGAAATAGGAATGATTTTCTTTGCTTGATATCCAACAATAGGGTACATTAGATGGAGAATAATGATTATGTAAAAATTGCTGATGTAAACCGCACAGCAAATTGAAAATAGATTAAAAGGATGAAATCGAATGAGCAAAAAGAATGTAGATGATTACCTTCAAGAAGGAATGTATGGAACGCGTCTGCCCAATGAAAGTGAACGGAAAATGTATCTTGGCACCTTTCGGGAACGCGTTGCCTTTGTTTTAACCATTGGAGAGGTGATGTCTAATAAAGGGCTCGCTGAATTAGAGCGCCAATTAAAACAGCATCCGAAGGCAAAAATCTTATTGAACGGAAATATTTCATATTCATTTTTAAAAGAAGAAAAAGCACTCGCTGACCGCTTTTCTATTCCACATACTACGGTAAGCAACCAGGAGAATGATACAGAGATCGGTTTAGTGCTCACCTATCCTTATGCTGTAGATATAGACCAAATTTCCCTTAAAGATATTGAGGAAAAACCAGCTCCCAAAGAAAAAGAAGATGAAGAAGAAAAAAACAACAATCCGTCAAAAGGAATCGTATCGAAGCTTAAAAATTTTTTCCACTAACCTGCCGTTGTTTCTCCCATTTAATACTGTGTAAATGTTAGAAAAGCCAAGAACGCCGCTTAGTCTTTAAAACATCGGTGTTCTCGCCGAAGAGATGTCCGCTGCGGGAAGTCGCTTTCCGCGGGCAACGCTTTAGCCTCCTCGGAAGAAAACCGCTTCCTGCGGGGTCTTCAGCTGTTGCTTTTCCCGCAGGAGTCGACTTCCCTCCGCTCCCATCTAAGAAGAATTATGTTTTATTTGCTTTCTTACAGAGAAAAGAAGCTACTTCTAGCGACGCTTTTTGATGGGACAAGTAATCGCTGCCCCAATCCCAGTCAATCCCAGTGTGAAGACCCCGCAGAAAAAAGCGAACTTCTTTTTTACCCTCGGGGCATAAGTGCGACTATGCTTCTATCTGCACCTGTCGGCTTGCCAATCAGCAAGTCTTCTTTAAAGGAGATGAGCTCGGGGCCCATGGAAAGCGTAGTGTTTTTCTGGGCTTGCGATTACTCACCCCACCATAACCCGTCGTAGAGGTCGCATTAACCTGACAATATTGAAGATTACTCCCTCAATGAAACCCGTTGGAGCGGCTATCTTCAGCTTTTTTTATACTTTCCTATTCTTTAAAAAATGCCAGTCAGCGGAAATCGGATGATTTACACCCAATTCCTATGACTGGCACTACATTTCACCTTACATTTCCTATTATTTCACACTGTATGATGTATCATTTATCATCAAAATCAATATTTTTCATTCTAAACGGTGTAATAATCAGTACCACAATCAGTACCAGTCCCATATAGCCAATCAGCGAATAGAATTTAGAAACTAAATCGGTAAAACCGACAAAGCTAAGTATAAATCCTGCAACCAGTGTGATAGCTAATAGTATATTAAATTTTTTCGTTTCTACTTTTGCAAACCTGGTAACAAACGCAAAGAACATACTAATTGCTGTGTTAAAAATCATTCCAAAAAGTACAAGTGCCATGATAATACCTAACACTGGTGAAATATTATTTACAATTCCCAGCATTGGCATCTCAAAATTACCAACCTCTTCAATTTTAGCAAAAATCGCGAAATAACTAAGAAGAATTAATACACCCAGTCCCAGTCCGCCTACTAATCCGCCAATGGCAGCTGTTTTTCTATCTTTCTCCGCTCCCCCCATAACAATGGACATTGCTGCGCCAACAGAAGTGTTAAAGGTAGCATAGTTTAAACCTGCAACAAACCAATTTGGGAAATTCGGTCCGTGGCTCTTTGCCGTACTATTTAATTCAGCTAAAGATCCATCCATTGTAAAAAAGCTGTAGATAGAGATGATAATAACAAATAAGATCAAAAACGGCGTAATACTGCTGATTACAGCCACCACTTTATCTACTTTCAGCATACCTGTCAGCAGTACCAATACTGTCATTAAAATCGCACCTGCAACATGAGGCAGTCCAAATTGCTGATTTAGGTTCGCTCCTGCTCCGGCAATCATTACCACCCCTACACCGAATAGCGTAAATACTAATACAGCATCTACTATTAACCCAATCAAGTTAATACGAGTGATTTTTTCAATGATTTTAAAATGGCTGATTTTATAGATAACATCATTATAAGAAGTTGTCTGTGCCTTGCTCCCTAACCAGACCAGCATCATTCCAACATATGCAAAAAATACTGTAGAAACAAATGCAGCCAGAATTCCCAGTGTACCAAAGCTTGTAAAATACTGCAGCACTTCCTGTCCAGATGCAAACCCGGCGCCTACAATCACCCCTATGAATGCGCTTGCAATTACCAAGATTTTCATTAGTTTTTTCATGTGCTTCCCCCTCTGTTCTTTTTATCTTATAAGTATCAGATGAAATCTTTTTTTGTATATACTAAAATGAAAGTATGTATATACTTATAACCAGTATATAAAAAAAGATTACTTATGGAAAATGATAGTCTATCCTACTAATAAAAAGCAAGTATACCAATTATTAAATTTATTCAAAATAATGCATTTTTTATTCAGATCATATCTTTATAAAGGGGTGTACTTTATGAACTCATCTCATATCGCAAAAAATAAAATAGCAACATTGCAGCAGCCTTTCTCATCTTTAGATGAGCTTGCCGATACAATCAGTGAGGTATTGTCATGTCCTATTACCATTGAGGATGCGAATCATTATGTTCTTGCATATAGTAAACACACCGAAAATATTGATGAAGCACGAATCGGCACCATCATGAATCGGAAAGTCCCTGATAAAGTTATTAACGGTTTATGGAAAAACGGAGCAATGCCCAAGCTGATTGATAGTGACCAGCCAGTCATTATTCCCGAAATCAAAGAAATTGGACTTGGAAACCGGATTGCTATATCCATCTGGAAGAAAAACGAAATTTTAGGTTTTATTTGGGCACATACAGGTGAAAATGAATATAGTAAGGATGATTTGGAAATTCTAAATGAAGCAACCCGTCAGGTGAAAAAGTTTATCCTGCAGAAGCTGCCTGGCCGAAGAAATACAGAACAAGCTTATAAAGACTTTTTCTGGCAGCTGTTAACAGCAGATTTTGTCAGCGCCAGCACAATTCAATCCTATGAAAAACAATTTAATATAAAGCTGCAGGATGGCCTTGCTATCATTGTTTTTCATTTTGAAGATGCTATCACGCCGCAGATTGAAAAGCACGCTTCCTACCTTTCAGAAACTGTCATGCAGGTGAATACAATTTTCCGTTTATTTGATGATCAAGATTTTATCTTATTGGTACGATTATGGAAGGCGGATGATACATCAGATAAAATTTATCAGTTTATTGAGCAGTTTCAGGAAAAAATAAGCACACAGCTGCAACTGACCTCCATGCACGGTGCAGGTAGCCAAATTTACGGTTCTGCAAAAGATATGACGCGGGCTTACGAGGAAGCACTTCAGACAAATTCCCTGCAAAAGCAGTTTCCTGATGAACTGTCTTCTTGTTTTCTTTATGAAGACCTAGGCGTTTTTCAGTGGGTAGACGTATTAAAAGAACATCGTCATAAGCGGCGTCATTCAAATAAATACATTCAACGTCTGCAGCAATATGATCAGCGCCAGCAAAGTAATTTATTGTACACCTTAGAAAAATTTTTGGAGCATGACTCCAATGTACATCGTACAGCAAAAGCTTTGTTTATCCATCCAAATACCATGAATTATCGTTTAAAACGTATTCATGAAATTAGCAATCTTGATTTAAAAAATCCGCATCAGAAAGTAGCGGTTTATTTAGAGTTATTAGCTGACAAGCTGGAAAAATCATAGCATTTGTGTAAATACACAAACGTTTTGGACTCAATTCATTTATTTTCATAATGAATTCTCACAAAGAAAGCGTTAACATTATAAGTATAAATTGATAAACAAAGGGGCGAATAACATGATTATTGGGGTACCTAGAGAGATAAAAAACAATGAAAACCGTGTTGCCATGACACCAGCCGGCGTAGTGAACCTTGTTCAATCGGGGCAAACGATTTTAATTGAAAAAGAAGCCGGTTTGGGAAGCGGCTTTACGGACGAAGAATACAAGCAGGCCGGAGCAGAGATTATCGCAGAGGCCTCAGACGTATGGGAACGATCTGATATGATAATGAAGGTAAAAGAACCGCTGGAATCAGAGTACCATTATTTCCGGAAGGGATTAGTATTATTCACCTATCTTCATTTAGCTGCTGATGCAAGATTAACAGAAGAGCTTGTCGCGAAAGAAGTTACAGCAATCGCCTATGAAACAATTGTTGTAGGTAACGCTCTCCCGCTTCTGACGCCGATGAGTGAAGTCGCCGGACGTATGGCTACGCAGATTGGTGCCCAATATTTAGAGAAATCAGAAGGCGGCAAAGGCATTTTACTTGGCGGTATTCCCGGGGTCAAACGCGGAAAAGTAACGGTTATAGGCGGTGGCGTTGTCGGCACGAATGCCGCGCGCGTAGCGATCGGTCTTGGAGCGGAAGTTACGATTATTGATTTAAATCCGCAGCGTCTTCGCGAATTAGAAGAAATTTTTGGTTCGAGCATTCAAACATTAATGTCAAACCCGTTAAATATTGAAGAAGCTGTCACAGATTCGGATCTCGTTATCGGATCGGTATTGATTCCAGGCAGAAAAGCGCCAAAGCTTGTGTCAGAAGAAATGATTCAAGCGATGCAGCCGGGCAGCGTCATTGTAGACGTGGCAATTGACCAGGGCGGTAATTTTGAAACCGTTGACCATCCTACTACACATCAAGACCCAATTTATGTTAAGCATGATGTCCTTCATTACGCGGTTGCCAATATCCCTGGTGCTGTACCTCGGACGGCAACAGTCGGTTTGACGAATGTAACCGTGCCATATGCAGTCAATATTGCGAAACAAGGCGTCGAGCATGCGATTCAAAATAGCGCTCCAATCGCCAGCGGTGTGAATGTGATGAATGGGCATGTAACAAATGAAGCGGTTGCCAATGATTTAAATTATGATTATGTTTCTGTACAGGATGCTTTAAAATAATACGTATTTCAAAGCCATTACCTTGTTAAACCGAGGTGATGGCTTTTTCTTGGCTCCAGCTCCGTTAAAAGTCGTCGGAATCGTTATTTTTACGCCAGTCTGTTAAACTATTTCTATAAAGAATGGAGGGATTATTTTGCGTTTACAAAACCAAAAAGTTATCGCACTTGTCGATCATGACTTTGAAGACCTGGAACTATGGTATCCCGTTCACCGTCTGCGTGAAGAAGGTGCTCAGGTAGATTTAGTCGGACAAGCTGCCAATCAAAAATATATTGGAAAATACGGCGTTCCTGCTGAATCAGATTATGCCTTTTCCGAAGTGAATCCAGAAGACTATGATGCCATTCTGGTACCCGGCGGGTGGGCTCCAGATAAATTGCGCCGTTTCCCGGAGGTTATCAGCTTCGTACAGCATATGAATGAACAGAAAAAGCCTATTGGCCAAATTTGTCATGCCGGCTGGGTATTAATTTCTGCCAATATTTTAGAGGGAAAAACCGTTACCAGTACACCTGGAATCAAGGATGATATGACCAATGCCGGAGCGACATGGGTTGATGAACCGGCTGTTTCGGACGGACACCTTGTTTCAAGCAGAAGGCCGCCTGATTTACCGGATTATCTTCGTGAACTGATTAAAGTGATGGAAGAATATCAGCGTTAAGGGAGTATACAAATGAAAATTGTTTCTATAGAACCGACACCGAGTCCGCATTCTATGAAAATCAATGTGAACGAGACACTTCCTCCTGACGAAACGTATAATTACAGTAACAAGGACGATTTAGCTCAAGCTCCGGAGTATGTACAGAAGCTTTTCGCTTTGGAAGGGGTCAAAAACATCTATCGTGTCGTCGATTTTATTGCTTTGGCCCGAAATCCGAAGACACCTTGGGAGGAGCTCTTGCCACAGGTTCGGAATGTATTGGGAACAGACGAAGCTTTTAACCAGACCGATGAATTATCTGCTGATGCAGAAGCACCTTCGGAAACATTTGGCGAAGTTCATGTTTTCATTCAGACATTTCTAGGAATTCCAATGCAGGTAAAGCTGGAAGAAGGAGATAAAGAGGAACGCTACGGTCTGCCAGAGCGTTTTTCCAAGGCCATGATGGAAGCTTCTCCCGCTTCTGAAAATGTCATCATGGATCGAAAATGGGAAGAACAGCATCCTCGCTACGGCAATATGGATGAAATCGGTCAGGATGTTGTAGAAGAGTTAAAGGCAAGCTATAACCAGGAAAGACTGGATACCCTTGTGAAATTAGCTTTACAAACAGATGGAAATACAAGCAACGCCACAAACTACTATCAGCATGTTCCGATTGAAAAACTGGATAACCCAGATTGGCGGGAACGCTATGCAGCATTGGATCGTCTGGATCCAACCTTGGACGATCTTGCCCTTTTAGAAAAAGCCGTTCACGATGAAAAAGCATCAATTCGCCGTTTGGCTACTGCTTATTTAGGCATGCTGGAGGATAAAGCTGCTTTGCCATTGCTATATGAAGCATTGGCTGATAAAGCCGTGAATGTCCGTCGAACTGCCGGCGATTGTATTTCTGACCTGGGCTTTACAGAGGCAATTCCAAACATGATTGAAACATTAAAGGACAAAAGCCGGATCGTTCGTTGGCGCGGAGCAATGTATTTATATGAGGCGGGGGATGAATCTGCTATTCCTGCCCTTGAAGAAGCATCTGCTGAGGAACCAGAGTTTGAAGTACGCATGCAAATACAATTAGCTTTAGAGCGTATTCAAGGCGGTGAAAAAGCAAAAGGCTCTGTTTGGCATCAAATGACCCAGGCAGCAAAATCAAAATAGGATATTTTTACAGATAAATATAAACTAATTCAGAGCCATGCTCTGGATTAGTTTTTTTATATCTAAATGAAACAAACGATACATATCATTAATATACATTCTTTTTTCATATAGGATACACGCTTCCCTACGGATTGTTTTATATTTCTAAAAAGCTGAGAAAACAACATCTTTATATCCTTCTCTTTACTGTAAAAAACATATATTTTCCATTTCAATTCCTTTACGTATGGAAAGCGTTTTCTTATAATAGTAGTATCGGAGTACTTGAAGGGGGACATGACGAATGGATACAAAAGAAGGCACGCTGCTTTTTGAACCAAGTAAAACACAAGTGGAACAGGCAAACATCACTTCTTACCGTACTTGGTTACAAGAATATAAACATATCCAGACTAAAGATTACCATAATTTATGGAAATGGTCTGTGGAGGATCTCGATACATTCTGGGAATCTATTTGGGAATATTTCAATATCCAGTCGCACCAGCCTTATCAAACGGTGCGTTCCGGCAATCAAATCATCGGAACAAAATGGTTTCCCGAAGCAAGCCTCAATTACACAGAGCATGTATTCCGGAATAAATCATTAATAAGCCCTGCTATTATTCATACATCGGAAAATCGGGAGCTTCAGGAAATTTCTTGGGAAAAACTATACCAGGATACGGCTGCGCTTCAAAAAACATTGGAAAAACAAGGAATTGAAAAGGGAGACAGGGTAGCCTGCTATGCACCAAATATCTATGAAACGGTTGTTGCTTTCCTTGCAACGGCAAGCTTAGGAGCTATCTGGTCCAGCGCTTCTCCGGACTTTGGAACCCAGAGTGTGATGGAGCGTTTCCAGCAAATCGAGCCAAAAGCGATGATTACAGTTGATGGCTATACGTATAACGGCAAGAAATTTAATAGATTAGATGTGGTCAAAGAGCTGCAGTCTGCGCTTCCTTCTTTAAAAACAACGATAACCATTCCTTATCTAAACAAGCAGACAGATTTCGGTCACTGTATACAGCCGATTTCCTGGGAGGATGCAACAGCGCATCACGGAAAGTTGGAAATGTCGTATACACCTGTTGCCTTTAACGATCCGCTCTGGATACTCTATTCCTCTGGAACAACCGGCAAACCGAAGCCAATCGTGCACAGTCAAGGCGGTATTTTAATGGAGCATTTGAAGGCGCTCCACCTGCACTTGGACTTAAGCCCCGGCTCCCGTTTCTTCTGGTTTACTACAACCGGCTGGATGATGTGGAATTTCCTTGTCGGCGGATTATTAACAGGCTCAACCATTATCCTGTATGACGGCAGCCCTGCTTATCCGGATAAACAGGTTTTGTGGCGGCTTGCCGAGCGGACAAAAATGAATGTATTTGGCACAAGCGCCAGCTTTATCACAGCTTGTATGAACGAGAATGTATCGCCGAAAAGCGAATTTGATCTATCTTCTTTAAGAAATATCAGTTCAACAGGCTCACCGCTTTCTCCAGAAGGATTTCGATGGTGCTATACACATGTCAAAAATGATATCTGGGTTGCTTCGGCAAGCGGTGGCACGGATGTTTGCACCGCATTTTTACTCGGCTGCCCCATCCAGCCTGTTTATGCCGGGGAAATTCAGTGTGCAGGACTCGGAGCGAAAATTGAAAGCTTTGATGAAGACGGAAATTCGATTACAAATGAGATTGGCGAGCTTGTCTTAACCGCTCCATTTCCAAGCATGCCGATTTATTTCTGGAACGATGACTCCGGGCTGCGGATGTACCACAGCTATTTCGATACCTTCCCCGGCGTCTGGTGCCATGGAGACTATATCAAACTGACAGATCGAAATACAGCTATCATTTACGGCAGATCAGACGCAACAATCAATCGGGGCGGCATCCGAATTGGAACGAGTGAAATATATCGAGTCACGGATTATGTTACCGCTGTTGAAGACAGTTTAATGGTTGATTTACCAAAAGGAAACGGCGATTCGATTACCCCCTTATTTATCGTAATGAAGGACGGCGAAGCATTAAGCGAGACCATTAAACAGGAAATTAATCAGCAGCTGCGGACACATTGCTCACCAAGGCATGTTCCGACCCATATTTATGAAGTAAAAGAACTTCCGAAAACCTTAAATGGAAAGAAAGTCGAAATTCCCGTTAAGAAAATCTTGATGGGTCAGGATGCAGAAGCTGTTATTAATCGAGGCTCTCTGATCAATCCGGGTAGTCTCGACTATTTTATCGACTTAGCTAAGAACATCTAAAGAAAATCGCTGCACTATTACTTCATTCCTTGGATTCTTTCTTAAAGTGTAAAAAAAAAGCTGATGGAAGATAATCGTTATTCTTCCATCAGCTTTTTCAACAAATATCTTATTTTTAAATTAGAGAGAGATTAATACAATAATTAATGGAATAAGCACGACTAACGAGATAATCGTTAAAATCCCCATAATCAGCAATAATTTTCCATACTTATTTAATAACTCATTCACATTGCCTGCTGTAAAATCGTCTGAAGCTATAATATTAGAAGCCTCTACTCCTGTTTGATAAAAGAGATAGCCAGTTATAATAGAAATAATGCCAGAAAGAATCATGCTCGGATCGACCGTTAAAGTTAAAACAATCGAAATTGCCCCCATGATAATGGATGCCGCTCCAACAATTTTCCCCCATGTTGCAATTCTTTTTAAATGGTCTATATTTAAATAATCCATCAAATCGTCTCTCCTTATAGTGACTTTATTACTATATTCACTTTCAATCGATTTATTAAACATCCTCCCAGTTCCGTTTATTTATGGAATTGTTTTATGATTACTTTATGTTTTAGATGAAAACATGTGATTCCTTCCCTATGTTATAAAAATCAAACTCTCTAAATAGAAAAATGCTGATGGCAGGATAAGCTCCCTTCCATCAGCATTCCCTCTCTTATTTAAAAACCGCTGTAGGAATCACGATGAAACTTCCCATACACTTGATGCAGGTATTTATCTGGAACAACATCTTCAATAATCGGAAAGATTTCTCTCTCCTCAAACCGGACATTTTTCTCTATCAGATCCCCAAGCTGATTCATTTTTTCATATGGGTCCTCTCTGTTTTCACGTATCGCATAAACGAAACTGCGGATTTGCATGTGCTGATAAAGCATTTCTTTCACCAATTCGATTTCCGGTTTTTCAGCATAGACCTCATAAAGCGGCAGCAGAACCTCTTCCTCATCCCGGAAATGAAGAACCGCGTCCTTTTCCCAATAGTCAATAAGACCTCTAATGGATTCGCCTAAGGTTTTATCGGTCTTTTCTGTACCGGCCTGCTTTAATTCCATTGCTTGTACTAATGCATGATGATGGTGATGTGATAATGGCTTCAGTGCATCATGCCGCTGTTTTTTCACAATAACCCACCTCCGACACTGTCTGATACACTTCTCCAGCTAAAAACAGGGAGAAGCGTCTTCTCTTCTAGTATAAACCAAACCCTGTCTGCAGATATACGATTTCAGCTTGATATAGCTTCTTTTTTATACGATAGACTTCCTGAAACATATGCAATCAAAGCCAGCAGCATAGATGTCACCACAGAATGCATCCCGAACGGCTGCGGATAAAATGTTTCAAAAATAATATAACTGAAGACTCCGGTGAGCATCGAAGCAATCGCTCCATGCTTCGTTCCCCTTCTCCAATAAAGTCCGAGGATAATCGGCCAGATAAAAGCAGCCTCCAAACCTCCCATGGAGAATAAATTCAGCCAGATAATCAAATCAGGCGGCTGCAGCGACATCAAAACAACAATGATTCCTATTAATGCGGTAGCACCCATACTCCATTTGCGAATCGTCTTATCATCCGCATCTGGACGGATATAATTTAGATAAACATCCTTCACAATCGTCGAGCTCACCATTAACAGCAGCGAGTTCACCGTCGTCATAATCGCCGCCATCGGAGCTGCTAAAACAATCCCGGCAACCCAGCCCGGTAAAACGGCTTGTGCTAATTCCGGCATCACGGTATCACCTATTTCGATACCGGGAAGTACAGTCCTTCCAAACACTCCAATTAAATGCATATTCAGCATAATAAAACCGACTACGAAGGTACTGATAATAATGCCTCGATGCAGCGCCTTTGTATTTTTATAAGACATCGCACGAACCGCAATCTGAGGCAAGGCAACAACCCCGACACCGACCAATACCCAGAACGAGGAAACATAAGCAGGGGTTAAACTTCCATCTGCGCCGAATGGTGTAATCAAATTCGGATTCTCTGCAGCCAGATCATGCATAATCTGAGATACACCGCCTCCTGCTATAATTACGGCTATAAGTAAAATAAGCGTACCTATAAACATAATAATACCTTGTATGCCATCCGTAATCGCTACTGCGCGAAAGCCGCCAACGACAACATATACTAAAACAGCTAGTGAAAAAATACATAACGCCGTAAAATATGGAATGCCTGTTAAGGATTGAACCAGACGCGCCCCGCCAATCCATTGTGCCGACATCGCCGAAAACAGGAAAATCAAAATACTGGCTGCGGACAGAATCACAACCCATTTGGACTGATATCTTTCCTTCAAAAAATCAACAATCGTAACAGCCTTATACTTTCTTGTGACAATCGCAAAACGCTTGCCGAGCACCATCAAGACAAAGTAGCCCGTTGCAAGCTGTGTCATGGATAACAGCACCCAGCCAAGCCCTTCATTATAGGCTGTTCCCGGCCCGCTCAGGAAACTGCTCGCACTTCCATAGGTCGTGACAAGCGTCATCGCTAAAACAAAGCCGCCAAGACTTCTTCCGCCTAGAAAATATTCCTGTAAAAAGGAGTCGGAGCGGCTGACAAATTTGCCAGCCCAAATTCCTATCATAAAAATAATCGCAATAAATATAAATAGTGGTAAAACAGCTTCCCAGTTCATGGTTAAACTCCTCTGATATCAAAATAAGACATTCTTTGTTTATTCCTCTTCGGCTTCTAATGACATATCTTTAAAAAAGAATTTAACAACAAATATCGTTAACAGCATCATTACGACAAAACCAAGAATGCAGCTGAAGAAAAACCATGCCGGGAAACCAAATATGTACTGATAGGATTCCGGAGATTTGCTTCCAAGACCATAAGCAAACCCAAACCACCAGATAAAATTAAAAATAACAAGAGCTACACCGGTCCAAGCTTCCCGATTGGCAGTCTTGTAACGTTTATCCGTCCATTCATTTCTTTTCATATAAAAGCTCCTAACCATTCTGAAAAGATTATTTTCTTTCTTACTATAATCAAATTCCTATCAACTGTAAACTAGCAGGATTTTCAATTAAATCACAGACATAACAAATCCTTGTTCCACTTCCTATTATTTCATTACTAGTTTAAAGCATTGCTTCTGCCAACAGACGATAGGATTTTTTCTTTGCTTCAAAATCAAATGTATTATTAATGACCATAAACTCGTCCGTCTGGTATTTCTCCTGCAGTTCCAATAACTGTTGTTTCACTGTTTCCGGTGTACCGATAATACATCTTTCCCTGTTCTTTTGGATTATCTCTCTATCTTCTGCACTCAGTTTATCCATATCACGGTGAACAGCCTCGCTAGACGTTACTTTTGTTCCTAGTCCCTTACTGACATTTAATAACCATTTATCCTGTGTCAGCGCATGCTCCTCCGCTTCTTCTTCTGTTTCTGCACAGACAATAAAAATACATACGATAGACTGCGGCTTTTCCATATCGACAGACGGTGTAAAATTTTCCCGATACGTTTGGAGTGCCTTCACACCTTTTTCCGGATTGATAAAATGGCCAAAAATAAATCCTGTTCCCAGTTCTGCTGCATAGTTTGCACTTCGCTCGGATAACCCGAGTATCCAAAGCGGCGGTACCTGATCCACACGCGGAGTGGCCTTTAC
This sequence comes from Oceanobacillus sp. FSL W7-1281, assembly GCF_037969835.1. Classification (GTDB taxonomy): domain Bacteria; phylum Bacillota; class Bacilli; order Bacillales; family Amphibacillaceae; genus Oceanobacillus; species Oceanobacillus oncorhynchi. Next base: position 963,697 of record NZ_CP150214.1, on the reverse strand, counting down.
TAAACGAAAATCATGATCCCGCGGCAAGGAATTATGCAAAAACCCCTGTAAATCAGCAGCCTGTCTCGGAAATTCAGCTAAACTCCGATTTTGATTATCTGTCAGCGCAGCCCTGGTCTCCGGAGAACCTCCCGGTGAATTTCCAACGCCAAGATCAATTCGGTCAGGAAAAAACGCCGCTAATGTTTTGCCAATCTCAGCGACTTTATACGCACTGTACTGCGGCAGCAAAATACCGCCTGAGCCGACACGAATACGGCTTGTAAC